>NZ_JAKNRA010000009.1:0-134460 GCF_022213125.1 Oceanobacillus alkalisoli | reverse complement strand
TTTTCCGTTCGAGGAAAACAAAAGGCGACAAATGAATTAGCCTTTGCATTAATGGCGGTAAACTTGAGGAAGTTCACCGCCAAAAACTCCAAAAAAATAAATAACGATGATAAATTTCTATCAAAAATGAATCCAAGCCGCATTTTAATGACTTGGATTCTTTTTTTATTATTTTTGGCTAGTTATGTCCCAGCCTCTTTTTTAAATTAACTGTTTCATAGTGAATACATAATTCTTTCCGGCTGCAATATGATAAATAGGAATCAATTCGTTCTGGTTGATAATTCGCTCAAAGTCGCCGATAATAGAAGATAATTGTCTGAATAAATATAAAAGTACATATGAAAGGGGAAGTGGGTATGAAGGCGTTTGTTTTAGAATATGGAGAATTGAAACTAAAAAGTATGCCAGAACCAAAACCACAGAGTAATGAAATAGTCGTTAAGTTAAAAACAGCGGGTCTGAACAGGAGAGACCTCTATATACCGAACCGCAGAGGCAGCGATAAAGAAGCACTCATCCTCGGTTCTGACGGCGCAGGGATCGTTGAATCAGTAGGAGCAGCTGTTACTCGTTTTAAAGAAGGCGATGAAGTCATCATCAACCCGTCACTAAACTGGCACGAAAATAGTGACGCACCTCCAAAGGGATTCGATATCCTTGGCATGCCAGATCATGGTACATTTGCTGAAAAAATTGTTATCAATGAAGAACAAGCGGAAAAGAAACCGGATTACTTAACATGGGAAGAAGCTGGCGTTCTTGCACTTGCTGCCTTGACAGGCTACCGTGCCTTAGTGACAAAAGGAGATATTAAAGCAGGGGAAACAGTCTTTATACCTGGAGCAAGCAGTGGCGTAAACACGTATATCATCCAATTTGCAAAAAGTCTTGGAGCTCGTGTGATTGTTACTTCGAGAAGTGCTGAAAAGTTGAAACAAGCAGAAGAGATTGGGGCGGATCTTGCGATTGGAACGCAAAGTGACTGGAAGGAAGAGTTGAAGAACGAGCAGATTGATCTTGTGATCGATAGTGTAGGTGCAGCGACCTTTAATCGTTCGTTGGACGTATTGAAACAAGGCGGAAGAATTGTTATTTACGGAGCAACAGCAGGAGATCAGGCAGATCTTAACTTACGGACCTTCTTCTATGGTCAATATAAACTGTTTGGCTCCACGATGGGAAGTCGTGAAGAACTTCAACAGTTACTAGCCCATATGGAGAAACATGAAATAAGACCAGTTATGGATAAAACCTTTGCATTTGATGACGCCCAGCAAGCATTCGACCACCTGGAGGAGAACAGCCAGTTTGGTAAAATCGCTTTATTAACAGAATAAAAAATAGGACTGGGAGTTTTTCCTAGTCCTATTTTTTACTGTATTTGAAAGCCTCTGTTTGTAACATAATTAGAGATACTCCAAACACCGATTTTTTTATTTCGAGCTTCTGACTCAGCTTTATAAAAATCAGAAGCATATTTATCATTTGGTGGGAAAACATAGGCGACTCTTGCTAATCCTTCCTTAATTAAAAGCTCATTGAATAGCTCATCATCTTTTGTGTAAAGATAGGCTAATACTCGGTCATAGCGATCACGTTCATCTGTCCCGTATTCTAAAAAGATTGGATCAAATTTGTCAAAGGAATCCGCCATCCGTGCACTCGCCTCTTCTGCAAAGGGCTGATGGTTTCCTGCTTTGTGATCCAGTTCGGGAGTATCAACAAGCAGTAAGCGGACATATTCTTCTTCACCGTCAATTTCGGCTAGGAACGTGTCTCCATCTACCACTCGCAAGAATGTAGCATTAGCCTCTTCATCTTCTTGGAAAAAGAAATAAATAACAGCGAGTATTAGGACTGTGAGTATGGTTGTTACCGTTCTTTTCTGCATTAACTTTCTCCTCTTATTATAATTTCTTATTATAACATGAGTGAAAGATCTGCATCGCTAAAAATACTATGCTTTTGGCTTAAAGAGAATAGCACCAAGCACACCGAAAATAATTGCGGCTGAAATACCAGCGCTCGTTACTTCAAACATGCCGGTAACGACGCCAATCAATCCGTGTTTCTCAGCTTCAGCTAATGCCCCGTGGACTAATGAGTTTCCAAAGCTTGTAATCGGAACTGTCGCTCCTGCTCCAGCAAAATCAATTAACGGTTCATATAGACCAAACCCATCAAGGATAGCACCTGAGATGACGAGAATGGTCAGGGTGTGAGCGGGACTGAGTTTGAATACATCGAACATGATTTGTCCAATTACACAAATAAGGCCACCAATAACAAATGCCCAGAAAAATACCATGAACTAGTCACTCCATTTCAATTGAGACTGCATGTGCAATAGCAGGGATGGAATCTTTTTGTTGAACACTTAGTGGTGAATGCAAAGAACCAGTAGCTACAAGTAACATCCGTTTGAACTCACCTTGAATCATCCGTTTCAGGAAATGCCCGTACATGACGATCGCTGAACATGCTGTTCCGCTTGCACCTGATTGAACAGGTTGATCTGGACCGTAAATCGTCATGCCACAATCCACATATTGCTTATCTTCCAACTGAATTCCTTGTTGTTTTAATAAATCAAAGGAAGTTTTTCTCCCGATTTTTCCTAGATCTCCGGTTATAATCAGGTCATAATAATTTTCGTCTACATTTCTTTCCTTGAAATGTGTTTGAATCGTCTCCACTGCAGCAGGTGCCATCGCTCCTCCCATATTAAAAGGATCAGTAATCCCCATGTCTACAACTTTTCCAATTGTTGCAGAAGTTATAGCTGGACCATGCCCCTGCTTGCCGATAATTGCACAGCCAGCACCGGTAACTGTCCACTGGGCAGTCGGAGGTTTTTGGCCGCCATAATCATTCGGGTAGCGGAATTGCTTCTCCGCTGCAGCATGGTGACTAGCAGAGCCACTCACGATAAAATCGGCAAATCCGCCATCAAGTAAAGCAGCAGATAAAGCGAGCCCTTCTGTAGATGTAGCGCAAGCGCCGAATAAGCCAATGTAAGGCATAGCAAGTGTCTTAGCGCTAAAGGTAGTAGGTGTAATTTGATTAATTAAATCTCCGCTTATGAAGAAGTTTACCTGTTCTTTTTCAACTGGACTTTTCTGAAGGGCTATTTCAACTGCCTCTTCCATCAGGCGCTGCTGAGCTTTTTCAAAGGTTTTCTCCTTCAGCCAGCCATCATCGAATAAATAATCGAAATCACTTCGCAGAGGTCCTTCCGCTTCGAAAGGGCCACCGGTTATGCCGGTAGAGAGAATGACCGGACGATTTTGAAATTCCCATGTCTGCTTTCCTTGTAACATTTTATAAGCCTCCTAATTGCAGGAAAATCGTTTTGATTAACGCAATTACAAATGCGGCAAATACACCATATACGATCACGGGGCCGGCAAGTTTAAACATATTTGTTCCAACTCCAAGAATGAATCCTTCTGTCCGGTGCTCCATTGCTGCAGAAATGACGGCGTTCCCGAAACCGGTAACAGGAACAGCTGACCCAGCACCGGCAAATTGACCAAGTCGATTATAAAGGCCAAAGCCTGTCAGGATCATCGTAATAAAAATAAGTGTTGCAGTTGTCGGATTCCCTGCAGTTTGTTCGGTGAAATCGAAGTAATAAATATAAAAGGTGGTGATCACTTGTCCAATTAAACAGATAAAACCTCCAACAAGAAAAGCTTTTACACAATTAAGTAAGATTGGCCGCTTCGTTTCCCGTTTATCTTCAAAGGATTGATACTGTTTTGCTTTATTCTTTTGATCTGCCATCGGAAAAAAACCTCATTTCTTATGTCTGTTCTTTGGATAACTTCCGGATTCTTTCAAGCTCTTTCTTTAAGTCAGCTCTGGACAAAGTACCATTCGTTATTCGTTCTTCAAGCTTTCTTAATTCGAGAACTATTTTCTGATCCGTCGATAGTTCAATTTTGTGCTTATGGAAGGAGGATTCGACACTGTCTTTTAAGTTCTTTTCTAATTTCTTCAATTGCAGACGGTCATGCTGTTTCGGATCAATTGCAATGACGATTACGTCGTCATTATTGATTGCAATAACTTCATTGATTTCATGTTCCTGTTCAATAAGTTCTTTTGCATGCTCACTTGGTTCTTGATTATAGTTGGTAGATGTGCGCAGGATGGATGGATTTGTTTCATTTGCTGATTGGCCGGTATTGTTCGTTGCACAAGCATTCAGCACAAGTAAGAGAAGAAAGGAAATTACAATTACATAACGTCCCATTGTATTCGTTTCACACCTTTCTGCAAGGGCTTATATTCTTGAAATTACAGTTTATAGCATTGGGAAAACAGGAGGAAATATACTTGGAATTTACTTCCTATCGAGTTAGAGAAGAAGAAAAAACATCAGGAGGTAACCTGATGTTTACTGTTTATTTATATTTTTACTTTGTACGTATGCTGCTACGTCTATACGGGTTGGAATTTTATATTTCCGGAGCATTTGCTTTGACCAGTTATCATCTTTCAAATTGGAATCGCGAGCTTGGTAATAATCTGAAATCGTTCTATCATAACTCTCTACATGTTTATGTGTTGCTTGCTGGTATGTATTCTCATGGAAGACAGCTTCAAATGGCAGACGCGGCTTAAGGTTTGGCTCATGATCTGGGTGACCAACCGCAAGACCGAACAATGGGATAACATATTCCGGAAGCTTTAAGAGTTCGTCTACCCGGTTAATATCATTTCGCAAGCTCCCAAGGTAACATGCGCCAAACCCTAAGGCTTCCGCCGCGATAACCATGTTTTGTGTCACTAATGCACCATCTACCGTGGCAACGATGAATTGCTCAGTGCTTTCCAAATTCTGTTTAACATTTTCATGAACTGCATCAGAATCCAAGTTAGCAATCCGGCTAAGATCAGCACAAATAACAAATAGGTAGCCATTATTTTCTACGTAGGGTTGGCCGGATACTTTTCTAAGCTCTTTTTTTATATTTTCATCCGTTATCCCGATGATGGAGTACGCCATGACATTACTCGACGTGGAGGCTCGTTGACCAGCTTCTACGATTGTTCTTACTTCCTCTTTCGTCAACTTTTCGGGAGTGAATTTTCGAATAGAACGATGGTTATGGAGTAGTTTAATTGTTTCGTTCATTAGATGATCTCCTTTATCTTAAAATTATTGTAGATTTAAATGGTACGTTTCGGTAATAAATGGTGGTTCCTCAAGCGTGGTCCAAGCATCCAACGCTTCTTCAGTCGGTTCGTTCAGGTCGGGAAAATCAATTGCCAGTGATGAATCATCCGACCATTCAATAGAAAAAATCGGCCATGTAAAGCCGAGTCCGAAAGCTTCATCCCCTTCATTTCTCATGGTAACAGCTGTCCATTCCTTAAGATCAAACACAATAACATGACTTGGAACCAAATGTGCTTCTCCAGGCCGGTTAAAATGAAAAGCGACCTTTGTTGCGTCAGGGGAGAATGTATGGTTTACATAGGAAGCCATATCTGCAACTAAAAATGCGGACTTATTTTGGTCAGGATGTAAGAGAAGATAGGAACATTGCTTATCGTAACAAGAAAAGCACAAAATAAAGAATTCTTCCATTCCTAAAACGTACTTCTTCAGCTCCATGTCCGAGATAGCTTGCTGTGGTTTTTTCTGGACCTGAAGAAATTGATGAAGGATAGGAATATCACGGATGGAAAGAGAAATGATTTCCTCATCAATTGTAAATTCCACATATTCTTCTATATCTTCAGGATCCTGGTCTAATGGTTCCGATTTTTTTGCAGCGGAGGTTTCCAGCGGTTCCAGATCCAGGTCAGCTTTATGAATAGGAGAGAGCGTATCGTTTTCCGAACAAGCTGATAAAAAAATTACAATGAAGACGACAGAGAGAACCATTCGCATCATAACCGCTCCCTAGTTGTATTTTTACAATCCAATTGTACACTACTTTTCGTAAACATGCAGTTGCTTTGCACTTGAATTGTTTGTTAAGTTTTATTCCCATCTGCTAGCATTTTTGATACACTTCAATATAATGAAATCAAGGGGGCATTAGGGTGAAAACTTTTAAATTAAAACAATTGCAGATTGTAGAATTCGATACAGACGCTTATAAAACAGTACATATCCCATTATTGGATGGATTGATTATCAATCGGGAAGATGTAGAAAATCGTTGGTTGATTGAAGCATATACGAATCCTGAACTGCTTGATTACTTCACAGCATTAAAGGAAAATAATTCGGAATTAATTATTCATGTCAAAATTACAACAGAGTCGAATGAATTGGCAACTTGTATTACATCGATTATCGATATCAATCCAATTGGTGATAATATAAATGTATTATTACTCGGCACCATGGTGGATCAAAAAACAGAAAAAATAGAGAAGGTTTTAGAGAAATTAGTGACAGAAGGAAATAGAGGAGAGGATTTGCTGAATAAGTTTAAAGAAAATCTTTAAAAATTGAAGTCATAGGAGTATCCCAGCAATGAATATACGTGATGGTAAATTAATATGGTTGAATCGATTAACACCAGTACAATTGCTACTGCTTTTTTATATTGTTGCAGTCATTTTCTCGACTGTGCTTCTAGCCTTGCCAGTGGCATATAAAGAAAATGCATCCATTTCATTTATTGATCTTTTATTTACAGCCGTTAGTGCGTTAAGTGTTACGGGGTTAAGCACAATTTCAATTGTTGATACATTCAGCACAACAGGAGTTATTCTCCTGACAATAATTTTACACCTCGGAGCAGTCGGTGTAATGGCGATCAGTACGTTGATCTGGCTGATAATCGGAAAAAAAATTGGCTTGATTGAAAGAAGATTAATTATGACGGATCAGAATCAGACAAGTTTTAAAGGAATGGTTCGTTTAATTAAGCAAATTATTATTCTAATCTTGTTTGTTGAACTGCTTTTTGTCATTATTTTAGGTTTTTACTATTTAACGTATTATGATTCTGTAGCAGAGGCCTTCTTTCATGGTTATTTTACAACGATTACGGCTATATCGAATGCAGGCTTTGATTTGACAGGTTTATCAATGATTCCGTTTCGTGGTGATTATTTTATTCAAGGGGCAGTTATGTTTTTAATCATTTTTGGAGCGGTTGGTTTCCCTGTTTTAATTGAATGTAAAGAGTTTTTGCTAGGAAAAAGGAAGAAAAACAGGACGTATCGCTTTACTTTATTTTTTAAAGTGACCGTTGCGACTTTCTTTGCATTGATTCTTATAGGAGCGATTGGAATATATCTGTTGGACATTAATGGATTTTTCAAAGGAGTTGTCTGGCATGAGTCATTCTTCTATGCAGTTTTCCAATCTGTAACAACGAGAAGTGGCGGACTTGCGACACTAGACGTAAGCAAGCTAACAGACGCGAATCAGCTCTTTATGTCATTTCTTATGTTTGTAGGTGCCTCACCGAGTAGTGCGGGCGGAGGGATTCGAACGACAACTTTTGCACTTGTGATGTTATTTATCTTAACGTATATTAGCGGGAAGAAGCAGGTACGGATTTTTAACAGAGAAATTCACGAAGAAGATTTGAGGAAAGCTGTAACAATTACCCTAGTTGCACTTTTCATCATGTTTGCTTCGGTCTTGCTCGTTTCGGTTGTCGAGGATTTTTCGTTGACACAGATTTTATTTGAAGTCACCTCGGCATTTGGTACGGTTGGACTTTCAATGGGCATTACGGCGGATTTGAGTATTCTCAGTAAAATCTTGCTCATGCTTCTTATGTTTATCGGAAGAGTCGGTATTATCACGTTCTTACTCATCTTTCGTCCGCGTGTCAACCCGAGTAATGTCCGCTATCCTAAGGAAAGAATGATCATCGGTTAATCGATTCATAAAGTGAAACTTCATTCAGTGAGGGTATTGGTCACAGGACGTGACCGTTCTTAGCCGGCCTTCCGCGGGAGTCTCGAGGTGTCTGGACTGCTACTAAGTTATTTCCTAAGTATTATTAGAAAAACAAAAATAGCTTGTGCATTGGGTGGGGAATGCACAAGCTATTATTCGTGTTTTAGAAGTAAAATGCTGCTCCGACGATAATTAGCAAAATAAAAAGTACCACGATTAAAGCGAAGTTGCCGCCATAGCCACCGCCATAGCCTCCGCCGCCGTAGCCGCCACAACCGTAGCCACCGCCACCGAATCCGTAGCCCATAACTTTCACCTCCCACATCTACAGTGTTACTATATGCAGGAAACCAAAAAACGTATAGACGTTAGCACAGAAAAGGACAAGGAGCAATTCACAAAAAACCTCTAATCCGTTGTATCGGTGATTTTTACAATTTTTAATTGATCATTTTCATATGCAAAGATAAATTCAAATTGTTGGGAAGTCGTTTTTTCTTTTTCGTCATCTTGATTGCTGTCCCTTTCCATAACGTCAACTTCAACCGTTGTTTCAATTTGATTATGGTCTAATACTTCACTTTCTGAATCTGTTATTCTTAAGTCAATGATATAGATATATTGGTTTCTGAAATCTGCATAGGAAGTGCTCTGTTGCAGGGTGCTGCCTAAGAGTGAGTAAGCACTAATATAATCACGGATGCCAATACTATCCCAAAAATATTCGGTTAAGTAATTCGCATCCTGCAGCCCTTGTTCCATATTTATGTTACTCATGATGTCTGTGATACTAGCAAATTTCAAATCTTCATTCACAGCTTCATTAGACCATTTCTTAGCGATGTCAATCACTTCATTTATTGGGATACTGAATCCGAACATTCCATCATCCATCCCAACGGAGTTGATGCCAATAATCTCACCCGTTTCCCTTTTAATGAGAGGGCCGCCGCTATTACCATGAGTGATCGATGCGGAAATCTGGTAGGCATTGGCATAATGATAACCATCAACATCTAAGTCTCTTTCTGTCCCAGAAATAATCCCTAATGTAACAGTGTTTTGAAAGCCGTGCGGGCTACCGAGTGCGATGATTTCATCTCCAATCTCTGCTAGTTCATCAGAAAGAGGGAGAGGGTCACGATTGGCTAATTGCGGCACACGGATGACTGCAATATCAGTATCTTCACTTATTCCAATGACAGCAGCAGGATAGAATCTTGCATTTGATGTTCGGACATAAATCGCGTCTGCGTCTTGGATGACGTGGGCATTCGTAATAATGTCGCCTTTACTATTATATAAAAATCCGGAACCGGTAATCGTACTATATTCATTATGTCCTTCGATTTGAATCACGCTTTTTTCAGCTTCGTGGATAATTGTTTTCAAGTCAAGATTTTCACTTTTTTCAGCAATGTGATTTACAAATGGTTGATTGATAGCAAGTTCTGTATCTTTCCAGTCAGAATACAGCTTGAAGGTAATAAAAATGCCGATAAGCAGAAAAACAATACTTATAAAAATAGCGGGATATCTTTTTTGTTTCATGAAGTCTCACCTCGGATGATTATAAACCAGAAATTCATTAATCGGTATACCATGTTATTTTTTTAACTGCAGCTTCCAGATTACTCGATTTGTCTTTTAAATCAAAATGCGTAAATTCGAATTTCCCCTGTTCGGTTGGATAAAGCGTATCTGGATAGACGAATATTTCATTTGTCAAGATTTCCTCATCATTCCGTGAGACTGTATATTCAACAAGAATGGAATTAATCGGAACAGTTGCATTACTCTTGACCGCTCCTTTAACTACAATTCTGCCATCTTCATCATTCTCTACATCGATAAAATTAAGTTCAATCGCATCATTCTCATTCATTTGATGTTCTTGATAGGCAGTATCCATTGCTTGCTCCAGCCGTTCTTGTGCTGCAGCTTCGAAAGAACTTTTTTCTTTATTGATATTTGCAAGTAAGCTTTGCAGTTTCTCAGCATCTGGTGCATATTTTAATCCGTCCTCTGTAATTAACTGAGCATCATTGAATTGTTTGTTATTCAAAGCTTCACTTGCTGTTGAGAAGGTATATTCCACAAGTTCATTCCGTAACTGTGTGACAATGTCGTTTGCTTCAGAATGATTTATTTCTTCCGCCTCCCAAATAAGCATACGAATTTCATCTATACTAGGACTGTCTTCAAGTTTTGTTTTTAACTGTTCCAAAAGAACGGAAGCGTGCGTTTGATTAATTTTTTCGACGAGTTTACTGACAACAGGCCCTTGATACGTTTTTAATTTATCCTCTGTTACATGGAGAATGTCCAATGCCTCGTTGTAACTCCTATCTTGGAGGAGCTGATCTGTCTTTTTCAGTCGTTCATCTATTTGCAGCGCTTCATTCGTGTATTGCAATGCTACTTGCGCTTGACTGAAATCCTTCCGGTAATCAAGAGAGCTTTGCAGCAATTGACTTGCTTGTTCGTAATCTTCATCAAGCAGCGAATTTTCCGCTTCTGTATATAATTCGACCGCTTTTGTTGATTGATGATTTAAGTAAGTGGAGAATAAAAACACACTGCTAATCACAATAATTAGTGTAGCAATTGGGAGAATCCACCATTTCTGGAATCTTGCAGGCTCTAGTCTTGAATCGATATCAGGTAGAGATTTTCCACATTTTAAACAAAAGTGTTCCTCTTCTTTTACTTTTGTTCCGCAATTTGGGCAATAATACATCACGTGTCACCTCCAATAATCTATATTATTTTATCATAAATGCTTTATTAAAAAGAAAAAAGTTGATATGATAAGGAGGATGATAAGATACATAGCTTTAATATAAAGTGAAACTTCAATCCGTGGGTTTTTTTCTTCATTCCCCACTGATTGTTAGCTGAACAAATCCGGGTGTTAGCTCACGTTTCTTCCCACCTAAACATTCTCGAAGACCCTACAGTTTTGAAGTGGAGTTTCATGGACGGTTACACCAGGAAAAAAATACCAATGAAAATTATGAAAGGGGAGCATATGAATGGAAACGATTTATGCGATTGTTCTTTTTGCCATTCTTATCCTTAACATCGGCTACTGTTTATTGGATAATGAAAAGTAATGAATCGAACAGGGCAGCCACACTTGACTGCCCTGTTTACTTTATTATTTTGTTCGCTCCCATTCACTAATTGGGTAAATAATGAGTTCTGACCTCCCAATGATTTCATCGCGCTGAATATATCCGAGGCCGTTACGGCTGTCTTTACTAATCGCGCGGTTATCTCCCATCACAAAATAACTATCCTGAGGAACGTGTACCGGGCCGAACTCCCCAGTCTTGCTGCTAATTTCTTCGCTCAGAAATGTCTCAATGTATCTTTCTCCATCAATATATAATTCACTATTTTTGATTTCAACCGTTTCACCTGGCAGGGCAATAACCCGTTTGACATAATTTTTGTCTACTTGCTGAATGATAATAATATCACCACGCTTCGGCTCATCGACGATATAAATTATTTTATTAAAGATGAGCCTTTCACCGTTTTCAAGCGTTGGTTCCATACTATCGCCTTCAACAATCGAAGTGGCGAATACAAAGTTTTGGATTAAAAGAGCAATGATGACAGCGATCATAATGGCTTTTAGCCATTCAAGCCATTCGGATTTTTGTTTTGTAGCCAATTGCTACCATCCTTTTCTATTTGAATTCACTTTTTATAGTAGCATATCTTTGTTTCATTATCGACAGTAAACGACAAAGTTTTTTCACGACAATTAATGAATTACAATTCAGTTTTAAAGGAGTGCTATACTTTCAATGGATACGCTTGGAGAGATGCTTAAACAGATTGAGTTTTTACGCAAAAAAATGATTCAGGCTGCGGAAGAAAATGGGCTTAATCATGAAAAATGCATTACAATAAGCAAGGAATTGGATCAACTACTAAATGAATACGAAAGAATGAAAGAGGAATCGAATTCTGAAATAAAAAAAAGCAATGAAGTTATTTAAAAAAGTTTACAGGATGGAAGAGTATATATTCGTTTGTAAGCTATTTATTTGGGGATAAGCAATTGAAAATAGCTTTATTGACTTTGTGAAATTGGATGTAAAAGAGTAATTTGTTTGAAAATTATCATTAAATGATATAAAATATAATTGAAATAGTAATTTTCCGTTAATTACGAATAAAAGTTCCTAAAATGTTCAAATAATTTCGATTAGGAACATGGAAAATTGGGTATAATGAAATTAGTATGTGTAAAGGAGTGCAAAAGATGAGACCTAAACGTATGAGTTTTGAACAACTCGTAAGCCAAAATATAAGAGAGTTGCTTGATGATGAGAATAGCCTCGATCAACTGGAAATGCGTTTGGAGAAGAAGCATGAAGCGAAAGCTAAGAAACAGCGCGAACAGGACTCTGGGCTTTTATCAAATGAATAAATTAGCGTAAAAAAACGGGATGTGAACATACTCCCGTTTTTTTTATGCTCGAAGTTTGGGTGACCTGGTTACATTATTTTGATTACTGCTATAAACTTGCACAACAATCACAGCACAGATAATACAAGCCATTCCTAGCATTTGAATGAACGAGAAAGTTTCTTGGAAAATGAAAATTCCAATCATGGTCGCTACTACGGGTTCTACCGTTGTCAGAATAGAAGCTTTTGAAGTCTCTGTGCGATTTAATCCATGTGTATAAATGATATAAGCGACTGCAGTAGGGAGTAATCCTAAGCCGAAAGCGTAAAAGAGTACTTCTTGATTGATTAATAACATAACTTTCTCTTTGTAAGGAAAGAAGGGGATTAAAGCAATAGCTGCAGTTAGAAATGTAAAGGTCGTAATCGGTAGTGTTGTATATTTCCTCAAAGCGTATTTACTGAATATGCTATACAGTGCATATCCAACTGCTGAACCGATCCCGAAAACAACACTCCCAAATTTAAATGCTTCCTTGTCAAAGGGAATTAAACCAACGACAAGACTCGTGCCGAATAATGTGATACAGAGGGCAATGATTTTAATTCGTGTTAACGGCTCTTTGAATAAAAGGTAAGAAAAAATGGTCACAAATGCCGGACCTGTATAAAGTAATGCAGTAGCAACAGGGATTGTCGATGTTTCGATAGCAGTAAACATGCAATAGTTGAAAAATACAATACTGAAAATACCGGTGCCAATGAAGTATTTGATGTCGGTTAATTGATGCAATTTCAATCTTTTCGGTGCAGTGAACAGTAAATATAAGACGAGAATAACAGCTGACGTCCATACTCTGAGTGTCACTACCTCCATTGGAGTAAAACCATATGCATAGAGATTTTTTACATAAAATCCAATTGTCCCCCATAACGCAGCCCCGATAAGAATATAGATAAATGCTTTATTCACCAACATCGCTCTCTTTCTACCATTCTCACTTTCATTATATTCGTAAAGTATTTAGATGTATAGTAATTTTTTAAATGGGAACAATAAAGCTATTTAAATTGCTTAGTTGGAGGTTTCATGATGGACCGTTTCTTTTCCGAATTGATTTTCTTTCATTATGACTTTCTTTTTATTATGGCGGGTTTATTGTTGCTCTTATGTATATTTATACTGGTGAAACGTCTAATTGAGTGGGGCAAGGAAAAAGAATATGTACTCGGATATCTCGTAGGAAGTATTACTTTTTTGAATTTTTTCTTTTTTATATTGATTATTGGCAGGAAAGAAATGCAGGCGGTTATATTTTTACCATATTTATTACAGATTATTGGAATTTATGGGATTTTGTTGATCATTAGTTTGGTGTGCAAATATTTATTTAGACGGTTCATCAGTAAAAAGGCGTAAACAGCCATGTTGCTGTTTGCGCCTTTTTACTGATGAATATTTTAGAGGGTTAATAATTCCTGTGTCTACTAGTTGGCGGCCATTCCATCTTACCAAGAGATGAGGGTGTGTAGTAAGCTGATGTATAAGTTCGGCTTTTTTTCGGTTTAGTTGAAGGCTTATAGTTGATATAAGGATAAAGAACTCGTTTAGCTTGTGAAAGTGACATTTTCGAATGGGGATTTCGGTAGTTTTTATCTAAGGAACCGAGATGTTCCAATTCTTTGAAGTCTTCCTTTGTTGGAGGAATGTGAAAATAATAATCTGCCACTTTAACAAGTAATGTGGAATGCTGGTTGCTGTACTTAGGCCTGTCCGAGAAATGAAGCCCGATTCTTTCGGCGCGCTTTTCTTTTAATAATTTATTGATTGCTTCTTTTTTGATGAAATATAAATGTTGAGGCTCCGGGGCAGTTTTCGCATGGCGGTTAACGCTGAAAATTGCTTGAGCTATTTCGTGTATATCACTGTCTGTACTCATAAACTCACTCCTTTACAACATCTCTATTATATCTATCGTACCTTAAAGAAACGGTTTAGGCAATGGGAGATTTAAGGTAGATTCACTTTCGCTTCATGATCCAGCGTATTAGAGAAAGAGGTTTCGTTCAGCGTTATATGATGATCTATTTTTTTATGAAAAAAAGCATTCGTGTTGAATGCTTTTCGAAGAATTGTTTTATTCATTTAGTTTATTGATATCATTTATAATTGATTCTATCGTTTCGGATTGGACTCCATCGTAATATTTAATAACTTCTCCTTCAGGATTGATCAGGAAAAATCTAGTTCCATGTGTTACTTGGTCTGTACCTTCCGGGGCCTCGGCAAGTAAACTCTTAAACGATTTGATTGAGATTTCTTTAATCGTTTGAAAATCATAACCCGTTAGAAATGTCCAATTACTGAAGTCGACATCATAGCTTTCCCCATATTCCCGGAGTACTTCCGGTGTATCATAATCAGGGTCGACACTAAAAGAGACAAGATTGAGATCGCCATATCCTTCTTCAGCTAAACGATCCTGGAGCATTTTCATGTTGGAAGTCATTGGTAAACATACGGTTGTACAGTTTGTGAAAATCATATCAGCAATCCAATATTCACCCTCTAAATCCTTCAGGCTCATCGTTTCGTTATCTTGAGTGGTGAACTCGAAATCCAGCATATCTTCACTCATATTCGTTTCGATTGCTTCACCGCAGCCAGCCAGGAAAAGGGAGAGTGCCAAGATAAATAATAGGCGCTTCATGTAAGACAATCTTCCTTTCTAAGTAAATAAGCTTATGTTTAGTATAGCATTCTTTTATTTAGGTTTTAGCTGAATCCAATGACTTTCCTGTGAAACATTTATGACAAATTGGCTTTTAATGTGTATTCATGGATTTCAGGTTTACAAAATAAACGGTAGGGGACACGGGTTGTTCCGATGCCTGCATTTACGAATAGTTGCAATCGATTGTCAATGAGATATTTACCAACTACATAATTTTCCGCATAAGGGGGAGTGTAGAGGTGTCCGATGATAGGTAAGCGCACTTGACCGCCGTGGCTATGGCCTGAAAGTTGCACATCCACTGGATACTTTACCGCTTCATCTGCAAAATCCGGTTCATGGGCAAGCAGGATTGTAAATAGCTCTGAGTTCGCTTGATTTAGTGCGGCTTCCAAATCGGGTTTACCGAGCATAAGATCATCAATTCCTGCAAGAATGAATGCATCCTGTTCTGAATTGATTTCTACGTGGCTGTTTTGTAATAAGGTAAAATCAGCTGCTTCCATAATGTCAAGAATCGTATCCGTGCCATAACCGCCATGATCATGATTCCCGTAAATCCAATATTTACCTAAGGGAGCATCTAAGCTTCCGAGCACATTGATAATAGGTTGATGTTCCTGCTCTTGCAAATACTTTGGATTATCGATCAAATCACCTGTAAACAAGATAATATCTGGCTTTCGTTTATTAATCAGGCTGACAAGCTTTTCTAAGTCTTCAACCGAATAATTAAATCCAAGATGGGTATCGGAGAATTGGATGATTTTCTTATTATGGAATGTTGCTGGGATTTTAATTGATGTAATAGGTTCTTCTTGGATATGTAAGCTTGCTGGCTCAATTTCTCTGCTGTAAAAAAATGTTCCACCGCTTAAACCAATTAAAGTAAACATGAATCCTGCCGCTCGCTTTAAAAATGCTCGTCGATTCATCTGGGTCAAACCTTTCTATAATAAAACTTCCGTCCTGTTTAAATCGTTATACTTTCCGATTATAGCACGGAAGTGAAGATGCCGTACAGAAGGAAAGTGGTATGGGCAAACAATAGGTTCGTATTTATAAAGGCAGAAAATGAAGAACGTGTTATAATCTAAATTATCAGTCAAATCATTGACATATTTCCTACAAAACGATATACTTTAATAAGATGAAGTTTTTTGAATTTAATTTGAACCATGCTTTTGTACATCTGCTATCCATCCTTCGAAGTGTATCATTCGTTCATCTCCTTTTATTATTTAGGACTTGAGTTTCGTAATATAACATGATATCTGCTATAATGGAAGTGAAACATCTTTGTAAAAGAGTTAATCCGTATGATAATTAAAAATTAATTACTCAAGAAATGATAGCGCCAACATGTATTTAAAATTGCAGATAGCTTACGGACAAATTATAACAATTAACCCGAACAAAATATGGATGTATCGTTTGAGAAGGGGGTAATTTTTTGAGTACCATGCAAGAAAGAGAATTACAGAATATACTAGTAGGAGAATTAATGATTTCATCCGAAAAGGTTGCTCACGTCCAACTAAACAATCCGCTGGAGCACGCCTTACTCGTGCTTGTGAAATCTGGTTATGCGGCAGTACCCGTACTGGATTCTTCTTATAAATTAGTAGGTATTGTTGGCAAAACAGTCATTTTAAATGAGATTCTTGGCCTGGAACGTTTTGAAATTGAAAACTTGTCGGAGATGCGCGTAGAAGAAGTTATGAACTGCGACATACCTTGTTTGACAAGGGACAATAATTTAGTAGATGGCTTAAATGCTTTGATTGATCATGCTTTTATTTGTGTAGTGGATGAAGATGGTTACTTTGATGGAATCTTAACGCGACGAGCCATTTTGAAGGAATTGAAGAAAGATATTTATATGAAAAATTATAAAAAATAATAACCTGGATGAATTTCATAATTACCAAAGTCGGCTTTTCCATCACCATATGTAGTTGGGAACGAACCAACTCAACTACATATGGTGATGGTGAAGCATTAAATACGTATTATGAAATTCATTAACCTATACTGCCTGAAAAAATATCCTCATGATTTGGGGATATTTTTTTTGGATAAAAAGGCATTTGTCTTTATCCCGATATAATCGTCCGTAAATTTCCCATCTCAATCCTTCAGGCCATGTCGAGAATAGTAAGGCGTAAGATAATGGACGCTAATATCAATTAACGATCAGTGAGGGGTGAAAAAACCCCCACTGATTGAAGTTTCACGTTATATTGAGAAAGTGGGACAAAACCTCTGACCGAGGCCTCTGACCCCATGTCCCAAAAAAGTTAGTAAAAAATAATAAATTGTTATAGCTATTTATTTCGGTATCCGTTATATTAATATATACTGACAATTTAGAAGGAGGTATACAATTGGATACTTTTAAACGATTGAAAGAATTCTATTGGCCGCATAAGCATTATTTCCTTTGGTCGTTATTCTTTTTGATTATCCTGACGTGTATAACGGTTGTTTATCCAATCATTCTGCAAATAACGATTGATGAAGTCGTACTTAAAGACCGATATGGACTTATTCTTTATATTTCACTTATTTTCTTCGGTCTCATGGTGATTAAAGGAATTTTTACGTTTTCTTTTCAATATTTAAGCGAGTTATTCGGAATGACGTCGGTTTATCATCTTAGAAACGCATTGTATGGAAAGTTACAAGCATTGTCCTTTGAATATTACGATAATTCAAAAACCGGAGATATAATGTCAAGAATGACGGCAGACGTTGAAGGGTTTCGCTTTTTTTTATCTGCTGGTTTCGCGGAATTAATTCGGATTGTCCTGCTGATTGGAATCAGTTTAACGGTCATGTTCTACTATTCCATTCCGCTTGCCATCGTCACAATGCTTGCTATGCCGTTTCTTGGAATCGTTGTTTTTCAATTTGATAAACAAGTGCATCCAGCATTTAGGAATGTCAGGAAGTCCTTTGGAAGGTTGAATACGCGGGTGCAAGAAAATATTAGTGGAATGAATACAGTTAAATCACTATCACGGGAAGAATTCGAGATCGGCAGATTTTCTTCCAGTAATGATGATTACCGGAAGCGATACTTATTCACCTCTAAACTATGGGCAAAATATTTCCCGTTAATGGAACTGATCGGCAATATTGCAGTCGTTTCATTATTAGGATATGGAGGCTATCTTGTCATTCATGACAGACTAGCGCTTGGTGAGCTTGTTGCTTTTTTCAGTTTAGTTTGGTATATCCTTAGTCCGATTATGAACCTTGGATTTGTTGTTAATATGTTCTCCCAAGCAAAAGCATCAGGCGAGCGATTAATTGAGATTCTTGACCGGGAGGAGGAAGTACAGGAAAAGGAAAATCCAATCATCAAGCACATAAAAGGTCATGTCACGTTCAAAGATGTTTCGCTGCAATATGTGGAAGATGATGATACAGCACTTAAACATATTGATTTTGATGCACCACCTGGAAAAGTCGTCGGTCTAATTGGTGCTACCGGTTCAGGGAAAACGAGCATTACCCAATTGATTACGAGGTTTTATGAAGCAGAGCAGGGCAAGGTGCTCATCGATGGCCACCCGGTTTCCGATTTTGAATTAAAGTCATTACGGAGTCAGATTGGTTTTGTTTTGCAGGAGCCTTTTTTATTTTCTACATCAATTCGTGAAAATATAGCATATGGGCAGCCGGATATAAGTGACGAACAGGTGGTAGATGCTGCAAAACGCGCTCAAGCGCATGACTTTATTATGGATTTGCCAAAAGGATATGACACATTACTTGGCGAAAGAGGAATGGGGTTATCCGGTGGACAAAAACAGCGAATCGCGATAGCCCGTGCACTTTGTATCAATCCGAGCATCTTGATTCTTGATGATGCTACTTCCGCGGTCGATATGGAAACAGAGTTTAAAATCCAAGCTGCTTTTAAGGAAGTAATGAGAGAAAGGACTTCCTTTATTATCGCTCACCGCATTTCCTCCATTAAGCATGCTGATGAAATTTTAGTATTAGAAGAAGGGGAAATAAGGGAACGTGGCACCCATGATCAATTACTTGCAATGAACGGTATATATCGCCGAATTTATGATATTCAATACCAAGACCGGGAAGAAATTATGCAAATTGTGAACTAATGGAAGGAGGGTTTTGGTTGGAAACTACAAGTAAAACAAAGAAAAATCACTTGACACGGTTTCGCTATACTGTTGAGCAAGTTATTGAGAAACCGTTTAACTGGAAGCAAATGCTGCGGCTTCTAACTTATTTAAAACCTTATGCGAAAAGTTATTTACCAGCAGCAGTTATCGCAATGCTCGTATCAACTTTCGTGCGTTTGGCTGTGCCGATTTTAGTCGGGAAGGTTGCCATTGATATTGCGATATTAAATAAGGATACGACATTATTGACATGGCTCGTTGTGCTTATCGGCGGATTGTATATGTTAAATTATCTTGCCAATACGTTACGGGTTAAGTGGGTGAACCAGCTTGGACAAAATGTCATTTATGATTTACGTCATCATTTATTTTCCCACGTACAACGTTTATCCCATGGATTTTTCGATAATCGCTCAGCAGGTTCGATTCTGGTTCGAATTTTAAATGATATTAACTCGCTGCAAGAACTATTTACAAACGGAATCATCAATCTATTAATGGATTCCATTACATTAATTGGAATTATGGTGATCCTCATTGTTTTAAGTCCCAAATTAGCGATTGCTGTATTAATTGTTTTACCGATCATGTTTTATATTTCCACCAAGTTAAGAAGAAATATCCGCAGATCGTGGCAAAATGTCCGGATAAATCAGTCGCGGATGAATTCCCATCTTAATGAAGCCATTCAAGGTATGCGTATTACTCAATCATTCTCACAGGAAGAAGAAAATGCTGAGTTTTTTGATGGGGTGAACAAAGGATTCTTTCATAGCTTCAGAGATGCAGCGAAAAAAAGCGCATTTTTCCGTCCGTTTGTCGATATGAGTGATGCTGCCGGAACAATCATTCTTATCGCTTTTGGTTCCTATTTGATTATACTCGGAGAAGATAATGGTGGGATTGCGATCGGTACATTCGTAGCTTTTGCTTATTTTACCGGAATGTTCTGGGAGCCGATTTCTCGGTTAGGTCAAATGTATAATCAGCTGCTGATGGCGATGGCTTCCTCAGAGCGTATATTTGAATTTCTTGATGAACGGCCGAATGTAAAAGAGAAAGAGAATGCGTATATCTTTCAGGATATGAAAGGGCATATTCAATTTGATCATGTACAATTTTCTTATGACGATGAACGGATTGCTCTTCATGAAGTATCACTCGACATCCGAGCAGGCGAAACAATTGCTTTAGTAGGTCATACAGGAAGTGGTAAATCAACAATTGCCAATTTAATTAGTCGCTTTTACGATCCAACAAAAGGTGCAGTTAAGATCGACGGGAAAAATCTTCAAGAAGTCGAACTCGCAAGTATCCGTGAACAGATTAGTGTTGTTTTACAAGATACGTTTATCTTCTCGGGTACCATAATGGAGAATATTCGCTTCGGAAGACCGAACGCAACGGATAAAGAGGTAATAGAAGCAGCAAAAGTTGTCGGGGCAGATGGTTTTATTAAACGACTGTCTAACGGTTATCGAACAGAGGTGGAAGAGCGGGGGAACATACTGTCAGCTGGAGAGCGGCAATTACTTTCCTTTGCAAGAGCATTACTTGCGAACCCGCGGATCATTATTTTAGATGAGGCAACAGCGAGCATCGATACAGAGTCAGAGATGAGAATACAAGAGGCATTAAAGCTGCTTTTAAGAGGAAGAACATCCATTATTATCGCTCATCGACTGTCAACGATTCGGGAGGCTGACAAGATATTCGTCCTGGAAAACGGAAAAATCCTTGAAAGCGGCAATCACCAAATGCTTATCGCCAAACGAGGGAAATACTACGAACTAGTCAAATCCCAATTTACCATGCTTGATTCCTTGTAAAGAAACAAAAGAACTCCAGCAGAAAGCATGAGTGTTTATCACGCATTAACGGGTCTGTAATACTCCCCATCTCTAAACATGAGAGAAACCCAATTGATGAAGGTGGGGACTAAACAGTCCGTAACTCCCTGATTCTATTCAACTACCATTCAATAGGGAAGGAGACCCCACTGAATGAAGTTTCACTTTTCAATTTTGTACAATGTTTATGTAGAGGTTATAATAAGTCTACAAAGATGACTAGTTCTGGAGGGATACTGATGGGTAAGGATTATGCGGTGATTGGTTTGGGGAGGTTCGGTGGTAGTATTTGCCGGGAATTGAGCAAGGAAGGGAAGCAAGTTCTCGCAATTGATATTGACGAAGCAAAGGTAAATGAATACAAAAATATCGCATCCCATGCTGTCATCCTTGACTCAACCGATGAAGAATCATTAAAAGAAATTGGAATCAATAATTTTGAACATGTGATCGTAGCGATTGGGGAAAGTCTCCAAGCAAGTATATTAACAACCGTAATCCTAACAGATTTATATGTTGAACGAATAACTGTAAAAGCACAAAATGATTATCATGAAAAAATACTGCGAAAACTTGGCGTGGATCGTGTCATCCATCCAGAGCGAGATATGGGCAGAAGAATTGCCCAAAATATTATTTCAAATAACATTCTCGATTTTCTCGATTTATCCGATAATCATAGCATTGTCGAAGTAAAAACAGGCAGGAAAATGATTGGAGAATCATTAATTGAGCTTGATATTCGAGCAAAGTTCGGTTGTAATGTAGTTGCGGTTAAAAGAGGCGAGGTAATCGATGTCTCACCAAGTCCGGAATATATATTTGAACCTGAGGATATATTGCTTGTCATCGGAAGAGATGATGACATCCACCGATTTGAAAAACATCTTATTATTGATGAACAATAAAATACATTAGCAGGTATTTGCCTGCTAATGTATTTTAATTTATACTTCCATAATGATTGGTAAGACCATCGGGCGGCGTTTTGTGCGCTCGTATAAGAATGGTGCGATGGTGTCGGTAATTTCATTTTTAATTTCCGACCACTGGCTTGTCTTACGTTCCATTACTTTATTTAAATGTGTCGTTACGAGCTCTTGTGCTTCCTTGATAAGGTCTTCTGATTCTCGCATGTAGACGAACCCGCGGGAAATGATATCCGGCCCAGCTGCAAGCTTGAATTGTTTCATATTGATGCTCACAACAACAATCACAAGACCTTCTTCTGAAAGGATACGTCGGTCTCTTAAAACAATATTTCCGATATCGCCAATACCGCTACCGTCAATATAAATCGTACCTGAAGGAATTTTTCCAGCTACTTCTGCAGTATCTTTGCTTAATGCGAGTACATCGCCATTGTCGAGAGTAAAGCAATTGTTTGGCTCGATTTCACAATCAACTGCAAGCTTGATATGTTCCTTTAACATTCGGTATTCACCGTGGATCGGCATAAAGAATTTCGGTTTCATGAGACGAAGCATCAGTTTTTGTTCGTCTTGTGCTCCGTGACCTGACGTGTGCACATTGCTTAATTTACCGTGGATTACGTCAGCACCGGCGCGGTAAAGTTTATTGATGATACGACCAACACTAATTGTATTTCCCGGGATTGGAGATGATGAAAATACAACAGTGTCTCCAGGTATTAATTGAACTTGTTTGTGTGTACCGTTAGCAATTCTTGAAAGAGCCGCCATTGCTTCCCCTTGAGAACCTGTACAAAGGATCGCTACTTCATCGGCAGGAAGGCGATTGATTTGATTACTATCCACAAATGTGTCTTTAGGTGCTTGAATATAGCCGAGTTCCAGCCCGAGGTTAATCGCATTTTCCATACTGCGTCCAAACACAGCCACTTTTCGATTGTGTTTTACAGCTGAATCAATTACTTGGCTCAAGCGATAAATATTAGATGCGAATGTGGCAAAGATTAGTCTGCCATCAACACGGCTGAATATATCATCGATATTTTGACCGACGACTTTCTCAGACAAGGTGAAGCCAGGGACTTCACTGTTTGTACTGTCTGATAATAAGCAAAGTACGCCTTCTTTGCCAATCTCAGCCATTTTTGTTAAATCAGCATGCTCTCCAACTGGGGTGAAATCGAACTTATAGTCCCCAGTATGAACGATATTTCCTGGAGGTGTTTTGACGACAACCCCATAGGAATCCGGAATACTATGAGTTGTCCGGAAAAAACTAACGGAAGTCTTACGGAATTTAATAACATCATCTTCTTTAATTGGAATTAACTTAGCATTTCTTAGTAAACCATGTTCTTCTAGTTTCGATCTGATTAAACCTATTGCAAGTTTTCCAGCATAAATCGGCACATTGATTTCACGTAACAGATAAGGGATCCCTCCGATATGGTCCTCATGCCCGTGCGTGATGAATAATCCTTTAATTTTATCTTGGTTTTGTACTAAATACGTATAATCAGGGATGACATAGTCAATTCCGAGAAGCTCGTCCTCAGGGAATTTAATCCCAGCGTCGATTATAATGATTTCATCTTGAAATTGAACAGCATACGTATTTTTACCAATTTCCCCCAGTCCTCCTAGTGCGAAGACAGCGGTTTGGTCATTTTTCACAAATTTCATACCTAGATATTCTCCACTTTAAAATCATCGGATTGTTTTTCATACTCTAGATGTGCCTCATCTAATTCTTGAATATATTCTACATTGTAATTTCGATCGTCTAATTTTTCTCTTACTTCTCTTACAGAAGCAGCTTCAATATAGAGACTTTGCGTCCGTTCTCGAACTGGAGCTTCATCTGCGAGTTCTTGATATAAAACCTTATATATCATATTATCTCTCCTGACATTTTTAGATATTGATTGCAAATAAAACATGCCGAGCGCACGCTTCGATGGTCATGCGCCTAGCATGTAATCGATGTTATTAAATTCCTGCAAGTTTCCGTAGCATGCATGACTTCCAGTTGATTGGTGAACAGTAATCATTCTATTTATAAGGTGTAGGCACACGTTCTTTTTGACCTATAAAATCTTTCAAACGTTTCTTGAGCTTTTCTCTAAGGCGCTTCAACATGTTTACACACGTCTCCTTTCAGATATTAAGAAAAGCAGCAAAAACATTTTACCGATCCAATCCTCTTATCTACATTATAGTACGAATCAATGAAATTTGAAATGATTAAGGAAAAAAATATTATTTAAAGGTACATATTCCCTTTTTAATAGTGGAAAAAACTACCCTGGAAATAGTGGCGCTGAACGGATACCTTAACTATCTAAAGATGTCATGCTGCTTCCGTTTTGGTAATCCTATTTTTTGTCATTCCTCGGAATTTATACTTTATTTTATGCACGTTTGTCCTGAAAGGTACTTTATTAAAGAGAGAGGGAAGGTGGGGAGACCTTCCGATTATTCAAGGGGCTTTGAATTTTCCGGAATATGGAACGGGTTCTCTTGATTAATACGGTCGTAAAACATGATACCATTCAAATGATCAATTTCATGTTGGAATACGACTGCAAGATACCCTTTCAACCGTAATTTGATTGGATTATTGTCGATATCAAAAGCTTTAACAGTAATTCTTGTATAACGCGGGACATAACCTTCTACTTCCCTGTCCACGGACAAACAACCTTCTCCTGTGGGCAGAAATGTTTTTTCAACAGAGTGAGAAACAATCTTTGGATTGACGAGGGCATGTTCATGAACTTTGCCTTTCTCATCTACATAAAAAACGGTGAACATCTGCTTTTCAATCCCTAGTTGCGGGGCGGCAAGACCTACACCTGCACGCAATCCATATTCTTCAGCAATTTCATCATCTTGACTGTTTTTAAGAAATGTAAGCATATCTTTTAAAAGCTGCTTTTCATCTTCTGTTAATGGCAGTCTTACTTCTTCAGCAACTTTCGTTAACGAAGGGTGGCCTTCACGTACAATATCCTTCATTGTAATCATATCTATTTCTCCTTACTATAGTGAATTAATCAGTTTTCTTACTCCATCTTATCATATCTGAAATGCTCAACTTTCGCATCTAAAAAAATCGCCAATTGCTTTCATTCAGCGTAAGTGTGCACTTTCTACGGGAGGTCCGCAGTCCAGACACCTCTCGCACCTGCTGAGCGGTCGACAAGCCTCCTCAGGCTGAGCACTAAGGGGTCTCGCCAAGTCTAACCGGAGTCTCAAGGTGTCTGGACTGCTACCAGGAAAGGCCATGATAATTGTCTATCAGTTCGAACTTAATTTATGATATACTCTAAAAACATACTCATGAATTAGATGTCTAGGAGGTTAAAGGTTATGACTTGGAAGAAAACAGTACTTATGTTTGGATTATTACTCATCGTCTTATCGGCGTGCAGCAGTGAGAGTACAGAGGAGAAAATACATACACATTTAGAGGAAACCGTTGTACTTGAACAAGAATTTGAAGCACAGCAAAGTGAGATTACAGAGCTTGAAAAGCAGGAACAAGAAATTTATGCTCAAGTAATTGATCTGGGAATGGATGATTTTGAAGAAATTACAAAGCTTTCGCAAGATGCTATTGCATTGATAGAGGAGCGCAAAGAAAAGATTGATGTTGAAAGTGAGAGCATACAGGCGGCTAAAGAGGAATTCCAATCAATTGAAGCGCTGCTTGATGACCTTGAAGAAGGAGACGCAAAGACAAAAGGCGAAGAAATGTATCAGACAATGATGGACCGTTATATTACATATGATGATCTGTATGAAGCATACAAGCAATCGCTCGATTTAGAAACTGAATTGTATACTTTGTTGCAAGATGAAGAAGTGGAACAAGAAGTATTGAATGAACAGATTGAAAAAATAAATGCAACATATGAACAAATATTAACTGCGAATGATACGTTTAATGAATTAACGGTCGGATATAATGAATTGAAACAAGCGTTTTATGAAGCGGCTAATATGGAAGTGACATTTGAAGAAGAATAATACATTAAAACCTTATGCAGAATGAATCTGGTGCATAAGGTTTGTTTTTTTGCCCATTTTATCTATATAGATTAAACTATACCTGTATTAGTGATGTTGTTAAAACTGTGGTGGGACAGAACCGTGAAGAAATTTTGTACTATAACATTATTTGGTGGTTAGGCTTACATCATTAAGGGTAAAGTGAAGTTAAAGTGTTTGACCTATTGAGGAATTTAAGCTAAGATTTAATTGTACAGGTTTTGTACTAGTTTTTTTGCGGGA
This sequence comes from Oceanobacillus alkalisoli, assembly GCF_022213125.1. Taxonomy (NCBI): domain Bacteria; kingdom Bacillati; phylum Bacillota; class Bacilli; order Caryophanales; family Bacillaceae; genus Oceanobacillus; species Oceanobacillus alkalisoli. The sequence goes on along the minus strand of NZ_JAKNRA010000009.1, from coordinate 108,171 downwards.
ATCTATATAACAGTTTGAGGTGAAGAAGATCCGCCCCGAGTTGTTGGGCATGAATGGAGTGGGAGTGTTTACTCCCAATAATAATATTTTACTAATAAAGGAGAGGTGACTACCTTGAAACATGTATTAAAAGATGTTGAGAGTAAGTTCGAAATGTTCCAGATTCTAAATGAAGATGGAAAAGTTGTTAATGAAAAGGCGATGCCTAAGTTATCTGATGATGAGCTAAAAGAGCTTATGCGTCGGATGGTTTACACAAGAATTCTAGACCAACGTTCAATCGCACTTAACCGTCAAGGACGTTTAGGTTTCTACGCACCGACTGCAGGTCAGGAAGCTTCCCAGCTGGCAAGTCATTTTGCGTTAGAGAAAGAAGATTTCATTTTACCGGGATATCGTGATGTACCACAGCTTATTTGGCACGGTCTGCCACTGTATCAAGCATTCTTATTCTCGAAAGGTCATTTCCACGGAAACCAATATGAAAATGACTTGAAAGCATTAGCTCCGCAAATTATTATCGGTGCACAGTATGTACAAGCAGCTGGCGTAGCACTTGGTATGAAATTACGTGGCGCGAAAAATGTTGCAATCACTTATACAGGTGATGGTGGAACGTCACAAGGTGACTTCTATGAAGGTATTAACATGGCGGGTGCTTATCAAGCTCCAGCAATTTTCGTTGTACAGAACAACCGCTTTGCTATCTCTGTTCCAGTAGAAAAACAAACTGCTGCGAAAACATTAGCACAAAAAGCTGTTGCAGCTGGTATCGAAGGAATTCAAGTAGATGGAATGGACGTGCTTGCAGTTTATGCAGCGACCAAAGATGCGCGCGACCGTGCTGTGAAAGGTGAAGGTCCAACATTGATTGAAACAATGACATACCGTTTCGGTCCACATACGATGTCAGGTGACGATCCAACTCGTTATCGTTCGGAAGACTTAGATAAAGAGTGGGAAAAGAAAGATCCACTTGTACGTTTCCGTAAGTTCCTTGAAGGGAAAAAACTTTGGAGCGAAGAAGATGAAAACAAGGTAATTGAAGAAGCAAGAGAAGATATTAAGGAGGCAATCAAGAAAGCCGACCAATATCCAAAACAAAAAGTAACGGATTTAATTAATAATATGTATGAAGAGCTCCCGCAAAACTTACAGGAGCAGTTAGAATTTTACGAAGAAAAGGAGTCGAAATAAATCATGGCGCAAATGACAATGATTCAAGCAATTACAGACGCAATGCGTAACGAATTGAAGAATGATGAAAACGTACTTGTGTTTGGTGAAGACGTTGGACAAAACGGTGGAGTTTTCCGTGCGACAGAAGGTTTGCAGGCAGAGTTTGGTGAAGAACGTGTATTTGATACTCCGCTTGCTGAGTCAGGGATCGGAGGACTTGCAATCGGACTTGCTACTCAAGGTTTCCGTCCAGTTCCAGAAATTCAGTTTTTCGGCTTCTTATTTGAAGTAATGGACTCTGTTAGTGGACAAATGGCTAGAATGCGTTACCGTTCTGGTGGTACGCATCAAGCACCAATTACGGTTCGTGCACCATTTGGAGGAGGAGTTCATACACCTGAACTTCACGCAGATTCACTGGAAGGGCTTGTTGCACAACAACCTGGTCTTAAAGTTGTAATCCCATCTACTCCATACGAAGCGAAAGGATTACTTATTTCTGCAATCCGTGATAATGATCCGGTAATTTTCCTTGAGCATATGAAGCTTTACCGTTCATTCCGTGAAGAAGTACCGGAAGAAGGATATACAATTCCATTAGGAAAAGCGGCTGTAAAGCGCGAAGGTAAAGATGTTACACTAGTTGCTTATGGTGCAATGGTACACGCAGCACTAAAAGCGGCTGATGAGCTTGCAGAAGATGGTATTGAAGCAGAAGTAATCGACTTACGTACGGTATCACCAATCGATTACGATACAATCCTTGCATCTGTTGAGAAGACGAACCGTGTGGTAGTTATTCAAGAAGCACAGCGTCAAGCTGGAGTTGCAGCAAATGTAGTTGCAGAAATTCAAGAAAGAGCTATTCTGCACTTAGAAGCACCAGTATTACGTCTAACTGCGGCAGATACTGTATACCCGTTCGCAGAAGCAGAAGAAGTTTGGCTTCCAAACCACAAGGATATAATAGAAAAAGTAAACCAAGTAGTAAACTTCTAAAATCAACATAGGAGGTAGAAGAAATGGCATTTGAATTTAAATTTCCGGACATCGGTGAAGGAATCGCGGAAGGCGAAATCGTAAAATGGTTCGTAAATGAAGGCGATGAAGTCAGTGAAGATGATGTCCTTTGTGAAGTACAAAATGATAAAGCAGTTGTAGAAATCCCAGCACCAGTAGATGGTACAGTTAAGAAAATCTACGTTCAAGAAGGTGACGTTGCGACAGTAGGAGATACTTTCGTTTCGTTTGATGCTGAGGGTTACGAGTCAGACGACAGTGCGGAAGAAGCACCGGCACAAACAGAAGAACCAAAAGAAGAAGCAAAAGCAGAAGCTGCAAAGCCAGCACAAACAGAAAGTGCGGACACGGACAGTGATGCAGTAGTGATTGCAATGCCTTCTGTAAGAAAATACGCACGTGAACAAGGCGTTAATATTAGAGAAGTATCTGGAACAGGTAAAAACGGCCGAATTTTAACAGAAGATATCGATGCGTTCGTAAGCGGAGATGCACAGCCAGCTGAAACTGTTGCAGCGGATACTTCAGAAGATACAGCGAAAGCTTCAAGCACACAGCAAGTCGCCATCCCAGAAGGTGACTTCCCGGAAACTCGCGAGAAAATGTCGGGTATCCGTAAAGCTATTGCAAATGCAATGGTTAATTCGAAAACAAAAGCTCCTCACGTTACATTAATGGACGAAATCGATGTGACAGAGCTTGTTGCACACCGTAAGAAATTTAAGGAAGTTGCAGCTGAGCAGGATGTTAAATTGACATTCCTCCCATATGTTGTAAAAGCTTTAATTTCTGCATCGAAGAAATATCCAATTATCAATGCTAATATTGATGATGCAACAGATGAAATTGTACAGAAACACTATTACAATATCGGTATTGCTGCAGATACAGATAAAGGCCTGCTCGTACCGGTTGTTAAGAACGCAGATAGAAAATCCATCTTTGAAATTTCAGCAGAAATCAACTCCTTGGCAGAGAAAGCCAGAGATGGTAAACTGAAACCTGAAGAGATGAGAGGAGCTTCTAACACCATTACCAATATTGGTTCTGCAGGTGGACAATGGTTCACTCCAGTTCTGAATTATCCTGAAGCAGTTATTTTAGGAATTGGTAGAATTGCTGAGAAGCCAATCGTACGTAACGGAGAAGTTGTTGTAGCTCCAGTACTTGCTTTATCTCTAAGCTTTGATCATCGTATCGTTGATGGTGCAACTGCACAACTTGCACTGAACCAGATTAAACGTGTACTAAATGATCCACAATTAATCATGATGGAGGCGTAAGAAGATGGTAGTAGGAGATTTTCCAGTAGAAGTAGACACACTTGTCGTTGGCGCTGGACCTGGGGGATATGTTGCTGCAATCCGTGCCGCTCAACTTGGACAAAAGGTAACGATTGTCGAAAAAGGAGCGTTAGGCGGAGTTTGCTTGAACGTTGGATGTATTCCATCGAAAGCACTCATTACTGCAGGACAGAAAGCAGCTGAAGCACAAGGTATCGAAGATCTTGGTATTAAAGCGGAAAAAGTTACGGTTGACTTTTCTAAAGTGCAAGAATGGAAAGGCTCTGTCGTAAACAAACTTACGAGCGGTGTTGAAGGATTGCTTAAAGGGAATAAAGTAGACATCGTAAGTGGAGAAGCATACTTTGTAGATAAAAATACTGCAAAAATCATGGATGAAAAGAATTCACAAACCTACAAATTCACCAACTGTATCATTGCAACGGGATCTTCGCCTATCGAAATTCCGAGCTTCAAATTCTCTGATCGTGTACTTGATTCTACAGGTGCATTGAACTTAAAAGAAATTCCTAAGAAGCTTGTTGTAATCGGTGGAGGTTATGTTGGAACAGAGCTAGGAACTGTCTTTGCCAACTTCGGTACAGAAGTTACTTTCCTTGAAGGTGCAAAAGATATCCTTGGCGGGTTTGAAAAACAAATGACACAGGTTGTGAAAAAACGTCTTAAGAAAAAAGGTGTCACCATTGTTACAGAAGCGATGGCTAAAGGCGTTGAAGAAACAAAAGACGGCGTGAAAGTCAGTTATGAAGCAAAAGGTAAAGAAGAAACCCTTGAAGCGGACTACGTACTTGTTACAGTCGGCCGTAAGCCTAACACGGAAGAAATCGGCTTAGAGCAAGTTGGTATCGAACTTGACGAAAAAGGTCGCGTTAAAACAGATAAGCAGTGCCGTACATCCGTAGATAACATTTATGCGATTGGCGACATCACTGCAGGTCCTCCACTAGCCCATAAAGCTTCCTATGAAGGGAAAATTGCGGCAGAAGTAATCAGTGGCGAGAAGTCCGAGGTTGACTATATTGGTGTTCCTGCAGTAGCATTCACGGAACCAGAATTAGCAACTGTTGGATTATCTGAACAGGAAGCGAAAGATAAAGGCTTTGATGTTAAAGTCGGCAAATTCCCATTCGCAGCGAATGGACGTGCATTGGCCCTAAACGAAACAGACGGTTTCTTGAAGCTGATCACTCGTAAAGAAGACGGTCTTGTTCTCGGTGGTCAAATTGCTGGACCGAACGCAAGTGATATGATTTCCGAAATCGGTCTTGCAGTTGAATCTGGCATGACAGCGGAAGATATCGCATTAACCATCCATGCGCACCCGACGCTAGGTGAGATTACGATGGAAGCTGCAGAAGTAGGACTAGGAAAACCAGTTCATATGCTATAAAAAACAAATAAAAAATGGCGGCTATTGATTTAGCCGTCATTTTTTATTTGTCTAAAAGCTAGCTTTTCATTGTCATCTATTCTAATCATTACTATAATATATACCAAATAGAAACATCAGGAGGATACAAAACATGAAGCGAATTGTTTTTCTGCTCATTTTTGCGCTGGCTTTATCTGCCTGCTCTGGAAATGAGGCAGAAGATCCGGATGATTCGATGAATGAAGACATGAATCAACAAACAGAAGAAGTAGAGCGTGAAGACGAAAGAAAGGAGGAAGACAAGCCTGCTGAAGATGAGGAAACCGAGGTAGAAGCGGATGCAGAAGCGGTAAATGATCCAGCGTACTATATTGCGGAAGATGCAAGTGTTGCACCATTAGAGGAAGGTACAGAAGAAAATGTCGTACTTTTAACGATTGACGATGCACCAGCAGAATATACTTTGGAAATGGCGGAAACGTTACAACGATTAGACGCAGGTGCTATTTTCTTTGTAAATGGGCACTTTCTTGATACACCAGAAGAGGAAGAAGCTTTAAAACAACTACATGAAATGGGCTTTCTGATTGGGAACCATACATATAATCACCCTTTAATACCAGATATACCTGAAGAAGAACAACGAGAAGAAATTGTAAGCTTAAGTGATCGAGTAGAAGAAATTATTGGTGAAAGACCAAAATTCTTCCGGGCACCTAATGGAATGAATACAGATTATTCCGAGCAAGTGGCCTTCGATGAAGGGATGGTATTAATGAATTGGACATATGGTTATGATTATTTCGAACCGTATATGGATGCAGATAAGTTAGCGGAAGCAATGATTACAGGTGAAGGTTCCGAAGTGGATGTTGATTACTCCTTACTGAAACCCGGAGCAAATTTATTAATGCATGACAGGGAATGGACGAACGCTGCCTTAGAAAGAATTGTAAATGGTTTAAGAGACAACGGTTATGATATTGTCGATCCGACTCTTATTCAAACATTAGATAAAGCGAATTAAATAAAATAGAAAGCATGCTCCAGTGATAAATCTAGGGGGGAACCGTATAAATGAACTTTAAAACAAAGGTAACAGAGTTGCTGAATATCAAATATCCGATCATTCAGGGAGGACTCGCTTACTTAGCTTATTCTGAACTAGCCGCAGCGGTTTCGAATGCGGGTGGCCTTGGGCAAATTACTGCGATGACATTACCGTCACCGGAAGCATTACGTGAGGAAATACAAAAGGTGAAATCATTAACAGGTAAACCGTTTGGAGTGAACTATGCAATCGGACAACATGGTCGGCCATATGAACACATGGTGCAGGTAGCGATTGATGAAGAAGTTCCGGTTATATCTGTTACAGGAGGTAATCCTAAAGGAGTCCTTGACATGGTAAAAGGGCATCCTATTAAAAAATTAGTTCTTGTCGCTGCTAGGAGGCAGGCAAAGAAAGCGGAAGAACTCGGTGCTGATGCTGTGATGGTCGTCGGACAAGAGGGTGGAGGACATTTAGGTCGTTCCGATGTCGGTACATTCATTCTTACCCCGCAAGTAGTCGATCATGTTTCAATTCCGGTTATCGCCTCTGGCGGAATTGCAGATGGTCGTGGCTTTATGGCGGCGCTCAGTCTCGGAGCGGAGGGGATTGAAATGGGCACCCGCTTTATTGCTACAAGGGAATGTCTCGCCCACACCAATTATAAACAGGCAATTGTGGATGCCGACGAAGAGGGGACGACAGTTATTAAACGTTCGATCGGCGCCCCCGCTCGAGTGCTGAAAGGTCCATTCGCCGAGAAAATCCTTGAAATTGAAAAGCAGCAGCTTGGCTATGAGTCACTAAAGGATTATATAAGTGGGAAGGTTAATTATCGCTATATCCAGGAAGGGAACGACACGGAAGGCTTTGGGTGGGCTGGACAATCCGCGGCAAGAATTCATGATATCCCAACTGTAGAAAACGTAGTTCAGTCTCTTATTAGTGAAGCAACAGAAATACGAAATCAATGGGCAAAGTGAGGGAAGTAGATGAATTATTCCTATCCGATCGATGAAACTTGGTCACAACAGGAAATTGTTGATGTCGTAAATTTTTTCACCTTAATTGAACGGGCGTATGAGAAAAATGTGCGAAGAGATGATATTCTTGCTGTGTATCGACGTTTTAAACAAATTGTTCCATCTAAATCAGAAGAGAAGCAATTATTTGCTGCGTTTACAAAAGCATCAGGCTATGCGCCTTATCCTGTAGTCAAACAAGCAAGGAATACAGAAGAGAAAAATATTAGAATGTAAAAAGACAGCTGGGACATTTAAAATCGTCCCAGCTGTTTTAGCGTTCTTTTAATGCCAATTGATAGAAAGGAATAAGATCATCGTAAGTCGCGATGACTATATCAAGTAATTGCTCCCCGTCTTGAACTTGTTCATCATTCATATCCAGATTTCTTCCGATTAAAAATTCCGCTTTTTTCACATCACGGAAACGTTCCAGATGTGATTCTTCCAATTCTTTGAGTGGTAAAGAATTTTTCTTCATATGGTCCATTGAAACAACAAAATCATTCGGCAGTTCCTTCAGTGAAGCGAAATTATCGATAAAGCCCTGAGCGATTTTTTGTTTGTTCGGTAATTCATAAACATGTGCCAGCCAGATAAATAAACGATCATCAAACAAGCCTACTTGAAAATGTGGATGCTTCTTATAACCTCGTTTATTATCACAAATTGCCAGCCAAGTATCTTTTGGAGGATTCACCGTCCTTCTTGCATGTTTTGCGATATGTAAATACATTTCATTCCCGAGCTTCATGGATAGATTATCTTTTAAAATTTCCCCAAGTTCACGGAATTTCGGTTGAATGCGAGTTTGGATTGCTTCCATTCGAGCTTCCAATCCATCGATATGAAATGTGTCAAAATCAGTTTGTTTAAAACCATTAAAATCCATTTTTGTCATCCTTTCTAATCAATGATAACTTGTCCCTTGCACCTCGCAAATATTAGCAAATCATCCTTAACAAAAGCCTGCAGTTGTTGAAATATGTACCTAAACATGCCCGATTCTGGAATTTCTATTCTTATAAAAATCACACAGAACCCTTCATCCTAATTACCTTCCCATTCACTTCAGGACCAATTTCATTCATACCAATTTTGCGATAAAATTTAATCGCAAAAATGTTGGTCGGTGATACCCTTAGATGAAATTCTTTAATATTATTGGCTTTAAAAAACTGTCTTGCATAGTCGTGTAATTCTTGACCTATGCTCTTGCCTCGTTCCACTGAAGTTAAGTAATACAAGTGAACGTAACCTATATCTTTACCTTCGTATTGCCTAACTGATAATTCAAGTTGCCCCACATAATTGTTGTTTTTCTTAACCAAAACAAAACCTTTTGGGTAATCGGCTATTTTTTCTTTTAACCAATGTAGGTAATCTTCTTCATCAAAATCAAATCCATCTCCAAAACTTACTTCAAATGAATCTCTTCGGAATTTAGTTACTATTTCACGATGTTTTTCTGAATCCAGGTCAATATTTACAAACTGAAGCATGTTTCTCACCCCATTAAAATTCACGTTTTAATCTTCAACAAAATGGCCCGTTTGTGGAATATCAAGAACCATCATTTTTTATATAATAATTTTGCCTATTCCAGTTCCACATTGCTGTCACTATAAAGCCTTCATCTTCTTTTTCATCATCATCATTTTCATCATTAACTTTTATCAAATCGCCATCTTCAGCGCTGTCCAAATTTAATTCTTTATGAATTACCTTTAATAAACCACCGTAAGAAATCAATCTTTTACGATACAAACCTTCCTCCAAATCCTTAACAATTTGTAAATTCCGCTCTTCATCATCTGTTAAATAATCATCAGATTTAACCGAGTATTTCGCAGTTTCATTAACCGCTTTTTCAATCGCTTGCTTGTCCTGTTCAGAGGAAACCCTAGATTTAATTGCAGTGACAAAAACATTCGGATCATAGTCCAACTTCATAGCCCTTTTCCAAAACGCCTGCCAATCTTCATGGGTAATATAATTATCTTTACCCCTGAAATAACTGCTTTCAAAGCACATCATGGCATGAATATGCTGGTTATAGGAGTTGTCCGTTTTATTCACCGTCACCTCAGTGGTCCTCATAAAACCAATTAAATTTTTATCGATTTTTTTATATCTAACCATTCTACCAAAGCCCTTGGCCATATCAGCAAGACTCTTATTCAATTCTTCACCGTCATAAACATATTCCATTAAATAAAAAGCTTTTCAAACTGAACTGATTATCACCTTCATACAGCGTGAGTGTGCTGAACTCCGAAACTTTCTACTGGAGGTCCGCGATCCAGACACCTCTCGCACCTGCTGAGCGGCTGGTGAGCCTCCTCGCAGGCAAGCCTGCTGCGAGGTCTCACCAAGCCTATCCTCCCGCAGGAGTCTCCAGGTGTCTGGACTGCTACCAGGAAAGGCCAAATATGGATCACTGTTCGTAACGGAACAATTTCTATTCAGAGAATCATCTAACCAGTTCAGTTTCCCGGGGGACGGTGACTCCTACGGGAAAAGCACGAGTCCAGAGCAGCGCAGGAAGCGGTTTTCTTCCGAGGAGGCTGAGGCCGTGCCCATGGAAAGCATCCGTTCCCCGGGAAACTGAATGGCGATTAGAACGCCAGTCTAGAGAATGAGCAAATCACTTACATTGTATGAAAGTAATCGTAATTAATGATTTGCCGACCTTACAAATTAATATAAAGGGATAGCTAACTGTTTCAGATTGTGAAAGCCAAGTGATAATAATTATTATTAAGTAAGGGATCTGATTTGTCAATAAATCAAACTTTATAAAGAAAATTCCATTGTATCTAAAGAGGACAAGCCCATTAGACTGCAGGTTTTTCACTGAATGAATGTTTAAATTAGAAAGGATATGGGAAAACCTATTTTAAGAAGCTAGTTCTAAATATTGGCGAACTTCCTTTAGAAATCTTCATAAACTAAATTAAAAGAGCCATCGTAATCACTTAGAGAGGTGTGATTAAAATTGAAATATCTAATGCAAGCAATTGAAAAGCAAGAGGCGAAACTTAAACTCCCGGTAATTCGAATGGAAATAGATTATGAATTAATGAATCTTTACGAAGCTATGGAGGCCGGGGATAAAACGGAAATGATTAAAGTCAAAGAGCGTCTAAGTACGCTGCGTCATCAGTTGATTGAAATTACTGAAGATGAAAATGAGTAAATGGAAGGACTTCGTATTTAAGTGGTTACTACTTCGGTGGCCAAATGAATACGAGGTCCTTTTATTATGACTTACAGAGTTCGTTTGATACAATAAAGGCGGACTAAAGAGAATTGGGGGAATTGACTGATGGATAAAATGGAACGTAATCAAGTTTATCTGAATGCCGAAGCTTGGGTATTGGAAGCCGGTGAGCAGATACGAAATAAAATAAATGAACCGAGAATTATTGAAACGAAATCAAACCCGAATGATCTTGTGACTGAAATGGATAAACAGACGGAGAAGTTCCTCGTTGAAAAAATTAAAGAAACCTACCCTGAGCATTATATTATTGGGGAAGAAGGCTATGGAGACGAGCTTACCTCTTTGCAAGGTACCGTCTGGATTATCGATCCAATCGATGGAACGATGAATTTTGTACACCAGCGGAAGAATTTTGCGATTTCAGTTGCAGTATTTCATGATGAAATTGGCGAAATTGGACTGGTTTATGATGTAATGGCTGATGAACTGTACCATGCGAAGCGTTCTGAAGGTGCGTATAAGAATGAAGAATTGCTGCCAGAACTTAGAAGAGACTTGAAGCTGGAAGAATCAATCGTTGACATGAACCATTATTTTCTCTGTCCGAACAGGGTTGTTGACGAGAAAATTATGCACCAAATGATTCGAACAGTCAGGGGCAGCCGTTCATACGGATCCGCCGCGCTTGAGTTTGCCTATGTTGCTGAGGGAATAATTGATGGATATTTATCCATGCGGCTTGCTCCGTGGGATATAGCGGCTGGAATTGTGCTCGTTAATGAGGTTGGTGGGGTTTCGACAACGTTAGATGGAGTGTCATTAAATATGCTCACCAACAACTCCATATTAACTTGCAATCCGAAGATTCAAGAACAATTACTTGCGTTTATTAAAAATGGCCGGAAGTGACTGTATTCATACAGTCACTTCTGCCTTTTCTTGAGAACAAGTCCATATCCCATCAAACCGAATCCAAGTAAGATGAAGAGAACAATCAACGAAACACTCCGTAATGCAATAGCAAACCCAACTGCTATAAACATAAAGACTACTAATATTGCGAGAATAAAAAATTTCCAATTAAACGCTTCCATATTCACACCTCGCTTTATACTAACCATTTGTAGTATATAGGAAATCTGCGAACAGTTCAAAGTGGTAAAAAAAGATTTGCTTCTATTGTGTAACTGTGCTATTATAGGAAAGCAGTTTTGCTGAGTAACGTATACAAGACTACTGAAAAATAGAAAATGCTTGACGCAAAGAGTCAGGCATGCTATAATTTAATAGTTGAATGAAATTTATATGATCTGAAGACAAGCAGAAGCACCCGCTTCTCACCTGATCGACGCGATTAGAGCAGTTGACTGGTTTCTCTCAAGATATTAATGATTAATTGACAGGGAAACGTGTGGGTGCAGTTCGTACCGACACTTTTTTTATGTGAGTAAATAGATTGTCTAAAAAGATCAGCAACAAAATATTCGGAGGTGGCTTGAGATTAGCAAAGAGAATTTGAATGTAAATGAAAGAATCCGCGCAAGGGAAGTACGTCTAATCGATTCCAATGGTGAACAGCTTGGTGTGAAATCGCATAAGGAAGCTATGCAAATTGCTCAGACGAGAAATTTGGATTTAGTATTAGTGGCACCTAATGCAAAACCGCCAGTTGCTCGTATTATGGATTACGGAAAATACCGCTTTGAAATGCAGAAGAAAGAAAAAGAAGCACGGAAGAAACAGCGAGTTATTAACGTGAAAGAAGTACGGCTTACACCAGGAATTGGCGATCATGACTTTGAAACGAAACTGAAAAATGCTCGGAAATTCTTGGAAAAGGGCGACAAGGTGAAAGTAGCTGTGCGCTTCCGCGGAAGAGCTATTACTCATAAAGGGCTTGGCCGTGATGTCCTTGACCGCTTTGCTGAAGAAGTAAAAGATATTGCAACCATTGAACAGAAGCCTAAGATGGAAGGGCGTAATATGTTTATGATGGTTGCGCCATCAACTGAAAAATAAGATACGTTATTTTCTTATGCAGAAAGATAAGTATAAATCTTTTCTTACTGCATAAGGGCAACTTAGGCGTTCGCCGTAAAGATTTGGCGAATACCAAGGTTTCTAATAAGAAACACTGCTTAATTTTACTTTAGGAGGAAATTCGGATGCCAAAAATGAAAACCCACAGAGGGTCTCAAAAACGTTTTAAAAGAACTGGAACTGGAAAACTGAAAAGATCTCACGCATATACGAGTCACTTATTTGCTAACAAATCACAGAAACAAAAACGTAAACTTCGTAAAGGTGCGACCGTCTCTCGCGGGGACCAAAGACGCATCGATTCCATGATTCCTTAAGTCATGGAGAGACAGAATTAAACTTGGATTAGAATTGTACTAGGAGGGAATTTAAAATGGCACGTGTAAAAGGTGGAACAGTAACACGCAAACGTCGTAAACGCGTCCTTAGATTAGCTAAAGGATATTATGGTTCAAAAAGTAAATTATTTAAAGTAGCAAAACAACAGGTAATGAAATCAGGTCAGTATGCATATCGTGACCGTAGACAGAAGAAACGTGATTTCCGTAAGTTATGGATCGCACGTATTAACGCTGCTGCTCGTATGAACGATCTTTCATATAGCAAGTTAATGCATGGCTTGAAATTAGCTGGTGTTGATATTAACCGTAAGATGCTTTCTGAGCTAGCGGTAAACGATGCACAAGCATTTACACAATTAACGGATAAAGCTAAAGAAGCTTTAAGCAAATAATAAAAAGGTCAAATTCCGATTCAGGCGGAATTTGACCTTTTTATATATGTTGAAATTAAGTCCTTAACTTCTATAACAGTGAAATTTATGTTAGTTTATTCATTTCCTTATAGGGTAGAATTTACCTATTGGATATTTAGGTTCGCTTGTCTGGTAGAACTCTCCAATGAGATAATTTCTTGTATTAAGGCTTGATTTTGTCTAATAGGACTTTCCAATGAGACAGTTTCATAGATTCAAAATTTATTATGTCTCATAGCACGTCCGCCTACCAAATCATAAACGCTAGAACAACCTTTGATAAAATCCATAATACAGCTACAGCTTATATAGTTCAGTATGGAAAATAAAAAAGATCTCACCCGGGGACTTCCAACAGAAATTACCCCAAAGAAGCTAGGTTTATGATAAAATTACAACATGAATGAATTTCATAATTACCAAAGTCGGCTTTTCCATCACCATATGTAGTTGGGAACGAACCAACTCAACTACATATGGTGATGGTGAAGCATTAAATACGTATTATGAAATTCATTAACATAATAGCAAAAGGAGTTTTTTTATGTATGATTCTGTGTTAGTTTATATACTAGTTGTAAATATTTTTACGTTTTTTCTGATGAGGATTGATAAGCAGAAGGCGATCAGGGAACAGTTCCGTATTCCCGAAAGGACTTTTTTCTTGTTATCTTTTTTAGGGGGAGCGCTCGGTACATATGCCGGCATGCAGCTGTTTCGCCATAAAACAAAGCATACATCGTTTACCGTCGGAATCCCGGTACTGATCATCTGGAATGCTGCTGCTTTCATCTATCTCTTCTCGAGCATGTCATAATCGACTCATTGTCTTACATATAATAAACAGTAAAGCGAATTATGAAGGAGGAGGAGCATGGAGGCATTAGGAGCGGATCTTCTCACCTATGTTGAGCTTGGCGGCTTGTTTGCACCAGTCCTATTTATTTGTTTTCATTTACTCCGGCCATTATTCTTTATTCCTGTCGTTTTTATCTGTATCTCCGGTGGAATCTTTTTCGGCCCGCTTGCAGGTGGCTTGTATTCTTTAGTGGGTGTCACTTTATCCAGCATCTTATTTTATGGAATTTATACGAAGATGCCGAATGCAATGGATCGAATCCTTCGGGTGAAACAGCGACTGTTTGGAGACAACAAAGAGCTAACAAAGTCTCAGATTCTGTTACTTCGATTAGTCCCCTTTATCCATTTTCATTTAATATCTCTCTGTCTGATTGAAATTTCATCCAGTTTTAGAGACTACACAAAGACCTCAGTTCTTACAAACATTCCACTTGCCTTCATTTACACTTCAATTGGAGGAAGCATTTCTACTTTATCCCCATATACAATCACTGGATTAATGGTCATTCTGCTCATCTTTTTTTATTTATTGCGCAGGAAAGAAATCATCATCAAATGGCAGGATTTTTTCTCCATTGAACAGACGAAGCACACATCAAAAGCTTGATGTGTGCTTCGTTCCATTTTCTATTCTAAGGGCGTTAATACAAGGTCGCTGATCGGGTGTTTCCATTCGATTTTCGCATACGGGTAACGTATTAATAATTCACTTTCTAAAAAGTATAGATCTTCCCGGGTAATACCTTTCAATTCTATTGGTTGGCAGACGCTGATATGGAGATTTGTTACCTCAAAGGAATCCTCTGCAATCCCAACATACTTTTCCCCGACAAATGTACAACCTTTATATACGAAACGTAAATTCTTTTTACTGTTCTTTGGTTCATCAACAAGGTAAAATTGTTTTAGCTCTTTAGCAATCCGTATTTTTCTATCCGAACTTCTTAAGTATTCAATCCAAGTATAAACAAGGAGAATAATTGCAAGCAGAATAAGAATGCGAAATAATAGTACAAGCATGTGTAATCGTCTCCTTACTTGTTATATAATTCAAGTACGAAAGGAAGCGAGGAAAGGTTTCACTTTTTTAAAAAAAACTTAAGATAAAATGAGGTGCAGTGAATTGAATTGGGAAAAGCTTTATAATATGCAGCAGGAATTGGACAGCTATATTGCTAATAATCATGAACTCGAAGGGAAAGATTTATACAATGAACGGCATTTGGCCTTTCTTGTAGAGCTTGGGGAGCTTGCAAATGAAACCCGCTGTTTTAAGTTTTGGAGTAAGAAGAAACCAAGCGAAAGAGACGTTATTCTTGCGGAATATGTGGACGGGATTCATTTCCTTTTATCAATTGGTTTAGAGAAAGGGTATAGGTATAATGGCGAAAAGGCAGCTGGGACAGAAAATCAACAGACGAAACAATTTAATCATGTCTTTATCGTAGCTGCAGGCTTTAATCAGAATCCATCAGAAGAAGGATACATACACCTGTTCAAGGAATTTATTCATTTAGGAAAAGTACTTGGATTTAACGAAGTGGATATTTATAATGCCTACCTGGAGAAAAATGAAATTAATTATGAACGACAAGATCAAGGATATTAAAAGACATCTCTTAAGCATAGTTTCTTATCTTTGATATAATAAGTTTATACTTTAACTAGATTAATGAATTTCATAATACGTATTTAATACATCACCATCACCATATGTAGTTGGGTTGGTTCGTTCCCAACTACATATGGTGATGGGAAAGCCAACTTTGGTAATTATGAAATTCATTCAGATGTAAAGGAGAGAGATTAAACAATGGCAAAATTAGACGAAACGTTAACAATGTTGAAAGACTTAACAGATGCAAACGGCATTCCGGGAAATGAAAGGGAAGTTAGAGATGTTTTTGAAAAGTATATTTCCCCTTATGCAGATGAAGTGACGACGGATAATCTAGGCAGCTCTATCGCGAAAAAGGTAGGAAACGAAAATGGACCGAAAATTATGGTTGCTGGTCATTTAGATGAAATTGGCTTTATGGTGACACGTATCGATGATAAAGGATTTATTTATTTCCAAACGGTTGGAGGCTGGTGGAACCAGGTCATGCTTGCCCAGCGTGTAACGATTATGGGATCCATTGGGAATGTCACAGGTGTCATCGGTTCCAAACCACCACACGTGCTCTCGGCCGAAGCGCGTAAGAAGCCGTACGAAATCAAAGACATGTTTATCGATATCGGAGCATCAAGTAAAAAAGAAGCAGAGTCATTCGGTGTTCTTCCAGGTCAATCTATTGTTCCATATTTCGAGTTCACCCAATTGAAAAATGAAAAGATGCTGATGGCGAAAGCTTGGGACAACCGTATTGGTCTCGCTATTGCAATTGATGTATTGAAGCAGCTTCAAGGTGTAGATCACCCGAACATCGTTTATGGCGTTGGAACGATTCAAGAAGAAGTTGGTCTTCGTGGGGCAAAAACATCTGCTAACCAAATCGAGCCCGATATCGGCTTTGGTGTAGATGTTGGAATTGCAGGTGACACACCGGGAATCTCTGCTCATGAAGCAGACAGTAAATTAGGGGATGGCCCACAGATCGTTCTTTACGATGCTTCGATGGTATCCCATAAAGGCTTGCGTGATTTAGTTGTGAAAACAGCGGATGAACAAGGAATTCCATATCAGTATACATCGATTGCTGGCGGTGGAACAGATTCCGGTTCTATTCACTTAACAGCAAATGGAGTACCTGCCTTATCTATAACAATTGCAACTCGTTATATTCATTCTCATGCAGCAATATTACATCGGGATGACTTCGAAAATGCAGTGAAATTGATTGTTGAAGTCATTAAACAACTTGATAAGGATAAAGTGAAGGAATTAATTCTTGCTTAATAACAGAAAACACAAGGTGTCTCGAGCACACCTTGTGTTTTTAATTTAAACTAAGTAATTGTTCATCACTTTTGTTACATAATTCCTCGTTTCATGAAATGGAGGAATGCCACCGTGTTTATCGACATTTCCCGGGCCTGCGTTATACGCAGCAAGAGCGAGTTCCATGTTTTCGTTATAACGGTCAAGCATCTGTCTTAGATATTTTGTACCACCTAAAATATTTTCCCTCGGATCAAAGGAGTTAGCGACACCTAGGCCTCTTGCAGTACCAGGCATTAATTGCATAAGACCTTGAGCGCCGGCAGTACTTGTAGCATTAGGGTTAAAGCTCGATTCTGCTTGAATGACACTTCGAATCAGCTGGTTATCGATATTGTATTTTCGGCTCGCTTCCTCAATGTAGCTGTCAAAAGCAGTTGGCTTCGATGAAGAAAGAGTGTCCGCCTGACGAATCAGTTGAGTCAAATTGACCGATTGCTGGTAAGGGGCGGATACTGTACTTGATAAAACGGGAGGTGTCATTTCTCTTGCTTGATTGATCTTTTCCTGCAGTAATTGGTTGAAGGTAAGTTCTGCAAAAGATGAACTGGAGTGTGTATTTGGTGAGGTCATGGTTTGCATAGCTTGCAGCTGTATGAACTGTTGTAAGTCTCTGATTTCCAATATAATCCCTACTTTCTCTATTACTTATCTTACTAGGATTCCGCCAAGAATTCAATGCTTAAAAGGGACATAAGATGCTTGTTTGCACCATTATGCCCCAAATTGTTCATTATTTTTCCAAATCTTCCTTTGTCGGTCCCATGACTCCAGGAACATTAAGTCCAGCTTGGCGGAGGAGTACAGTGATTTGTCCGCGATGATGCGTTTGGTGATCAATTAATGTACGAAGAATCGCACCTCCGGCAGTTGGTCTTCCATGTTGATCCACTTTTTCAGTCAAATGTTTATCAGAGAATTCTTTTGATACTTTTTCAGCTAGTTCCTTGCTTACTGATTGGTATCCTTCCGCGATTTCTTTAGCTGTGCTAGGTAGTTTTCCTGCATCTCCCGCATTGCTCAGCTCCAATCCCAACAGTCCGGCAAAATAAGCAGGGGCGGTTGCCAAATGCCAACCTAACCATCTTAATGTGTTGTGTCCTTCTATAATCGCTTGGTCTAACTTTTCATCTGTCATCGCTTCAAGTACTCGCAATGTCTCTGAACTTGCATCTTGCCAATCTTGGAGAAAATCATCTACTTTCCGATACATCATATAACCCCTTTCAATTTTGAATACTTCAAGTTTAACAAGATTATCGGAAAGATAGTAGGGAAAAGCACCTTTAAGAGCTTGTAGTAGCTTGTTTTACACCAGACTCTAGAGATTCTACCATGTCCTGTTTCATTGTTTGGTCAGATTGTTGCCAGATCAGCTCAAACAGCACACCTAGTCCTGGGAGCATTTTTTCTTCACCATTTTGAATTGCATCTACAATCGTTGCTTCCAGTTGGGATTGATCGTTTGTTGAAATATTACTAAGAATTGCTTTCCGTAAATTTAAATCCATTCTGTTTACCTCCTTCGTTCTTCGATTCATGAAATTAGTTTGACCAAATGGTTCCTAAATATGTATGATAAGAAAAAAGAACACGATAAGGATGAAGACGTTGATTACATCATTAACGAACGGAAAAGTTAAAGCTTGGAGAAAGCTTCATAAACGAAAGGGTAGAAAGGAACAGCAAATGTTTCTCATCGAAGGATCGCATCTTGTCGAAGAAGCTTGGAAGAGTGGTCAGAAAATAGTAGAAATCATTGCAGAGGAAAATGTTTCAATTCCTGCTTGGAGTGCCAATCTTCCTGTAGAACGTGTTTCAAATCAGGTGTTTACCCACATTTCCCAGACAACAACACCACAAGGAGTAGCAGCAATTATTAAAATGCAGCCGGTAACCGTCATAACTGGTAATCAGCTTGTTATGCTTGACGCGATACAGGACCCCGGTAATTTAGGGACGATTATCCGTACGGCAGATGCTGCGGGGATAGACGCTGTCATATTAGGTGAGGGAACAGTTGATTTATACAATGATAAAGTTATCCGAGCGACCCAGGGATCACTCTTCCACATCCCGGTATACGAAGCTGATTTGAAAGAAGAAATACCTTCGTTGAGAGAAAGAGGCTATGAAATATGGGCAACTGCTCTGGAAGATGCGATTTATTACCATGAGGTTAAGACACCCGAGAAGGTTGGACTGATACTGGGAAATGAAGGCGCAGGTGTGCAGCGAGATTTACTTCAGCAAGCAGATAAGCGGGTGAAAATTCCGATTTATGGTAAAGCAGAGTCATTAAATGTAAGTATTGCTGCGGGTATTCTCATGTACCATCTGAAAGAATAGGCTTGCAAGCTCAGAGGAAATTATCTATAATGTATGAAGTGAAGTATAAATGGATTGTATAGATAAATGAAGATGTAATGCGTTGAAAGAGCTAAGTATTATCCATGACAGGAATGCAGGGAGGAAATGTCTGAGACTGAAAACATTTCTATTGCTGGGATAAGACCATTTCACTCTGGAGCAGGCACTTGGACCTTGTTGTATACAAGTAAAGGTGTACCCGGATTTTATAATCCGTTATCAAGATTGAGTTGGACAATATACTTTATTGTCAACAAGGGTGGTACCGCGAAATAATAGCCTCGTCCCTTTATCGGGATGGGGCTTTTTTATTTTGTTTAAATGTATTTTAAGGAGGATTCCGTATGAAGGAGCAATTGGAGACAATACAGCAAGAAGCTTTAGCGAAAATTGAAGATGCTGAAGAAATGAACAGCCTTCAAGATATTCGAGTCGCTTATTTAGGGAAAAAAGGTTCGATTACAAAGGTTCTAAAGGGAATGGGGAAGCTTTCCCCGGAAGAACGTCCGGTTATTGGGGAGATGGCAAATAAAGTACGTAATATCATCACTGGCGCAATCGAAGAGAAATCGGCTGAACTTGAAGAAATCGCACTCCATGAACAGCTAGAGACAGAAGCGATTGATGTGACGTTGCCAGGGCGTAAAGTCAATGTCGGTGGGCCACATCTCCTAACAAGTATTGTAGAGGAAATTGAGGACTTATTTATTGGCATGGGTTATGAGATTAAGGAAGGTCCGGAAGTCGAAACAGACTACTATAACTTCGAAGCGCTTAATTTACCGAAAGATCACCCGGCCCGTGATATGCAGGATTCATTTTATATTACAAATGAGCTGTTATTGCGTACGCATACATCTCCAGTCCAGGCACGGACAATGGAAGCTTATAATGGTGAACGGCCATTCAAAATGATCTGCCCAGGAAAAGTATACCGTCGGGACAGCGATGATGCGACACACTCCCATCAATTTACACAGATTGAAGGGCTGCTTGTCGATAAAAATGTGCGGATGAGTGATTTGAAAGGTACATTAGATAAATTTGCTAAGCAGATGTTTGGAGAAGATCGTGAAATTCGTCTGCGCCCGAGTTATTTTCCATTCACAGAACCATCCGTGGAAATGGACATTTCCTGTAAAGTTTGTAATGGCGAAGGGTGCAGCGTATGTAAAGGTACAGGCTGGATTGAAATCTTAGGTGGTGGCATGGTTCATCCGAAAGTACTCGAAATGGGTGGATATGATCCGAAAATATACAGCGGCTTTGCTTTTGGAATGGGGCCGGAACGGATTGCAATGTTGAAATATGGCGTAAACGATATTCGTAGCTTCTATACGAACGATATTCGATTCTTAAAACAGTATCATCACGCATAGGGAGGAAAAAAGCAGTGTACGTATCCTATAACTGGTTAAATAATTATGTTGATTTAGGAGATATTTCTCCAGAAGAACTTGCAGAGCGAATTACAAAATCCGGTATTGAGGTAGAAGGTATTGAATATGTCGGAGAAAAGGTGAACGATGTTGTCGTCGGGCAGGTCCTAACTTGTGAGCAGCATCCGAATGCCGACAAATTAAACCTTTGTCAAGTAGATGTTGGAACGGAAACGTTACAAATCATTTGTGGAGCACCAAATGTGGCTGCAGGTCAAAAAGTTGTCGTAGCGAAGCCCGGGGCAGTATTACCAGGTAATTTTAAAATTAAAAAAGTAAAATTACGCGGTGTGGAATCAAATGGAATGATTTGTTCCTTACAGGAATTAGGAGTAAAAGAAAAATTCATCCCTCAAGAGTTTGTAGACGGAATTTATGTTTTTCAGAATGATGCAGAAATCGGTAAGAATGTTACGGATCTCCTCAATCTAAATGATGCTGTCTTCGAGCTTGATATCCTTGCGAACCGAGCAGATGCATTAAGCATGATCGGGATGGCGAATGAAGTAGCAGCTATTCTTGATGAACAAGTGACCTATCCGGATGAAACAATTGAAAGTAATGAAAGTGAACGAGCAGAAGATTATGTATCGGTAGAAGTAGCTGCTCAAGACTTAAATAAATATTACGGTGCATTCATCATTAAGGATGTCGTAATCAAGCCATCTCCACTTTGGATGCAAAACGCTTTACTGGCAGCTGGTATCCGCCCGATTAATAATGTCGTTGATATTACGAACTATGTCTTGCTCGAATACGGTCAACCGCTCCATGCGTTTGATTATGATCGATTTGCATCTAATAAAGTGTTAATCAGGCGGGCGGATGAAGGGGAAGAAATTATAACTCTTGATGGACAGACTCGCAAATTGACGCCTGAAAATCTTGTTATTACAAATGGGATGGAACCAACTGCGCTTGCTGGCGTAATGGGTGGACTTGATTCGGAAGTAACAGAAGAGACATCGACCATTTTACTTGAAGCTGCTTACTTTGATGGCACAACAGTAAGACGAACGGTCAAGCAAACAGGATTACGCAGTGAATCGAGTACTCGATTTGAAAAAGGGGTCGACCCGAATCGAGTAAGAAAAGCTGGTGAGCGGGCATGTCATTTATTTGAGAAATACGCGAATGGTAATGTTCTGCAAGGCTTAAGTGAATATGACGGGCTTGATTACGCAGAGAAAACAGTTGTGATTGAGACTGGACATGTGAATGAAAGACTTGGTTCAGCTATTAAAGATGAAGAGATTGCTTCTATTTTACGTAGATTACAATTCGAATTTGAACAGGATGGTTCAACATTTACCATTCAAGTACCTACGAGAAGGCAAGATATCACCATTTTTGAAGATATGCTGGAAGAGGTCGCTCGTATTTACGGTTATGATAACTTGCCGTACACATTACCTGAAGGGGATGGCCAAGTCGGTGGGCTAAATCGGGAACAGCAATTAAGGCGTAATATTAAGTCTTTCCTAGAAGGGGTAGGGCTTATGGAAAACAGAACCTATTCCTTGACGGATGAACATAATAGTGAGAGATTATGCAGTCCGGAAATAATGGCAAAGTCACCGGTTCCAGTAGCACTTGCTAGACCGATGAGTGAAGAGCATAAATATCTTCGTCTAAGTTTACTGCCTGGACTGCTTCAATCTTTAACCTATAACCAAGCAAGAAACCAAGCAAATATTGCTTATTACGAAATCGGATCAATCTTTGTATCCACGGAAGAGAAAATTACGAAGCAACCGGAAGAAACACTCCGTGCAGCAGGAGCGTTAACTGGAAACTGGGTGGATCATCCTTGGCAAGGTGAAGTAAAACCTGTAGACTTTTATGTCGTAAAAGGAATTGTTGAAGGTTTATTTGATCAGTTGAAGCTATCTGTACAATTTGAACAGACAAAGCTCCAAGATATGCACCCGGGCCGAACAGCGCTTATTAAACGAAATGACCAGGTCATCGGTTTCCTGGGACAACTCCATCCACTCCTTGCAAAAAGGTTAGATTTGAAGGAAACTTATGTATTTGATATCAATTTAGATGCAGTATTTGCCGATTATGAAAATGAACCGAGCTTTGCAGAAATTCCAAAATACCCGGCAATTGCGCGCGATATCGCCTTTATCTTAGATCAGGATGTATTAGCAGGCAACATCCAAGCAAGAATTGCAGAAATTGGTGCACCTTTAGTGAAGTCTGTTGCTATATTTGATGTTTATGAAGGGGAGCATTTGGAAGCAGGCAAAAAATCAATTGCTTACCATCTCATTTATCAAGATCCTGAGAAAACATTGAAAGACGAAGAAGTGGAAGCATCTTATCAAGAAATTGTAAAAACGATTGCTGATGAATTTAACGGATATGTAAGATCCTAAAAAAATGAAAAGCGTTGTACCTGATACGAATCATCAGCTACAACGCTTTTGCATCTTAACTACTCAACAAATCCCAACGAACGACTTACATTTTCATACAGCGTAAGTGTTTTGCACGTTCTCATGGTTCGCTCTCTAATCGCCGTTCAGTTGCCCGGTGGACGGATGCGCATCCTTAGGCACTGCTAGAGCCTCCTCGGGCAGCACTAAGGGGTCTCCAGGCTCGTGCTGTTCCCGCAGGAGTCACCGTCCACCGAGCAACTGAACTGGTAAGATGGTTATTTTAAATAGAAATTATTCCGCCACGATAAGGAGTATACTTTTTCCAGAACATTAAACAGTGATTCAAATTTGGCCTTTCCTGGTAGCAGTCCAGACACCTCGAGACTCCTGTGGGAGGATAGGCTTGGTGAGACCCCGCAGCAGGCTTGCCTGCAAGGAGGCTCACCAGCCGCTCAGCAGGTGCGAGAGGTGTCTGGACTGCGGACCTCCAGTAGAAAGTTTCTAAGTTTGGCACACTCACGCTGTATGAAGGTGTTAGTTGAGAAGTAGGGGAAGTTTTGAAATTTATGTGGAGTGGAATGTCGGGTTACTAATTGCGCCACAGGACGGCTGAGGGTACAGACTGCAAAAGTTGGGTTAATTATAATACTTCTTTTTAGAAACAAAAAATGATATGATAATTGGTAGTGATTTTGGCGGAGGGATCAACATGACGGAACATGAAAAAAGCAAAACTATAGTGGAGATAAATAATAGAAAATATACAATTATAGGTAGTGAACCAGTCAGTCATGTGAAGTTAGTTGCGAGTCTTGTTGATCAGAAAATGAATGAAATCGAGGAACATAATCCACATTTAGATACAACAAGGTTGGCGGTACTCACAGCAGTAAATGCGATGAATGATTATGTGAAATTGAAGGAAGACTACGCAAAATTAGTCGGTTCAATTGCGAGGAAAGAGGAAAAATAGGATATGTTTGATTTTATCTTAATTATATTACTTCTGTTTGGCCTGTTTATTGGCCTGAATAGAGGATTTATCTTACAGCTTTTTCATTTAATAGGTTTCATTACAGCATTTGTCATTGCCGCGATGTATTATGATGATGTAGCAGTCAGGTTAGAACTCTGGATTCCATATCAAGAACTAAGCGATAACATTTGGCCGGAATTTTTGCAGGGATTACCGATTGAAATGGCATTTTATAATATCATTTCGTTTGCAATCCTGTTCTTTGCAGTTAAAATAATCTTGCAAATTATTGCAAACATGCTTGATTTCGTAGCGGCGATACCGTTGATTAAGCCAGTGAATAAAATACTTGGTGCGATTTTAGGCTTTTTGGAAATTTATTTAATTATATTTGTTGTTCTATATGTGCTGGCCCTAACACCAATTGAAAGCGTACAGTCATATATCAACAATTCATCGTTGGCTTTACTCATACTGGAGCAGACTCCATATTTCTCTAACAAACTGTTTGAATTAGTGAAAGTCTATTTATAAGAGCGGTTCATCGTATTAGTATTGCTACTGGATTACATGTACAATAGGTAGTAAACAATACAGAATCGGTCTTTTTTTATTGATTATTATAAAGCAGGTGAATGTTTTGCTCGTAAATAAGAAAGATGTAATTCGTTTATTAGAACAAATTGCTGTTTACTTAGAATTGAAAGGTGACAATCCGTTTAAAATTGCTGCATATCGCAAGGCCGCCGGCGGACTAGAATCCGATGAAAGATCGCTGGAGGAAATTGACGATGTGACGAAAATAAAAGGGATTGGAAAAGGAACGGGTGCCGTCATTAACGAGTTTATAACTGAAGGGAAATCAACGGAGCTTGAAGTATTACAGAAAGAGGTTCCTGCAGGACTGATTCCATTACTCCAATTACCAGGTCTTGGTGGAAAGAAACTCTCAAGGGTTTATAAAGAATTGAATGTTGTTGATGCAGACAGCTTGCGAACTGCATGTGAGAATGGTGAAGTTGAAAAGTTATCTGGTTTTGGAGCTAAAACTGTGAAGAATCTATTAACAGCATTGGACGAAGCAGGGAAACGACCGGAACGCCTTTCAATTGCCGTGATGTTGCAAGTTGCTGAAAGAATCGAAAACCATTTGGATGAAATAGATTGGATTACCCGTTACTCGATTGCGGGTAGCTTAAGACGTATGCGAGAAACAATCAGAGACATTGATTTTATTATTTCAACAGATGAACCCGAGAAGGTAAGGAAAGAATTATTGTTGCTTCCAACAATCAAAGAAGTGATTGCTAAAGGGGATACGAAAGTGTCTGTCACCTTGGAAGAGGAATATGATATCAATGTTGACTTCCGTTTAGTGAAGGATGAAGA
This sequence comes from Oceanobacillus alkalisoli, assembly GCF_022213125.1. Lineage (NCBI taxonomy): Bacteria > Bacillati > Bacillota > Bacilli > Caryophanales > Bacillaceae > Oceanobacillus > Oceanobacillus alkalisoli. The sequence goes on along the minus strand of NZ_JAKNRA010000009.1, from coordinate 82,840 downwards.
GTTTACAACAACCCTTCATCATTTTACGGGCTCAAAAGAACATAATGTAGCGATGCGGCAATTGGCGAAATCACGCGGAGAGAAAATTAGTGAGTATGGAGTTGAAGTAGATGCGACAAACGAAATACTCACCTTCCCGGATGAAACGTCTTTTTATGAACATTTTGGTCTTCCGTATATTCCGCCTGAAATACGCGAAGGAACGACGGAACTTGAACAATTCAAAGAAAACCAAGAGCTTATTGAACAACAGGATATGCGTGGAGATTTACACATGCATACAACTTGGAGTGATGGGGCGCAAAGCTTAGAAGAAATGGTTCAAAAAGCAATCGAAAAGAACTATGAATATATCGCAATCACCGATCATTCTAAATTCTTGCGGGTAGCGAATGGATTGAATGAGGAACGTCTCCGCAAACAATGGGAGGAAATTATGCTATTAAATGAGAAATATCCAGCTATTCATATTTTCACCGGGGTGGAGATGGATATTTTACCGGATGGAAGTCTTGATTTTGAAGACTCCTTTTTAAAGGAACTGGACTTCGTCATTGCGTCCATCCATTCAAGCTTTAACCAAAGTGAGGAAAAAATTATGGAGCGCTTATATCATGCGCTTGAAAATCCTTATGTCGATATGATCGCTCATCCGACCGGTAGATTACTCGGACGCCGGAACGGTTACCGGGTCGGTATGGAAAAGCTGATAGAAAAGGCAAAAGAAACAAATACAGCTCTAGAAATCAATGCCAACCCGAACCGACTCGATCTGTCTGCAACACATGCAAAAATGGCTCAAGAAGCTGGAGTAAAGCTGGTTATTAATACCGATGCCCATAGCTATGAAACACTCGATTTTATGGAATACGGAGTCCGAACTGCTAAGCGCGGTTGGATTCAAAAAAGTACGGTATTGAACACCCTGCCATTGGCAGAGCTCAAGGCTTATTTAGACCGAAATAAATAGAGGTGAAGTAAATGAACGAACGTGTACTTCATGTACTCGAGTTTGATAAAATAATTGAACAATTAATGGAACAAGCAGAAACATCACTTGGTAAGGAGAAGGCTGCACAAATTTCTCCTGAAACGGATTTAGACAAAGTGAATCAGCTTCAAGAAGAAACCGACGAAGCGGCGCAAATTCACCGTCTCAATAAGGTGATTCCATTTGGAGGAATCCGTAATATCCGGGAAAGCTTGAAACGCAGCGTAATTGGCAGTATTTTATCTGCTGCGGAATGTCTTGATACGGCGAATACGATGTATGGTGGAAGGCAGGTGAAGAATTTCCTTGAAGATTTGGAAGAGGAAATTCCGATTCTGAAACAATTCGCTGAAGATATTGATCCGATGCGCGAGATTGAACGGGAAATCCGCCGTGCCATTGATGAAAATGGAGACGTACTTGACAATGCATCAAGTAAATTAAGAGGTATCCGTTCCCAGATACGGACATTTGAAGCGAGTGTCCGAGAAAAGTTGGAAGGTTATACGAGATCACATGCAAAGATGCTTTCGGATGCTATCGTTACGATTCGGAATGATCGCTATGTATTACCAGTAAAACAGGAATACCGGGCGCAAGTCGGAGGGATTGTCCATGATCAATCATCTTCCGGTCAGACTTTGTTTATGGAACCTCGGGCAGTTGTCGATCTGAATAATAAATTGCAACAAGCATTTCTAAATGAAAGACAGGAAATTGAACGAATTTTAACCGAACTTACAAGTCAAATCGCTGAGGTTGAACCAAGGATAGCCATCAATTTGGAAATTCTCGCTACGATTGATTTCATCGCGGCCCGGGCAAAGCTTGCAAGCAGAATGAAAGCAAGTAAACCTAGGATGAATGATAAAGGGATCATTAAGATGAAGCAAGCCCGTCATCCGCTTATTCCAGATGATCAAGTTGTTGCAAATGATATTGAGCTCGGTAAAGATTATACAGCAATCGTTATCACCGGACCGAACACGGGAGGGAAGACCGTTACATTAAAAATGGTCGGCCTTTGTACCTTAATGGCCCAATCGGGCTTACAAGTTCCTGCTTTTGACGATTGCGAGCTTGCCGTATTTCAGACCGTTTTTGCCGATATTGGTGATGAGCAATCGATTGAGCAAAATCTAAGTACGTTCTCTTCTCATATGAAGAATATTGTTACAATCATGGAAGAGGTGGATGACAAGTCACTTGTACTTTTTGATGAATTAGGATCTGGCACAGACCCGAGTGAAGGAGCGGCTCTTGCAATGGCATTGCTTGATGAAGTGATTGCTCGCCGGGCACGAGTCATAGCAACAACACATTATCCGGAACTGAAAGCATATGGCTATAACCGCGATCATGTCATTAATGCATCGGCTGATTTTGATGTAGAATCATTAAAGCCGACATATCGTCTGTTAATTGGAGTCCCAGGCAGGAGTAATGCTTTTGAAATTTCCAGACGGCTTGGGTTACAAGACGAATTGATTGATAAGGCGAAAAGCTTAGTTGGCATCGATTCAAAAAGTGTTGAGAATATGATTGCATCACTTGAAAAGTCACAAATTGCTGCGGAAAAGCAATATGAAGAAGCTCACGGAATTTTACTCGAAAGTGAGAAAGTGCGGGACGAGATAGAAAAAGAGTGGCAAACTTTCGAGCGGAAAAAAGAAGAACTTTATAGAAAAGCAGAAGAAAAAGCGGAGAAAGCATTAAAACAAGCCAGGGAAGAAGCGGAAATCATTGTAGAAGAAATCCGTAATATGAAAATGAATGCTGGATTGAAGGAGCATGAGTGGATAGAAGCAAGAAAAATGCTAGAAGAAGCACAACCGCAATTAACCAGTAAATCAAGTTCCTCTAAACAAGAAATATCGGAAGAGAATCGACCGTTGGCACCAGGAGATGATATTAAATTGCTTACGGTCAATCAGCAAGGTGTCGTGCTGGAACAATTAAATGAGCAAGAATATATGGTTCAAGTTGGGATCATGAAAGTAAAGGCAAAAAGAAAAGACTTGCAATATGTTGGGAGACAGAAGCAAGATCCAGAACGGACCGTAGCGACCATCCGAGGTTCCAATGCTCATGTAAAGACCGAACTCGATCTTAGAGGTGAACGGTTTGAAGATGCGCTTCATCGTCTTGAGAAATACGTTGATGATGCTCTCCTTGCCGGTTACGGCAAAGTAACGATTATCCATGGGAAAGGAACCGGCGCACTTCGTTCAGGTGTACAAGATTTTGCTAAACAACATCCAGCAATATCATCTGCGCGTTTCGGCGGCAGTGGTGAAGGTGGCAGCGGGGTCACTGTTTTGGAACTTAAATAAAAAAGGGGGGATATCCGTATGAATGGTTTTTGGGAAAATATTATCGTCATTACAGCAGCAAGATATAGTGTTGTTGTATTATGTACGCTTATATTTCTAACTGTATTTGAACTGGTAACATCCTATAAGAACTGGGAAGAGATTCGTAAGGGAAATCTTGCCGTAGCAATGGCAACAGGCGGGAAAATCTTTGGCATTGCTACGATTTTCCGCTATTCCATCGAGCATAATGATTCCTTGCTGCAGACGATCGGCTGGGGAACATTCGGATTTGTTCTGTTATTAACTGGTTATTTTGTTTTTGAATTTCTTTTACCAACAATCAAAGTAGATGAAGAGATTGGGAAAGGAAATGTGGCAGTCGGATTGTTATCGATGATCTTTTCCATCGGAATTGCGTTTGTCATAGGTGCGAGTATTGGATAGAAAGGGGAAGCGGAATGGTTTTTGAACGGTTAGCAAAGATTTTAATTGGTGTAGCGATTGCATTTTTACTTGTCGGTTTATATTATATTTTTAAGTAAATTAAAATAATATCCTGATTTAGATAAATAAAATTTCTAAAAATAGAAATTAATCGATATAATGATTATAATAGAGAAAAAGGAGGAGATAAAATGGAAGCAACAAAAAATTGGTATGCTCATTATCCGGAAGAAATACCGCCCAGCATCCAATATGATGAGAAGCCGTTAGATTCCTATCTCGCGGAAAGTGCTTCTCGCTACCCAGAAAAGAAAGCGCTTTATTTCATGGGGAAAGAGTTGACCTATCAAGAGTTGTATACACAAGCAAAGCAATTCGCGAATTATTTACAGTCCCTTAAATTAAAAAAAGGTGATAGAGTTGCAATTATGCTCCCGAATTGCCCGCAGGCTGTCATAAGTTATTATGGCATTCTAATGGCAGGGGGAATTGTGGTACAGACGAACCCGCTTTATACAGAAAGGGAACTGGAATATCAAGTAGCAGATTCTGATGTAAAAGTGATTATTTGTCTAGACATTCTTGTGCCACGAGTAAGCAATGTACAAGAGAAAACTAATGTAGAACATAAAATTGTAACCGGTATCAAAGACTATTTGCCATTTCCGAAAAATTTGTTTTATCCATTTATCCAGAAACGTGAATATAATATGGTCGTAAAGGTAGAACAGAGCGGGGATACGCATGTATGGGAAAATATAATGAAAACGGCACAAGCGGAATATGAAAAAGTTGAAGTCAATCCGAAAGAAGATCTCGCTCTTCTTCAGTATACCGGAGGAACAACGGGTTATCCAAAAGGAGTTATGCTTACCCATTACAATTTAGTAGCTAATTTACAAATGTGTGAAGCTTGGCTTTATAAGACAAAACAAGGCGAAGAAATCGTTCTTGCAGTATTGCCCTTCTTCCATGTGTATGGTATGACAACAGTGATGAACTTTGGAGTGAAGCAAGCATCGAAAATCATTCTAATGCCAAAATTTAATCCAGTAGATGTCTTGAAAGTGATTGATAAGCAAAAGCCCACCTTATTTCCCGGCGCACCAACGATTTATATCGGGTTAATCAATCATCCGGATATCGGAAAGTATGATCTGTCGTCTATTAAAGCATGCCTGAGCGGGTCTGCACCATTGCCGATTGAAGTGCAAGAACAATTTGAAAAGTTAACTGGTGGAAGATTGGTTGAAGGGTATGGATTAACGGAAACATCTCCCGTCACTCACGCTAACCCCATTTGGGGGAACCGAATCAATGGAAGTATCGGTCTGCCGTGGCCTGATACCGATGTTAAAGTTATAAAAACTGGTACAGAGGAAGAAGCAGAAATTGGTGAAGTTGGTGAATTGGCTGTTAAAGGCCCGCAAGTAATGGTTGGTTATTGGAAAAACGAAGAAGAAACGGCTCACTCCCTCCGTGATGGCTGGTTTTATACAGGTGACATGGGGTATGAGGATGAGAGCGGTTACTTTTATATTGTCGACAGGAAAAAGGATATGATTATAGCTGGAGGATATAATATATATCCACGTGAAGTGGAAGAAGTGCTCTATGAACATCCAGCAATCCAGGAATGTGCGGTCGTCGGAATTCCAGATCCGTACCGCGGAGAAACGGTTAAAGCCTTCATTGTTTTTAAAGATGGGAAGCAAGTGACAGAAGAAGAATTGAACACGTTCTGTCGTGATAATCTTGCCGCCTTTAAAGTGCCTCGTAGTTATGAATTCCGCAAAGAACTTCCTAAAACAATTGTCGGTAAAATTCTCAGAAGACAACTAGTTGATGAAGAGGTTAAACAACAAGACGAACAAAGTGAACTAGTATAATTTAAAAGGATTTTTGTAAAATTATTGACAGTTACCAGATAAACGAATAAAATGGAATTATGAATGAATGGTCATTCATAATTCCGTTTTATTTTTTACTCAACAATGTAAAGATATGAAACATGCTAAGGAGAAGAAGATGAAGAGTAATAAGCCAAAATATCAACAGATTATCGAAGCTGCAGTGAAAGTAATTGCAGAAAATGGCTACCATGCATCCCAAGTATCGAAAATAGCAAAGGAAGCAGGAGTAGCTGATGGAACAATTTATTTGTACTTTAAGAATAAAGAAGATGTGCTCGTCTCTGTGTTTGAAGAAAAAATGGGGCAATTCATTGATAAGATTGCGAAGGCAACGAGTGAGCAAGCAGACGCGAATAAGAAGTTAAAAGTTCTTATCGAGATGCACTTTAGTCAATTGGAACAAAATCCTGATCTTGCCATCGTTACGCAGCTGGAGTTAAGGCAATCAAATTATTCGTTAAGATTACAAATTAACAATGTGTTAAAAGCATACTTAAACATTATTGATGAAGTTATTGCGGAGGGGATGAAAGAAAACCAATTCCGTAGTGACATCAATCCAGCACTTATTCGGCAAATGATTTTTGGCACACTTGATGAAGTTGTGACGAATTGGGTGATGAAGGAACGGAAATTTGATTTAGTCGACCAAACCGATGAAGTACACAAATTTTTAACAAATGGTTTAAAGGCGTAATAATCGTTAATTTAAGAAGAATTCTTCAAATAAAAAACCTTATATTAAATTAATAGTTGAGTTAATGAATTTTATAATACGTATTTAATGCTTCACCATTACCACATGTAGTTGGTTCATCCCCAACTACATATGGTGATGGAAAAGCCGACTTTGGTAATTATGAAATTCAATCGAGTTATTATTTTTAAAATAATTGAATTTCGATTAAGATAGAAAGTAAAGAGGGGGGATTATATTGACCACGATTGTAAAAAATGTGGATAAACAAGTGGCATACTTAACAATCCAAAGTCCACCGGCTAATGCATTGTCTAGTCAATTGATCAAGGATTTAAGTACATTCCTCGGAGAAATTGAAGAAGATGACAATGTGAAAGTAATTATCATTCACGGGGAAGGCAGGTTCTTCTCGGCTGGTGCCGACATAAAAGAATTCACTTCTTTGCAAGCGCATTCAGACTATGAAAACCTTGCTAAAAGTGGACAGCAAGTGTTTCAAAGGCTGGAAGACTTCCGGATCCCAGTTATTGCGGCAATTCATGGTGCTGCGTTAGGCGGAGGCCTTGAGCTAGCTATGGCATGTCATATTCGGATTGTGGGGGAAAACGCAAAGCTCGGTCTTCCAGAACTTAATCTAGGAATCATCCCTGGTTTTGCTGGAACCCAGCGCTTACCACGCTACATTGGAACATCTAAAGCATATGAAATGATCTTATCAGGCGAGCCGATTTCCGGCACGGATGCGGCGGCATTTGGACTTGCGAATCGTGCTGTACCAGACGAAAGTGTATTGGAAGAAGCCGCTCAGTTGGCCAAAACAATAGCTGCAAAAAGTAAACCAACCATTCATCATGTTATGAAACTTGTAAACTACACCCGCTCCGATAAATTCGTAGCCGGTATGGAAGCTGAAGCAAAGGCTTTCGGAACAATATTTGGATCCGAAGATGCGACAGAAGGTATTCAAGCATTTGTAGAAAAGAGAAAGCCTGATTTTAAAGATAAATAAAAGATATAAGAGGAGGAAGCAAGATGGATATTTATGTACTATTAAAAAAGACATTTGATACAGAAGAGAAAATTAATCTGGATGATGGAAGGATTGATGAGGATGGTGCAGAATTCATCATTAACCCATACGATGAGTATGCTGTAGAAGAAGCAATCAAGCAGCGTGATGAGCACGGAGGGGTAGTAACCGTAATCACAATTGGAGATGAAGACTCTGAAAAGCAATTACGAACTGCTCTTGCAATGGGAGCGGATAAGGCAGTTCTCATCAATACGGAAGATGATCTTGAAGAGGGCGATCAATATACGACAGCCAAAATATTGGAAGCATTTTTTGAAGATAAGGAAGTAGACCTGATTTTAGCGGGGAATGTTGCAATTGATGAGGCGAGTGGCCAGGTAGGTCCGCGTCTTGCCGAAGCACTAGGTATACCGTACGTTACAACGATTACAAATCTATCCATCAATGGGGATAATGTCAGCATCGAAAAAGATGTAGAAGGTGACGTGGAGACTGTTGAAACAAGTCTGCCTATCCTCGTTACTTGCCAGCAGGGGTTGAACGAACCGCGTTATCCGTCCCTTCCAGGAATTATGAAAGCGAAGAAAAAGCCGCTTGAAGAATTAGAACTGGATGATCTTGATTTGGATGAGGATGATGTCGAACCGAAGACGAAAACAATTGAAGTATTCTTACCGCCAGAAAAAGAAGCAGGAAGAGTTTTGGAAGGTGAGATTCAAGATCAGGTAAAAGAACTTGTTACGTTATTGAAAGACGAAAAGAAAGTACTTTAATTGAAAAGGATAGAGAGAGGGGAAGAAGGATGAGTAAATTACTAGTAATTGCAGAGGCAAAAGATGGTACATTACGTAACGTTTCATTTGAGGCAGTAGCTGCAGCGAAAAAAATTCAGGCAGATGCTGAAATTGTCGGCGTTGTTTTAGGGAAAGAAAATTTAGAAGCTCAGGCGCAGGAGCTAATTTACTATGGTGCCGATCGCATTGTTACAATAGTCCATGAAAAGTTAGAAAATTATACATCAGAAGGATACGGCCAAGCAGTTCTGGCTGTAGTGAATGATGAATCGCCTGATGGCATCGTAATGGGACATACATCCATTGGAAAGGATTTGACACCGAAACTAGCAGCCAAGTTGGATACCGGATTGGTTTCTGATGCTGTAGCCATTGAAACAAATGGGGATCGTGTAGAATATGTTCGTCCAATCTATTCAGGTAAGGCTTTCGAAAAGAAAATCATTACAGATGGATTAACATTTGTAACCATCCGTCCAAATAATATAGCACCCCTTGAACGTGATGAAGCAAGAAGTGGTGATATAATAGCGAAAGAAGTCGATGTTGCTGATATTCGTACTATTATCAAAGACGTGGTCCGTAAAGCGAGTGAAGGAGTAGACCTATCCGAAGCAAGCGTTGTTATCGCTGGTGGACGTGGAGTGAAAAGTGCAGAAGGTTTTGACACATTATACGAACTAGCGGATGTTCTTGGTGGTGCAGTAGGAGCATCTCGCGGGGCTTGTGACGCGGAATACTGCGACTACTCCCTCCAAATCGGGCAAACTGGGAAAGTCGTTACCCCGGATCTTTACATCGCAGTTGGTATCTCTGGAGCGATTCAACACTTGGCAGGGATGTCAAACTCAAAAGTCATCGTGGCGATAAACAAAGACCCAGAAGCAAACATCTTTAATATCGCCGACTACGGAATTGTAGGCGACCTATTCGAGGTTATGCCTCTACTTATTGAAGAAATTAAAACGGTTAAAGTCTGATTAAAAAAATCCGGGGCATGCTTTCGTCCTGGATTTTTTCAATTATTTTTCTTGGAACGAATAAGCAAAATGCTAGGAAGTAAATAATAAGGGTGTTATACTTCTATTTAAGTAAGATTGATTTATCAAAAGGAGGAAATTATAGAATGGCAATTGAACATGTAACAGATCAAAATTTTGCTGAAGCAACTTCAGAGGGTTTAGTCCTCGTTGACTTTTGGGCACCATGGTGCGGACCTTGTAAAATGATTGCTCCAGTTTTAGAGGAAATAGACGGTGAGATGTCCGAAGATGTAAAAATTGTTAAATTGGACGTCGATGATAACCAAGAAACAGCAAGTAAATTTGGTGTTATGAGTATCCCAACTTTATTGCTGATGAAAGATGGAGAAGTGGTTGACCAGGTAATTGGCTTCCAACCAAAAGAAGCATTAACCGGAGTAATTAACAAACATCTCTAAATCGTGTAAAATTAGATAATAGAGAACCGAAAAATCCCTTGTTGTTTTCATAACAAGGGATTTTCTAAACTTAAAGGAATGATTACCATGAATAACATCATCAAAAGGAAATTGGAAATACTCCCGGCAAATCCAGGCTGTTACCTCATGAAAGATAAGCATGGAACGATCATCTATGTCGGTAAATCAAAGAAATTACGCAATCGTGTCCGTTCTTATTTTACTGGAGCAAATGACAGGAAAACGCAGCGATTAGTTCAAGAAATCGTCGACTTTGAGTATTTTGTCACTTCTTCAGAACTGGAAGCACTCATTTTAGAAATGAATTTAATAAAAAAATATGATCCGAAATATAACGTTATGCTGAAAGACGATAAATCATACCCCTATTTAAAAATTACAGCTGAAAGACATCCCCGTCTATTGATTACAAGAAAAATCAAAAAAGATAAAGGGAAGTATTTCGGGCCGTATCCGAACGTAATCGCAGCACGGGAAACGAAGAAGCTACTTGACCGAATGTACCCTTTACGCAAATGCAATAATCCACCAGGCAGACCGTGTTTATATTATCACTTGAATCAATGTAAAGCATGTAGTAAGAATCCGCCAGCGGCCGAGGAATACGCTGCGATTGTTCAAGAGATAACTTCCTTTTTGCAAGGCGGCTACCAAGATATCAAAGGGAATCTGACAGAGAAAATGTATGAAGCGAGTGAAGCACTTAACTTTGAAAGAGCGAAGGAATTACGGGATCAAATTCAACATATCGACGTTGTTATGGAGAAACAAAAAATGACAATGACTGATAAGACAGATCGCGACATATTTGGATACAGCTATGACAAAGGATGGATGTGTATCCAAGTCTTCTTCATGCGTCAAGGGAAGTTGATTGAACGAAATGTAACGACTTTCCCGTTCTATGATGATCCAGAAGAAGCATTTACTAGCTATATTGGTAGATTCTATTTACATCAAAACCATTTAAAACCAAAAGAAATTCTCCTGCCGATTGGATCAAATAGCGAATTAATCAATGAGTTGCTGGAGGTCCATACACATACACCTTTCCGGGGCAGAAAGAAAGAACTTGTTGAATTAGCGATGAAAAATGCAAAAATCGCACTTAATGAGAAATTCCTCTTGATTGAAAGAGATGAAGAACGGACAATTATCGCGACAGAGAAGCTTGGTGAGATTCTTAACATTGAAACACCGCATCGTATCGAAGCCTTTGACAACTCGAATATCCAAGGAACCGATCCGGTTTCAGCGATGATTGCTTTCGTAGATGGCCGGCCGAGTAAAAAAGATTATCGCAAGTATAAAATCCGCACGGTTGATGGACCTGATGACTATGAAACGATGCGTGAAGTAGTACGGAGAAGGTATACACGTGTGCTTAAAGAGAATCTGCCACTGCCTGATTTGATCATTGTCGATGGTGGGAAGGGCCAAATTAGCGCTGCAACCGATGTACTCGAAAATGAATTAGGACTTGATATTCCGATTGCTGGATTAGTAAAAGATGATAGACATAAGACAAGTGAATTATTATACGGTTCACCTCCGTCAATTGTTTCACTTGAGCGGCGATCCCAAGAATTTTATCTCGTTCAGCGGATTCAAGATGAGGTGCACCGGTTTGCCATTTCATTTCATAGGAATTTGCGCAGTAAAGGATTATTCCAATCTTCGCTTGATGGTATACCTGGTGTTGGTGAAAAACGGAAAAAGCTATTGCTTAGACATTTTAAATCGATCACAGAGCTGAAAAAAGCTTCTGTAACAGATATTACAAAACTTGGAATTCCGTCTAACACAGCTCACGAGGTGCTTAAGCATTTAAATGAGCTGGAAGAAGAAGCAAATGCGGAAGAGGAAAAAACGAATTCATAAAGAGAAACTAACATTTAGCGGGGAGCTCTTTTCTCCCTGCTGAATGTTAGTTGAACAGAATCAGGGATTTTACGGACTGTTTATCCCCACCTCCACCTTTTAGGTTTCTCACATGTTTAGAGGGCAGGGTGTTACATACTTGTTAATGAGTCATAATACGCACTGTCCCTCGACTAAACAGTACCGAGAGGCGGTGCGTGTTTTTAATTTGTGTAAAACACTGTGAATTGTATTTGGTGGATACGACGATTAATTTCCTCAGTGCATTCGCATTCTATTCCTTCGATCATCTGAATTGCCTCTGCAAGAAACCCTGCTTCTAAACGGAAGTCAGCGGCAATTGGGCTTTTTAAACGAAGTACGACCGAGTCGGAAAGCAGATGAAATGTTTTCTCTCGCTTTTTTTCTTTAACAAGTTCCATTTTGCCAATACCTAACGTTTCGAAAATATGAGTGATATCGTCTATCGAATTTATATCAAATTTCCTTGCAAGATTTTTTCCCATATAATAAAGCAATGTAGGTGCTTCGTCTCCTAATAAGTCAGGAAGCGCGAGATAGCGGAGGATGTCAAACCCCGCACCGGATGTATGTAATTCTTCAAGTTGAGAAATCGGGATTGTCGTCAGCTGTTTACTCAATTCTGTCACCCTTTCCATCATAAACTGTCAATATGCTAAACTATCATTAGTAGACTTTTATTTATTATACAACACATAAATACAGTGAACCAGTCATAACTGGAGTTAGGATAATCATGCTTTACTGCGGACCTCCGATAGGACGATGTATAATCCTCTCTGCTGTTCATAATTAATTATCATTGAGTCTCTTATAAACGCTAATTATTAAAAGTTTGCTATAATTAGGCCATGGAAGTTTTTAGGAGGTCCATAGCTGCTTGCTGAATTGTTAGAAATTAAATCGTTTTCTTGACGGTTTATAAACTAAGAAGTACAATAAAAGTGTTATAATTTTGTATCATTTAAAGGTTGATGTAGAAATTAGAAAAAATTTGCAGCCTTGAATGATACCTAAATATGAAACTATTTACCTACAAGGGGGGAAAAACATGGCGGGGCAACGTGATTTTTACTGGAGAAGGTTACATTCTTTACTAGGTGTTGTTCCTATCGGGATATTCTTAGTCCAGCACTTGGTAATTAACCACTTTGCCGTGTACGGAGAAGAAAGCTTCAATAAAGCAGCGGGGTTTATGGCAGGGCTTCCATTTGTAATACTATTGGAGATCTTCATCATCTATCTGCCGATTCTTTATCATGCAGTATTAGGGGTATACATAGCATTTACTGCAAAGAACAACGTAGCAAAATATGGATTTTTCCGCAACTGGATGTTCAAGCTACAGCGCTGGACAGGAATCATTACATTAATATTTATTGCGTGGCACGTTTGGGAAACACGCGTCCAGATTGCACTTGGAAACGCTGAAGTAAACTACAGCTTGATGGAAGGAATTCTTTCCAGTCCATTTATGTTCTGGTTCTACATAATCGGTGTAGTTTCAGCTGTATTCCACTTTGCTAATGGTCTATGGAGCTTCTTTGTGACGTGGGGCATTACGCAATCACCCAAATCACAGCGTGTGTTAACCTACGTAGCTCTCTTCATTTTTATCGCGGTTAGCTATCTTGGTGTAAGAACATTGATTCAGTTTGCGTATGGTGTGTAAAAGTAAGTAATTAGGGGAGTGAGTCAAATAAATGAGTAATCGTAAAGTTGCTGTAATTGGTGGTGGTCTAGCAGGTTTGATGGCTACAATCAAAGCAGCAGAAGCAGGTGTAAAAGTAGATTTATTTTCAATTGTTCCTGTAAAACGTTCTCACTCTGTATGTGCTCAAGGTGGAATTAATGGAGCAGTTAATACGAAAGGTGAGGGAGACTCACCATGGCTTCATTTTGATGACACGATATACGGTGGAGACTTTTTGGCTAACCAGCCGCAAGTAAAGGCGATGTGTGAGGCGGCTCCGGGAATTATACATATGTTTGACCGGATGGGCGTTATGTTTAACCGTACTCCAGAAGGCCTTCTGGATTTTAGACGCTTTGGTGGTACGCAAATGCACCGTACGGCATTTGCAGGAGCGACAACAGGGCAACAGTTATTATATGCACTGGATGAACAAGTCCGCCGTTATGAAGTGGAAGGGCTTGTTACGAAATATGAAGGTTGGGAATTCTTGTCAGCGATCATCGATGACGAAGGTGTTGGTCGAGGCATTGTTGCTCAAGATATAAAATCACATGAAATCCGTGCATTCCGTTCTGATGCTACTATTTTTGCAACAGGCGGCCCTGGTATAATCTTTGGGAAATCAACAAACTCGATGATTAATACAGGTTCGGCTGCAAGTATCCTGTACCAGCAGGGAGTTAAATATGCTAACGGAGAATTTATTCAGATTCATCCGACAGCTATCCCTGGTGATGACAAACTGCGTCTCATGAGTGAATCTGCTCGTGGAGAAGGTGGGCGAATCTGGACATATAAAGATGGGGAGCCTTGGTACTTCCTGGAAGAGAAATATCCAGCATATGGAAACCTTGTACCGCGTGATATTGCGACAAGAGAAATTTTTGATGTTTGTGTGAATCAAAAACTTGGGATCAATGGTGAAAACATGGTTTACCTTGACCTCTCTCATAAAGATGCAAAAGAACTTGATATTAAACTTGGTGGAATTATAGAAATCTATGAAAAGTTTGTTGGAGAAGACCCTCGTAAAGTCCCTATGAAGATATTCCCGGCTGTTCACTATTCAATGGGTGGACTCTGGATTGATGGAAATCAAATGACGAATATTCCAGGGATATTTGCGGCAGGTGAAGCTGATTATTCCCAGCATGGTGCGAACCGTCTAGGTGCGAACTCGTTATTATCCGCAATTTACGGTGGTTCTGTAGCAGGTCCGAAAGCGATTGAATATATAGAAGGACTTGATAAGCATGCAGAAGACATTGGTGATCAGCTCTTTGACGAGAAAGAACGTGAAGAGCAAACGAAATTCGATGAGCTTCTAGGCATGGATGGAACCGAAAATGCATATGTTCTGCATAAAGAACTTGGCGATTGGATGACAGATAACGTAACCGTTGTACGTGAAAATGAAAAGCTTCTGCAAACAGATGAAAAGATCCAAGAGTTGCAAGAGCGCTGGAAGAATATCAATATTAATGATACTTCTCGTTGGAGTAACCAAGGAGTTATGTTTGCGCGCCAGCTGGATAGCATGTTGCATCTCGCGCGTGTTATTACAATCGGTGCATATAAACGGGATGAGAGCCGTGGGGCGCATTACAAGCCGGCATTCCCTGAGCGTAATGATGACGAATTCCTGAAGACAACAATTGCAGAGTTTGACAACAAGAATGTGGAACCGATTATTAGCTATGAAGAAGTTGATGTGTCATTAATCGAGCCTCGAAAACGTGACTACACAACGACACACTAAGGGGGAGAATACAAAATGGCTGAAAAAAGTACAGTTACATTTATTATAACTCGTCAAGACAGTCCGGACTCTGAACCCTATGAGGAAACGTTTCATGTTCCATACCGTCAGAATATGAACGTTATTTCCGCGTTAATGGAAATTCAACGGAACCCGGTAAACGCAAATGGGGAAGAAACATCACCGGTCATGTGGGAGATGAGTTGTTTAGAGGAGGTTTGTGGTGCCTGTTCAATGGTAATTAATGGTACCGCGAGACAATCATGTGCAGCATTGGTTGACCAATTGGAGCAGCCGATTCGCTTAGCACCGATGTCGACCTTCCCGATTGTACGTGATTTGATTGTCGATCGTGAACGTATGTTTGATGCATTGAAACAAGTGAAAGCTTGGGTTCCGCTTGACGGTACCCACGATCTTGGACCTGGTCCCAGAATGCCAGAGAATAAACGTCAATGGGCTTATGAGCTTTCAAAATGTATGACATGTGGTGTTTGTCTGGAAGCTTGTCCAAACGTTAACGATAAATCTGACTTTATCGGTCCGGCAGCTCTTTCACAAGTGCGTTTGTTTAATGCTCACCCTACAGGAGCGATGCATGCAAGTGATCGATTAGAAGGTTTAATGGAAAATGGAGGTATCAGTGGTTGTGGAAACTCACAAAACTGTGTACAAGTATGTCCAAAAGGCATCCCGCTTACTACTTCCATCGCAGCAATGAACCGTGCAACGAACCTGCATGCATTCCGAAGCTTCTTTGGCAGTGACGAGACATTATAAAAACAAAGGCGTAGTTTCTCATGCAGTAAATTAAAACGAGTGGTCCTTACCTTTACAGGTAGGGCCATTTCGTTTCATTTGGGGGTATTGCTATGAAAGGAATTGACTACATAAATGATTTGGAGGCATGGCGTTCTGGATTTTCTTTTTCCATTCCGATAAAGGTGCGTTTTTCTGAAACAGATTTATATGGCCATGTCAATAATACATCTGTCTTCATTTATTTTGAAGAGGCACGGATTGAATTTTTGCAATCTTTCGGTCTGTTTAAGGATTTTGATCAAAAGAAACGAGGCTTTGTTGTCGCAGACCTCCAATGCAATTACCTTAAGCAAATGTTTTTCAATGAGACAATCGATTTCTATGTTAAAGTGGAAACAATCGGTACAACATCCATGGACTTACATTATATGGCGGTCAATAATCAAGGTGAAATAACCGCCACTGGAAGAGGGCGTGTTGTTATGATGGATTTTACAACAAATAAAGCCTGGGCGATTCCCGAGGGAATGAAAGCATTGCTTACAGATCAATATCATGTACGCTAAATTGATAAAAACACCGACTTCCTATAAAAAGGAAGTCGGTGTTTTTACCATTATGTATCTTTTAGAACTGATTCAACCATCTATTATATTTCAGGCGTTGTAACAGTTAACCCACGTTCATTGAAGACTTTTTGAGCTACTTTTAGAGCATTTAGAACACTTGGGAATCCTGTGTATGGGATAAGATGCATAATACAACCTACAATCTCCTCTGGTGTTAAACCAACAGATAGGCCGGTCTTGATATGCATTTCGATTTGCGGTTTCCCTTGCGCAACAAGAGCAGTAATGGTGGTCATTACTTTTTGTTTGTTGTCCAAGCCAGGCCGTGCATAAATATCACCAAAAGCAAATTCCACCACATACTTGCTAAGATCAGGGGCAATATCTTTAAATGCTTCACCAATATCCATTTCACCAGTCGGATTGCTGTCATCAGATGCTGTAAGCTCCTGTATTTTATCTATTCCTTTTTGATAACGATCGTTTGCCATTGTAAAGTCCTCCTTGATTTTATTACTTGTTATTTACGGAAATAATTATAATTGTATAAGAAAACTTTATACTCGATAAAATTCCGTTTTTTCATAACAATATTAGTATATAACCTTTTTGAACGACTCGTCAATGGGAGTGTATGGGTTTCATGGAATGAGACCTTCTCCTACAAGTGAAAAATAAGTTAGACCGACTTCCACTGAATGAAAGTCGGTCTAAATTACAGCTTAAGTTCTCCCATACGGAGAAGCTCAACGACTGCCTGTGAACGCCCCTTTACCCCCAGCTTCTGCATCGCGTTTGAAATATGATTTCTCACAGTTTTTTCCGATATAAACAGTTTCTGGGCTATTTCTTTTGTTGTCATGTCTTGTACAAGCAGTTCAAATACTTCCTTTTCTCGCTTCGTTAATAATTGCTTCGGTTTATAGTTGCTGTCCTTCAAATGATAACCCCTCCTTGCTCTTGATAGAGCCGCATTTTGAAGGGAATTATTTAGTCATTATAGCTTATGAACGGAAAAGATTTTAGTGCGTAATAAATGACCTATTTTAAGAGCCTTTACTGTGGGGGGAGCAACATATTTACTATGCTTCTGAAAAAGTGAAACTTCAATCAGTAGGGTTATTTCTTCACCTTCCACTGATTGTTAGTTCAACGAACCTTAGGATGTTAGCTCACGTTTCTGCCCACCTAAACTTTCTTGACAAGAACCGAAATTTTGAGGTGAGAGTTTTATGGACGATTACACCGGGATGAAAATTTGTTATACTAAGCTAAAGCGTTTGTTCAAATTGAAATTAGAATGCAAGGAGGTTGCCGAATGGAGAATGAGATTACCTCAGCTGAATCCATCGTTAAAATTGAAAAAAGATTACGTTATATATCTGGAATGATCAAACAAAACGGCAGGAAGATATTACATAACTACCCCATAACATCTCCGCAGTTTGTAGCCCTGCAATGGTTGCTCGAGGAAGGAGATTTGACGATTGGGGAGCTTTCAAATAAAATAAGTCTTGCTTTTAGTACAACAACAGACCTCGTCGACCGTATGGAGAAGAATGAATTGGTTGAACGAATCAGGGATGATAAAGATCGCCGGGTAGTAAGAATTCATTTATTGGACAAAGGAAAAGTGATTATTCATGAAGTGATTGAAAAGCGCCAAGAATACTTACAGGAAGTTCTCGACGGCTTCAGCCCGGAAGAAGAAACAATATTAAATGAAATGCTTGATTCATTATATAGTCGGATGAAGCAAGTAAATGAGAAATAATCAGATAAGGAATGAACGGATTGTGGAGAAACCAATAGGAGTAATTGATTCAGGTGTTGGCGGTTTGACCGTGGCACTTGAACTAATGAGGCAGCTGCCAAGGGAAAAGCTAATTTATCTTGGTGACACGAAACGTTGCCCATATGGACCAAGAACGAAAGAAGAAGTTCAACAATTCACTTGGGAAATGGTGGATTTCTTATTAGAAAAGGAAATTAAGCTGCTTGTGATTGCGTGTAATACAGCTACTGCCTATACGATTGATGATCTAAAAGAAAAATTAGACATCCCCGTAATAGGTGTGATTAACCCGGGTGCAAGAGCAGCAATTAAGGCAACAATTAATCAAGAAATTGGCATTATCGGAACAGAGGGAACAGTGAAAAGTGGTGCTTATCCTGATGCCTTAAAACAAATCAACCCAGAACTTCATGTACAGGCGCTAGCTTGTCCATTGTTTGTACCGTTAGTGGAAAAAGGAGTCTTTACAGGGGAAGAGGCAAGAATGGTTGTAGAATCAACGCTAGAACCGTTGGTGGAAGATAATGATATGGATACGTTGATTCTTGGATGCACGCATTATCCTTTATTAAAACCGCTTATCAAAAAAGTAGTTGGGGATCAGGTAGCAGTGATTTCTTCAAGTGAAGAAACAGCAAGAGAAACAAGCGCTGTTCTTGAAATAAAACAATTACAGAATAAATCAGGTCTGCAGCAAGTGCATGAAATTTATTCTACTGGAGACATGGAGATATTTAACCGAATCGCAACTAAAATTTTCCAAAATGCAATTCACCAACAATTTACAATTAAACGAGCAGTCATCGAAAAAGAATAGCGCTATCCTATAGTACGTTTCACCATGGGACCGGTAGATGCGACACTCAGATTCTGTTCCAATTTGCAAATAACTCCGCCCCTAAAGTAATCAAAAATAAAAACACATCACCTTCATAAGGTGTGAGTGTCTGAAACTCACTTCTGGAGGTCTGCAGTCCAGACACCTCTCGCACCTGCTGAACGGCGATTAGAGAGCAACCCATAAGAACGTGCAAAACATTTACGCTGCATGAAAGTGATGGCTAGTTCGTCCTTTATAGTCAACGAACGTCAGGGTGTTATTTTACCTTCCGACTCTATTTAAACATTTTTAAAACAAGCTGGTCTATTTCCACTTGATAGCTCGTATATATTGTAGTACAAACCATCGCAGGGAGGTATTGCATGAAAGCGAGTCGATTATTAATTCCAGGTGTATGTGCTTCACTATTGTTACTAACTGCCTGTTTCCAAGGGGAGCAGTCTTCCGTTGAAATCGATCCACCTGAAAATGCAGAAGCAGTGAATGATACAGCAAGTAATGAACAAACAGAAGCAGATGGGGCCGAAACAGACGAGGAGAACATGGAAGAAGAAGCAAACGAGACAATTGCCCGCCAGCTATTTTTAATTGATGCAAACGGTATGGTCGCATCACAAATGATCGAACTGCCGCTGCTTGAATCAAAAGAGGTTGCAACCCAAGTATTAGAGTATCTAGTTGTTGATGGTCCGGTAATGGATGTATTGCCAAATGGTTTTCGTGCGGTCTTGCCCGCAGGAACGGAAATTCTTGGTTTAAATCTTTTGGAGGACGGGACAATGGTTGTTGACCTTTCGGAGGAATTCGAAGATTATGCTGCTGAAGATGAAGTGAAAATTCTTGAGGCTGTTACACATACCTTAACGCAATTTGAGAGTGTAGACCGTGTTCAGCTTTGGGTTAATGGTCATCAACTAGATGAAATGCCAGTAAATGGTACTCCGATTGGAAAAGGTTACTCTGAAGCAGATGGGATCAACGTCATACAAAATGACACGATTGATTTCATTAACAGTGAAGCAGTGACGATGTATTACCCAGCAAGCGACCAAGAAAACCGGTACTATATACCTGTAACGCAATATGTAGGTGTCGGGGAAGACGAAGAGATGTTTGAAGCGATTGTCACTTCATTAATGGATGGTCCAGGTTTTATGGCGAATGTAACTCATGTATTCAATGAAGAAGCAATGCTTGTCAGCGAACCAGCATTGTCAGAAGGAGTGTTGGAACTCACTTTTAATGAAGCGATATTAAAAGATGCAGAAGACGCAGTTATTGCAGATGACGTGATGGAGACGATTGTACGAACATTAACGATTCAGGATGAAATTGATGCTGTAGAGATTAAAGTCGAGAATAAGGATGTAATTGCAAATGAGAGCGGGGAGCCGTACAGTGAACCGGTCAGTGCAGACTTCTTTGTTCCAAGTGAGAAACTTTAATAAAAGAAATTCGAAGCTGGGGCCATGTCCTAGCTTCTTTTTGTTTTATGCTACATGCAACTTTTGTAGGGATGATGATTTTTCTTTCGGGAAAAGTATGGTAAGCTTAATTCGACGAGTGAGGAGGATTTTTCACATGAGAAATGATGGTAGAAAAATAAATGAATTAAGACCTATTAAAATGGAAAAAGATTATATTATGCATCCGGAAGGTTCAGTGCTGATTAAAGTGGGGAATACAAAAGTAATCTGTAATGCAAGTGTAGAGGATAGAGTACCCCCCTTTATGAGAGGACAAGGTAAAGGCTGGATTACTGCCGAATACGCGATGCTGCCGCGGGCTACAGAAAAGCGGAATATCCGAGAATCCTCAAAAGGTAAAGTGACAGGACGAACGATGGAAATCCAGCGCCTTATTGGACGGGCTTTACGTTCTGTTGTTGATTTGGAAGGATTTGGTGAGCGCACAGTATGGGTGGACTGTGACGTTATTCAGGCGGACGGTGGGACAAGAACTGCTTCCATTACCGGAGCATTTGTTGCAATGACACTTGCACTTGGAACTTTAGTGGAAAAAAAACAGATTAAATCCTTGCCTGTAAAAGATTATTTAGCAGCGACATCTGTTGGAATATTATCATCAGGTGAAGCGATTCTCGATTTAAACTATGAAGAAGATGCAGAAGCAAATGTAGACATGAATATTGTAATGACCGGGAAAGGTGAATTTGTAGAAATCCAAGGTACTGGAGAAGAGGCTACATTTTCGAAGAATGAGCTTTTCACGATGCTTAGCTTAGCAGATGAAGGCTTGCAACAGCTATTTGAATTACAGAAAGAGATATTGGGTGAACTTGGAGAATCAATTGAAAGTACCAAAGCACCACAAGGAGAGAGGAATTAAATGAAAGAAATCATTATCGCGACTCGGAATCAAGGGAAAGTCAAAGAGTTTATTGATTTCTTTCAGCCCTATGGTGTAAACGTGCAGTCATTATTGGATATTGCCGAGCAACAACTTCCAGATATTGAAGAGACCGGCAATAGCTTTGCAGAGAATGCGGCACTAAAAGCAGAACAGATTGCAGAAATGCTGAATCGCCCTGTTCTCGCAGATGACTCAGGGCTTGTTGTGGATGCGCTGGACGGTGCACCAGGTATATATTCTGCTCGCTACGCAGGAGAAGATAAGAGTGACGAAGCAAATAATCAAAAGCTGCTACAGAAACTGCAGGATGTTCCGCAAGCTGAACGAACAGCAAGATTTGTCTGTGTACTTGCAATAGCAATTCCCGGGGAGAAAACAAAATTTTATGAAGGTACTTGTGAAGGTGAAATTTCTGTTGCTCCTCATGGGGAAAATGGATTTGGCTATGATCCATTGTTTATCCCTAACGGCTATCAACAAACGATGGCAGAGTTGAGTGCTAGTGAAAAAAATCAAATCAGCCACCGGAGTAACGCGATAAAGCAATTGGAGAACTGGGACAAGCTAGTTGAGCATAAGTAAAACTCTCCTTACATGAAAAAGGATAAGCAGAAAGGGAGATGCAGCAGCATGACGAAAATTTTGATTGTTAGTGATAGTCATGGACTTACAGAGGAACTATCGGAAATAAAGGAAAGACACGAGGTCAATTACCGCATTCATTGCGGAGACTCTGAGCTTGATATCGACTCCGGTCCATTGGATGGGTTTTATAAAGTCGCTGGAAATTGTGATTTTGACAATCGCTATCCGAATGAACAAACATTGGAAATAGATGGATTGAATTTCCTGATTGTCCATGGCCATCTGCATAAGGTGAACTATGGTTTGACCGCTCTATCCTTGCGGGCAAGAGAAGCAGACGCTGATGTCGTTTGTTTTGGACATACCCATGTAGCTGGCGCTGCTCAGGAAGGGGAACAACTATTTATTAATCCAGGCAGTATCTTCCAGCCAAGAGGTGGGATGCGGGAGAAAACTTATGCTATTTTAGAATGGGATTCCGATAAAGCTATATCTGCTACATTTTACACACTATCTGGTGAGCATTATCCTGCGCTGGATTATCCAGTAAAGGCTTAATCTATCAAGTGCTTGCTGAGAGGATATTTTTTCTCAGCAAGCTTTTTTCAAAAAAATATTGACATTTAATGCAAAACTGCTATAATAAAACTTGTTCGCTTTTAAAACATATATTTTACATAATGACCACTTAAAACTAAATAAAAAAGAAATCTGCGGGTGTAGTTTAGTGGTAAAACCTCAGCCTTCCAAGCTGATGATGAGGGTTCGATTCCCTTCACCCGCTCCATGTCCCAATAGCTCAGCTGGATAGAGCAACAGCCTTCTAAGCTGTAGGCCGTAGGTTCGAATCCTACTTGGGACACTTTCAGACAACAAAAGAGAAACCTAACTTGTTTTAGGTTTCTCTTTTGTATTATGATAGGATATATATACTTTTATCCCGGTGTAAGTATCCGTAAAACTCCCACCTCAAAACTTCCGCTCAATCTAGCAAGTTAAGGTGGGAAGAAACGAGAGCTAACACCTAAGGTTCGTTCAACTAACAATCCGTGGGGATGAAGAAAAACCCCACGGATTGAAGTTTTACTTTATCTATTTGCTTGACGAACGAACCAGATGAAGCAACCCCTCGATTGAATGAACGGAATAAACCGTAGCAGAGGATAGAAAAGGCTGCTGTTTTCTCTTTCTTCATGTTTCATATTTAATAGGAAGGGTAAAACTATTTATTAAGTTAAGCTTAATGAATTTCATAATACGTATTTAATGCTTCACCATCACCAGATGTAGTTGAGTTGGTTCGATCCCAACTACATATGGTGATGGAAAAGCCGACTTTGGTAATTATGAAATTCATTCAAGCTCATAAAAAATTGAAACAAAAGGAGGAGGTGACCTGAGGAAAATGAAACCTGGAAATATTATTTTGTTTCCAAAATGGCAAAAAGTACTAGAAGAAGAAAGTGTTGCAGCAATTAAAGAAAAGAAATTCGAGGAAGCTTTGGAGAAATTAGACAACCTATTAAGCTATGATGTAAAAAATCATGAAATTTACACCGGGAAATTAATTTGCTTAATGGAGCTGGAGCGTTACGTGGAAGCACAGGAACTCTGTGAGTCATTAATAGAAGAAAAAGATTCCTATTATTACCAGTACATACATATTTATTTAACTTTATTATTTCAAACGGATCAATATGATGCATTGATTGATGTCGTGGCAGTGGAATTAGAGAGCGGCAATGTACCGAACCAATTGAAAGAACCATTCAAACAACTTTACTCGATGAGTGAAAAAATGCGGCTGAATGTGGAATTAGAACGTTCGAATATTTACTTAGATGCGCTCTTTGATGCTGTGCACCAAGATAACCACATTGAACAATGGAGACTCGTAAATAAGCTTAGTAAAACGACGATCCAGCCAAATGAGAAAGTAATCTCGCTGCTTGTTGATGAACATATCCATCCGTTAGTTAAAACGGCCATCTATCTTTGGATGAAACGAATAGGAATAACAAAGTCGATAGAAGTACATAAGTTTGGCATCAAAATGAAGGCGACACCAAGTGAAACACCGGAAATAAATGAAAGTGCAATCGCTAAAGAAATTGCTTCCCGGATCAAAGAAGCGGAGCAAAGCAATCCGTCATTGTATGAAGTGATGAATACGCTTTTAGGGCACTATCTTTACGCGCTCTATCCAATTGCACCATCACTTGATGAATCACCTTATATCGCAGAGGCATTACTACAGATTGGGAACGACTATTTAAACATTGCCGTTCCTGAGCAAGAACGAGCAGAGGTAGATAAGTATATCCAAGAAATTAAGACAACCGATCTATTATATGCAAGTATTATTGAGGATTAGGTACAAATGCTTGAAAGACCTCTAAGTTATGGTATAATGATTGAGTTGTAAAAAATGAAAATTAACCCTTAAATGTATTATTAAGTTAAACAATAGATGTTGGAGGTAATCAATTATGACAGCGAAATGGGAAAAACAAGAAGGAAATAAAGGAATTTTGACATTTGAAGTTCCTGCTGAAGAATTTGATCAAGCATTAGATCAAGCGTTTAAAAAAGTAGTGAAAGATGTACAATTACCAGGTTTCCGTAAAGGAAGAATTCCACGCGGATTATTTGAACAGCGTTTCGGAGTAGAATCCCTTTATCAGGATGCTGTAGATATTGTACTACCGGAAGCTTATTCGAAAGCGGTGGACGAAGCGGACATTTTTCCAATCGTACAGCCGAGTGTTGATATCGAACAAATCGAAAAAGGTAAAACATTGATCTTCACTGCAGAGGTTGAAGTGAAGCCTGAAGTTACTTTAGGCGAATATAAAGGCCTTGAAGTGGAAGAAGAATCTGTTGAAGTAACAGAGGAAGATCTGGATAATGAGTTGAAAAGCCTTCAAGAGCAGCATGCAGAGCTTGTTGTGAAAGAAGAAGGAGAAATTGCAGATGGCGATACAGTTGTCATCGACTTTGAAGGATTCACAGATGGTGAAGCATTCGAAGGTGGGAAAGGTGAAAACCATAGCCTGGAAATTGGTTCTGGTCAATTCATTCCTGGATTTGAAGAGAAATTAGTCGGTAAGAAACCAGGAGAAGAGACGGAAATTGATGTTACCTTCCCGGAAGAATACCATGCAGAAGACCTAGCTGGTAAAGAAGCAACATTTAAAGTTAAAATTCATGAAGTAAAAGCAAAAGAACTTCCAGAGCTTGATGATGAATTCGCAAAAGACGTTGATGATGAAGTTGAAACATTAGATGAATTCAAAACGAAGAAAAAAGAACAAATGCTGGAAGAAAGAACACAAGCAGCAGACACTGCAAAACGTGAAAGCCTAATTGAAAAAGCATCTGATAATGTAGAGGTTGATATTCCAGATGCAATGGTTGAAAATGAATTGGAACAAATGCTTGCTGAATTCGAACAGCGTCTACAAATGCAAGGAATGACATTAGAAATGTATTCCCAGTTCTCTGGTCAGGATGAAGAGGCATTAAGAGAACAAATGAAAGAAGATGCAGCTAAACGAGTGAAAACGAGCTTGACACTTGAAGCAATTGCAAATGCAGAAAATCTTGAAGCAACTGAAGAAGAAGTGGATGAAGAGATTGATAAGATGGCTGGCATGTATGGTGTTGAAAAAGACCAACTCGTCCAAATTCTTGGCGGAAACACAGAAACAATCCAAAATGATCTCAAAATAAGAAAAGCAATCGACCTATTAGTGGAACACAGCAAAGCAGCTAACTAATCATCACGAGAAAAGACAATCCAACACGAACAAGGTGCGAATTCCCTCGCACCTTGTTTCTATATAACCGAACCGGACAGCGGATTAATTCATATTTCTCTGACTTAACAGTTGCTATCTGACATATAGATAAGTTATATGGTATTATTTAAAGCAGATATTATGTTGCAAGGTTTATCGTTTTGTTTTTTAATTCGTATCTGATATGATTGCTATAATTAAGTCAGGAAATTTAATTTTCTTATGAACTATAGGGGTGAAAATATGTTTAAATTCAATGAAGAAAAAGGACAACTCAAATGCTCCTTTTGTGGAAAGAATCAAGAACAGGTTCGTAAATTAGTTGCTGGACCTGGTGTCTATATATGTGATGAATGTATTGTACTATGTACAGAAATTGTAGAAGAAGAACTCGGTTCGGAAGACGCAATGGAATTTACGGAAATTCCGAAACCTAAAGAAATCTGTGAAATACTTGATGATTATGTCATTGGTCAAGATCAAGCGAAGAAAAGCCTATCTGTAGCGGTTTATAACCACTATAAACGGGTTAACTCGATGAATAAAACCGATGATGTAGAACTTGCGAAAAGTAACATCGCACTAATCGGGCCGACAGGAAGCGGTAAAACATTACTAGCGCAAACATTAGCGCGAATTATTAATGTACCTTTTGCAATGGCTGATGCTACATCACTTACAGAAGCTGGTTATGTAGGGGAAGATGTGGAGAACATCCTCCTTAAATTAATTCAGGCAGCAGATTATGATGTAGAAAAAGCGGAAAAAGGAATTATTTATATCGATGAGATCGATAAAGTCGCAAGAAAATCTGAAAATCCATCGATTACAAGAGATGTCTCCGGTGAAGGAGTGCAGCAGGCCTTACTTAAGATTCTTGAGGGGACGGTTGCAAGTGTACCTCCACAAGGAGGACGGAAGCATCCACATCAAGAGTTCATCCAAATTGATACGACAAACATCCTGTTTATCGTAGGTGGTGCTTTTGACGGGATTGATCAAGTAATTAAACGTCGTCTCGGCAAGAAAGTAATTGGATTTGGTGCAAACGAACAACAAGAGGATCTGGACATGGGGGAGCTGCTTTCCAAAATTTTACCAGAAGACTTGCTTCGTTATGGATTAATCCCAGAGTTCATTGGTCGTATTCCGGTTATTTCCAGTTTAACACCACTGGACGAGGATGCCCTTATCCAAATTCTTACAAAACCAAAAAATGCTCTCGTTAAACAATATGAGAAGCTATTTGAAATGGATGATGTGGAACTGGAGATGGAGGAATCTGCTTTACGTGAAATCGCCCGAAAAGCGATCGAACGGAAGACAGGGGCCCGGGGCTTGCGTTCCATTATTGAAGGGATTGTGCTGGACGTCATGTTCGAGCTTCCATCCCGTGAAGATATCACGAAATGTATCATCACAGAGGATACGGTGAAAGATGAAAATGGCAGTCCTAAGCTTGTTTTCCGTGATGGTACTGTAATTGAAGGAAATGAGAAATTACCGAAAGAAAGTGCATAACATTATTTAGAACATTTTAAGATAATGGAGACCGGCTGCTTAAAAGATGCTCTCGTCTGTTTGAAGAGCCTATTAGCACCGAGTCTCCATTTCTGTTTGTATAAACGGGATAATGGGGAATAGTATTTATTACAACTTGTAAATCACCGATACCAAATATTAATCAACTGAATGAATTTCATAATTACCAGAGTCGGCTTTTCCATCACCATATGTAGTTGGGAACGAATCAACTCAACTACATATGGTGATAGTGAAGCATTAAATACGTATTATGAAATTCATTAAACTAACTATTAATGTTCATTAGAACAATTTGATATATACATGTACATATTCATTATGGAGGTCGTTATCATGGTAAACCAAATAAAAGAAATCCCCCTCCTGCCATTACGAGGTTTAATCGTGTTTCCATCCATGGTTTTACATTTGGATGTTGGAAGAGACAAGTCGATTGCAGCACTTGAGAAAGCAATGGTTGATGATCAACTTATATTTCTTGCTGCTCAGAAAAAGACGAGCATTGATGATCCAAAAATAGATGAGATTTATCGTATTGGTACCCTTGCAAAAGTAAATCAAATGCTGAAAATGCCAAACGGTACATTGCGTGTATTGGTAGAAGGGCTTGATCGATATGAAATTGTTCGTACAATCGATGAAAAAGATGAATTTATAGTAGAAATTACACAGCTCGAAGAAGTACACGAAGATCAGACGGAAGAAGAAGCACTTATGCGCGCATTGCTTGAGCAATTCGAGCAGTATACGAAGCTTTCCAGAAAAGTATCCAGTGCATCAGCTAAATCAGTTGCAGATATGGAAGATCCAGCGCGGGTTGCTGATATTATTAGTTCTCATTTATCGATTAAACTAAAAGAAAAGCAAGCATTACTGGAAATGTCGAATGTAACCGAGCGCATGCAACAAATTATCCGTTTAATTACGAATGAAAAGAAAGTATTAAGCATTGAAAAGAAAATCGGTGAACGAGTGAAGACATCGATGGAAAAGACCCAGAAAGAATACTATTTGCGAGAACAATTAAAAGCTATCCAGAAAGAGCTCGGTGACCGGGATGGTAAATCAGGCGAAGTTAGTGAGTTAAGAGAAAAAATCGATGAATCCGATATGCCGGAACATGTTTACGAAGTTGCTCTTAAAGAGTTAGCGCGCTATGAGAAAGTACCGCAAAGTTCTGGTGAGAGTTCTGTTATCCGTAATTATTTGGATTGGCTATTAGACTTGCCATGGACGAAGCAAACACAAGATACAATTGATATTAATGAAGCTGAAAGTGTATTAAATGAAGGTCATTACGGACTAGATAAAGTTAAAGAACGTATCTTAGAATATTTAGCTGTTCAAAAGTTAACGAATTCCTTAAAAGGACCAATCCTTTGTCTAGTTGGTCCGCCCGGAGTTGGAAAAACATCACTTGCACGTTCCATTGCCCGTTCTGTAAATCGGAATTTTGTCCGTGTTTCCCTCGGTGGAGTTCGGGATGAAGCGGAAATTAGAGGCCACAGGAGAACTTATATTGGTGCGATGCCAGGCCGGATTATCCAAGGAATGAAAAAAGCTGGTACAATCAATCCAGTATTTTTACTCGATGAAATTGATAAGATGTCGAATGACTTCCGGGGAGACCCGTCATCTGCAATGCTTGAAGTCTTAGACCCGGAGCAGAACAATAATTATAGTGATCATTTTATTGAAGAAACATATGATTTATCGAAAGTATTATTTGTTGCAACGGCTAATAATGTGAACAGTATTCCAGGTCCATTACTCGATCGAATGGAATTGATTTCGCTTTCTGGTTATACAGAAGTGGAAAAGCTCCATATTGCAAAGGAACATTTATTACCGAAACAAATTAAAGAAAATGGATTAAAGTCGTCTAATTTACAAATCCGAGATGAAGCACTCCTGCAAGTGGTAAGAACCTATACACGGGAAGCAGGTGTCCGTAATTTAGAGAGACAACTTGCTAAAATTTGTCGTAAGGCCGC
Source organism: Oceanobacillus alkalisoli (assembly GCF_022213125.1). Taxonomy (NCBI): domain Bacteria; kingdom Bacillati; phylum Bacillota; class Bacilli; order Caryophanales; family Bacillaceae; genus Oceanobacillus; species Oceanobacillus alkalisoli. Next base: position 53,567 of record NZ_JAKNRA010000009.1, on the reverse strand, counting down.
TAAGGTCATTATTTCTGGTGATAAAAAGCGAGTAGTAGTCACAGTCAAGAATTTGACGGACTTCTTGGAGCAGCCATTATATCGTTACGGTTTAATGGAAGCAGAGGATCAGGTTGGCGCAGCGACTGGTCTTGCTTATACTTCTGCAGGTGGAGATATTTTATCGATTGAAGTGTCCCATTATCCAGGAAAAGGTAAATTAATCCTAACGGGTAAGCTAGGCGAAGTAATGCAGGAGTCTGCTCAAGCTGCCTCGAGTTATGTTCGTTCCCGTGCAGCAGAACTGCAAATCCCAACTGATTTTTATGAGAAGTTTGATATTCATATCCATGTGCCGGAAGGAGCCACACCAAAAGACGGACCATCTGCCGGGATTACAATAGCAACGGCACTTGTCTCATCACTGACAGGTCGAGCTGTACGAAAAGAAGTTGGGATGACTGGTGAGATAACGTTGCGAGGAAGAGTGCTTCCAATCGGCGGTTTAAAAGAGAAGTCATTAAGTGCACACCGAGCTGGTTTAACGACGATTATTATCCCTAAAGAAAATGAGAAGGATATCGCATCCATCCCAGAAAGCGTACAACAGAATTTAACATTTATCCCTGTCAGTCATTTGGATGAAGTGTTAGAAATCGCATTGGTGGAGGAAGAAAAAAGAAAATGAAAATCAATCAAGCGGAAATCGTAATTAGCGCGGTCAGCAAAAAACAATACCCGGAGGAAGGTTTACCTGAAATTGCTTTAGCAGGACGTTCGAATGTCGGAAAATCATCATTTATTAATACATTGATTAACCGAAAAAATCTTGCTCGCACGTCACAAAAACCAGGAAAAACACAAACATTGAATTTTTATAAACTAAATGAAGCTTTTTACTTTGTAGATGTGCCGGGCTACGGCTATGCGAAGGTATCCAAGAAAGAAAGAGAAAAATGGGGCAAGATGATGGATGAGTATTTCCAAGAGAGAGAGAACTTGAAAGCAGTTGTGCTCGTTTGCGATGTCCGTCATGAACCAACAGATGCCGATGTCCAAATGTATGACTATCTAAAGCATTATCAACTTCCCGTCATCATTATCGCGACCAAACTTGATAAAGTGAAAAAATCGAGACAACATCAACATGTGAAGATTGCAAAAGATACGTTTGAAATTGAACCAGAAGATATTGTTATTCCGTTCTCAGCTGAAACAGGAGAAGGGAAGGAACAGGCATGGCAGGCGATTAAACAATTTCTCTAAGGAACTGCCTCCTTTTTTTTACGGGTAGCAACATCCGTGAAAAGAGGAGGCTATTCCTCAATAACAAATTTATTTCCCTTTTCTTAATAAGACAAATCCTAGAACAATCAGTAAAATTGGCCAAAACCTTTCCGCCAGAGCGATTCCATCATATATCCAATAAAAATATGCATGAAACGCGGTTGAATAAATAAATAATACACCAACAGCAAGAAAGGCAATGCCCGGCAGAAAGCCCGATTTCGTTTTAAGATAGCGAATTAAAAAGGCTAAACCAATTATGATCAAATAAACTCCCCAATGGTCGATCCAAAAGTGATAATGCGTTGCTCCATGTAAATGGATGCCGATGCCGAGGATAAGAACACCGGTAAAAATATGTTCATAATTCCGGGACCGGTAACTGTGAATTAAAAAGGCCAGCCCAATAATAATTAAAAATGTTTGCCATGAATAAAAATCGGTAATGATCGGCAGCTTCAATTCACGCAAAAGAAAAAACACGCCAATTCCAATTAATATGTAAGCAAGCAAAGGATTTTGCGTCTTCATTCATCTTCTCCTTTAACGAATAGTAGTTTTTTGACATTCATACATAAAAAGCAACTTTGTGAGTTGCACTTACGATAAGTGAAAGTATATCGCGTTTTGGATTGAGTAAGATTTGTTACTGATAAATGTAACAAAATTGTAATTGTACTAAAGCTGTAAAATTACTGGATAAAGCCTTATGATATAATAATACTATACTTATAATGGAAAATGTAAATTCAATTAAAGGAAAATGATTGATTACTTCTGGAGGTAAGACACGTGCACATTTTAAAAGTTGGATTTAATTACAAGAATGCTCCGGTTGAAATCAGAGAAAAATTAACATTCTCTGAGGAGTCTTTACATGAAGCAATGGTTGAACTAAAAGAGAGAAAAAGCATCTTAGAAAACGTCATATTATCAACTTGTAATCGCACAGAAATTTATGCGGTTGTCGATCAGTTACACACCGGAAGATATTATATCAAAACATTTTTAGCGGATTGGTTTGGTATTGATAAAGTTGAATTTGAAAATTACTTGCAGATTACCGAAAATGATGATGCATTGGAGCATCTATTCCGGGTAACTACCGGTTTAGATTCGATGGTGCTTGGGGAAACGCAGATTCTTGGTCAAATGAAAGATGCATTTTTTGCATCGCAGAAAGCGAAAGCAACAGGAACAATCTTCAATGAACTATTTAAACAAGTCATTACATTCGGGAAGCGGGTTCATCATGAAACAGCAATTGGCGAACATGCGGTATCCATTAGCTATACGGCTGTTGAACTCGTAAAACGTAAAATCGGAGACTTGCAAGACAAAAATATAACGATTCTCGGTGCAGGAGAGATGGCAGAGCTTGCTGCTAAAAATTTACACGGAGCCCACGCAGCAAATATAACAATTGTAAACCGCACCTTTTCTAAGGGAGAAGCAATGGCAAGAAAATTCGGTGCAAAGGCAGCACCGACGGAGAAACTGCTTGATATTCTGCAAACGACAGATATCTTATTTACGACAACAGGAGCAAGTGATATCGTACTAACGAAAGAAATGCTTGAACCAATTCTTGCTAAAAGGGAAGATAAACCATTGTTTTTAGTGGATATCGCTGTCCCCCGGGACATTGATCCTGCAATCGGTGATCTTGATGCGGTCCATTTATTTGATATAGATGATTTGCAGCATATTGTGGATGAGAATTTAGAAGAAAGAAGAAGAGCCGCAAATGAAGTGGAGCAATTGCTTCATGGAGAAATTATCGACTTTAAAGAGTGGCTCCGAACGCTAGGTGTTGTACCGGTAATTTCTGCTCTCCGAAAGAAAGCATTAGGCATACAAGCGGAAACGATGAAAAGTATTGAACGGAAAATGCCGGATTTAACCGAGCGAGAGAAAAAGGTTCTGAGCAAACATACAAAAAGTATTATTAATCAGTTGCTGAAGGAGCCGATCACCCAGGCGAAAGAGTTAGCTGGCTCGGAAAATGCAGAAGAAAGCTTGCAGCTATTTGTCGACATTTTCGGCATCGAAGCGGAAGTAGTGGAAGAGTTCGATAAACAAATGGAGAAAAATGAAAGTATGAAAGAGTTGAATCGACCAGAAAGCACACCGCTACCTCGTATTAAAGCTATTTCCACCATGTAGAGAGAAAGAATATTGATTGGTAATTAGGAGGTTTTTTTTCATGCGTAAAATTATTGTTGGGTCAAGGAGAAGTAATCTTGCCTTAACACAAACGAAATGGGTCATTGAACAATTAAAACAAGCAGGAGTCAAAAATGAATTTGTCATCGAGGAAATTGTTACAAAGGGAGACCAGATACTTGATGTCATGCTATCAAAAGTCGGAGGAAAAGGCTTGTTTGTAAAGGAAATCGAGCAAGCGTTGTACGATAAGCGCATTGACTTTGCCGTTCATAGTATGAAAGATATGCCCGCGGTGCTCCCAGAAGGATTGGTGATTGGTTCGATTCCAGTTCGGGAAGATTACAGGGATGCTTTCATTTCCAAGAACAATTTGAAATTGAACGAATTACCGGAAGGGGCAATTGTTGGAACGAGCAGTTTGCGTCGTGGCACTCAAATACTTGCCGCTCGCCCGGATCTGGAAATAAAATGGATTCGCGGTAATATTGAAACCCGTCTAAGGAAACTGAAAGAAGAAGATTATGACGCGATTATTCTTGCTGTTTCTGGTATTAAACGCGTTGGAATGGATTTGTCGATCATTACAGAGTATCTTGATCCGGAAGTATGTGTACCAGCAGTTGGACAAGGAGCGCTTGCGATTGAATGCAGGGAAGATGATGAAGAAATGAGAGAAATTCTATCCTTAATAAATGATGCGGAGACAAAGGAAACAGTTACTGCAGAGCGAACATTTTTAGATTTGCTCGAAGGGGGTTGTCAAGTGCCAATCGGCGGACATGCTTATTACAAAGAAGATGAACTCATTATGACCGCGTTAGTTGGAACTCCTGATGGGAAGACAATCTTGAAAGAAGTAGTAACAGGTAAAGACCCGGTTCAAGTTGGAACAGAAGCTGCTGACCTCCTTATTAACCAAGGTGCGAAAGAAATCGTTCAAAAAGCGAAAGAGGAGCTGGAGTAATGTCCAGTGACTTACAGGGGAAACGCATCATTGTCACGAGGGAAGCTGGCCAGGCGAAGAGTTTCTCGGATAAAATAAGGGAACTTGGCGGTGTACCGATTGAAATTCCGCTTCTTCGAATAAATTGTATAAGCCCAAATAATGAACAGGATATTTTTAATCAGTTGCAGAGCTATCATTGGATAATTTTCACGAGTGCAAATGGTGTTAATTGTTTTTTTGCAGCAAGTGATAAGAATCAGGGATGTTTTAGAGAGCAAGTTAAAATCGCTGCGGTTGGTCATAAGACAGATTTAGCATTGCGGCGTTTTGGCTATACGGCGGACCTCGTGCCGGATACATATGATGCAGAGACTTTATCAGCTATTTTCCTGCCAATTCATCAAAACGGCGAACGAATTTTATTAGTACGAGGAAGCCGTTCTCTTGATGTTTTACCGAAACGATTGGGAGAAAAGGGAATTGCTTTTGATTCGATAGAAATATATGAAACAAACATAAATGAAGAGATAAAAGACAGATTGACCCATGTCGTACAACAGGGTGCCTTTGATTACCTTACATTTACAAGTCCTTCAACCGTGAACGGATTTATAGACTTATACGGCAAGGCGGTCTCTGCACCTTGTGTCTGTATCGGTACGACAACAGAAAAGGCAGCAAGCGCGGCAGGGTTCACTCATTTGATTACCGCGAAAACATTCACGATTGAAGGAATGCTCGAAGCAATGATGATTCAAGATTAATGGACGAAAGGAATGTTTCAAGTTGGCAATGAATAACCATTTTAAAAGACATCGCCGTTTACGTAGCAGTGCGTCGGTTAGGGCGATGGTTCGGGAAACACATCTTCATGTAGAGGACTTTATTTATCCGATATTTGTTATTGAAGGAGAGAACATTAAGAATGAAGTCCCATCCATGCCTTCTGTTTATCAATTCTCACTGGACCGCTTAATGGAAGAGGTGACAGAAGCATATGAATTAGGTATACGTGCACTTATGTTCTTCGGTGTCGTGACAGATAAGGATGAAGTCGGTTCGGGGGCGTATGCAGCAGACGGAATCGTCCAGCAAGCTACGAAGCTCGTGAAAGGGAAATACCCTGAGCTGCTTGTTGTTGCCGATACTTGTCTCTGTGAGTATACGGACCACGGTCATTGCGGCGTCATTCATGGGAATGATGTGGATAATGATGAATCATTAAAACTACTTGCCAAAACAGCCGTATCCCAAGCCGAAGCTGGAGCAGATATTATTGCACCATCCAATATGATGGACGGTTTTGTCGCAGTGATAAGGGAAGCACTTGACGAAGCAGGATTTACTCATATTCCAATTATGTCTTACGCGGTCAAATATGCCTCTGCGTTCTACGGACCATTCCGGGATGCAGCAGATAGCGCACCACAATTCGGTGACCGTAAGACGTACCAGATGGACCCGGCAAATCGTCTGGAGGCAATTAGAGAAGCCCGGTCTGATGTGGAAGAAGGAGCAGACTTCCTTATGGTGAAACCAGCATTATCTTATCTTGACGTTATCCGTGATGTTAGAAATGAATTTGACCTTCCTGTCGTTGCTTATAATGTGAGCGGGGAATATGCGATGGTGAAAGCTGCCGCACAAAATGGCTGGATTGATGAACAACAACTCGTTCTTGAAATGCTGACTTCCATGAAACGTGCTGGAGCAGATATTATTTTAACTTATTTTGCAAAAGATGCAGCAGCAATTTTACGAAAATCATAAGGGAGGAACGAATGATGAAAAACTTTACAAACTCAACCGATGCATATAAAGAAGCAGTTGAACTAATGCCTGGTGGAGTAAATTCACCTGTCCGTGCCTTCAAATCGGTTGGTATGTCACCGATTTTTATGGAAAAAGGGAAAGGTGCGACGATTACAGATATTGATGGAAATGAATATATCGATTATGTATTAAGCTGGGGACCACTAATTTTAGGGCACGCTGATGAACGAGTAACGACAAAGTTAAAAGAGGTAGTTGATAAAGGGACGAGCTTCGGTGCACCGACTGAAATGGAAAATAAACTCGCCGCCCTCGTGAAAGAACGGGTACCTTCTATAGAAATTGTTCGGATGGTGAATTCAGGGACAGAAGCAACGATGAGTGCTATCAGACTTGCCCGTGGATATACTGGCCGTGATCTTGTCATAAAATTCGTAGGAAGCTATCATGGCCACGGAGATTCATTATTAATTAAAGCTGGTTCAGGTGTAGCAACACTTGGTCTGCCAGACAGTCCAGGGGTGCCAGCATCAATTGCAAGTAATACGATTACGGTTCCATACAATGACTGGGAAAGTGTTCAGCTTGCATTTGAACAGTACGGCGATCAGATTGCGGCGGTCATTACAGAACCTGTTTGCGGTAATATGGGGGTTGTTCCACCAAGAAATAATTTCCTGCAAAACCTGCGTGATATTACAACGCAACATGGCGCATTACTTATTTTTGATGAAGTCATGACAGGCTTCCGTGTTGGTTATAACTGTGCACAAGGTTATTATGATGTCTTACCGGACCTTACTTGCCTTGGGAAAGTTATTGGTGGAGGTCTGCCTGTTGGAGCGTTCGGCGGAAAACGGGAAGTGATGGAACAAATCGCTCCACAAGGTTCGATCTATCAAGCAGGAACATTATCCGGTAACCCGCTAGCAATGACAGCCGGTTACGAAACATTAAAAGCAATGGACGAAGCGGCATACGAAGAACTTGGAAAATTAGCAGATAAATTAGAAGCAGGTTTCCGTGAAGCTAGCGAGAAGCACGATATTCCTTTACAAATAAACCGTGTCGGTTCCATGGTTGGTGTATTCTTTACACCAGAAGAAGTAATCAACTTTGAAACAGCTCAAACTTCTGATTTAGACCGTTTTGCAGCGTATTACCGTGGTATGATTGAGGAAGGGATTTTCCTGCCACCATCTCAATTTGAAGGACTATTCCTATCTACTGCACATACGATGGAGCATATTGAAACAACCATTCAAGCAGTCAACCGCGTGTTTGCAAATCTCAATAAGTAATAACATTAAGGTATCCGAAGCATAAAACAGCTAAGGATACCTTAATGTCACGTCCTGTGACCAACGCCGGCATTAGAACTTCCTGTTCGGAGGTAACCCTGGCGAGACCCCTTAGTGCTCAGCGCGAGGAGGCCGGCCGCTCAGCAGGTGCGAGGGGTGTCTGGACTGCGGACCTCCAGAAGAGAATTTCGGTTTCGGACACTTACGCTGAATGAAAGTGATTGGGATTTTAGCTTTTTTGAATAATACATTTTGAAGACCTGATACATGAGGATACTCCTCTAGTTGTGTCAGGCTTTTTCATGCATATCTCCTTTTATCCATTCATATAGATAGTGTATACACAGGCTTTAACTGTATAGGCAATGGAGAAGGGAGGAGTTATTTTGTCTTCTGCTAATCAAGGCTTTCAATTTGAATTACAAGAAACATTGTATTTTGACAAAGGTGATGAAGTACTCGAGTTAATCGGTGTTTCACTTAATCCTGAAGTAGAGATTCAATCATATGATACGTATGTGTCTATCCGCGGGGAGATTGAACTACGGGGAGAATACATGCGTGATGAACAACGAATAGACGAAACAGATCATCTTACACTCGATGACTTGGATGCGAAACGATTTGTGCACCAGGTAGAGAGTAAAGAAGATAATATGGCTGAATTTTATCATCGTTTTCCTGTAGATATTTCCATTCCGGAATACCGGATTGAGAACATGGATGATATCAGAATCGAAATTATTAACTTTGATTACGAATTACCGGCCAATTCAAAATTACAGCTTACAGCAGTGGCAGAAATCCAAGGTATCAAAGCGCAAGTTGATTTATGGAAAGAAAAGGAAACAAAAGAAAGAGAAGTAGAGTCTGAGCAGGACGAAACGTCAGATTCATTTACTTTTGAAGTAGAAAGAGAAGAAAATGAAATGGAAGCGGAAAGAGTAGAAGAAATCGAGGAAGCCGGGTCCATGGAAGATGTTGAAACTGCAACTGCAACGGAGAAAGTAGAAGAAGTTGAAGAAATAGAAGAAGGAATAGAAGCAAACACAGAACGAGAAACGGAAGATGTAATGGAAAATGAGTTGACGATTCGCGCGAAGGAAGAAGAGGAAGGCGAAGAAGAGGGCGGACCGGCAGAAGTTGTGAATGATGTTAGTTATTTAACAGATATATTCCGCCATGAAGAATCGGAAAGCTATACAAAGATGCGAATTTGCATTGCCCAAGAGGACGACACGATCGATTCAATTGCGGAGAGATTTCAAGTTAGTGCCTTACAATTAATTAAACAAAATAAGCTTGATGATGACTTTGACATTAGCGAGGGACAGTTATTATATATCCCGAAGAAATAAAGCAATCCCCTTGTGAATGGAAGCAAGGGGTTTTCTTATGTTAAGCATTCCGGAGGTTATCAGGATGGAAAATCAAACAGAAATTCTTAAAGCTTATCATTTATTTCCCCAAGGAATTGTCCCTGTTACCGATAGGCTTGATAAAGTTAAGGCAGGCGGAAAAGAATATGCATTAAAACGAAGCAGGCTGAATGAACAATCCATACAAACTTGGAAGTCTATCTATACGAGAGCAAATCAACAGAATCTTCATGAAGTCATCCCTGTTTATTTAACAAGGGACCGGAAAATGTATGTCGAATCAGCGGGTGCATTTTATTACCTGACCCCATGGATTGAGACTAATAACAGATTTATAGGTGAAAACCGGATCCAGTCCATATATAAACAAATTGGCCGGATACATGTCCAAACGAAAAGTTTGCACCGTCTAAACAAGCAAGAATTGTCCAGTCGATTTCAAACCTATCAGAAAAGTTGTTCAAAAGATGAAAGTCGGCTTCTTGCATGGATTGAGACAATGGAAGAGAGCCATTATCCTTCTCCTTTCGAACTGCAAGTCTTAACCCACTATCGTGATATTCGTTTCTCCCTCAATCGATCTCAACAACTCGTTGATGAGATTCTCTCTTATGCTGAAGGGGAATCGGACTGGGGAATCAGTTTAAATCATGGTAATCTACAAGCCGGTCATTTATTTGAACACTATATTATTAATTGGGAGAGGGCTTCTTATAAACATGCTATCTATGATTTATATGACCTTTTCCGCAACGGGGCAGTTCAAGAACCACAATTAAAAAATCATTTCCTGCAAAATTTCGCCATCTACCTGGAAGAAAATCCGTTAACCTCCTTGGAACAAGCTTTACTTTGTCTCTACCTGCTAAATAGCAATAAATATTTACGGATTGTGGAAAATTATCATACAGCTAAAGAAAATTATCCCTCTCATCTTACGTTATCGATTGAATTAGAACAGATTTATCGTCAATTAATCTTCGGGCTGAGTTTCCAAGAAATGCTTGAACAAAAGATTAGAAATGACGATGTTTAAATCCATTCCAAGTAAAAAGCAAGATAGAGAAAGATGAAAATACCTAGTAAAAATACGTCTAATGTTGTCGGGAGTATAATTGTACGGAGAAGCTGGTATACTAATAACGGCATCATTGCTTTTTCTAAACCGAACAGGCATTGTCTCGCCCAAGGAGGCAGACGATACCGGTAATACCGACCCATAAGATCACCTCATAATCATTGATGATATTCCTTGCTATATCGTATGTAATGAAGTTTTATTTGTTCCTTCCGAACATATGATGAAATGAAAGATAAAGTTGACGTATTCAAGCGAAGTGTATACAATATAAGATAAGAAAATATGAAAATGCAAATGATTGGGAAGAGTACAGGATGAACGCCTACAGGAAGGGAAATGATTTGCTGAGAATTTCCTAGGAAGGTTGTGCTGGAAGGTCGCCCATGATGCAGCAGCTTTGAATTATAGTAAAAGCATGCCGGTAAAATGCCGATATCTATCAACGAGTGTACAAATATTAATTTGTAAACAAAGGTGGTACCACGGAAGTTAACTCTTTTCGTCCTTTTTTGGAAGGATGGAAAGGGTTTTTTTAATTGTAAAAAATAAAGGAGGCTGATCGGTAATGTCGGATAAAAAAGTAACATTGCCATCAAAATATAATCCAAATGAAGTAGAGGCAGGTCGTTATCAGTTTTGGCTGGAGGGGAAATTCTTTGAGGCTCCAAACGACCCGAAAAAAGAACCTTATTCTATTGTTATTCCCCCGCCAAACGTAACGGGCAGACTCCACCTCGGGCATGCGTGGGACACGACGATGCAGGATACGATTATTCGGATGAAACGAATGCAAGGGTATGATGTGCTCTGGCTTCCAGGCATGGACCACGCAGGAATTGCAACCCAAGCTAAAGTTGAAGCTAAACTGAAAGAAATGGGAACGAACCGTTATGAACTCGGCCGGGAAAAGTTCCTTGAGAAATCTTGGGAATGGAAGGAAGAATATGCTTCCTTTATCCGGTCACAATGGGAAAAGCTCGGTTTAAGTGTTGATTATTCAAGAGAGCGTTTCACACTCGATGAAGGATTGTCTGATGCGGTTAAAGAGGTTTTCATCAAGCTTTATGAGAAAGGACTCATCTACCGGGGTGAATACATCATCAACTGGGATCCGCAGACGAAAACAGCACTTTCTGATATTGAAGTGATTCATGAAGAAGTGGAAGGCAAGTTTTACCATTTTAAATACCCAATCAAAGATAGTGATGAATATATCGAAATTGCTACAACACGTCCCGAGACAATGCTTGGAGATACGGCGGTAGCTGTTCACCCAGATGATGAACGGTACCAGCATCTCATTGGCAAAACGGTAATTTTACCACTTGTCGGTAGGGAAATTGAAATTGTTTCTGATGATTATGTTGATATGGAACTAGGCTCTGGCGCGGTAAAAATAACGCCTGCTCATGACCCGAATGACTTTGAAATTGGTAATCGCCATAATCTGGAAAGAGTTCTAGTGATGCATGAAGACGGCTCAATGAATGAAAATGCTGGTAAATATGAAGGGATGGACCGGTTTGAATGTCGTGAGCAAATTGTAAAAGATCTAGAGGAAATCGGTGCCCTTCTGAAGATTGAGGAAAGAGTCCATCAGGTTGGCCATTCAGAACGCAGTGGCGCGGTTGTAGAACCATATTTATCAACTCAATGGTTCGTAAAGATGAAGCCACTTGCTGATGCCGCAGTTGCATTACAAGACAGTGACGAAAAAGTCAATTTCTTCCCAGAAAGGTTTGAGCGGACATATCTCCACTGGATGGAAAACATTCGGGACTGGGTAATTTCAAGACAGTTATGGTGGGGACACCGGATACCAGCTTGGTACCATAAGGAAACTGGTGAAATCTACGTAGGTAGAGAAGCTCCTCGTGATCACGAAAATTGGGAACAGGATGAAGATGTACTTGATACATGGTTCTCTTCCGCCCTGTGGCCGTTCTCTACAATGGGTTGGCCGGATACGGAAGCGGCTGATTTCAAACGCTATTTCCCGACCCAGGCACTCGTAACAGGCTATGATATCATCTTTTTCTGGGTAGCACGGATGATTTTCCAATCGAAAGAATTTACAGGGGAAAAGCCGTTTGAAGATGTGCTCATCCATGGATTAATCCGTGATGCAGAAGGAAGGAAAATGAGTAAATCCCTTGGAAATGGTGTTGACCCGATGGATGTCATCGCTAAATACGGAGCAGACTCTCTTCGTTACTTCTTGTTAACAGGTTCAACGCCTGGACAGGATTTACGATTCCACTGGGAGAAGGTTGAATCAACATGGAATTTTGCAAATAAGATTTGGAATGCTTCCCGGTTCGTTTTAATGAACTTAGAGGATTTCAATTATGATGATATTGATTTGTCAGGAGATCTTTCGGTTGCTGATAAATGGATCCTGACAAGATTGAATGAGACGATTGATCAAGTAACGAAGAATACGAATAAATATGAGTTTGGTGAAGCAGGACGTCATTTATATAACTTTATTTGGGATGAATTCTGTGACTGGTATATTGAAATGGCGAAATTACCACTTTATAGTGACGATGCAGCCCAAAAGAAAACAACACAATCCGTTTTAGCCTATGTGCTTGACCAAACGATGCGCTTGCTGCATCCATTCATGCCGTTCATTACGGAAGAAATTTGGCAGCAATTGCCACATGAAGGGAAATCCATTACGATTGCAAGCTGGCCGCAAGTAAAACAAGAATTGCATGATGATGTGGCTGTTAAGGAAATGTCGCGCTTAGTGGCAATCATCAAGTCTGTTCGTAATATCAGGGCAGAAGTTGATACCCCAATGTCCAAGAAGATCAATATGCTGATTGAAGCAGAGAATGAGGAAATCGTCTCTGAACTGGAGCAGAATCGTACGTACCTGGAACGCTTCTGTAACACGGAAAAATTAGCAGTTGCAGCTAAGCTGGAAATTCCAGATAAAGCAATGACAGCTGTCGTAACGGGTGCAGAAATATTCCTGCCGCTGGAAGGGCTGATTGATCTTAACAAAGAGTTGGAAAGACTGGAAAAAGAGTTGGATAAATGGACAAAAGAAGTAGACAGAGTGAAGAAGAAATTATCCAATGAAGGCTTTGTAAGTAAAGCGCCGGAAGCTCTTGTTGAAGCAGAACGCCAGAAAGAAAAAGACTATCTAGAAAGACAGGCAAAAGTAAAAGCAAGACTGGAAGAATTAAAAGGATAATGGAATATAGAAAATGGCTGGGTTTCCAGCCGTTTTTTAATAATCTTTTATCTTGTTTAAAACATATTCCATCATATAATCTGCCGCATTGATTCCTGTGCATTCATATAGATTCCGAATATGTGCATTGGAGTTTATTTCACAGATAATTGGCTGATTTTCCTCACCATACAGTAAATCTACTCCGGCAAAATCTGCTCCAATTGCTTCTGTTGCCAGCACTGCGATCTCTTCTTCTGATTGTGTTGGTGTATAAGCTTCCATCCGACCTCCCGCCGTAATATTGGCTCGGAAATCATTGTCAGACTTTCGCTTCATAGCAGCGACGACCTTATTACCAACTACTTGAAGGCGCAGATCAACTCCATAACTCGTTCGGACAAATTCTTGAAAAACAAATGGTTTATTGCCAATTAACTCGAGTTTCTTATTGAGTTCTTTTTTACTTTCAACAAGATATACTTGCTCACCGAAGGAACCGAACGCTTCCTTCATTATAAGAGGAAAGCCGATTTCCTCGATTGCCATCTCGATAACTCGTTCATCAAAACTTCCTGTGTGAAATATTTTGGGAGCAATTATTGTTTTTGGTATTGGCAGATTTAATTTAGCAAGTGCTTGATAGGTCGCGATCTTATCATCACTTACAGCGATTACCTCGGCCTTATTAAATACAGGAACACCTAGGTATTCCAATTGTTTCGCTAAATAAATATCTTTATCCGTAAATACAACATAATCAGGGAGAGGCATTTCTGATAATACATCAAGTTTTGAAGTTGTAAGCAAACTAAGTAAATCATTATTTTTAATGAGTTTTGCTTTACTATTGAATTTTTCTGCTGCCTTTTGCAGCATCTCTGCGAAATCAAGAAACTTACTTCCAGGCAAGTTGCCGTTATAGATTATCCATCCTGTTCGTTTCAACATTCATTTTCCTTTCTGTTATAATGAATTTACGATTAATTGAGGAAAGCGGTGTTATCATGTTTTCTACTATACAAGAGGTGGAAGTGTTTTTCAATGAACGAAAAAAGTTAGGAATGAAGCCGGGTCTCGAACGGACTCATGAGTTGCTAGCCCGATTAGGTAATCCAGAAAATCATTTTAAAGCAATTCATATTGCTGGCACGAACGGTAAGGGCTCGACACTGCATTTTATTAAAGCAGCTTTGCAGGCAAATGACTATGAGGTCGGGGTTTTTACATCACCGAGCTTCACAGGGGTACGCGGACATATTTTGTTAAACGATCAGGAAATCCCTGAAAAAATAATGGTTGAACAGATGAATCACATTCTGCCGCATGTTATAGAAATGGACGAAGCGGATTTGGCGCCAACAGAGTTTGAAGTACTTACTGCTCTGGCGTTTTGTTTTTTTGCGCAAAATGGGGAATTTGTTCTGATCGAGGCGGGCATGGGCGGTCGATTCGACACGACGAACGCCGTGCAGCCGATTCTGTCGATTATTACATCGATTGCACGCGACCATATGGATTATTTAGGTGAAGGTGAGTCGGAAATAGCCTGGCATAAAGCTGGAATTATTAAGGAAACAATACCAGTCGTTGTCGGAGATTTGGATGAGGAAGCATTTGCTGTAATGAAAGAAGAGTCCCGGAAAAAGCACGCTCCCTGTTTTAAACTTGGAATGGATTTTAACCGCTTGTATTTCAATCTGCAAATGAAAGGAGAGCATCAGCAAGATAATGCTTCAATTGCTTTACAAGCTTTACATATTTTAAAGCAAAGTGGTTTCAAACTGGACTTCGAAAAAGCAATCTGCCAAATAGAGGATACCATGCTGCCTGGTCGATTTGAATGTGTTCAGCACAATCCGGTAGTTATACTCGATGCTGCTCATAATCCGGCCGGGATAAAAGCTTTTATTCAGACTGCTCATGAGCAATATCCTGATGCGAACAAACAAGTCATTGTTGCCATGTTTCGCGATAAAGCAATAGCAGAAATGCTTGATTTATTATCGGAACAATTTGAGCATATTACGCTTACTACCTTTGAACATCCACGTGCATGGAATCTAAATAATTTGCCACGTAACATTCCGGTTGAACAAGTGAACCCTGATTATAAAGCACTTCTCGAATACATACCAGATAATGACAGTGTTTATTTTATTACAGGTTCACTCCACTTTATAACAGAAGTGCGTCACTATTTATTGAATCAACGTAAAATGATGTAGAAAAGTTTTACAATCCAACTGACAAATTTCTTCTACTTTTTCATTCTGATTATGCTAGAGTGATGCAAAGGTATTCTAGCAGGGAGTGAAAAGATGACGAATAATAAATATACAGATGACCGGATTATTGAGGATGGCAGCGCGGTGAAAAAGGAAGTGAAAAGTGACATAACCCCTGTCCACTATCGTCCAAAAAGTGCAAAGAAAAAAAGCTGGCTTGCACCTGTTGTTGTAACCATTCTTTCAGCGGGCGTAATCGGTACAGTATTAGGAATGTTTATAATCCATTTATTTACCGGTATTGAAAATGAACAGTCAGAGGAAGAGGTAAGTCCATCTGCAGCTGTTACGGCTCAAGAAACGGACAGTCAAGTACATTCAGGACAACTGGCAGCACTAGCTGGATACGTTCTTCAAGCCGGGCTGTTTGAGGAGCAGGCGAATGCGGAAGAATGGCGGGACACTTTTACGTCAGCAGGTGAACCAGCATTCATTTGGGAACGAGATGAGCAATATTTTCTATTAATCGGAATCTACCAGACAGAAGACTTGGCTAAACAGCGCGCAATAGAGTTACAAGGTGAGGGATTTGATGTATTTGTTAAACAATGGCAAACAACGGAGAAGGAGCTAGAACTTCACGAAGAAGCTTCTGAATGGATTGAACAGTTTGGCCAAGTGTGGGAAGAAGCATTAACTGCGCAAGAAAACACTCCACTCTTGAACCATTCGGAGCATACACCTCAAGGAGAAAGGTTAGAAAATCTCGTTGAAGTCATAGAGGCACCTACAGAAGATGTTGGAGTTTATCTCCTGCAGGTTATGCAAGCCTATGATAATTTGTAACTTATCCGTTTATGAAACATGAACATAGAAAACCACCTGATAAGGAGAATATCTCCAGGTGGTTTTTCGATTTCTCCCGGTAAAAGAGCCTTTAAAACAGAGAAACAGCAAGTTGAGTTTTATTTTCATAATTCGTAAAGTGAGAACAAGAAAGGAGGTTATAGGGATGCAAATCATGATTAAAGATGTACCAAAAGAAGACAGACCGAGGGAGCGTGCCATCAGGCTTGGAACAAATCATCTGACCAATCAGGAGATTTTAGCCATTTTGCTTGGAAGCGGTACGAAAATAGAATCTGTCATGATGCTCGCCAACCGGGTGCTTATGCATTTTGAAGGCTTAAAACTATTGCATGATGCCACGCTTGAAGAGTTGACAGCGATTAAGGGAATCGGACATGCAAAAGGGGTTCAAATCCTAGCTGCAATTGAACTTGGTAAGAGAATGAGCCAATATAAACCCGATGATAAATACGTAATCCGCTCACCTGATGACGGAGCGAATTACGTTATGGAGGAAATGCGCCTGCTAAAACAGGAACATTTCGTTGTTTTGTTCCTGGATACTAAGAACCACGTTATTCACCGGCAAACGATTTTTGTCGGGAGCCTTAATGCTTCGATCGTTCATCCTCGCGAGGTGTATCGTGAAGCTGTTAAACGCTCAGCTGCATCGATCATCGTTTGCCATAATCATCCATCCGGTGTGCGCCTGCAAGGTGCATAAATTTAGCGATTTCAATGGAAATCTAGAACTTCTTACAACGTTCTATGGTCAGCATCTTACCTTGAGAGGAAACTCATAGAGGGAACATAGCATGATGTGAAAAGGAGAATAGACAGGCAAGCTATCTACGCCTGAGTCAGTTCTTCAGACCAAGTGATGTATGGTAAAAGCTATACTGCCTGAATCCTAGACGAATGAGCGATGGGTGCGCCATTACCTAAGATAGCTAACAGGTAATGAGGATAAAATGGGAGATGTATCGCCTGAGCGTCTGTTGGAAATCGCCGCTTTCCTGTCCATAGTAAGATTTATCCTTCAATCTTCCACTAGAAGAAAACGTCGAAAGGGATACCTAACCATCACATTTCTAAATTTATGTCATAATGCAGGGATTATCTAAGTGCAAGTGCCTTGTAGCTATTAGACAAAGGTCTATGAAAATTGCATATGATAATGGAGTTTTTATAGTACCCAACGTTTGCTTGTAATGAGTTTAGCATGGGGAAGAAAAACAGGTTGATGTTAACGTCAACATGAAAGGAGTCATGAATATGGCAAATAATCCATTTCGACAGTTGGACGTTATAAGGAATGTCTCTTTACATGGTCTTAAAGTAACAGATTGTTATCGTCTAATGTACAACAAAGAGTTATGGATAAAGGCATACGCCAAGTTATATCCGAACGCAGGAAATCTCACAAAGGGAACTACTGAAGAAACAATTGATGGATGTAGCCTACAAAAAATTGATGAAATCATCGAGCAATTGAAGGCTGGTACATTTCGTTTCTCACCAGTAAGAAGAGTCTATATTCCAAAATCCAATGGTAAGAAAAGACCATTAGGGGTGCCAAATTTTCGAGATAAACTTGTCCAAGAAGTTATGAGAATGATTGTAGACAATATTTACGAACCTGTCTTTTCAAGCAATTCACATGGGTTTAGAGAAGGAAGAAGTTGTCACACAGCTCTATCACAAATTAAAAACACTTGGAAGGGATTGACTTGGTGTATTAAGGGGGATATTAAAGGATTTTTCGATAATATCAACCATCAAATTCTAATCAAGTTAATTTCCAAGAAAATTAAGGATAGAAGGTTTCTACTTCTCATACACAACGCATTAACATGTGGCGTAATGGAAAATTGGCAGTTTAATAAGACGTATAGTGGAACGCCACAAGGAGGAATTATCTCTCCATTACTGGCGAACATCTACCTTCATGAGCTTGACTTGTTCGTGGAAGAACAAATCAAGAAATTCGATAAAGGAAAAGTCCGTGTAAGAAGGAAAGAAACAAGAGCTATTAGATCAAAAATTGACTCTACTAAAAGAAAAATAAACAGACTAGACGATAAATACGGACACAAACATTGGGAGGGACGATCAGAACTAATAGAACTGATACGCGACCTAAAAAAGAAAGGTTTAACCGTTCCATCAACAGACCCAATGGATGAAAATTATCGAAGAATGAAGTACGTTCGCTATGCTGATGATTTCGTTATTGGAATTGCAGGGAATAAAGAACACGCAAGGAAGATTAAAGAGTTAGCAGGAAAATTTCTCGAAAATGAATTGGCATTGGAATTAAGCGAAGAAAAGACACTTGTTACACATCTAGAGAATCCAGTTCCATTTTTAGGGTATGAATTCCGAACGTGGCAAGAAGTGAAGGTCAAACGAGTGAAATATAAGAATTACGGACAGCCACTGAAGAAAAGGACCTTATCGGACGCGATTAAACTAGAAATCCCTTCAAGTAAAATAAAAGATTTCGCATTAAAAAATAACTATGGAAATTTAGACGATTTCAAAATAACGCATAGGACAAAACTTATTAATAACTTTGAACTAGAGATTTTAATGACCTACAACGCGGAACTACGTGGCATTGCCAACTATTACAAGCTAGCAAATAACTATCACCACTTGGATAGATTATTCTACCTAGCGGAGAGTAGTTTTATCAAGACGATGGCTAATAAACGACGCAGCACCTCGGCAAAAGTAGCAAATAGTATGAGAAAGCATAAGCAAGGTGTGCTATGTCTTGTACGCTATGACAAAAAGGGCAATGAAATCCTCCATCAATTTGTAAGGATGAAGGATATGCCAAAAACAAAAGGTGCTATAAAAGCAGACTCAACACAATCTGATATTATCTCAAATGTATATAAATATTCGGGTAGAACAGAGTTTGAAAAACGTTTATTAGCAAACCAATGTGAAGCATGTGGAACGACTGAAGGTCAAATGGAAGTCCATCATATAAGGAAACTAAAAGACTTGAAGAAAAAAATCTCAAGCTTTTAGAGCGTATTATGATTGAACGAAACCGAAAAACCTTAGCCCTATGCTATGACTGTCACCATAAACACCATGAAAAGCAAATTCCGATTAATCAACTGGAGAGCCGTATACGCTGAAAGGTGTACGTACGGTTCGGAGGGGGGGATTGTGAAACCTATTATGGAAACATAATAAGGCGCTTGATTCCTACCCTACGATCCTTCGCCATCCCAGGAAGATATCCATGTAACGAGACGATTAGTCGAGGCGGGCAAAATAATGGGAATCGAAGTACTGGATCATCTCATCATTGGAAATCGTAAATTTGTTTCATTGAAGGAAAAAGGTTATCTATAACAATATTAGACTATCTATTTTATCATTTATTTCGTATAATATTATAGGGATTGTTATATCAAGCGCCATTTTTCTGCTAACAATTGAAAGTGGCGCTTCTTAATCTTGAAAATTAGGATAAAATGAATGTTTGCATGAGGTTTCAGAAATAGATATAGTTAAACTACATATAAGAAATTCGTGAACGGAGAGGGAGATTGGATTGGCAAAGTTTAGCTTTTCTCAAGATTTTGGTATCGACCTAGGTACTGCAAATACATTGGTGTTCGTTAAAGGTAAAGGAGTAGTCGTACGTGAGCCGTCTGTTGTTGCCAAAAATTCGGAAACTGGTAATATTGAAGCGGTAGGAAGTCATGCGAGAAATATGATTGGTAGAACGCCGGGAAATATAACGGTTATTCGTCCGATGAAAGACGGCGTCATTGCGGATTATGATACAACAGCAGCAATGATGAATTATTATATTAAGAAGGCAATGCGTGGACGTTCCATATTTGCTAAGAAACCAAATGTCATGATTTGTGTCCCGTCTGGAATTACAATGGTGGAAGAACGAGCGGTAATTGATGCAACGAAACAAGCTGGAGCCCGCGAGGCATTTGCAATCTCAGAACCTTTCGCTGCTGCTATCGGTGCAGGTCTTCCCGTCTGGGAGCCTACAGGCAGTATGATTGTTGATATCGGCGGAGGGACGACAGAGGTTGCAGTAATCTCCCTTGGCGGAGTGGTGACAAGCCGTTCAATCCGTGTTGCCGGTGATAATATGGATGAGGCGATCATTAATTATATCCGCAAAGAATACAGCTTGCTAATCGGTGAACGTTCAGCAGAATCAATTAAATTAGATATTGGAACAGCTGGAGAAGTGACAGAAGATAGTGAATTGGACATTAGAGGAAGAGATTTGCTGACCGGCCTGCCAAAAACAATAACCGTAACCGCAAAAGAGGTGTCTTCTGCTTTAAATGAAACAGTGGAGGCAATTGTTGAAGCGGTGAAGAACACACTTGAAAAAACACCACCGGAACTTGCTGCTGATATTATGGATCGCGGTATTGTACTCACAGGCGGTGGTGCAATGCTTAAAAATATTGATCAAGTCATTAGTGATGAAACGAAAATACCAGTTTTCATTGCGGAAGAGCCACTTGAAAGTGTGGCAATAGGAACAGGGAAATCAATTGATTATATTCACCATTTCCGAAATTCAAATGTATCAACGTTATCTTCAAATAATTAAGTAGGTGTTTTCATGCGCTTTTTTAGAAATAAACGGCTTTTTATCTTTCTGATTGGATTTATCCTGCTCGTCGTGCTTGTCGGTTATACCTTCAGAGACCGGATAAATGTCACCTTTGCAGAAGAATTCATAAATGATGCAGTTGGCTGGGTGCAATATGTCGTCCACACACCAGTCAATTTTACAACAGATGTATTTACAAATATCAAAGACTTCCGCAACACATACGAGGAAAATCAAATATTGAAAGAACAGCTTAGCCAATATCGTTCCCTTATTTATGAAGTGCAGGAAGTCAATAAAGAAAATGAAGAATTACGGGATGTTCTTGATTTGATGGAATCTGATTCCATTCGCAGCCATGAGGCAATTCAGGCAATTGTTATTGCACGCTCTCCTGAAAGATGGCTCGAACAAGTGACAATCAATAAAGGTGAAAAGCATGGTGTTCAAGCAAATATGTTAGTGATGACGGCAGACGGAATGATTGGAAAGGTTCAATCAGCTAATGATGTTACTGCACGAGTGAAGCTGTTAACTGGCTTTGATCAATTTAATCGGATATCTGCAATGGTTTCACGGGATGAAGGACGTAATATATTCGGTATGATCGAAGGGTTTGATGAGGAGACGAATTCTTTACTCTTCCGTATCATTGAGGAATCCGAAAAAGATATTGCAGAAGATGATCTTGTCGTATCTTCCGGGATGGGAGGCGTATTCCCAGCTGGAGTTCCGATTGGTACAGTTAAAGAAGTAACATCTGATCAATACGGTTTAACCCAGATTGCTCTTGTTGAACCGGCATCTGATATGTATGATATTAATCATGTTATCGTACTTGACCGTGCAGTTGACCAGGTTGATGAATCCAGCGAGGCGGCTGATGAGGAAGAGGAGGACAATGAGGAATGAAAAAGGCTTACTTACCACTCATTCTACTTGTTCTTGTTATCGTTGAAGGCTTAGCAATCAATCTCCTGCCAAATGAAATAGTATTGAGTACCAATCTGATCATCGCTCACTGGGTTCTTGTATTCCTTGTTTACATTGCTGTTTATTACGATGTGGAGGATACATATTATTCCATTACTTATGCTTTTATTTTTGGGTTATTAATTGATGTAGTCTATACAGGTATTCTCGGTATTTACATGTTTTCTTATGGGATAGCTATTTATGCCATCCACGGCTTACAGAAATTATTGCACCGGAATTTTTACGTTTTGCTTATTTTAGGTGTCACAGCAATTGCGGTTGCAGATGGTTTAATTTACATGATGTATACCGTAATAGGTGTGACTGATATGATTTGGTCGGATTATTTACTGAGAAGAATGCTTCCGACAATACTTGCTAATCTGTTATTTTTACTGCTTTTATTTCCTTTATTCAAGAAAAGGATTGTTCAGTGGAGTAAGGAACAGTTGGATCGTGGAAATTAAGATGAGGATATTCGGGGCTTTTTTGGAAGAGGTGACGAACTGTGCATGAAAAGAAACCAATAATCACAATAAAAGGGAACAGGGAAGGCCTTACATTAATGATTGACGATGAAGTGCCGTTTGAGGAAGCCCTGGTCGAATTAAAAGATAAATTACAATCGACTCAACAGAACAAGAATGAACCGCTTGTTTCTGTGAAAGTACAATCTGGCAATCGTTTTGTAGATGAAGAAAAGCGGGATAGATTACGAGTTATGATTGAAGAGGATAATCATTTCAAAGTAACTGCTATTGAAACAAATGTTGTTCATCGTGATGAAGCGCTACGTTGGAAGGAAGAAAGTGGAATTAAGAGGACTCACCGGATTATTCGTTCTGGACAAGTTTTAAAAGTGACAGGTGATCTCTTGCTTATTGGTGATGTGAATCCTGGTGGCAAGGTAATGGCTACTGGTAACATTTATGTTTTAGGTAATTTATTCGGAATTGCCCATGCTGGTTATAAAGGTGACCGCAATACGTTTATTGCAGCATCTTATATGAAGCCGACCCAGTTGCGGATTGCTGATTATATTAGCCGCGCACCAGACTACGTGGCAGATGGTGTCTATATGGAGTGTGGCGTTATTGATGATAATGAAGATAAAATCATCATTGATTCGTTGAAGCTTCTTTCACGGAAACGAAATGAAATAAGCGGATTTGAAAGGAGAATGCAAAATGGGTGAAGCTATTGTAATTACTTCTGGTAAAGGTGGCGTTGGCAAAACAACAACAACCGCTAATATAGGTACAGCATTAGCTTTAATGGAGAAAAAAGTCTGTTTAATTGATACGGATATAGGCTTAAGAAATCTTGATGTAATTATGGGGCTTGAAAACCGAATTATCTATGACATTGTGGATGTTGTGGAGGGACGCTGCCGGTTAAATCAAGCATTGATTCGCGATAAGCGCTTCGACTCTTTGACTCTTCTCCCAGCTGCACAAACCAGTGATAAATCTGCAGTCACTACGGAAGGCATGAAAAAAATCGTTGCAGAACTGAAGCAAGAATATGATTATATCATCATTGATTGTCCTGCGGGAATTGAGCAGGGATTCCAAAATGCCATAGCAGGAGCAGACCGGGCAATTGTCGTAACCAACCCTGAGAAGTCAAGTGTGCGTGACGCCGATCGCATAATTGGTCTCTTGGAGCAGGAAGATATGACAGAAGCACCGCGCCTCATTATTAACCGAATCCGAAACCATATGATGCAAAGTGGTGACATCATGGAAGTAGATGAGATTGTTCAGTTACTGGCAATTGATTTAATTGGTATTGTAATCGATGATGAAGAAGTAATTAAAGCTTCTAATAACGGGGAGCCTGTTGCATTAAACCCCAACCCTAAAGCTTCTATTGCTTATCGGAATATCGCAAGAAGAATACTCGGAGAAAACGTTCCACTGCAATCTTTAGAAGAAGAAAAAGGCATCTTCCAACGCTTCAAAAAATTCATCGGTATGCGCTCATAAAATTATATTTTTATTAATAACTCATAAAGCCGATATCACTCAGGTATCGGCTTTTTTATAATATTTTTGCGCTACTCCAGTTCCGCAGCGCCCATACACCCTTTCCACGGGCGCCTGATGAGAGCCTCCACCCTGGCAAACCCGTTGTGGGGTCTCATCGATGCTTTTCTTATCCCGCAGGAGCAGGAGTATAAGGATTGCGGACCTCCAGTAGAGAGTGGTTCATTCCTCTCTCTATATTATACAGAAATATCCATTCATAACACCGGACGAGCTTTCATATATTGGTAAGGAAATAGCAGGAAAGACGGTGAATGGAATGAGCAAGGATATTAGAAAAGTAAGAAAAGCAATAGAACAACGTAAAAAGGAACGTAATGTACCAAATAAAGGAATAGAACAAGACAGCGGGATCTTCCACCAAGCAGAAGAAAAGCACGGATACCCACCAGAAATCAATAACTATGTATTTAAAGAGAAAGCGAGCAAAGATTTCGTAACCGGCCTCATGATGAAAGGCATTCTTGCAGGCATCCTATTCTTTTCAGTCGCCCTATTAATGACTACGAATCATGCCTTACTGGCAAAGCCGCAGGAAGTTGTCCATCAGTTATTGCGTAAAGACTTTCAATTCGCTAAAGTAAATAGCTGGTACAGGGATGTTTTCGGCAGCCCATTAGCATTCTCCCCGCAGCCTGCAGATTTGCCTGATGAACATCAAGAAGTAGTCATGCCTATAAACGGGGACATCATTGAAACCTTTCAAACAAACGGGACAGGTGTGAAAATATCCCCAGGTAAAGAGACGGATATCGTTGCTCATCATGAAGGGGTTGTAGTATTTGCCGGCAGATATCCAGACACAGGTAGAACAATCGTTATCCAACATGCTGACGGAACGAATTCCAGATATGGTCATTTAACAAATATTGATGTCCATCTGTATCAATACGTAACAGCAAACGAGCGAATCGGAACATTTGCGCCAACAGAAAGCAGTGAATCTGTATTTTTTTCCTTAGAGAAAGATAATACATTCCTCGATCCAGTCAAGGTGATTGTGGTTGATGATGGTCCGTAATCTGCTTCCTCCACTGCACATTCACCCCATACTTATTTTATTTATTGGTATCTCTTTATTGACTGGTACTTTCATGGAAATGACAATTATTTTTGCGATTGTGTTTGTCCATGAGATGGGACATTATCTGGCGGCAAAGTTTTTCAGGTGGCGGATCAAGCGGGTAATGCTTTGGGTATTTGGCGGAGTAATGGAAACAGACGAACACAGTAATCGTCCTGTGAAGGAGGAATTAATCGTTACATTGGCAGGGCCGCTTCAGCATATCCCAATCTATGCTGCCCTGGAAGTATTGCTTTCTGTTGGAGCGATTTCAGAATCATTGTTTCAAACAGCGCTATGGTATAATACAGTCATTCTTTTATTTAATTTATTGCCAATCTGGCCACTTGATGGCGGGAAAATTCTTTTCTACTTCTTATCGGTCATCCTCCCTTTTAGAAAAGCATTGGATGGCATTTTTTTATTATCTTTAAGTTTGTGTGCTAGTCTTGCGTTTGGTTATATATTTTTCTATCCGTTTACGTTGACCTATACCGCAATCATGATTTTTCTGTTTCTTGAAAACAGACTGGAATGGAAACGCCGATTTTATGTATTTTTGCGCTTTCTAATGCGGAGATACAGGGGGAATGAAGACGTTAAAAAAATCGAACCATTATATTTAACAGGTAATTCAACATTGATGGATGTATTCAGTCAATTTAAAAGGGAAAGAAGACATTTGATTATTCTCCGTGGTACCGATAGTTCCGTGAAACGAATTGACGAAACGGACTGTTTACATGCTTATTTTCACAAGAAGCAATATGGGAAACGAATGGATGATTTATTTTAGATGGATGCTTGACATAGAAGCTTAAACTATGGTAATATTTATACGTTATTCAACGTAGCACCAGTGCTACAACCGCGCAGAACAGGTTTTAAACTTCTAGGAATAAAAGTACCTGTATGGCGAGTCTTAGTAATTAAGGAGGTGCGCATTCATGTACGCAATTATCGAAACAGGTGGCAAGCAAGTTAAAGTTCAAGAAGGCCAAGAAATTTATGTTGAAAAAATTTCTGCTGAAGCGAATGAAACGGTAACATTTGACAAGGTACTCTTTGTTGGTGGAGATGACGTAAAAGTTGGAGCTCCATATGTTGACGGAGCTAACGTAACTGCTAAAGTTGAGAAACAAGGCCGTCAAAAGAAAATTAGAGTATTCAAATACAAACGTAGAAAGAATTACCATCGTACACAAGGTCATAGACAGCCTTATACGAAACTAGTAATTGAAAAAATCAATGCTTAAAGGTCGACTGAAGTGATTCAAATAACGGTTGAACGCAATAACAACGTTTTGCACTCCATCGAACTTTCTGGACATGCTGAAAGTGGACCATATGGCTATGATCTTGTCTGCGCAGCTGTTTCTGGAGTGTCGATTGGGGCAGTAAACGCAGTCCTGGAATTAACGGATACGAATATTGACATTAAGCAGGGAGGAGAAGGTGGTTACTTAAAAATCACATTCCCATCCCTTTATACTGAAAACGAATTGGAAAAGGCACAACTTCTTCTCGAAGGAATGCTTATTTCCTTAAAATCCATTGAAATGGAATACGGTGAATTTATACGAATTCAGGAAACATAAGGAGGTGCACGACATGCTACGTTTAGATTTGCAATTCTTTGCTCAGAAAAAAGGTGCAGGTAGTACGCGTAACGGACGTGATTCACATTCGAAACGTCTAGGTGCTAAAAGTTCGGATGGCCAATTTGTAACAGGTGGCTCCATTCTTTACCGCCAGCGCGGTACAAAAGTTTACCCAGGTGATAACGTAGGGCTTGGTTCGGATGACACATTATTCGCAAAAGTGGATGGTGTTGTTAAGTTTGAACGCTACGGTCGCGACCGTAAAAAAGTAAGTGTTTATCCGGAAGCCCAAGAAGCATAAGAGTTAAATAACGAACTCCAGCCGAATTTTGGCTGGAGTTTTTTTCGCTATTTGATGAAGTATTTATTCGTTTCTGCTATACTTTCTATATCAATAGGAGGTACACTTATGGAAGCAAAAGAGGTAGTGGACATCATTCAATCGTATCGTCACGATTTACTGAACGATCTGCAGATTATTCAGGGGTATGTTAAATTAGGTAAGATGGAAAAAGTGGATGACAATCTGACTAAGCTCTTCGAATTTTTCCATAAGGAACGGAAATTACTGAATCTGAACATCCCTCATGTTGTTGTCTGGTTTAAGAAATTCAGGATGAAGTACAATCAATTTAAACTTGGTTATTCGATTCACTCAGAGAGTATAAAATTAACAGATGCCGATCTGTATATTAAAGAAAAACTGGATCAAATTATTCAAGATATACAACAAAGATCGGATGATGTAAATGTTTATACGATACATGTCGATTTTATTGAAAATGAAACGGATTGTACAATAAATGTTTCCGTCGATTTAAATGAGAGAAGTGAGGAACAAATAATTTCCCCTTCTGAAGATATTTACATAAAACAAACACCGGAAAATCTGATATACAGTTTTAACGTGTTTGCAAGTTAAGAGGTGATAGTATGTTCGTTGATCAAGCTAAAGTATATGTGAAAGCAGGAGACGGTGGAAATGGTCTTGTAGCTTTCCGCAGGGAAAAATTTGTTCCAATGGGAGGCCCAGCTGGCGGTGATGGCGGTAACGGAGCAGACGTAATTTTTGAAGTCGATGAAGGCTTGAACACCCTTATGGACTTCCGTTACAATCGTCATTTTAAAGCAAAGCGTGGCGAAAACGGGATGAGTAAATCAATGCATGGTAAAAATGCTGAAGCGCTCATCTTAAGTGTGCCTCCCGGAACGGTTGTTATAGATGAAGAAACAGAAGAAGTAATCGCGGATTTAACTGAACATAAGCAACGGGCTGTGATTGTAAAAGGTGGGCGAGGTGGACGAGGAAATGTTCGCTTTGCGAGTCCAAGAAATCCTGCACCAGAAATCGCAGAGAATGGTGAACCTGGGGAAGAGAAGAACATTCGAATTGAACTAAAAGTAATTGCGGATGTCGGACTTGTTGGCTTCCCAAGCGTAGGTAAATCAACGTTATTATCTGTTGTAAGTGCAGCAAAACCGAAAATTGCTGATTATCATTTTACGACCCTAGCTCCGAATCTGGGAGTAGTCGATACTGGGGATGGCCGCAGTTTTGTTATGGCGGATTTGCCAGGGTTAATTGAAGGAGCGAGTGAAGGAGTAGGTCTTGGTTTTCAATTCCTTCGTCATGTGGAACGAACACGGCTCATCGTCCATGTCATTGACATGGCTGCAATTGATGGACGTGATCCATATGAAGATTATGTGACAATTAATGAAGAACTTGCATCCTTCAACGAGCGACTTAAGAACCTACCACAAGTTATCGTGGCAAATAAAATGGAAATGCCGGAAGCGCAAGAAAACCTTGCAAACTTCGAGGACAAGCTGAGTGGAGATGTACGCATTTTTGAAGTATCGGCAATAACAAAACAAGGCTTGAAAGAGCTTGTTTTTGAGATCGCTGATCAACTCGACACAATTCCGAAGCGAGAACCTGATATGACTGAGCGAGAAGAAACCGTTGTATATCGCCATCATAAAAAAGAGGATGGTTTTCAGATTACACGTAATCCGGATGGTTCTTACGTTCTTCACGGGGAAAAATTGGAGAGGTTATTTAAAATGACAGATTTCACCCGCGAAGAGTCGCAGCAACGCTTTGCTCGCCAACTGCGTGGAATGGGTGTGGATGATGCTCTTAGAGAGCGGGGAGCAAAGGATGGAGACACGATTCACTTACTTGATTTGGAATTTGAATTTATAGAATAGATTTGTTTTGGGGGGACTATTTTGACGACGATTGGATACTTGGGACCAAAAGGTACATTTACGAAATTGGCAGTGGATACAACGTTCAATAATGAGGAGAAAGTTAGCTACGCAACGATTCCGGAGTGTATTGATGCAGTAGCGAATGATGAAATTGACATCGCCGTCGTACCGATAGAGAATGCGATTGAAGGGACCGTTCAGTTGACTGTGGATTATCTCATCCATGAAGTCACTTTACCGGTTGTTGCTGAAGTGGTTGTGCCTATTCAACAGCATTTACTCGTAAGGCGGGATTTTGATGGAGACTTGTCACAAATTACGGAAATTCATTCCCATAGTCACGCGATTGCTCAATGTCATCGTTACATTCATAAAAATTTAATGACAGCAAAGATCTCTTATACGACCTCGACTGGTCGGGCTGCGGAAATCGTTGCTGAAAGTGCAGAACCAATTGCTGCAATTGGAAATAGCTTGGCCGCAGAAGAATATGGACTACAAATTTATGCGAATAATATTCATGACTATCCAAACAACCATACACGATTTATCGCACTGACGAAGAATAAGGATTTGTTAGAAATTAAACACCCGATTCAATTGGAAAAAACAACATTAAAAATTATATTACCAAGCGACCAACCAGGTGCATTGCATCAAATTCTTTCTGCCTTTGCCTGGAGAAAGATGAACCTGTCAAAAATTGAATCACGTCCGACAAAAACAGGGTTAGGCAATTACTTTTTCATTATTGACGTCAATCAAGCCTATGATGATGCTCTATTTCCCGGAGTGAAAGGGGAACTGGAAGCACTTGGCTGTGAGGTGAATATATTAGGTACTTATCCTGTATATCACATGAATTTATAGAAAGAAAAAAGAAGCTAGGAAGATAAAATTTATCCCAGCTTCTTTTTTTATGTATCTTCCGGGTTAACTTTTAAGATTACATTGCATATGTTGATATAGAGTAATTAGCCTAGATTGTTAACTAGAAAGGAAGGATCTTTTTGAAAATACACATTGTCCAAAAAGGAGACACGTTATGGGAGATTGCGAAGAAGTATCATGTGGATTTTGAAGAATTAAAAGAACTAAATTCACATTTAGCAAGCCCTGACATGATCATGCCTGGGATGAAAATAAGGATTCCGACTCATTCCAAAAAGATAACGCAAGGCGAAAAAACAAAAACATTGCCAAAAGAAGAGCTGAAGCATGTTCCAGCTCCGAAGAAAGAAGTTCAGGTAGAGAAGAAGCCTGCAGCAGAACTGCCAAAAATGCCGACCTTTCCTTTTGAACCAGAAAAAATGTTGCCAACCCTTGAAGAAAAGCATAAAGAATATCCGATAGAAATTTTACCAGAACTGCCAAAAACAAGTAAAAAGAAAGAAAAACCGAAAGCTAAAGAACAAGTAAAACCGAAACAACAGCCGAAGCAAGAGAAACAAGACATGCCAGAAACACAGCCAATGCAGCCACCAATGCCAATGCATCCTCCCATGCAACAGCCAATGATGCCGCCGGTGGACCAACCATGTTTCGCTCAACCCCCAATGATGCCAATGTTTACTTATCCTTGTCAAGGATATATGCCAATGCCGCATGTACCTAGTAATTGCGGTTTTGGCTGTGGCGGGGGACACGGGTATCACCACCCATTTCATCACGGCTGGCAGGCACCGATATTTATGCCAATGCAATCTCAACCCCAACCTCAAGTCTTTCCGAATATGATGCACCAACAGCAGTTTCAGGCTCCACAAGAAGAGATGTATCAGTCGGTGGATCCAAATATGATGCAGATGTATCCAGAACCAACTGCAGGGTTGAGGAATGAAGAGTTAGAATTATACCCTACCCCTGAGGAAAAGGAAACAGATCATAAACCAATTGAGGTAGAAGAAGAATAGCCCCAAATTACGAGAGACGTTATGTCTCTTTTTTTTCGGGTAAAATAGAAGTAAACCGTATAGTATGTGTAAGTGTTAAAAAACCAATTTTCATGCTAATATGGGACGAGATACTGTTCATAAAGGAGTGGACCAACTTGGAACAACATATTGAATCGATTGTAAAATGGTTAAGGGAACGAACTGAAGCAGCGAGAGCAGACGGTTTGCTTGTCGGTGTCAGTGGCGGACTGGATTCTGCGGTCGTAGCAAATCTGATTAAGCTTGCTTATCCTGATAACTCTTTAGGAGTCATCTTGCCTATCCAAACTAGCGAAAAAAACATTCAAGATGCCCGTGATGTGACGACAGCTTGCGGGATTGAAGAAATGACGATCGACTTAACGGAAACACACAAGATGATGTATCAAACGATTTCTGAAAAAATGATTGAAAATAAAAGCTTTGCACAAGCACAGGACCAACTGGCTGATGCCAATTTACGTGCCCGTTTACGAATGAGCACCTTATACACGATTACAGCGCACCGTAACTATCTAGTCGTTGGTACGGATAATGCGTCCGAATGGCACACCGGCTACTTTACAAAATATGGGGATGGAGGAGTTGACATTCTTCCACTCGTTGATTTTACAAAAACAGAAGTCCGTGAAATGGCTCAAGCTTTAAATGTGCCAGAAGCTGTTATTGAAAAAGTTCCGAGTGCTGACTTGTGGGAAGAGCAAACAGATGAAATCGAAATGGGTATTTCCTATATGATAATCGACGCGTATTTGAAAGGTGAAACGATATCAGAAGCTGACCAAGTTTTGATTGAAAGCATGCATGAACGCACGAAGCATAAGAGGGAAAGCCTGCCAATGTACCGGAGACAATAAAATAGATGTGTAAAACAGCCTTTCTTATACAAACTATGGATAAGGAGGTTGTTTTATTATGATGAAAAAATCAATATTCTTTCTATCGCTTTTGTTTTTGTTTATAACAGGCTGCGTAATGTCTCCGGAAAATAATTCAGAGCAAGATGAAATAGGGAGAACAATCAGCCCTCGGACTACCAGTTATAAACATAGCGGGCATGATGAAGGCAATGTCAATGATTATGGCAGAAAGTTGCAAAAGGAACAGCTCTCGACAAATGAATTTGATTCTTACACGGATCCGACAACTACGGATAAGAGTGAACAAATTTCACAAAAATTAATGGAGAACCGTGATATTATTATGGCAGAGGTACATGAGCTGGATGATCAAATCTATGTTGCGGTTCGGCTGAGGGAAAATGTTTCGGGGCGTTCCCATAAAGAAAATGTCATTCCGGAAATTGAGAAGCAGGTAAGAGAGGTAATTGGAGCCGATGAAAAGCAGCTTATTATCTGGACTGATCATACCGAGTGGAACGAATATAAAAACGAAGAAGCAGAATTTAAGCCGATGAACAGTTTCGATAAGTTTTTTGAAAGGGAATAAAAGCTGTATATGCACTACTGGGGATCCGCAGCACTCACAGAAAGTCTGCGGACTCCCAAAAAATGTATGGCGTTCCTCAATCTGAACATCGTGCTGTGATGGCTATGCTTTTCACTAGGGCCATTTTTTGGTATAGTTATGAAAGATATTGCTAGAGAGGAGAATGTCCAATGGCTGGTCATTCCAAGTGGAAGAATATACAGAGAAGAAAAGGTGCACAAGACGCGAAACGAGGTAAAATCTTCATGCGTCATGCAAAGGATATCTATACCGCAGCGAAACAAGGTGGCGGAGACGAAGCGATGAACCCGGCACTGCGCTTAGCAATTGAGAAAGCTAAAGCAGATAATATGCCGAACGATAACATAGAAAGAAACATTAAAAAGGCAACAGGTACATTAGACGGGAAGAACTTTGAGGAGATTACCTATGAAGGTTATGGACCAGCAGGAGTAGCGATTATTGTCCATGCGCTTACCGACAATAAAAACAGAACAGCGGGGGAAGTAAGACACGCTTTTAGTAAAAACGGCGGAAACCTTGGAGAAAGCGGAAGTGTCGCTTTCATGTTTGACAGAAAAGGTATCGTCATCATCCATAATGATAATGGTGAAATCGATGAAGATGAAATGACGCTTGAAGCTTTAGAAGCAGGAGCAGATGATATCCTGACACATGAGGGTGTATTTGAGATTGTTACGAGTCCGGAAAACTTCTCTGATGTGGTTGCTTACTTTACTGAAAAGGATTTTGACATAGCAGATAGCGAATTAACGTTAATCCCACAAAATTACTCCCCAGTATCTGGAGAAGATGCAGAGAAATTACAGCAATTGATCGATGCATTAGAAGACAATGAAGATGTTCAAGAGGTTTACCACAACATAGATGAATCGAATGAATGATTATCCATAAAACTTCTATTCCAGACTGGGATAGAAGTTTAATCATTTTTACCGTTTTGTGTTAGTATAAAATTATGAGGAATTTAAAGGGGAAGGTCTTTGATGATTGCATATATAAAAGGCAAGCTGATGGCAATACAAGATGAAGCTGTAATTGTCGAAGCAGGTGGGATTGGTTATGAACTGCTTTGTCCGAATCCGTTTTATTACCAGAATCGGCTTAAAGAAGAAGTAACCATACAAACATATCACCACGTTCGCGAAGATGCGCAGCTTTTATATGGTTTTAAAAATGAAGATGAGAAATATTTATTCACGAAGCTAATTTCTGTCTCAGGAATCGGTCCAAAGGGAGCACTAGGTATAATGAGTGCGGTTGATATCCCATCATTTGTTGCAGCAGTGGAAAATGAAGACGAGAAATTCCTGACACAGTTTCCTGGTGTTGGTAAAAAAACTGCCAGACAAATTATTTTAGATCTGAAAGGAAAGCTCACCAGTTCATTCCGTATTACACCAACTGATACAGAAGATATCAGTCATACAGATGAAGTTGCTCTATCAGAAGCGAAAGAAGCACTGAAGGCTTTAGGCTATACAGAAAGAGAACTGACACGTATCATGCCTGCATTACGAAAAGAAAACTTATCGAATTCGGATGAGATTGTACGAAAAGGACTTGCATTATTATTACAGAGCTAAGAGAGGAGGAAGCGTATGATGGAAGAAAGAATGCTAGCCGGGGAAGTCCAGGAAGAAGATATCGGTCTTGAGCAGAGTTTACGTCCGGAAACATTAAAACAATACATAGGGCAAGATAAAGTGAAAGAGAATTTACAAATTTTTATCCAAGCAGCTAAAATGCGTAATGAGCCGCTCGACCATGTTTTACTCTCCGGCCCGCCAGGACTTGGAAAAACGACACTTGCGGCTATTATCGCGAATGAAATGGAAGTTGATTTCCGAACGACTTCAGGTCCAGCGATAGAACGAGCTGGTGATTTGGCTGCGATTCTCTCTTCGCTTGAGGCAGGTGACGTCCTGTTCATTGATGAGGTACATCGATTGCCAAGAGTAGTGGAGGAAGTCCTCTATCCTGCAATGGAGGATTATTTTCTCGATATCGTCATTGGCACCGGGCCGAGTGCCCGTTCCGTCCGGATTGATCTTCCGCCCTTTACTTTAGTTGGAGCGACGACCCGCTCTGGACTGCTTACTGCACCTCTCCGCGACCGATTCGGTGTTTTAAGCAGACTGGAATACTATGAGCAGAAGGATTTGACTTCCATCGTGGAACGGACTGCAGAAATATTTGAAACATCGATCCGGAAAGAAGCTGCAGCAGAAATTGCCTTGCGGGCTAGGGGGACACCAAGAATTGCGAATCGCTTATTCAGACGTATACGTGATATCTCTCAAGTAAAAGGAGAAAAAACGATCAGTTTAGAAATAACAAGACAGGCATTGACGATGCTGCAAGTGGATGACGCTGGGCTTGATCATATTGATCATAAGCTATTAACGACCATCATTGAACGGTTTAATGGAGGCCCTGTGGGATTAGATACGATTGCTGCTACAATTGGCGAGGAATCACAAACGATTGAAGATGTGTATGAACCGTATTTATTGCAGCAAGGATTCATCCAGCGGACGCCACGAGGAAGGATGGCTACTGCCCAAGCTTATGAACATTTTGGAATGAAGAGGCCAGAGAAAAAATGAATATGAGTAAGCTGCTCATCACCGCTGGAGTTGTTTTAATCGTTCTTGGACTCATATGGCGTTTTATCGGCAGACTTCCAGGTGATATTCAATTCAAAACTGGAAACGTGACTTTTTATTTTCCGATTGTCACCTCCATATTAATCAGTATTATTTTAACTCTGTTCTTTTATCTTGTGGGCAGGTTCAAATAATGCGAATAAATTTCCAAACCGAAGCAGAGTGAAGGAGACACCTATGAACATAGAAGAATTTGATTTTCATTTACCAGAGCATCTCATCGCACAAACGCCGCTGAAAGACAGGACCCAATCAAAGCTGCTCGTCTTAAATCGAGCCAATGATAACTTAGAGCACCGGAAATTTAAAGCCATCAAGGATTATTTGAAGCAAGGCGACTGTCTTGTGCTAAACGATACGAAAGTTCTGCCAGCAAGATTATTCGGTATAAAAAAAGATACAGGTGCAAAGATTGAAGTATTACTGCTGCATCAAGAAGAAGAGGACACATGGGAAGTATTGACAAAGCCTGCGAAGAAAGTAAAAATCGGCACAGAGCTGGTATTCGGAAATGATGAGTTACGAGCGGTCTGTACTGGAATCAAGGATCATGGTGGCCGGATGTTTAAGTTTTCTTATGAAGGTATTTTCTATGAAGTGCTTGATAAATTAGGGGAAATGCCCTTACCGCCATATATAAAAGAACAATTACCAGAGAAAGACCGTTACCAGACCGTTTATGCGAAGGAAGAAGGGTCTGCGGCTGCACCTACTGCAGGTTTACATTTCACAACCGAATTGATGGAGGAACTTAAGCAATATGGAGTAAAACTTGCATTCATTACGTTACATGTCGGACTTGGAACTTTCCGTCCAGTCAGTGTAGATAATATTAAACAACATGAAATGCATGCAGAATTTTATCATATGCCCGAGGAGACTGCGGCTACATTAAATGAAGTAAAACAGTCAAATGGCCGGATTATTTCCGTTGGTACAACTTCAACTCGTACGTTAGAAACAATTGCAAGGGATCATAATGGGAAGTTTGTTGCAACAAGCGGTTGGACGGATATTTTTATTTATCCGCCTTACACATTCCAGGCGATTGATGGGCTGATTACGAACTTCCATCTGCCGAAATCAACCCTTATTATGTTAATCAGTGCTCTTGCCGGAAGAGATAAAGTATTAAATGCCTATAAAGAAGCGGTTGAGAAAGAATATCGTTTCTTCAGCTTTGGCGATGCAATGCTAATTATATAGACAAAGGAAGAATAATATGGTACCTATAACATATGAATTAATTAAAACAGATAAACAGACAGGAGCAAGGTTGGGAAGGGTCCATACGCCACATGGTTCTTTCGATACTCCGACATTTATGCCTGTCGGGACACTTGCAACGGTCAAGACGATGAGCCCGGAAGAACTGAAAGAAATGGATGCAAATATTATTCTTTCTAATACGTACCACCTTTGGCTCCGGCCAGGTGAGGATATTATCCGTGAGGCGGGCGGGCTCCATAAATTTATGAATTGGGATGGGGCGATCCTTACTGATTCAGGTGGATTCCAAGTATTCAGTCTGAGTGATATGCGGGAAATTGTGGAAGAGGGCGTCCATTTCCGTAACCATCTAAACGGGGACAAGCTTTTCCTATCTCCAGAGAAAGCGATGCAGATCCAAAACGATCTCGGCGCTGATATTATGATGGCTTTTGATGAATGTCCGCCATACCCAGCGACACATGACTATATGAAGTCTTCCGTTGAAAGGACGTCGCGCTGGGCAGAGAGATGCCTAAAAGCGCATGGTAGGCCGGATGAACAAGGATTATTTGGGATTATTCAGGGCGGTGAGTATGAAGATTTAAGGAAACAGAGTGCCAATGATTTAATCTCTCTTGATTTCCCTGGATATGCAATTGGCGGCCTTTCCGTCGGAGAACCGAAAGATGTGATGAACCGGGTGCTTGATTTCACAACACCTTTACTGCCTACAGATAAACCGAGATATTTAATGGGAGTCGGCTCACCTGATTCCTTAATCGATGGGGCGATGCGTGGAATTGACATGTTTGACTGTGTACTCCCGACTCGGATAGCGAGAAATGGGACATGTATGACATCAACTGGAAGGCTCGTTGTGCGAAATGCGAAATTCGCCCGTGATTTCCGTCCGATTGATGAAAACTGTGATTGCTATGCATGTAAAAATTATTCCCGGGCGTATATCCGTCATCTTGTAAAAAGTAATGAAACGTTCGGATTCAGACTTACCACTTATCATAATCTTCATTTTCTGTTAAAATTAATGGAGCAAGTACGAACTGCAATACGCGAAGATCGTCTTGGTGATTTTAAAGAGGAGTTTTTTGAACAATACGGGTTTAATAAACCAGATGCAAAAAACTTTTAAATTGAAAATCTTCTCTTATGAGAAATAAACACGGAAGGAGGATGAGGTATGGATTTAATGGCGTTGTTGCCTATTATTTTAATGTTTGTTATTTTTTACTTTTTGCTTATCCGTCCACAACAAAAAAGACAGAAGCAAGTAAGGGAAATGCAAAGTGAACTGCAAAAAGGTGATAAAGTTGTTACAATCGGTGGTTTCCATGGAATTATTCATGCGCTTGATGAAGGTACAGTAGTTATTCAAGCAGGAGACGGTACGAAACTTACGTACGACCGATCTGCAATCCGTGAAAAGGTTGCTGAGTAAGCTATCATGTGATTCAATTACATAGAATTGCAAACAAAAAAATGGTCCTGTTAAAGGGCCATTTTTTGTTTGGGAAATTAATGTAATCAAGTGGCTGGGAAAACCGAACTTCATCATTCAGCATCTTTTTGGAATAGGTTAACACCAATCATGCCACCAAAAATGGCAGCGAGAATGAATCCTGAGTGATGGAGCATTTGCTGTATGGAAAAGCCGTTTTGATAGCCAAGGTATTGAACAAGGAAGATAAATAATGTAAACCCAAGCCCCGTTAAACCGCCAACAACCCAGCCTTTTGATTTCCCCTTAATCCCTGTAATCATCCCACCAATAAACAACCCAACCAACCCAACTGAAAATGCTACCCAGGAAAGCATCCATTGACTAATCGTCGTAAACTGTAGAACTAATGCTAATACAAAACTGGAAACTACTATGAACAGAAGAATAAAAACCCAGCCATACAATAATGCGATAAATTGCCGTTGCAACGTTATCTCCCCCTATGGTCGTCCTTTTTATTACTTTATTCATCCCCCCTTCCTAATAGAAGTGATTTTTCATAGACTCCTCAATTTTTCAAGTCGTATTTAGCGTAACCATTTATCAAGTAATGGAATTGCTCGTAATTCTTCCTTTGTAATAAAGCGAAGGAGAAACAATGCACTGACATAAACTGCAATCAAGATAAGAAATACTATTCCGAGTACAATCAAGCTACCAGAACTAAAATAATAAATTTCTTTTAAAGTCCAACCGATGAAGAAAGGCAGGATAAAAAGCACGACCATTTTTAACATATCTATCAACGGGATCCGGTACTTGATTTTTTTATTTAATACAGTAAGGTGTAAAAGCGTAACGAGAATGACGGAGGTTGAAAGCGCAATGGCAACTCCGCTCATTCCAAACTCTGGTTGCTGTGCGAGTACAATGATAATTAATAATTTCATAAAAGCACCGATTAACGTATTCCACATGGATTCTTTTGCAAAATCCAATGCTTGTAGTGCTGCTTGTAATGGGGCCTGGATGTAAAGTAGAATATAGAAAGGCGCCATGAGAACGAGCAGTTGATTGGCACTCGAACTCCCGTACATGAATAATAAAATCTGCTCAGAGAAAAGTAACAGTACAATGGTTGCAATTGCACCTGAGGCAAAGGAAATGCGAATCGCTTGATGGATCCGGTAATGAATAAGTTTTTGATTATTTTTAGCACCGGCTTCTGAAATGGAAGGAATAAGAGCGATTGCCAAGGAATGTGTAATAAAAGTTGGTAAGAATAATAATGGAATCACATAGCCTGTCAGTTCACCATATTGTTTTGTTGCCAATGTTGCAGTGACTCCGGCAATTGCAAGAGACTGGGACACAAGGATTGGTTCAAGGAAATTAGAGATGGAACCTATTAGTCTGCTGCCAGTGCTTGGTAAGGCGATGGAAAATAACGCTTGTATCGTTTCTCGTGTATTTCTAAAATAAGAACGAATCCGGCTGCGGTTTTCTCCTGATTTTCTCATTTTAAACTGATATAGCATGTACATTAAAGAGACGAACTCGCCGAGGATAACACTGAACATTGCCCCTGCTGCAGCAAATTCAACTCCATATGGAAGAAGTAGCTTAATGAAAATATAGACAAATACAATCCGAACAATTTGTTCTAACACTTGGGCGTAACTTTGCGGCTTCATATTATGCTTGCCTTGGAAGTAGCCCCTTAGAACAGAAGAGATTGCGACGATAGGAACAATCGGACTGATTGCGAGCAATGGATAAATCGTGCGTTCGTCTGTGAGCAGTGTAGAGGCGATATATGGTGAGCCAAGAATCATGGCAATTGTTAATACAATGCTTGTAACCGACGTAAGGAGAAGAGAAACAACAAGAATACTCCTAATTTTCTCTTGATTGCCGACTGCATCCGCTTCAGCAACCCGTTTAGCAATAGCAACAGGCAGCCCAATTTGGGTTAAAGTAATGACTAAAAACAAGGTCGGAAGGGCGAGCATGTAGAGACCGACACCTTCTTCACCAATTAAACGCGCAACTACAATTCGGTTGATGAAACCGAGAAAACGCGTAATCATTCCTGCGAGCATGAGAATTAAAGCGCCTTGTAAAAATGTTTGCCTTGTCATTTTATCGTCCTGCCTTCTCAAAAAATACAAATTCATATACAATGATATATATGCAATTGTGTTGGCCAAGCATGACAAGAATCTGTAAATACTCCATTTAGGAGGGGTAAGGATGGAAGCTATTCAAAATGTTAAGACGTGGAAAAGAACTGTTGCACCATTTTTAGACAGTAAAGCAAAGGAATTACATTTAATGGGCTATGAACAGGCAACAAGTGAAGATGTCTGGAAATGTCTCATCGATAAAGTGTGGAAAGGATATCCGGATAAGCGGATTTATGAAATGGTAGCTGATATTATGCAATTAAATTCAGCTACTTATTTAAGTTACCTTACTGTCCATTCATTTCAAAATGATAATCTTGCCGATTCCATTGCTGCTTTATTAGATACATAAAGAAATTTTAACCCGAGAGATCAAGGGAGGAACAAGGAACATGAAAAAAAGAGGCAGACTCGTTGCCTTTTTTCTAATCGTGCTTATATTTGGTGCACTGATTGGAACAACGACAACTGGAGTTACAAAAAACATAAGTTTAGGATTGGATTTACAAGGCGGCTTTGAAGTTCTGTACGAAGTCGACCCGATTGATGAAAATCAGGAAATTACCCGGGGACTCATGGAAGGTACCGTGCAAACATTGAATGATCGTGTGAACCGGTTAGGAATTAGTGAAGCAGTCATTAATATTGAGGGAGAAAATCGAATACGTGTACAGCTTGCTGGTGTGGAGAATCAGCAGGAGGCAAGGGAGATGCTTGCCACGTCCGCACAGCTTTCTTTCCGTGACGTAAATGATGTCGAATTATTAGATGGCTCCGACGTCCGGCCAGGAAGCGCAAAACAGGATTTTGACCAGACAACGAACTCTCCGATTGTTTCTCTAAAATTGAATGACGCAGATAAGTTTGGAGAAGTTACAACGCAGATAAGAGATATGGGATCACCTGATAATTTATTGGTCATTTGGATGGATTTCCAGGAAGGAGACTCTTTTCAAAAAGAAATAACAAAGGAGAATCCAAAATTCGTTTCCGCACCTAGCGTGGATCAGACTTTACATACGACCGATGTCATGATAACCGGTAATTTCACGGTGGAGGAAGCGAAAGCATTAGCTGATATTATTAACTCCGGTTCGCTGCCAGTTCATATGAATGAAATCTTTTCTACCTCTGTTGGGGCACAGTTTGGTGAACAGGCACTGAATGATACAGTCTTTGCAGGTATTATTGGTATCGCTCTTGTCGTTCTATTTTTGCTTGCTGTTTACCGCGTTACTGGATTTATTGCTTCCATCAATCTGATTATCTATACTTACTTCGTTCTGCTTGTCTTCATGGCGATGAATGGAGTACTGACGCTCTCTGGTATTGCCGCGTTGATTCTTGGTGTAGGTATGGCAGTGGATGCGAACGTTATTACGTTTGAACGCTATAAGGAAGAACTCCGCTCAGGCAAGTCGGTGAAAGCTGCCTTCCAAGCAGGAAGCAAGAACTCATTCCGTACGATATTAGATGCGAACATTACGACGATGATTGCGGCTGTTGTCCTTTTCATTTTTGGTACGAGTTCAGTTAAGGGATTCGCAACGATGTTAATCATTAGTATTCTCGTCAGCTTCATTACGGCAGTATTGGGAACCCGTCTACTCCTTAATTTCTGGGTGAAAAGCGGTTTCTTGAAAAATAGAAAGACATGGTTCGGTGTCAAGAACAACGAAATTAAAGATATTGCGGAACCGGAGAGAGAACCGAAGCTATGGAACCGGGAAATTAATATTGTCAAACACCGGAAAAAGTTTTTTGTATTTACAGGAATTATTTTAGTTGCAGGATTTGCTGCACTAGCAATCTTTAAGATTAATCCAGGCATTGATTTTACAAGCGGCTCGCGGATTGAAGTAGTAGCGGACGAAGCAATTGATATCGAAGAAGTGGAACAAACATTTGATGAGTTCGGAGTGGAGGCAAGCAGCCTCGTGCTCTCCGGAGAAAATAATGAACTTGCTGTTGCCCGCTTTGATACGGTGCTATCTGATACACAAATTGCTGATATTCAACAAGCTTTTAATGAAAGGTATCACTTTGATCCAGGAATAAGTGTCGTTTCACCAATTGTTGGAGAAGAACTTGTAAAGAATGCCCTCTATGCAGTTGCAATTGCAGCGGTATTCATCATTATTTACGTTGCATTCCGGTTCGAATTGATATTCGGGATAACTGCAGTCCTTGCGCTTTTCCATGATGTATTAATCATGTTGTTTGCCTTCAGTATTACGCAAATTGAATTCGATGTAACGATTGTTTCGGCAATCCTTACGATCATCGGTTACTCCATTAATAATACAATTGTAATCTTTGACCGAGTCCGGGAGAATATTCAATTTGAAAAACGGGTAACGTCTAGTAAAGTACTTGCCAAGATTATTAATAAGAGTATTATTCAGTCGTTTACTCGTACGATGAATACGACAATTTCGACATTAATTGCAATTCTAGCGTTTCTCGTGCTTGGAGCTTCATCCATCTTTACATTCACACTTGCATTAGTCATTGGGTTAGTTGCAGGTACGTATTCATCGCTCTTCTTGGCAGCCCAAGTGTGGCTCGCTTTACGGGGCAGAAATCTTAAAGAAAAGCCACTCGATTTCAGAAAGAAAAAACGTGTGGAAGGACCACAAGTTTAAATTTGTAGGAGGAGATGCAAATGAAAGGTCAAGGTTACGTTATTCTAGCAATTGTGCTAACGATTTTAATTGCAATATTTGCAGTTATTAATATTGAACCTGTCCAAGTGAATTATTTCTTTTGGAGTGCGACATCTCCTCTCATTCTCGTTATTCTGTTTTCCGTATTAATGGGAGGACTCATTACAGCTGTTGCAGGCATGTTTAAAATCTTTCAAATGAGAAAACAAATGGCAAAGCTGGAGAAAGAGCATAAGCTCTACCGGAAAAGTTTAGAGAATGCAGGAATAACGCCTCCTGTCATCAAAGAGGAAGCAAAGACTAAAAAACTTAAAACCGCTCATGAAAAAGAATAATTAAATTGCTACCCCTGCCGGTCTTTTGTATAATAGATTGGTCAGGGGTGAATTTATGTTACATAGTAAGGCAAACTGGAAAACATTCAAAATAGAATCTGATGCAACATTAATAAATGATACATCTTTTGAAGTTTCTCCTGTCGTTGAAAAGTTATTGCTGCAGCGAGGAATCCGCTCGTCTAAAGAAGCGGAAAAGTTTTTATCTCCCTCGTATGAGGATATTCATTCACCAGAAGAGATACAATGGATGGATAAGGCAGTTGCACGTGTGAGAGAAGCGATGGAACAAAATGAAAAGATTTTAGTATACGGGGATTATGATGCTGATGGCGTCACATCTACAGCGCTTCTCATGAAGGCGTTAGAAGAGATTGGAGCAAATTGTTCTTATTATATACCTAATCGTTTTACGGAAGGGTATGGGCCGAATGAAGCGGCATTTCGTCAGGCCTATGCTAATGGTTTCACGGTGATTATTACGGTGGATAACGGAATTACGGCTGTCCATGAAGCTGACGTGGCAAAATCACTTGGCATTGATTTGATTATTACCGATCACCATGAAGCACAGAATGAAATTCCTGATGCTTATGCAATTATCCATCCCGCACTCTCTGTTGATTATCCATTTAAAGAATTAGCAGGAGTTGGAGTTGCTTTTAAATTTGCGCATTACTTACTTGGTTATTTCCCGAAACATCTTCTTGAACTCGTAGCAATAGGAACGATTGCTGATTTAGTTTCGTTAACAGATGAAAATCGCATCTTTACTTATTACGGATTGAAAGAATTAACGACTAGCAATACACCAGGGATAGCAGCGTTAAAACAGATTTGCAAAATCGAAGGCAATGTGACAGAAGAAGATGTCGGCTTTAAAATAGGACCTCGTTTGAATGCTGTTGGAAGATTGCAGGATGCCGGGCTTGCCGTTGAACTTCTGCTGACAGAGTTTACAGAAGAAGCACAGGAACTCGCTGAAGAGATTAATCAATTGAACCAGGAAAGACAACGGATTGTGGAAGAAATCAGAAAAGAAGCTGAGAAAATGGTCAATCCGAGCAAGTTTGGTGTTATGATTGTTTATAAGGAAAATTGGAATGAAGGTGTACTTGGAATCGTCGCTTCAAGACTTGTAAAGCAATTTGGCAAGCCGGCGATTGTCTTAAACTTTAATCCAGAAACAAACGAATTAAAAGGCTCTGCAAGAAGTATTCCAGCTTTCGATTTATTCGCAAACTGCATGAAAGTCCGTCATTTATTTTCTAAGTTTGGCGGTCATGCCCAAGCTGCGGGGATGACCATTCCACTTGAAAATGTCGGATTGATCCAGGACACGCTTGATGAATATATGAGAGAGCAATTAACAGAAGAAGATTGTAAAGAAGAAATTACAATTAGCGGTGAAATAGCTATTGCTGAAATAAATGAAGGGTTGATTAACGAAATCAATCGATTAGCACCGTATGGTATGGGTAACCCAAAACCTATATTCAAGATTGAGCATATTCCAGCTGAAGGAAGGCAGATTGGGAGCAAAAGGAACCATTTGAAATTGCAATTTCACGAAGATGGAAAGACTTTAGATGGAATCGGCTTTGGTTTCGGTAATTTATATTATGCAGTTTCGCCAAACACCCCTCTGCAAGTAGTGGGGGAGTTAGGAATCAATGAATGGAATGGCAACCGAAAACCACAGATTATGATTCAAGACATGCGCATCGAGGAATGGCAGCTATTTGATTATCGTGGTCGAAGAAATGTCGATTTCAGCTTTTTGGAGACAGAAGAGGCAGTTGCAGTTTCTGAGCAACCCCTTGAAAACCTCTCGATTCCAACCATGAGCTATAAAGCGAAAGACGAAGAATTGCCCAAAGTCCCACATTTGATTTTATATCAATTACCATCCCATATGGAAGAATTAGTTCAACTCATTCAGAAGATACAACCGGTCAATATTTACGCCTGTTTCCAATTAAATGAAAGTGCCTATTTAAAAACATTTCCAACACGGGAAGATTTTGTCTGGTTATATGCACTGTTCCATAAGCGTAAAACTATTGACATGAAACAGGAAATCCAGTCCATTATGAAAATAAAGTCATGGTCAAAAGAGCATATTATCTTTATGCTGCGCGTGTTTTCCGAACTTAAATTTG
Organism: Oceanobacillus alkalisoli; assembly: GCF_022213125.1. Taxonomy (NCBI): domain Bacteria; kingdom Bacillati; phylum Bacillota; class Bacilli; order Caryophanales; family Bacillaceae; genus Oceanobacillus; species Oceanobacillus alkalisoli. The sequence continues at coordinate 8,773 of NZ_JAKNRA010000009.1, read as the reverse complement.
TTACGATGGATAACGGAGTAGTCCATGTTAATCCGAACCCGGAGAAAAAGGACTTGAAAACTGCCGACGCATATCAAAGCCGCGTTCGTCAGTTGGAAATTGAACAACAATTGTATTATTCCAATTATGAGGAATTTAAAAACTGGTTTACACCATATATGGGTTATTTGAAGAATCCCAAGGAGGAAATGATAAATGGATTATAATAAATACATTGAAATCGTAAATGACTGGCCGAAAGAAGGGATTTCTTTTAAAGACATTACCCCGCTCATGGCCGATGGCGACGCATTTCGTGCAGCGGTAGATGATATTGTAGAATTTGCAAAAGAAAAAGAAGTGGACATCATTGTCGGACCAGAGGCAAGAGGATTTATTATTGGTTGTCCTGTATCGTACGCATTGGGACGCGGATTTGTGCCTGTTCGGAAAAAAGGTAAATTGCCTCGAGAAGTAATTCAAGTGGATTATGGTTTAGAATACGGTGAAAATGTTCTGGCTATGCATAAAGATGCTATTAAACCAGGGCAGCGTGTCCTGATTACAGACGATTTATTAGCAACAGGTGGAACAATTGAGGCTACGATTAAGCTAGTGGAAGAACTTGGCGGAGTAGTAGTAGGATGCGCGTTTCTTATCGAGTTGAGCTATTTAAATGGAATTGATAAATTAGAAGGATACGAAGTTTTATCTTTGATGACGTATTAACATGCACATTAGGTCTGGCTATATTATTGGTCAGACCTCTTCTAATATACCCCTCCAATTCGACCATAGCCCTGCTTTCCTCGCGAAATTATAGACAGTGGAAGAATAAACGCATATAATGGAAGTTATTTAGAAGGATTATTTTCAAGGAAATTTTCTTATCTACGGAAACATTTACACAATTTTAGATAGTTGATAAAGGTGATTAAATGGCAAAAGATGAAATTATAACAATTGAACAATTAATGGACAGGGCAAGTGAATATTTATCTGCAGACGATTTAGCCTTTATTAAACGTGCCTATGAATATGCGAAAATATCCCATGAAGGCCAATTTAGGAAGTCAGGAGAACCGTATATCGTTCACCCTGTCCAAGTTGCTTGGATACTTGTCAATTTGCAAATGGACGCAGAGACGATTGCAGGTGGATTTTTACATGACGTCGTAGAAGATACCGACACAACTCTGGAAGAAATTGAGGAAGAATTTAATGTGGAAGTCGCATTGCTTGTTGATGGTGTGACAAAGCTCGGGAAAATCAAATATGAATCAAAAGAAGAGCTGCAAGCGGAGAACCACAGGAAAATGTTTGTCGCAATGGCTAAAGATATCCGCGTCATTCTCATTAAGCTTGCGGACCGTCTGCATAACATGCGGACACTGAAACATTTACCACCTCATAAACAACGGCAAAAAGCGAATGAAACAATCGAAATATTCGCCCCGCTTGCCCATCGGCTCGGAATTTCAACGATTAAATGGGAGCTCGAAGATACTTCACTACGTTATTTGAACCCGCAGCAGTATTACCGAATCGTACAATTGATGAAGCAGAAGCGGGAACAGCGTGAAACATATATTGAAGAGGTTATCAAGCAATTGTCCTCACAGCTGGATGATGTTCATATTGAAGCGGAAATGTCTGGCCGACCGAAGCATTTGTATAGTATTTACCAAAAAATGGTGAAGCAACATAAACAATTTAATGAAATCTATGATCTACTTGCAGTGCGGATTATTGTGAACAGTATTAAAGATTGTTACGCTGTGCTTGGTATCATCCATACAAACTGGAAACCGATGCCAGGAAGGTTTAAAGATTATATTGCAATGCCGAAGCAGAACCTTTATCAATCGTTGCACACGACCGTTATCGGTCCAAAGGGAGATCCGCTTGAAGTGCAGATCCGAACAAAGGAAATGCATGAAATTGCGGAATACGGGATTGCTGCACACTGGGCGTATAAGGAAGGTAAACAAGCGAAGAGCGGTTCAGGCAGATCATTTGAAGAGAAATTATCACTGTTTCGGGAAATATTGGATTGGCAAAGTGAAACCCATGATGCAGAAGAGTTTATCGAGTCATTAAAAATCGACTTATTCTCTGACATGGTGTATGTGTTCACACCTAAAGGAGATGTTGTCGAATTACCATCCGGATCCGTACCAATTGACTTTGCCTATAAAATCCATACAGAAATAGGTAATAAAACAATAGGTGCTAAAATTAATGGGAAAATGGAGCCACTGGATTATAAACTGAAAAATGGCGATATTATCGAAGTGATGACTTCGAAACATTCCTATGGTCCGTCACAAGATTGGCTAAAGATTGCTAAAACATCACAAGCAAAAAGCCGTATCAAACAATTTTTCAAAAAACAGCGTCGGGAAGAAAACATTATCAAAGGAAAAGAAGCTGTCGATCGGGAAATCCGAGCGATGGATATCCTTCCAAAAGAAGTGTTAACGGAGGAAAATTTAAAACGAGTTTGTGAGAAATTCAGTTTTACGAATGAAGAAGATCTTTATGCAGCTGTTGGTTACCAAGGAATTACGGCGGCACTTGTAGCTACAAGATTAACAGATACAATACGGAAAGATAGAGAAAAAGAAGAAAGTGTTAAAAAAATACTTACCGAAGAATCAGCCGAAAAGACAAAAAGAAGAGCCCATCGTAAAGATTCTGGTGTTCGGGTAGAAGGCGTAGAAAACTTATTAGTTCGTTTAGCGAAATGCTGCAACCCAGTACCAGGTGACGAAATTAAAGGTTATATTACGAAAGGACGGGGAGTGTCCGTTCACCGTGCCGATTGTCCGAATATCGACACAGAAGAAGCAAAAGACCGCTTCATTGACGTATCTTGGGAAGAGCATTATACGGATTCGAAGCATTACTATGTCGATTTACAAATCTCTGGATATGATCGTCAAGGAATGTTGAATGAAGTGCTCCATGCTGTAAGTGAAATGAAGACAAACATTACCCATGTGAATGGCCAGACAGATAAAAATAAAATGGTTGTTATCCAGCTAACCATTCTTATTCAAAATACGAGTCATTTAAGAAAAATTGTTGGCAGATTAAAGAAAATCCCAGATGTTTACTCTGTAACAAGAACGATAAACTAGTTATAAAGTAAGGAGAAATAGTAGAATGAAAGCAGTAATTCAACACGCAACCAATGCATCTGTAACTGTGGACGGTTCCGTCATAGGTGAAATCGAACACGGCCTCGTCGTTTTGCTTGGGGTGACACATGAAGATACGCAGCAGGATGTTGATTATTTGGTGAATAAGATCATCCATTTGCGTATCTTTGAAGATGAAAATGGAAAGATGAATTTATCTTTAAAAGATACGGTTGGAAGCATTCTTTCCATTTCGCAGTTTACGTTATATGCGGATACGAGAAAGGGAAGAAGACCGAGTTTTGTTCATGCAGCTAAGCCTGATGAAGCTAATCGTTTATACGAACACTTTAATGAAGCCCTACGTGAGGCGGATATCCACGTAGAAACAGGCGAATTCGGTGCTATGATGGACGTGAACCTCACCAACAAGGGCCCGGTCACCATCATCATCGACAGCAAAGATAATTGAACTTCTCATGATTGAAGTTTTGTTGTATTCATAAAAAAGAAGCAAGGATACGTGATCATTGTATCCTTGCTTCTTTTGTATTATTCGATCTCTGCAAAGTACCTTTGGAGACCGTTGATAATACCAGTCACCATTTTCTTTTGATACTCTGTACTATGTAATAGCTCATCGCTGTCTTTATTGGATATAAACCCAAGCTCTAGCAGAACGCCAGGTTTGAACGTTTGCCTGGTGACGTATAAATCTTGATGGGAAATTCCTCTATCCGCTTCATCGGTTTCCCTAATAATTTCGTCATGAACATATCTTGCCAGCGGTTCGTATTGATCATGGTAATAGAACGTCTCGATTCCTGAAACAGTTGGCACTTCCGGAAAACTATTGTAATGTATACTCAAGAATGCATCTGTATTGATAACGTTAGCCAAGCTAGATCGGCTTTCTAAGGGGACGAATTCATCTTCCAAGCGGGTCATTACAACTTCAGCTCCAAGCGCTGTCAGTTCATTTTCCAACGCCCTAGCCGTTAAGTAGGTAATGTCCTTCTCGTATGAATCGCTAATGCCAATTGCACCGACGTCTCTGCCGCCATGTCCAGCATCAATGACAATTGTTTTACCCCGCAGACTAGTATTTCGTTTTCCCTTATTTTCAACATAATCCCGTAAAACAAAGCCTGTCACATCATCATTTGAGATTTCCAGCCAGTTCTCGGTTTCGGATACAACTTCAAATTCTTCATTCTTTTCGGTAAATGCAACAATATCAGACTGAGGAGAGGCTTCTTTTCTTAAGTGTGTCCCATCTTGCTGGATTGACACGGTAGATAGCGATGATTCGTTTGTTTTTTCTTCATCTTCTATCGTTTGCTCATTTGATTCGTCTTGATTAATTGTCACAAATTCTTTTGTTACCCAGCCTTCAGAATCATCATATTGAATTTTTATCCATTCGTCGGTTTCTTCAAGGATTTCATACTCATCACCACTATCAACTCGTCCGATAGGGTCGAAATCTGTACCAGGTCCACTTCTTACATTTAAATTATCTTCATTAATCGTTGCTTCTTTTGCAAAAACGGTTGAAGTAAGTAATAAAATAAATGTGAGAGAGAGAATAATAATCTTTCTAAAAGACAATTTTGTTCCTCCAATCTATCCATACAATCTATAGTAACATTTTAAAGTATAATAAATTTTAATGCTAGTGGCAAAGCTAGAGGTGGAGGAATCGTTCTTGACAATTTTCTTGGAACAGCTTATTATTATAATCATTCAAATAAGATACGAATAAATAGACAATACCGTTGACGGAAAAAGTAATTGGAAACTAGGTAAAGCAGAGAAGAAATGTCACTGGCTGAGAGCATTTCTATACGATAGTCCGATGAAAGACATTCTAGAGGATATAGACCGAAATTGGAGTAGGAATATACGTAGACAGGCGTTAACTGTTGAGAGCGGATGTTTTTACATCAACTAGGGTGGCAACGCGGGCAAAAATCCCGTCCCTTATTTTTATAAGGGACGGGATTTTTATATGATTTTTTAGCAAATGATTTTAGAGAGTGAAGGAGGAGATGGTGTTGAGTATGAATGCACCACGAGGTACAGTTGATATTTTACCGAAAGATGTCAAAGCTTGGCAGTATGTTGAAGAACAAATTAAGGAAGTCTGTAAAAGGTATCATTATAAAGAAATCCGTACACCTGTATTTGAGCATACGGAAGTGTTCCAGCGCGGGGTCGGCGATACGACAGATATTGTCCAGAAAGAAATGTACACGTTCGAGGATCGCGGCGGAAGAAGTTTAACACTAAGACCTGAAGGGACAGCTGGTGTCGCAAGAGCTTATGTGCAAAATAAGCTATATGGAGACGTGAACCAGCCGGTCAAATTGTATTATTTTGCAGAAATGTTCCGTTATGAACGTCCGCAAAAGGGAAGAATGCGTCAATTGAATCAGTTCGGTATTGAAGTGTTAGGCAGTGCGGATCCCGCAGTCGATGCAGAAGTGATTGACCTGGCAATGACGGTATATCAATCATTAGGATTAACTTCCTTGAAACTTGTAATTAATTCTTTAGGCGATAAGGAGAGTAGAGAGAATCACCGTCAAGCATTGATCGATCACTTCACGCCGCATAAAGAAGAATTATGTGCTGATTGTCAGGTCCGTCTTGAGCAAAATCCATTACGGGTTCTTGATTGTAAAAAGGACCGAGACCATCCGGCGATGGGAACAGCACCATCGATTCTTGATTTTTTAAATGAAGAATCGAAAAGCTACTTTGAAGAAGTAAAAGAGTACTTGGATGCAATGGACATTGCGTATGTTGTAGATCCAACATTAGTTCGCGGACTCGATTATTATAACCATACGGCTTTTGAAATCATGAGTGATGCAAAAGGCTTCGGCGCAATTACAACACTTGCTGGTGGCGGAAGGTATAACGGAATGATTGAGGAGTTCGGTGGACCAACTACACCTGCTATCGGATTCGGGATGGGCTTGGAGCGTCTTCTGATGGCCCTTGAGGCAGAAGGGGTTGAAATACCGGATACAGATAAATTAGATTGTTATGTTGTTGCTGTTGGTAAAGAAGCGGAACAAGCAGCCGTCCGTCTCGTACATGATTTGCGTGCCAATGGTGTAGGGGTCGATAAAGATTACCAACAGCGTAAGATGAAAGGCCAATTGAAAGCGGCGGACCGTTATGAAGCGAAATATGTTTTAATCCTTGGGGAAGATGAGGTACGAAACAATACTATAACAGTAAAAGAAATGGCTACTGGGGAACAACAGGTTCTGCCGATTGAGAATATAGTCGATACGTTAACAGGGAAATTATTAGGAGGTAAGTAAGATGACGAGAATTTATGCCGGAACGATAAATGAAGAACATATCGGTCAAACGATACTTTTAAAAGGTTGGGTGCAAAAGCGCCGTGACCTTGGCGGATTAATTTTCATTGATTTACGTGACCGATCGGGAATTGTCCAAGTTGTGTTCAATCCAGATGAATCAGAAGAAGCGCTGAAGATTGCAGATACGATTCGATCAGAATATGTAGTGGAGATTACAGGGCTCGTTGTCGGACGGGACGCGAGTACGGTCAACCCGCTAATGGAAACAGGTAAAATAGAAGTAGTTGCTTCATCTGTTGAAATTTTAAATAAATCGAAGAACCCGCCGTTTATGATTAAAGATGAAACGGATGTTGCTGAGGATCTAAGGTTGAAATATCGTTATCTTGATTTAAGACGTCCAAGTCTGCAAGAGACCATTAAATTACGTCACCAAACAACCCAGGCGATTCGTAACTTTTTAAATCATGACGGGTTCCTTGAAATGGAGACACCAATCTTAACAAAAAGTACGCCAGAAGGTGCCCGTGACTATCTTGTGCCTAGTCGGGTCCATCCTGGAGAATTCTATGCCCTGCCACAATCTCCGCAACTGTTTAAACAGTTGATCATGATGAGCGGTTTTGAAAAATACTATCAGATTGCCCGTTGTTTCCGTGACGAGGATTTACGGGCCGATCGTCAACCGGAATTCACGCAAATTGACATTGAGACGTCATTCCAGACGAGTGATGACATTATGGAAATGACGGAAAAAATGATGCAATACGTTATGAAAGAAGTAAAAGGCATTGATATTACATTACCGATTCCACGGATGTCTTATGATGACGCCATGAATCGCTTCGGTTCAGATAAGCCAGACACTAGATTTGCTATGGAAATTATTGATGCCACGTCGATTTTCAAAACCTCAGAATTTAAAGTGTTCAAAGGGGCAATTGGAAATGGAGGAAGCGTGAGACTCCTGAATGTGAAAGGCGAAGCAGCTAATTTCTCCAGAAAAGATATTGATAAGCTGGGAGAATATGCTGCTGTGTATGGTGCTAAAGGACTTGCTTGGTTGAAAGCGGAAGAAACGGAATTAAAAGGTCCAATCGCCAAGTTCCTAACGGAAGAGGAAAAAGCACAATTAACAACAGCAGTTGAAGTGACAGACGGTGACTTATTATTATTTGTTGCAGATAAAAATCAAGTCGTTTTTGACAGTTTAGGTGCATTACGTTTAAAGCTTGGGAAAGACTTGAATTTAATCGATCAGTCGAAATACAATTTCCTTTGGGTAACAGACTGGCCATTGCTTGAGTACGACGAAGAACTTGATCGTTACTTTGCTGCGCATCACCCATTCACATCTCCAGTGGAAGGGGAGCTCGATAAATTATTAACAGAACCTGAGAATGTTCGGGCGAATGCGTACGACCTTGTTTTAAACGGATATGAATTAGGTGGAGGTTCCATCCGAATTTATCAAAAAGAAACGCAGGAAAAAATGTTCCAAGCCCTTGGATTTACAAAAGAGGAAGCAGAAGAACAGTTCGGATTTTTAATGGAAGCTCTGGAATATGGTGCACCGCCACACGGAGGAATTGCGTTAGGCCTTGACCGGATTATCATGCTGCTTGCAGGCCGTTCCAACTTGCGTGATACGATCCTGTTTCCAAAAACAGCTTCTGCTTCAGACCTGTTAACGGAAGCGCCAGGTGGAGTATCTCCAGAACAACTGAAAGAGTTATCGATTCAATTAGCAAAACAAAAAGACTAATTATGGTTTGTTTATCCCGGTGTAACCATCCGTAAAATCTTCATCTCAAACCTTCAGGTCATATCGAGAAAGTTTAGGTGGGAAGGAACGTGAGCTAACACCTTGATTCTGTTCAACTACCAATCAGCGAGAGGTAAGGAACCCCCACTGATTGAAGTTTCACTTTATCATTTGATTAATCTAAAAAGCTATGTTAATATAAGTTTACATTCAAAAAAGTAATCCAATATATCCTGATGTGTGCGTTCATACGAAGTATTTTGACCGAACACCAAATGATAGGGAGCCTGGAAGTTTCCATTCTGCCATACCGTCTATTGCAGACAATATCAGCAGTTTGGAACAGGGCACCCACCTGCTAAAAGCGGGATCAAAACTTTTACTGGACGGCACGATCGGGATATCGTACATAAAAAAAGAGGCTGGGACATAACTAGCCAAAAATAATAAAAAAAGAATCCAAGTCATTAAAATGCGGCTTGGATTCTTTTTTGATAGAAATTTATCATCGTTATTTATTTTTTTGGAGTTTTTGGCGGTGAACT
>NZ_JAKNRA010000008.1:0-153174 GCF_022213125.1 Oceanobacillus alkalisoli | reverse complement strand
GATTTTTTGTTTATACTGCGCGGCGTTATCTTCCGTGCTTTCTTTGTCAAAGAACAATATATATGAAAGGGAAAACCTAACCATACAATCAAATCTTGAAATCTAAAATGCCCTGCATAAGCTTCGAGCGTAAACGATCATGTGTGTCTGCATCAATGCCCCAATACGGATTACCACGCTCATTATAAATTTTACGCATAGACAAAATTGCCATATAGCTTCCATAATGAAAAATAACGTATTTCATCGCTTCTGGATCACCCTTATTTGCAGCCAAAATAATTGGATACGGTAATAAACCACGTTCGTTGTCTTTTGTGTTAGCATCAATCATCCCAGTCATCTGCATGTTCCTCCAAAAATCGCTTTAACCATTTAAAAGAGCTTGTCCGTCTATACTGAACCGTACTACGAGGAATCTCTAGTAGTTCGGCTATTTCTACATCTGATTTATCAAAAAAGTAATATAGTAGGACTGTCTTACGCTTTTCTATTGGCAAAGTACGCAATGCTTCAGCAAGTAATTTAGGAGTAATACTTTTTCTCGCCACTTGTAGATTTTCACCCTCTTCTCCTTCATATTGATGATCTAAGGTAAAGAGTTGATTTTCTTCTTGTGGCGTGAGATCCGAAAATGTCATCTCCTTTGTTAGACGTTGTTGCCTTTCGTTATAAATGTTGATTGCTTCATTCTTCAATACACGTTTACAAAAAGCATTAAATGCACAGCGAACTTGCCACACGGTACAATCTGGTTCTATCATGCATTTCCTCTCCCTTTGCAACTGCAAAGGTGGGTGATGATTTCCCCTTTCATAACCTTCAACAAGATTTTTTATGAAATGCCAAAAATAAAAGCAATATTTTAAAAAATATTCATTAAATACAAAAAAGCCCAACTGAACATAAGCCAGGTGGGAGTAAAAATTTATACATATTATTAAATGGAAAATTCTATTTAAAAAAGTGGAAAGCCTTAGTTCAAAAAGAAAACAAATTACGACAAAACAAAAAGTAAAAGTAATATATGAGCTAAGGCACGATTATCCTGTGAAGACATTACTCAAAGTTTCCGGTATTCCACGTAACACTTATTATTATAAAATTAATACTTTTGAGCACTCAGATAAAAATTCCAAGTGGAAAAGGCTCATTAGTTCTATTTTTGAGAAGCATAAGGGCAGATATGGTTATCTATAAATGATACTCTAACAATGTACAAAAACGATTGGATAAGAATGTACAGTTTTGATTATAGTGCTTTAAAAACTTTATATGGAGAAGTGGACATGATAGCCTGATAGCTATGCCAGACTCTGTAGGGCCTGGCTTCCTGGCATGTCAATCATGTCCACAGGGGCTCCATGTAAAGTTCGCATATTGATTGACAAATCATTAAAAATCATTTCTGTACATCATTTTACAATCAAAAGTGTACATATTTAAAACATCATTTATAGTTATCGTCGTATCCTCTTTTTTTCTTTAATATTCACCATCCTAAAGAATCTTTGACGCAAAGGGAATCTGCTTAATTATATAACTTAACAAGAAGCAAAGTGGTATCGTGATCAGAATCATAGCTAGAAACATGAAGGATGGTGGAAAGTGGATGACCTTCAATCCAGCAATAACAATAGCGATAATCGGTATATGAATGATGTAAATCACGAAAGAATGGGCTGACAAGAAGCTCCAACCTTTTCCTTGAAGAAAAACTCTTTTGCGAAAGAATATGATTAATCCGAGAATGATGCCAACACAAAATAGAGCTTCCCAAAGAGAATAAACCAAAGATGTCCAGTTCCAGCCGCCAGAAAACTGTAATCCGTCTACCCCAAATATCAAGACTAAGGGAAGAAGAAGAATCGATGCTCCAATTGCAATTCCAAAACCCGCTCTACCCATAGAATCAGGAGTATTTCGAAACCAATTGCGTTGGTAAGCGATGATGCCTAAAATGAATAGCCCGACATATTGTGGGAGATCATAGCCGCTTGCTGTAAAAAGTCCAACAAATGATTGAACCCCGGGAGATCCACCGGGTAAATCAAGAGCAGGGACCCACAGTCTTATAATGAAGTATCCTACTGTTAATATCATGACAAAGACTGTAAACATCCTGTAGGTGGGTGGCGTACTCTGACGAACTACTGATAGCTTATTTTTACTCATAAACTTCGCCCAGACTGCGTATAAACAAACGAATACGAAAAGTAGCTCGACGTACCACATCGGGCCATAGGTTAAATTTGAAAAATAGGTTTGCCATGTAAATGGCTCCTGGTTAAGCATATAGACTTCAATTGATTGAACTTGGCTAAGAATGAGAACGTAGAAGATAAACGGGACTAGGAACCGGAAGAATCTATCTTTGATAAATCGGGTCGCTCCATTACGTTCAAAAGATGAAGGAACAAAATATCCGGAAATAAGAAAAAACGTCCCCATGAAAAAAGTCTGATTAAAAGCAAGGAATAGAAGGCCTATAACGACCCCAATAGACCCTTGTGATAATACTTCGTTATAGATGGAAAAATACACTAAATGATGTAGCACTACTAACATTGTAAGAGCTGCCCTTAGGTTATCAATAAAGTATAACCGACCTTCCTTTTTGAGAGACGAGCTCCCTATATGTCTTGAATTCATAATAATTTTCATGTTCCCCCTACCCCCCTATTAATATTTAAAAATATATCTCAACGGAGCATCCGCCAAGCTGGACGGCTATGTATAATCCGTCCTATTTGCTCTATATTTTAATTTTCTCCTTTAGTTGTTCCGCCTATTTTCCAAGAGGCTAAACTTATGACCCCACCAACTACAATAAAAATAATGTTCATAACAATTTCAAATCCCTGAAACGCATCAATATAATTTACCAAAAACCAACTTTTTCCACCATTAGTCAAATGATTGATTAATCCGCCTACTCCCTGTATAACGAAAAGTAGACCAAGTCCACTGATAATTTCTTTCATGATGAACACCTCATTAATAATTTTTTAATTTAATATGCCTCTAAGACCGATATTAAAAAAAACCGCACCTACTACTCCTATCGCTACCAAGAGTGAGGAAATCGGAGCTTCATTTAATTTTGATCTAATTTTATTTAGAAATTGTTGCAGTCTCTCTTTAAACATAATATTAACCCCTAACAAAAGAAGAGAAGGAAGCACCATTACAAGATTGTAGCCAATTATAATAAAGATAGAAGAGGAAGGCTCAATTGTTAGGTGATTCATTAACAAAATTGAATAAAAGTAAGGCAAAGCAGTTACAAATTCAATTAGAAAAACAATGATACCTAACATGATCATCCCTTTCATCGTTGTTTTTTGGGGTATAAATGAAATTAAACGTTTTTTTGTATTATCATTTGGTTTACAGAAGCTAATTAGAGCCATAACTGCTCCAAAAAGGAGATAAAACCAATTGATAAAGTCAAATTCAGATAATTTTCCGATTCCTTTCAATAGTGAATCTCCACCAAAGTATAGTAATAAGCCCACCAGAAGATAGCCAAACTGCGTAATAAACAAAAAAACAAGCAAACGAGAAGATAATTGATTAGGCTGTGTCAATAATAAATAGGCTGTTACAGCAAATACACCAGGACTTAATATATCAATTAATGCGCAAATAGAAATAATTAGCAAAGCTATCGATGTGTCTATTGTTGAAGAAGGCATTAATGTTTCAATACTTTCGATCAAATATAGAGTCCCTCCTTTTTATATGTTATAATTTAAATAATACAGTGTACTAAAATTATAATAACACACTGTGTTAAGAAAAGGAAGTGATTTTTTATGCCAAGGATTGTTGATCATGAAAAAAAGAGGAAGTCAATTGCTGAGGTCGCTTGGAATATTATTAAGAAAGAGGGAATCGAAAAGGCATCTATAAGAAGAGTTGCTATTGAAGCAGGCATGTCTGCTGGAGCGTTAAGACATTATTTTTCAACTAAGGATGAAATGTTATTATTTATCATGGATTATTACCTGGAAGAAGGGAAAAAACGTTCTCAAAGTAAAAGTTGGTCAGACAATTCATTGCAGGCAGTCGCAGAAGTTTTATTGGAGCTTGTACCAATTGATGAAGAAAAGAAAATCGAAACGAGCGTTTGGTTGATCCTTGCACTTCAGTCACTTACAAGTGATACATTAAAAGAAAAAAAAGATGAAATGACTAACGGTATGTATGAATTAGCAAATTCAATGATTGAGATATTAGTTCTACAAGGGATTTTATCTGATTCAACTAATGTAAAATTAGAAAAAAGTAGGCTGGCGGCATTAATTGATGGATTGTCCATTCATGCTCTGTTAAGACCTGATGTCTACACTCCAGAAAAGGTGAAGGAAGTAATCCGTTATCATTTAGAAACACTCTGCGATGAAAGTAAATTGAGTTAATTGATCATGTATCTGAAGTTATAGTCCATTTGTGTTATAACGAGATGCACTTCAAAGGGGCATTTTGTGAACAGTTGCATGAAGTAGGCTTTAGTATATTACAGCTTTTCCTTCCATTACAGGCATAGCCGTCATATTTTTAGTGAAAATACAGTTCACGGATAAGCTTGTAACTTAATGAATTTCATAATACGTATTTAATGCTTCACCATCACCATATGTAGTTGAGTTGGTTCGTTCCCAACTACATATGGTGATGGTGAAGCCGAATTTGGTAATTATGAAATTCATTCAACTAAGTTAAAAATAAATAATTTTAGAATGGCAGTAAATTAGATGGAAAATTCACATTTTTAATCATAGGTTAAAAAAATACCTGGTTAAGTCCCATCTATGATCAGATGCGAGAACATCTCCTGAAAAAGGATATTTTGCATGCGGATGAGACGAGCCTTCAGGTCTTTTCGGAACCCGAGCGGCCAGCCACTTCCAAATCTTATATGTGGCTTTATCGTACAGGTCGGATGAGTCCTGCAATCATCTTGTATGATTACCAGCGTACTCGTGCAGCCAAACATCCTTCCCGATTTCTGAAGGATTTCCAGGGATATATCCAAGTGGATGGCTATGCAGGTTACAATGGTATAGCTTTCGTTACCCTGGTTGGTTGTTTGGCGCATGCCAGACGTAAATTCACGGAAGCCCTTCAGGCTCTTCCTGAATCGGCGAAAACAACCCACGTTAAGGCGAAGGAAGGTCTAGCATTCTGTAACCAACTTTTCGCTATTGAACGTGAATTGAAGGACGCCAGTCCTGAAGAACGCTATAAAGAACGCTTAGAACGCAGCCAGCCCATTTTGGATGCTTTTTCAGCATGGCTCCGTGAACAACCCCCCGGGTATTGCCGAAATATTCATAGTCATATCTCGAGACTAAAGGATTCAAGGGCTACATAATTTATTAAATACAATAAAAGTAACGGAACCATTATTGGTTAGCTATGGGGGAAAACCATTCAGTAACTACAATGCTTTCAAATGGAATTATTGATAAATCTCTCTATTGCCCCTTAATATCTTGGCATCGTATATGTAACAGACGGGTACAAAAACGGAATAAAGTATAATCTCCAAAACTCCATTATCGTACAAGCTTGTGGTATATGGCTTATGGGGTTCCGGGCGAAGAAAGTTCGTGTGAAATAGACCCATTGATGTCCTTGCATTCTCTTTGATTCAGCTTCCATCTTCTATTTGAATAATTGTATTCAAGTTCCACATACTACTGACAAGAAGTGCGATAAAGAGGGTGTGCAGGGATGCGACTTAAAAGAAATAACTCCAAAAAGTCTTTGATCAATCAGGAAAATCTCTCCATAGAGAACATCAAACTTCAATTAAATCATACTAGCGATTTAAAGGAACGGGAAATACATAGTGATAAGCAAACCTATATAATCCTTTACATCAATTCATTAGTTGACCAGGAAAAGTTTGAATCAAAGATAATTAAACCCCTTACAAAAATGGAGAACAACGATATTTCAAATGAACTATATAGCCAGGAAATCAGCACTACTAACAGTAATAAAACAGCCATCAACGGATTATTAGACGGATATTGTCTGCTAATGGAAAAAGGCGGCAGTAGTGAGGGATTCCTCCTAAAGGCTAACGCATCAACCGATAGAGAAGTTGCAGAGCCTGTCGTAGAAAAAACAATCCTTGGGGCAAAAGTAGGTTTTGTGGAAAGCTTAGATAAAAACGTCTTTTTACTCCGTGCTGTAACGAAATCACCCGATTTCACAGTTAAAAATTATACATTGGGTTCCTCAACAACAACGAATGTATCGCTGATTTATTTGGATCATATGACAGATCCGGAAATCGTCAAAAAGGTCGATCAACGTATAAAAAGTATTACACTTGATTCCATTCGATCAGTAGGAGATATTCAGGATTGCATTGAAGATCACACCGTTACTCCATTTCCCCAGCTTTTACTTACGGAACGGCCAGATAAAGCTTCCGCAAATTTAAAGGACGGGAGGGTTGCTTTAATTTTAGACGGGAGTCCTTCCGTAATTATCTTGCCAGCGACATTTATGACATTCTTTCAAACACCGGATGACTATATTACTCGTTGGTGGTTAGGTTCATTTTTTAGATTTATCCGTCTATTCAGCTATATCATTGCACTTATCCTGCCGGCATCCTATGTTGCTTTCGTTTCATTCCATTATGAAGTAATTCCTTTGGAGCTTGTTTATTCGTTACAGTCTTCGTTGAGTTATGTACCATTTCGGCCATTTATAGAGTTAATGATTATGCAGCTTTCCTTTGAGTTGTTAAGAGAAGCGTCCATTCGACTGCCACCTTCTGTTGCCACGACTTTTGGAATTGTTGGAGGGCTAGTCGTAGGAACAGCAATGGTTGAAGCAGGGATTGTTTCCTATGGTGGGCTTATAGTTGTTGCCTTAACATCCGTTGCATCATTTGTTCAGCCAAACATAGAAATGAGCAGCTCGATTCGTGTCTTAGGATTTCCTTTAATGCTATTGGCATCTATATTTGGCTTTTCTGGTATCGTCATCGGAGTGTTATGTGTGTTAATTCACTTGTCACGCCTTACTTCATTCGGTTTTCCATACTTTTCACCGTTTGTTCCGTTGAATATAAAGGATTTCAAAGATACGATTCTTCGTGTTCCTTCATGGATGATGTATAAACAGCCTAAAGATTCCCCCCATTTCAAGCGGGAAATACAATCAAGGAAGTGGAAACAAGATGAAAGTGAAGGGCCGTATTAGTTCTGTACATTTATTTTACGTGCTGGTGCAATCGGTGATAGGGGTAGGCTTGTTATCATTACCTCACCAAACGCATCAAAAAGCGGGCAGTGACGGATGGATTTCTATTTTAATTACCGGATTTTTTATTCACCTAATTGTACTGATGATTTGGTTGCTATGCAGAAAGTTCCCGAATCTTACTTTATTTGATTTTTCTAAAGTAATCTTGGGGAAAACGGTTGGAACGGTATTAAATTTTTTGTTTATTATGTATCTGCTGACCATCATTTGTTATATCTTCATTATATACACAGATACTTTAAAACGATGGATACTCCCTGAAACTCCTGGATGGATTTTACTTTTGATATTATTCGTTCTGCTTATATACGGGAGTATTTGTTCAATAAGAAATATGTTATCTTTGTTTTCTTTCCTATTCTTGTTCAACCTGCTTTTATTCTGCATTACATTTTTTGTTTATAAGGATCCATCTTTGGATGTCCGCTATCTCTTCCCTATTGGTTCTAATGGTGGCTGGAATATTCTTAGAAGTACAGAGGATACCTTTGTATCTTTCATAGGGTTTGAAACGTTACTCATTTATTTCGCTTT
This sequence comes from Oceanobacillus alkalisoli, assembly GCF_022213125.1. NCBI lineage: Bacteria > Bacillati > Bacillota > Bacilli > Caryophanales > Bacillaceae > Oceanobacillus > Oceanobacillus alkalisoli. The sequence continues at coordinate 145,344 of NZ_JAKNRA010000008.1, read as the reverse complement.
TATGAAGCAGTCTAAAAGTATTTCGGCACTGAAAGGGGCATTTTCGGCAATATTTTTTATTACAACTTTTTTAATGTATATCGTAATGATAAGCACGGTGATGCTTAGTCCAGAAGAAATGAAAATCACACAGGAACCGGTTCTATACATACTGAGTGCAGTGGAAATAAGAGTGCTAAGCCGATTAGATTTAATATTTCTCTCTTTCTGGGGTCTGGTAGTTTTTACTACTATTATCAGCTACTCCTTTTCAGCAAGTTTGGGGATAAGTAATTTATTCCGTATTAAACATAAGTTTGCTGTGATGCTAGCTGGAACATTCGTGTTTATCGTTTCAATCATATTTTATTATATGGAGATCACCTTAATTGAAGAATGGTTAAAGCATATAAGTTTAATTTTCGCCGTTATTATCCCTGTCTTACTGCTTTTCATAACAATTATTTTCAAAAGAGAGGCGGCATCGACCTATGAGGAAAAGGAAAACTGAGCTCGTCTTGCTCTTCTTTATTCTTCCATTACTAGCTGGGTGCTGGGATGAAAGACTGCTAAAGAATACCCGTACGGTGTATTTATCAGGTTTTGACCTAGTGGAGGAGGGGGATTATCAAATAACTTCAATTCTTAGAGATATGAATATTAGTGAGTCAAGCAGGGGGGAAATATCTATATCGAATAAACTGGTAACCGGAAATGGAAGGTCCATAAAAGAGGCAAGCGTGACAATTGACAGGAGCGTAGCCGGTAATTACGATCCAGCAAAAGGAAGAGTTTTAATCTTAGGAATCGACGTTGCCAAAGGTGATATTTATAATGTGCTGGATGCTCTTTACCGGGACCCGAGGGTGGATTTAAACGCCAAAATTGCTGTGACAGATAACAGTGCAAATGAGATAATCACCCATTTATCCGAAAATGAAGTTGAAAAAGGGGAGTACTTATACGAATTGATTCACAGCAGTGAAATAAATTCGAAAATTCAGGATATAACACTACGATCGATTCGCACCTATTTGTTTGATGAAGGAAAAGATTTCATGCTTCCTTATTTGAGCAAGGACGAGTCGGACGATGAAGTCAAAATAAATGGGGCTGCTCTTTTTCATAACAACAGCTTTACCGGACAGTTTCTTTCCCCTGCTGAAAGTACTTTTCTATTGTTGTTTATGGGAAAACAATCTAAAAAGGCACTTTTAACAGAAAGGTTGGACGAAGAAGCTAACGTATCCGTCAGCTATAATGTAAAAAACGTATCAAGAGAACTTAAGCTGAAAAAAGAGGGAAAAGTACATGCTGATATTATGCTGCAATTGGATGTGGAGATTGTTGACTATCCTCCAAACCATTTATATAAGCAAGAAGTGATCGATTCTTTGGAAAGTCAATTATCCATGATTCTCTCTGAAAAAGCGGATACTCTGTTTAAAAAACTTGCAGAGAATCAAAGTGACGTACTTGGATTAGGCAGAGAACTCGTTGCCTTTCATCCCTCTATCTGGAAAGAAATAAAGGGAGAAAATTATTATGAGCATATCCTTGTTCATCCAAAGGTAAAAGTCAATATTAGAAATGGTAAAATCATGTTCTGATTTCTTAACTGAAAATCTACAGGGCAAGTTCACAACTTATATTATTTACTGTTCTTAATAAGTGGGAGGGAAAGACCATACAGCCTTTAGAATTCTATTGGAATCAATAAAATCCAAGACATGATGGTACAACAAACTAAAACTTAAATCGGAGGAAAAAACTTTGGAAGAAGTTAATATTGGTTTACTGACGATTAAAGTCATCGTGGGTTTTGCCACTTTATTTTTTATCATTATCATAACGGGCAGAACATCCATCTATCAGTTAACCCCGTTTCACTTAGTTTTTGTTCTAGGACTGGGACATTTTTTAGGAAGTTCCATTTATGAGGATAAGATAGGGGTTTTTTATTTTTTATATGCCGTCGGATTGTGGACGTTTCTTATGTTGGGAGTAGAGTTTATGACTCTCAAAATTAAATCGACTCGTTCTCTCCTACTAGGCAATCCTAACATAATCATTCGAGATGGTATTATAGACAGAAAGTTACTTACAAAGAACAGACTGGATGTAAATCAAGTATTGAGTTTACTCCGTCAAAATAATGTCTTTTCAGTTCGCGAAGTCAAATACGGGATATTAGAAGCTAATGGGCAAATAAGTATATTATTGAAATCCAGGTATCAAATACCAGACAAGCAAGCTCTACGTCTTATAGAAACTCCAGTACATCTCCCAACATCGTTAATTATAGATGGGGAAGTTTTATGGGACAATGTGCATGAACTCGGATTTGATCAACAGTGGTTAAATGAGCAGTTGACTACCAATGGATATGATTATGTAAAGCGTATACTCTACGCAGATTGGCGAGAGGGTGAAGGCATACATGTAAGTCCTAAATAAAACGAGGTTTTTTATAATCATAATCAATTTAATGAATTTCATAATAAGGATTTACCGCTCCTTCGCCACAACATGTAGTTGCGTAGAAGCTTTCTTAATTACATGATGTGGCGAAGAAGCCGTTTTTGGTAATTATGAAATTCATTCAATTGTTAACAATTACAGTTGAATTCAATTCAATATATGGTAACCAGTTTCCTTCTCCATTCCTAAAAGGTATAATAAGGAACCAAAGAGTAAAACTCATAGTAAGTCATAAAATAAAAGGAGAATTAATCATATGACACCTTACGAGGGTTTGAATAAAAATTATATATCTGGAAAATGGCGTGATGGTACAGGGGAAACCACTTATAAAGTGAAAAACCCCTATAATGACGAAGTTCTGCAAGAAATAAAAACAGCGAGTAAGGAAGATGTTGACGAAGCTTATCAATCCGCTGAACAGACCAAAAACGAATGGTTAAATTATAATCCATTTGAAAGATCTTCCATTATGGAAAAAGCAGTGCAGATTGTTGAAGCTAGAAGAGAAGAGTTTGTTGGACATTTGATTAGGGAAGGTGGTTCATCACATCTAAAGGCCAACGTCGAAATTGACTTTGTCATCGCAATTATGAGGGAAGCTGCTTCTTTTCCACTTAGAATGAATGGGGAGATTGTGCCTTCCCTTGTTCCAGGAAAGGAAAATAGAATTTACCGAAAGCCTTTAGGGGTAGTTGGAGTAATCGGGCCATTCAACTTTCCAATGTATCTTGCAATGCGTTCAGTTGCACCTGCACTGGCTGTCGGTAACGGGGTCGTATTGAAACCTGATGAGCAAACAGCGGTAACCGGCGGAATATTACTTGCAAAAGTATTTGAAGAGGCGGGATTGCCGAAAGGAATATTTAACGTTGTTGTTCCAAAATTAGAAGAAATAGGCGATGCATTTGTGGAACATCCAATTCCACGGTTAATTTCGTTTACTGGGTCCACGCCGGCAGGGAGGCATATTGGTGAAATTTGTGGAAGAAATATTAAGAAAGTTGCACTCGAGTTGGGAGGAAACAACCCGCTTGTCGTGCTTGGTGATGCGCAAGTAGAAGGTGCGGTAAATTCTGCACTATTCGGTAAATTTATGCATAATGGACAAATATGTATGGCTATTAATCGAATCATAGTTCATCAAGATTTATATGAGGAATTTATTGAGAGGTTTGTGGAAAAGACGAAAAAAATTAAGGTGGGCGACCCAAGCGAAAAGGATAATTTAATCGGTCCATTGATCAATCGAAAAGCAATTGATCGGATACTTGAACAAATTGAAATGGCTAAGAAACAAGGAGCTAAAGTTGTACTGGAAGGAAAAGTGGAAGGCAATGTCATGCATCCTTATATATTAACTGGTACCAATGAGGTGGCGACAGCTAAAAACGAAATGTTTGGCCCAGTTGCTACTATTATCTCTGCAGAAAGTGATGAAGAAGCAATCCGTATTGCAAATGATACCCCATTTGGTCTAAGTGGAGCAATTCATTCGGGTTCCCCAGAAAGAGGGGTAGAAGCAGCGAAACAGATTACTTCCGGCATGGTTCATGTGAATGACCAAAGTGTAAACGATGAGCCGTTGATTGCCTTCGGAGGCGAGAAAGATTCTGGACTGGGTCGCTTTGGAGGGGAATGGTCATTAGAAGAGTTTACTACCGTCCAATGGGTTTCTGTACAAACTGAAGAGAGGGAAAGTCCTTTTCATACGAATTATCTCGAATAAAATAATTTTAGAGACAGAGGGGTTATAAAATTCGAAGCGTTCTATCTCATCGATCCCCCTTTACGCTATCTGATTTTAATAATCGTAAATAGAAAGGCTATTTATCATTAAACCGCATTTGATTAAGTTCCACACTTAAATCAATTGCGGTTTTTATTTTAATGAATTTCATAATACGTATTTAATGCTTCACCATCATCATATGTAGTTGAGTTGGTTCGTTCCAACTACATATGATGATGGAAAAGCCGACTTTGGTAATTATGAAATTCATTCATTTATTAAAATATTGGAGTCAAGGAAAAAGAAGATGGATTATCAAAATTTAAAGGGTACTCAAGATTTTTTTACCAAATGCGGAGGGAGTAAGAAGAACATTAGAAGACGTTTTTATTCCATACGGTTGCAAACCTCTGGCAACATTTTCCTGAAACCCCAACTGCAATCGTTGCAAGACTCCGTAATAAAGAACTTGAAATTAAGGCTCCCTATGGATTAAAGGATTTGTTTGAAATGAAGGTGAGACCTACATATAGGATAAAGATTTTTATTCAATATATGATGAACGTATTAAGAAGAAAAAATGTGAAGAAATATGGAGAAGTTTATCTATAGAACTTTAAAATTAAATATATATGCTCTTATTCAACTATAGGGTGCGATAGTTCAAGAAGGATTATCGCCTTTTTTGTATGTGCCAGGCATGGCAACTATCTAGGTGGTGAAAGTCCACTGTGGGGGTACACATCGACCAACCACTAGAGAAGCGCAAGGTACTTATCGTGAGGTAAGGGCTGAAGGAAGCGCGTATCAAAAGCTTGACTTGACGAATAGAAATCTAATACAAAGGCTCGATAGGTGGACGAGGCTCCACAACAAGCCAAAATCCTAAAGATGTGTGTAACCCTATAGAGTAGATTAGACGAGTAAAAGCGGAAAGATAGATGCCTTACCCTGGGAGGTCTCACGGACGGCTCAGGAGTCCCCTATTAAGAAAGCCGCCAACAAAGTGCTTGCCTCCATTACAACATTTATCGAGAAGAAATTAGGACTCATCGTGAATGCCGAAAAGAGTCGCATCTCCCGCCCTAGTAATACGAAATTCTTGGGGTTTGGTTTCTACTATGATTCAAACAAGGGCTTAGAGAAACAATCAAATAGGGGACCTAAAAAAGAATTAAGTATCGATCAAATTGTAGATGCTGCAGTCGCTATTGCTGATAAAGAAGGACTTTCATCTGTATCGATGAATCGAGTTGCATCTTCTCTTGGATTGACACCAATGTACTTTACCGATATATTCCTAGCAAAGATGATTTACTTATCCTGATGCAAAATAGTGTTTGTGATATTCCTAATCCAATTCATGAGGGAGACCCAGATTGGCGTGAACCAATGGTTGCTTTATAAAATCTACGCAGATTATTCGAATTTTTATATGGAATACACAAAAATATTTTTGCTGAAATTTACATAGGTTGCATTAATCAGCAGATTCGCACGCGGTCCGAGAATTAGCGCACGATAATCGTACATACTTGCACGCCCCTTGGTAATCGCGCACGATCCTCGTGCAAACTCGCACACCACCCGATAATCGCGCACGATAACCACGCAACCTCGCTCGCCGCCCCAGAATCCCACACCATAACCGTACGAACTCGCATGCTCATTCAAGAATCCCGCACAAACTAAGCATGCGATTTATTTCATTCAACTGATATAGTAAAAGAATAATACGTCAGATGGTCTATTGACAGGAGGAAACGTAAAGATATATTATTTAAATAATTACGGGGAAATTACAAGTATATGCATTTTACCTACAAAAATTTAATAATTGGAGGAGATTCCCTATGAAACACACTAGGCTTTTAACCTTGTTTTCTATCATATTGCTCTTGTTGATAACAGGGTGTTCGCAAGACAACGATAATGTGTCAGAAACTGCAACTGCACAACCAACAGAGGCTGAGGAAGAAACAACAGCTGATAACGATTCAAATGGCTCGGAGAATACAGAAGAATCTAATGATCTCTATCATGAAATCGGAGAACCATTCGTCATGACCACATACTATTCGGATGCAGATGCAGAAGTAACTGTCAATAAAGTATGGACAGAACCTGCTCAGGATCATTCAGAATTTGTGGAGCAACGAGTCTCTTCACCGGATGAAAATACGAATGTTACGTTTATTGATTATACTGTGACAAATTTAAGTGATGAAGAAATTGGGTTGCCCGATCTGTTGCCCGAATATACAGCAGCCAATACAGAAGTGGATGTATCTTATCCGGAAAACGACCAGTTTGCAGATGAATTTGAATCCTTCGATTATGCACTTGAGCCCAACGAAACACTGGATTTAGTAGGTGCGGTCGTCACGGAGAAAAATGATGAATATACATCGGCATTTTTATGGAACATTACACAAGATATACCTGAAGTTGTATTTTTCACTCCGCAATCAGAACAGGAGAGTAAAATTGGTATATATGAAATGGGAGAGCCAATTTATTTACTAGATTATGAAGATAATGGAAGCCTCCAGGTTACGATCGATGATGTGAGCATTGAAGAAAATCCTGACCTTGAACAAGGGAATGTGGATTTAAGTGATATGTCAGCGCTAGTACTAGACATAACGATTGAAAATACAATCGATGAAATTCAAACCATTGAACAAGCTCTGCCAATGCCTGTTGTAGATGGAGAAGCAGTGATACATACATTTAATGTTAACATCGATGGAAATTGGATAGATTTATACGATTTGGAAGGGAAATTAGAAAAAGGGGACTCGATAACAGGTAAAGCTTATATTAGTGTGGAAAAAGACAAGATCGACGATGTCCAATTGTATTATTTCCATCCGGAACTTCTTTTATTTCCTGATTATTCTAAAGTGCTGAACTATAATATTTGATCATTCGCTACCAAATTATGAGTTTTTCTTGGTTATTTGATGAACGAGAAGGAAGATTTTTCCGTATAGTGTAATCTTTTTTACCTGAACAGACAGAAATGTGTGAATGACGCTTGGTGCTTTGGTTAATGACTAAATGAATGACTGGATAACCACCTTAAGAAAGGACACAATTTAGTTCTGACAGTCATGCAACCACCAAGAATAGCTAAGTAATTGGTAAAGTATATAAAGATCGAAGAATACGATAATAAATGGTAAGAGGATCAATATCTTTCTTTGTATGGAGATAAAAGAAGGGGCAGATTGTGATTACGGAAGAAATTCTTTCCACCCTAATTGTGGTTGTTGGTTTTGTTGGTATTATTTTTATTGTTTATATTTTAAGCAAAATTCCTGGTGCTGGTCTTATCTTTGGCTTACTGCGAAGACTCTTCGTGTTATTATGGGGTGTCGTTGTTCTAGCTCTAACCTTCTTTATGTTTTTCATGGTTGGTTATATGGCGATCGTATATTTCACTTTTACTGGAAGTGAAGAGGGGATTCTTTATCAAGGAGAGCCGATAAATTTTCTTCTTGATGATGGCAGGAGAGAATCGGTATTTTTTACTCTGCTATATGCGGGATTTTGTCTTGTGTCAGTATATATTACTTCTTTTTTTGTGATGCTTGGTTGGAAAGTTACTCGTATAAGAAGCAGATTTAATGCTGAAATTATTTTAGTTATGATGCTTCTTTTGGTGTTTACTGTATTTCCGATGGTTGTCGAAGAAATACTGCCAGACATTGAAGTGGGGCGTTATGGAAGATATGTACTTGGGATTTTACCGCTCGTGATGTATGTTGAAGGGCAAATAAAAAGATCCAGGGAACGATCAGACACACGTTATCTTTCTTCCAAGGAGAGGTTTTATCGGAATTTAAGTGAAGAAAAATCGAATAGAACAAGAAAATAATAGGACACATTCACTGCATGCTTTGTTGAGTAATTCAAAGGGAGTGGAAATGGGCAAATTTATATAAAAGAAACATCATATACACATTTCTTCATACTATATCCTGGAGGTGAAGAAATGGCGAGAGTAGCTTATCGGGAAGCGGACGTTGATTTAATGGCAAGGATGATGAGAGCGGAAGCTGAGGGTGAAGGCGTTCAAGGAATGTTGTATGTCGGAAATGTAATTGTGAACCGTGCAGTAGCAAATTGTTTAGACTTTATTGATGTTAGAACGATTGAAGATGTAATATTTCAAGTCCAAGGGGGAAATTTCTCTTTTGAAGCTGTTCAGAAGGGCAATGTGTTTTATCAGGGAGCAAGAGATAAGGAGAGGAGATTAGCAAGACGAAATTTAGAATCATGGCGGGATCATCCCGCGAAATTTGCTTTGTGGTACTTTAATCCATATGCTCCGTGTCCGCCAACATGGTACGGTCAGCCTTTTACGGGTCAATTCAAACTGCATTGTTTTTATGAACCACAGCCAGGAACATGTGAAAGTGTTTATATGAGATAGGAGTTTATGGGCATTGATTCATCTTGAAATAAACTGTGTGCCTGTTATGTACCAACGTACTTGAAACTAGTAATTTTTACACAGCCAGCTTTGTTTTGGTGTACCTTTAATCCATGAATCATAAAAGGGAACTTTCTGTTTAGCAGGAGTTCCCTATTTAAGTGGAGATTTACGTAGCGGTATTCCGATGGGGAACCGAGAGCGTTATCGCATTTAGAGAGTATGCGCATAAAGGGCAAGTGCCAGGCGTGAAAAAAGCAAGCTGGTAATAAGAGCACCTGACTTTTTGATGATTGGTTACCATTTATTTTTTATTTAAAGCTTATTGAAGTTCGATAACTTAGCTGTTATTCGGACTCTTTTTGTATTTTAGCAGTAAAAAAGCAGGAGGCAAGCTCTGTCAACGCACCTAGAGTAGATAAAATAAGCAAAAATGAAAAGGGTAGCTACAAAATACCACAAGAGGAAAAGGAGAAATAGAAGAGATATAGTATAAAAACAGGGTCTCATTTTTTTATTTCTTTGCACATACGAATGAATTTCATAATTACCAAAGTCGGCTTTTTCATCACCATATGTAGTTGGGAACGAACCAACTCAACTACATATGGATGGTGATGCATTAAATACGTATTATGAAATTCATTAATACTGATAAGAAAATAAAGCTTCAATCAAATTCGTAAAAATGTTCAATATTTGTTACGATCAAATGGAAAGTATTTGTAATGTTTAAAGATAGAAGGAAAGTGGTAACGTTGGTGAGGCAGAAGGATCTTTTCATGGCTTTTTTTCGGGCGGGCATGCTCGGCTATGGTGGTGGCTTGTCGGCCATTCCGCTGATGCAAAGGGAAGTGGTTACGAAATTTAAATGGATGACGGATGAAGAATTTGCAGACGTATTGGCACTTGCCAACACGTTGCCGGGGCCTGTTAATACGAAAATTGCCGGGTATGTCGGCTGGAGGATTGATCGATGGCGCGGGATGCTGAATGCACTCCTTGCGACAATTTTACCGACATTGGTTTTAATGATCTTATTATTAACAGTTTTAAACGCTTATAAAGATCTTCCATGGGTCCAAGGAATGACGAAAGCTGTTATTCCGGTTGCTGGTGTGATGATTGGTGTGTTGGCTTGGGATTTTATTAAGTTCTCCCAGCGAACAATGGGGTGGCTGCCAACCATTATGCTAACAATCATCAGTTTAGTCGTTATGGAAATGCTCGGTATTCATCCAGCCATATTAATATTGGTTCTCATTATTTCTGCATTGCTTTCCAGAGGAAAAAAAGAAAGGCGAGTTGATGAGAATTGATATATTGGGAAATTTTTAAAGCTAATTTTATCGCGAATATATTAGGCTATGGTGGGGGGCCAGCGACCATACCATTATTGGAACATGAAGTGGTTCATAAATATGAATGGTTTACGGTAACTGAATTTAGTGAAATGGTGGCATTGGGAAATGGTTTGCCAGGTCCGATTGCGACAAAGCTTTCAGGCTATATCGGTTATGAAATGGGTGGTGTGTTAGGCTCTTTTATCGGTGTCTTTGCAGCCGTTGCACCATCGATGATTTTAATGATTGCTTTGTTAGGCTTATTATTAAAGTTTAAAGATTCCCCGAAAGTGAAGCGATTGACACAATATATTCGCCCGACCATTGCTGTTTTGTTAGGTGTGATGACCTTCAACTTTTTCATGAATGCTTATGAGACATCGGGAATTTATCATACAATCATCATTGCAGTTTTAAGTTTTCTTGCCCTTGAGCGATTTAGGGTTAGTCCTGTATTTGTTGTTTTGGGAGCCCTTGTCTATGGAGCAGTTTTCATCGCGTAAGTTATAACGGAGAAAGTTATCGATATACTGTACGGAGAAAAGAGGAATAAGAATGAAAGTCCGGAAATTTTTATTACTTTTTATCATGATTTTCCTAGCTGCTTGTGGTGACAATATAGAAACAAATATGTCTGAACCGATGGTGGACTTTGAATTCGTGACACAAGACGGGAAAATGTTACATTCGGATGAACTTCAAGACGAGTGGTGGGTAGCTAATTTCATGTACACGAATTGTCGGACGGTTTGTCCAAGAACAACAGCGAATCTGGCTGAAGTACAAGGGAAGTTGAAAGAGGATGGTCTAAGTCCGCAAATTGTTTCCTTTAGTGTTGATCCAGCATACGATACACCTGAAGTATTGAAAGAATATGCCGCAGGGTATGATGCAGACTTAGAGACATGGAGCTTTTTAACTGGCTATGATTTTGAAACGATTCAAGAAATATCGGAGCATACATTTAAAGCTGTACTTGAAGAAGGAGTTATTGGGCAAAGGGCTCATGGAGTCGGATTTTACTTGATTGATCCTAAGGGAAACATTGTAAAAAAATATGATGGAACAAGCACGGTTGAGCTTGACGAACTTGTTAAAGATTTAAAGTCCGTATTATAGAAAAATTATAGTCTTAGCCGACCTAACTGCATTGTTTTATATAAAAACACCTCCGAATCGTGTACGTTTCGCACGAGTGATTCGAAGGAGTTTTTTAATTACATAGGAGATAATGAATTTCATAATACGTATTTAATGCATCACCATATGTAGTTGAGTTGGTTCGTTCCCAACTACATACGGTGATGGCAAAGCCGACTTTGGTAATGATGAAATTCATTCAGGAGACTATAAATAGTTAAATACTGTAAGTAACTATTAGTTACTGGCACGAGCCACGTCCGCTCTGCGCCCAGCAACTATCAAACTTCACACTCCTCCAATCGATAAAGAAGACTTAGCCGTTCGGTCTTTGTGAGGCTTAGGCGCACTTATACCCTTGTGGTGAAAGTCGACATCGGCTCATAACGAAAGGAGGGCCGTTTAAATTCGGGCTAAAGCCCAACTCATGTCTCCCCCTAAAGGGACATGTTTCCTTTATCTAATAGGAGGTTCGATTAAGTTCGCCCCTTCCTGGGGCAACATCGAACTACCTCTCATCCTGGGAGGCACAGTTTGTACGTCGCTGCGACTACTGGATGTGCTAGTGCAGGTGTTGCGAAGACGATCGCGTTTTTAACCTGCAAGGGCGCTTCCGCCTTTGTTCAATAAGTAATTAAGCTTGTTTATCCGATGTTTCTTCCCTAACTTCTAAGTCGCTTGTGTCTTCCTCTTTCTTTTCGTCTTCACTCACCAATTCGTTAGCCGAGGTTTTAAACTCTTTGAGCGTTTCTCCGGCTGCTTTTCCAATTTCAGGCAGTTTCTTTGGACCGAAAATAATTAGAGCTAGTACAACAATAAGAATCAAGCCTGGAATACCAATATTAGCTATACCCATAATATTCACCTACTTTTCTTTTAAGCCATTTTATGTGTCTTCGTTTTCTTTTCGGCAAGTAATCCACCTTTTTTGAGGTATTCCTCTACACCTTCCGCAGCACGATAAGCTAAAGCGCCGATTGTTCCGGTCGGGTGATAATCGGAGAAGTGTGGAAACGCGGATCCGCCTGTGACAAACAGGTTTTCCATATCCCACATTTGCAAGTAATTATTGACTGCAGAAGTTTCCGGATCGGCACCCATCGCTACTCCACCAGCATAATGCCCACCGCTGTAGATATGGTCAAATTTTTCTGGCACTTCATCTTCATCAATAATATCTGCGCCCATTTCTTCCATAATCTTTTTAGTTACTTCGATGCCGTACTTCGCAATATTAATATCTTGGTCCGTTAACTTATTTGTTATACGCAGTAACGGATCTCCAAAAGCATCTTTATAAGTCGGATCTAAGCTTGTATAGTTGTGCCACCATGGCATAACCCCTGGTACAAACCAAACATGCAGCATACTGTTTGCATATTTGACAGAGTTGTTTTTGAACTCGGCACCCCAGCTAGGCGTATCACTTGGAACAGCAAGACTCTGAATTGGTCCCAATCCATACTGTCTGATTTCTGGGTGTCCGCCATGCAAGAAGTTTTTACCCTCGATATCAATATGTTCCACAGTAAAGTCTCTTAATGTTGCACCAAGCGCACCTGCTCCTCCGTACATATTGAATTTCTTGTCATTGAAAAAGCCTCGAACCCCAAGGAACGTATTATTGAATTGGCCGACGAAGTTTCTTCCAATTACACCTTCTCTTGTTTCCGGATTATAAGGTTTACCAATTTCAGAGAGTAGTAATAAACGTGTATTTGTAAAGGTGAATCCCCCTAAAACGACTACATCTGCCGGCTGTTCGTATTCCAGTCCCGTTTTCATATCTACATATATCACACCAGTGGCTTTTTCACCATTATGTACCACACGACGGGCATAGGAATGAGGACGAAGCTCGTAGTTCCCTGTTTTTTGCGCTGTCGGAATAACAGTTACGACAGGATCCGATTTTGCTCCGAAATCACACCCGTAATGCGAGCAGAAGGAACAAAATTGACATTGGCTCAGTTTTTCTCCATCCGGGTTTTCATACGCTTCACTCATATTACCTGCGGGAATCATATATGGATGGTATCCGAGATTCTCTGCTGCCTCTTTAAATAAGTTGATTGCAGGCGAGCTTTTGAGTGGCGGGTTTGGGTAAGGATTCGAACGAGGTGGTGCTAATGGATCGTCTTCTCCTGATGTTCCAGCTGTTTTTTCGAAGCGGTCATAGTACTTTTCAAATTCATCATAGGTGATACCCCAGTCTTGCAAGGTCATTCCCTCTGGAATCTTGTCTTCCCCATATTTTTCAACCGTCTTACTGTACACTTCAAAGTCAAATGGATTATTACGGAACGTACAGCCTGCCCAGTGTGCACTGCCTCCACCTACATCATTACCAACCATCATTTCACCTTGTGTTCGGACTGGCTGAGCTTCTTCGTCCATTTCACTGCGAGAAGTAATTGTTTCCTTTGATAAATCCTGCATCATATCATAACGCTGTGTAAATCTAAGTTCATCTTTACTTCCCAAATAGTCATTGACTGATTTTTCTTTTCCTCGTTCCAGTCCAACAACTTTATAGCCAGCTTTGGCAAGCTCGGCGGATACAATACCACCTGACCAACCAGTACCAACTACTACAACATCTACTTTATCCAGCTTTATTGCCATGAAATCTTCCTCCTGTTTTGTTTACGCTTATGATTGTTGATAGTCTTTCAAACCGAGCGGATCCATTTTGATAAATTCTTCTTCTTCAATAATATCGATGAAGCCTGGACGTGGACCTGGATATTCTACCATTCTCCAGCCATCCATGTTTTTATTTCCGCCATAGAGTGGATCGGCAAAGGCACCTTCGATCGTCATTTTTCGAAGTATGCTAAAGAATTGCTGCGAACTTACACCAGTCAATTCAACTTCTCCATTATCGAATGATTGTAAGATCTCGTCTTGCTGCTCGCTGTCGATGTTAACGAAATTTTCACCGAACTGTTCTTCACTTACCGCATCAATTTTCCTCAGGCCTTCGATGATGATTTGCCCTCTGTTTAGTGGTGTTTCATAACGCATCACATCTTCAGAATCACCATTGACCTTAAATGGATTTTGCATATACTCTTTCGCATTCGTTCCCCATGAGCCTGCTAATTGCTTATCAATGAAATATGGCACGCCTAGCGCAACTGCCCCTGGTCCATTGTCATCTTCCGGATAGATACGCTCTACTGCAGCTCTTAGAATTACAAAGTCTTCAAAGCGGTCAAAAAATATACGCGCTTCTTGGAAATCCTCGGCTGATTCTACTGCAGGCTGCGATGACTCTGATTCTTCTTTTAGAAACGGATTCGATAATATCCCTCCGAGGATAGATCCACCTACTACACCACCAGTAAATATCCCAGCATTTTTCATAAATATCCTGCGATTCATTGTTTTTTTATTATTAGCGTTTTCATTAGCCAAGATAGTACCCCCTTCAAATGTATATATGTACTTAAAAAACAACGTACGATTTAAGATTATACGCTTATATAACTCTAATGTCTATCAACTTTATTATACCCAAGTTTGTAGGTAATATAACATTTTCACAGTCAAATTTATGCAATACTAAAATATTACGAATGGTGAGAGAAGAATCCCGCGAAAATTGCTATTGCTTTCATCATTCTTTAACATTAGATACGTACGATAAGAGTGAAAAGAGTACATTTGTGGTTAAACTATCTTACTATAATGATATCTTGATACTAATAGGAGGAGTTTATGTTGCGTTATGTAATTATCGGAGGTGTCGCTGCTGGTATGAGTGCGGCAATGGAAATAATCCGCACCGATGACTCGGCACAGGTGACGGTTCTTGAACGTGGTGATGACTACTCATACGGACAGTGCGGTTTGCCTTATGTTATAAGTGGTGTCGTTCCATCTGTAGAAGCCGTCGTTGCACGAACCGCTGAAGCGTTCAGGGAAAAGTATAAGATCGATGCCCGAGTGAATACGGAGGTAACGAATATAGATGCCGAACAACAAATCGTTTATGGAACGGATGCAAAAGCAAACAAAGATTTTCAATTAAATTATGATCGGCTGCTGATCGCATCAGGTTCCGACCCACTCGTTCCGGAATGGAAGGGCATGGAACTGGAGGGGATCCATACATTAAAAACAATAACCGATACAGAAGCGATTCTGAAAGATTTAGACGAGAATATAAAACACGTTACGATTGTCGGTGGTGGCTACATTGGTTTGGAAGTAGCGGAGAGCTTCAGAAGCCTTGGGAAAGAAGTCACCCTTATCCAACGCGGTAAACAAATTGCATCGATATTTGATCAAGACATGGCTGAACTGATTCAGGAAGAAGCTAGAGAAAATGGGATTCAGCTTGTACTTGGCGAATCGGTCGAAGCATTTGCAGGTGACGATCGGGTTGAAACGGTGATCACGGACAAACAAGTACATCATACAGATCTTGTTTTACTAGGAATGGGCGTTAGACCCAATACGGGATTTTTAAAAAATACAAACCTTCAGATGACGAGGCAAGGAGCAATCCATGTTAATGCTTATATGGAAACCAACCTTGAACATATTTATGCTGCTGGTGATTGTGCGACACAGTACCATATCGTGAAACGGCTGGATGACCATATTCCGCTCGGGACGACATCAAATAAACAAGGCCGAATTGCCGGAGCCAATATGGCCGGGAATCCGTTACCTTTCAAAGGAATTGTCGGGACATCCATCATTAAGTTTTTTGGTTTAACGTTAGGTCGTACAGGTATAACCGAAAAAGAGGCAAGCAGACTTCGTATTCCCTATGAGGTGCTGACAAGGAAGGCAAACTCGCATGCAGGCTATTATCCTGGCGGAGAAATCTTGCATCTGAAATTGCTGTATCATGGCAAAACGAATGAACTGCTTGGAGGACAGATTATCGGTAAAGAGGGCGTTGATAAACGTATCGATGTACTCGCCACTGCGCTTTACAATCAGATGACGATCCAGCAACTGGCTGATTTAGACCTTAGTTATGCACCTCCATATAACGGGGTATGGGATCCGCTTCAACAAATGGCAAGGAAGACATTTTAAAATATTGGAACAAAAGGGAACAATGAGCAGGTTTATTTTGCTCGCTATTCTTTTTTTAACTTGTTAGAGGGCCTTGAGCGAATTTGTCCCGCTGTAACCGTCCGTAACACTCCTCAAGAATTCAGGTTATGTCGAGAAAGGTTAGGTGGGAAGAAACGTGAGCTAACACCTCAGATTCGTTCAACCAGCAATCAGTGGGGTAAGTACCGTCGACTAGAAACGCGATTCGTTTCGCAACGCTGATACTAGCACCTCCTGTGCTCCCGAAAACCTCACGTATTGAAGTTTCACGTTATGAAAATACACCGTTTTCATCATTCTTTCACATTGGGTAAGTACGATAAGAATGGATAGCGGTTGTATAGAGGTAAGCAAGTTTTAATGAATATGATCGATACGGATATTGACATAAATGGAGGTATACGTATGAAAAAGAGATTGATTATGAGCGCTGCTTTTCTTTTAATAGCTTGGAAACTATAAAATAAAAATGCTGTGGATAACTAAAGTTGCTAGCACTAGCCACGTCCGCTCTGCGTCCAGCGACTAGCAGATCTTTTGGTGGGACGAGCAATGCGCAGTCCCAAACTTCACACTCTTCCAATCGATAAAGAAGACTTAGCCGTTTGGTTTGTATGAGGCTTAGTCGCCGAAAGTCAACATCAACTCAAGAAAAAGGGAAGGCCGACTAAGAACGGGCTAACGCCCAACTCACGTCTCCCCCTAAAGGGGCATGTTTCTGTTATCTCATTCCAGTAAAGGGGAAGTTCGATTAAGTTCGCCCCGTCTTAGGGCAACATCGAACGACCTCTCTTCCTGAGAGGCATAGTTTGTACGTTGCTGCGACTACTGGATGTGCTAGTGCAGGTGTTGCGAAGACGATCGCGTTTTTAACATGCAAGGGCGCTTGCGCCTTTGTTCCATGAATATTTTTCATTATTAGTTCAAAACTAATCTGAGATCTTCGACAATCAGATCCATCTCGTTATTATCTACTCCGCTATATCTTTTGATAATCTCGCCATCTGGGTTAACAAGAAAGAAGCTTGTCCCGTGGGTCACTTGATCATCGCCAGGAGCCGCTTGCTCGACGACAGATCGAAATGAATTCATGGATAATTCTTTAATCGTTTCAAAGTCGTATCCGGTTAAAAAAGACCAATTGTTGAAATCGGCATCATATTCTTTGGCATACTCTATAAGTACTTCAGGACTATCATAATCAGGGTCGACACTAAAGGAAACAAGTTGAACATCTAAATCCTCTTCCTTTAATTTAGATTGTAAGTCTGCCATATTGGTTGTCATTGGAAGACAAACAGTCGTACAATTTGTAAAGATAAAATCTGCAATCCACCACTCGCCTCTAAGATCGTCAAGGCTTAACGTTTCGTTAGCTTGTGTAGTGAAGCTAAAGTCCGCTACTTCTCCTTCCATATTCGGTTCTATCTCTTCGCCGCACGCTGCTAGCAGGACTACAGCACAAAATATTAAAACAGCAATTAATTTTTTCACGTTATGAATTCTCCTTTTTTCAATTTAATATAAATGGCTATGTCTAAAAAAATCAGAGGTACTTTTTTTACCTTCAAATTAACCTTACTTTACTATAGCAAATCTATATGAAAATTTGATGTTAGTTGTTTGAGATTCACAATGTTGTAATATTATTTTATATAAATAACTTCATTTTTGCATTTTTTTGGAAAATTGCTCAAAAAAGATAGGACTTGTCCTGTTTCACAAACTTGATTTTTCAAAAATGGAAAAAATCAAGTTTAGTTAAATTAATGAATTTCATAATACGTATTTAATGCTTCACCATCACCATATGTAGTTGAGTTGGTTCGTTCCCAACTACATATGGTGATGGAGAAGCCGACTTTGGTAATGATGAAATTCATTCATATAGTTAATGGATGAAGTGATTTAGTATGTCGATATACGTTATCATTAAATGAATCTACACTGAACGGTTATATCTTGAAATGCGCTTGGCGAGTTGAGAGGATGAGGAGGATCGCAAATGGAGCGGAAAGTGAAGGAGCTAACCTTGCTATTGTTATATTTAACATCGTGGAAAGAGGAAGAACTACAAGAACTATTCGGAGAAACGAGAAGGAGTTGGAAAGGATATCCCTTTGATATTCTTGATGAACTTACTGACGAAGATTTCATTCGTGGAAGTAAGCGCTCCAAATCGGTCTATTTAACGAAGGCAGGGATCAAAGAAGCGAAAGAGATAGCGAAGAAGTATCAAATTCAAGATATTTAAAATGAAAGTGAATATTGAATTATTATCAGAGAGGTGAGACAGATGATGATCCAATGTACGAAAGCTTTACTTGAGAAGTTAGGTATAAAGGGAGATGAATTAGTTACACCAGAAGGTCATGAACATTTTCCGAATAGCTTTATGGCGTGGCACGCCAATTTTGTCAGTATTAACAGAAGAAAAGCGATTATTTTAATGAACAACGAAACGAGATATCCAGTCGTAATATACCGACCGGTTAAAAAGGACTTTTCTAATGCAAGAGGCTTAATTATTGAAGCAATTACGGAAGTTTTACGTATCGAAGGTGTCAGTCAAACTATCATTAACGCTTATATTCATAAAGCAGGTGAAATTTCTTTTTCCAAAACAGCTAATAGAAGCATGGTGGCAAAGCTGAATAATACGGTACGGGAAATTGAATTTATGTCAGAATATTTGAATGAAGATACGAAAATTCAAAAATATATAAGCCTCTTAGCGGGAAGGCAGATCCAAAAGATCAATGATTCGGATGAATATGGTTATCCTGTAGAAAAAATGCTAAATTGTTTAGGGACTGTTTATGAATTAGATAACGATAAATGTATACCTGTATTGGATCATGAGCGCTATCAACTGAAAATACAAATCGATTTAGGCAGTCATGACGTTTGGAGAAGGGTTACCGTGCCATCGACGTTTTCATTTAGACATCTTCATAATATAATCCAAACGGTCTTTGATTGGAAAAATTACCATTTACATGAATTTACAGTGGATATGGAGGGAAATAAGCCAATTAAAATAATAATGGACGATCATCCGGAAACGCTGGAATTTTTAGATCATGGGGAATTTGATATTCTGCAAGAACGGTTTGTTTCATTGGAGGAAATTTTTTCGAAACACAATAAAGTCATGTATGAGTATGACTTTGGAGATTCGTGGTACCATCATATAACACTGGAAAAAACGGAAAGGTCTCATGACTTTAGAGCGACATACCTAGATGGAAATGGGGAAAGACCACCAGAAGATGTGGGTGGCTTATTTGGATATGAAGAATATTTGGAAGTCATAGTGAATGAAAATGATCCAAGGAATAAGGAAATGATGATTTGGGCAGAAAGTCAAAAAGAAAGAAAGTTGAATTCCGAGCAAATAAATAATCGGCTGACTCGAGTGTTCCATAAATATTATTATTCACCGCATTTTATTTGACACATATTTTTGGAACAATGGTAAGGAGTGAATAACAAAGAAAGTTAGTATTCTCAGGGATGAAAATGAAGTTGAGGTTTCAGAAGTAGCTAAGCGGCATTTTGTTGAATTAGAAAACTGTCCTATCGCATCGAAATGCCTGTCACCTATGCCAAAAGCCCAATACAAAATGAAATCATCCAATCCCCAATCCTTACCATCAGATTGGAGGTTGAAGATAACTCCATCTCTATTTTTGGATAAAGCAATTGTGGCCGTTAAACTGATGGAGATGCCGTATAAGAAACAATTGTTAGTATCTCTTTATCATGATCCATCTGAATCAAATATTTCATACAAATCTAATGTCAATTCAGGCAAAATATGAACAGAAATCGTATCTTCTTCCGTGAAGACACCCTGGAATTCATAGTGTGCAGAAACTAAAAGGTGCACTTCCACTGCTTGATTAATTGGGTCAACAAGCCAATATTCCTTGACTCCTGCTTTTTCATAAAGCCGATACTTGTTCCAGTGATCCATCTTAATAGAAGAAGGAGAAAGTACTTCAATAATCAAGTCTGGCGCCCCATTACAACCCTTTATCATCAAGGTTACCTTTGTCACACACAACAGATAGGTCCGGCTGAACGACATTATCAATATCCGCATCATGTTTGTTTTCCGCAAATAGTTGAACATCAAAAAGAGCAAAGTAAACTTCACATTCAGTATCTTGCAGGAAATTAGAGAAAGCTGCTGATAAATTCCTAAGAAGTTTGACTTGGGGCTGGACAACAGGAGCAGTAGCAATGGGGATTGCGTTACTCAGAATTGTTGATCCTGATTTGAAAAGTAATACACTCAATGATTTTGGCTTAGCATTTATTGTAATTGGCTCAGTAGAGTTAATGCGTATTACCTTCTCACCAGTGATGGTTGTGAACTCACAATCATGGCTCTTTATCACAATTACACTAGGTTTTACGATTCTAATTACGATCCTTGCAATTAAAAAAGGATGGTTTAAAATTAGATTAGACAGCAATGTAAATGAAGTGAATAGAAAAAGTGGATAAATAGAAGAACAGGTGTATTTCTGCATAAGGAATACACCTGTTTAATCGCTATTCTAATTGTAAAGCGGAATAAAAAAGGGAGCGTGACCGTCATATGAAGAAAAAAGTAATCATTTATGACCGAATAGAAGAACCGGTACTTAGCACATTAAAAGAAGAATTTGATGTACAGATATTCAAAGAACAAGATGCTCATAAAGATCCTGATTTTTTACCGTTTCTCCAAGAAACAGAGGGCATTATTGGATTGGACTTTCCTGGGAAAAGTGATGTGTTAGATCAAGCGCCAAATTTAAAAATCATTAGTAACGTGTCTGTCGGATACAATAATTTAGATACCAAGGAATTAACGAAACGAAATATCATGGGAACAAACACGCCAGACGTATTAACAGACACGGTGGCTGATATGGCGATGGGCTTAATGCTTTCGACCGCGAGAAGAATGCCTGAGCTCGATCAATACGTGAAACAGGGACGCTGGAAAGAAGCTGTTACAACAGAGTTATTCGGCGCAGATGTTCATCATAAAACGCTCGGAATTATCGGAATGGGACGGATTGGTAAAGCTATTGCACAACGAGCTCATTTAGGGTTTAATATGGATATACTCTATCATAGCCGCACGCCGAAACCAGATGCAGAGGAACAATTTAATGCACTGCATATGAATCTTGAAAATCTGCTCAGGAGTTCGGATTATGTATGTCTCATCACCCCTTTAACAGATGAAACAAAGGGAATGATTGGCAAAAAGGAATTCCAAATCATGAAGCCATCCGCAATTTTTATTAATGTTTCCCGAGGAAGTACGGTGGTGGAAGCGGATCTCATTGAGGCGCTTAAAAATGAAGAGATTGCAGCGGCTGGGTTAGACGTATATATACAAGAACCTGTGGATCCTGACAACGAATTATTAAAAATGGATAATGTTGTCACGCTGCCGCATATAGGTTCAGCTACATTAGAAACGGAAATTAAAATGGCAGAGTTGGCAGCTGAAAATTTAAGAGCGGGATTGAACGGTGAAAAACCAGGAAATCTTGTCAATCCAGAGGTATGGAAGAAGGAGTAAGGAAATGGCAGAGCAACTGAGATTAAGAGCTTATGAAGAAGATGACATTCATTTTTTACACAAGTTAGTGAATGATCCCGAAATTATGTCCTATTGGTTTGAGGAAGCTTATTACTCAAAGGCTAGATTACGTGAAATCTTTGAAAAAGAGCAGCAAAATAACAGTGCACGAAGCTTTATTTTAACGAACGGTGAGAAAGCGATTGGCCTTGTTCAATTATTTGATATCGATTATATACATCGCCATGCTGAATATGCAATCATGATTGATCCTGCTGCTCAAGGAAATGGTTATGCAGCCAAAGCTACGAATTTAGCATCTGATTATGCGTTTAAAGTATTGAATTTGCACAAGCTATTTTTATATGTGGATGAAGTAAATGAAAAAGCTGTGCATGTTTATAAAAAATGTGGCTATAAATATGTAGCTACGTTAGAAGAAGCGTTCTTTGTTAATGGAAGTTATCATAACGCTGTCTTGATGAATATTTTTAAGCGGGATTATCTTGGGTCTACATGAACCGATGCGTAAGTAACGAATGAAGTGCGGGCAATTAGACCATATTGCGAATCTTGTAGGATGCTTATTGAAACAGTTGATATTCAGGTTGTAACTGTAGCATTATCTAAGAAAAAATCTAGTTTTTTGAAACAGAGTTATTGTGTAAAACAATAGCTCTTTTTTTTATAGATTATTATCTATTAAGGATGCTAAAAAATTTTGAGTATGAGGTGGTTATATGCAAATAATAAGAGCGGATTCGAAAGATGCAACCGGTATCGCAAAAGTACATGTAGATAGTTGGAGGGCGACTTATAAAGGTATTATTCCAGAAGACTTCTTGAATAATCTTTGTACGAACACCGAACAGAATATGGAAGAAAAACATTGCAAGCGAAGACGATCATGTAGTAGTTGCAGAGAATAACGAAGGCCAAATTATCGGGTTGCAGATGCTTGGAAAAGAGAAAACAATACAGTAGAGCATGCAAGTGATCTAACTTCGATCTATTCGCTTGAAGAATATCAGGGGAAAGGAATAGGAAGGAAATTTCTTCATGAACTGTTTTTGCACTTTAAACGATTAAGCATTGAGAAAGTTTTTGTCGAAGTACTAGAGGAAAATAAAACTCGGTATTTTTATGAATATTTTGGTGCTAAGTTAGTTGAAACGAAACAGATTAAACTTGCTGGAAAAGCTCTGAATGAGTTGATATATGTATGGGATGATGTGGACAAGGTGATGGAGAAAATAAATACCTAATGAAAAGCAGATCTCAAGTAGTTCTTCAAACGAGTCTTATTTTGAAACTTCTGCAAGCTCCTAATCGTAATGATACGAGGGAGGGATAAGTATGAAACTTTTATTTTTTGTTCTACTGTTTGGATTCATTTTATTTTTAAACCTCGGACTTTATTTGCCATCTTTAATGTCAGTTGATGAGGAAGACATAGGGAAAAATGTAAGTCGTTTAAAGAAACATAAATGGTTTCAAGAATTGTTGAGTGATAAAGGATTTAAACAACTAATTATCCACGATAAAGATGTACGTAAAGTTATTGGAAAGTTCAATGATAAGAAGATTGATAAGGAGTTTTTTCAGAATAGATATCGAAAAAAATTAGAAAACATTTTACAGCAAAAGCTAAATGATAATTTAGCCTAAGAGGTGGGACCAGTGAGTATAAGGATAAATAACGAACTTGAAATGAGACCATTAACAGAAGCAGACTTGAAGCCTTTATGGGAATTGACATATAAAGAGTCAAATCCGGAATGGAAGAAATGGGATGCCCCTTATTATGACCACGTGGCGTTAACATATGATGCTTTTCTAAAAGAAATGGGTCCATCTCTTATTCAACAGGATAATCGCTGGGGGCTGTTTGTCAAAGGGAAATTGATTGGAACGGCATCTTATTATTGGGAGCATAAGCCTTCAAATTGGCTTGAAACTGGCATTGGTATTTATAACCCGGAATATTGGAACGGTGGACATGGTACCATCTTTTTTAAAACATGGATTGATCATTTGTTCAACACAATGCCTTTAGTCAGAGTGGGCTTTGCTACATGGTCCGGGAACCAGCGTATGATGCGGTTAGGCGAGAAACTGGGAATGAGTTTGGAAGGGAGACTAAGAAAATGCCGGTTTTACAATGGCATATACTACGACTCTATTCGAATGGGAATATTAAGAGAAGAATGGGAGCAGCTAGAGGTTTTAAAACGGTCAGAATAAAAATAAGATTGTTAGTATCACATTAGGCTTAAAGGCTGGATACAACGTTCTGATCGAGTAGAAACGAAGTATTTGAACAGTTATCTTGCTTGGTTTCAGGCCCTTGAACTATTAAACTTTTCATATATATGTTGAACTTAAGTTTTTCACTTCTGTATAGGAGCGGGTCCATCTATTAGAAAGTTATGTTGCTTAAATTCGCTTTTGTCCGATAGAACCCACCTACGAGACATTTTTCATGGATATATAGTTGATTGTGTTTAATTGTGTTCTCCTACTAGGTCATAATTACAAGGAAAACATGTGATAAAATATTTAGTTCAACTTTCATAGCAATTTCATTCCTTCGAGGTGATAAAATGTATTTTTCGTCAAAAAAAGACTTATGGATGACAATTATTATTTGGTTGTCTGCAATTTTTTTATTGTTCCAACAGTTTTCTATCCAGATTTTGGAGTTTGGATGACCCCTAATTTCTTAAACAAGCAATGTCTAATGTGGATTTGGCTCAAGACTGGATATACTATCAAAAATAATATAAGGATTGATGAAGTTCATAGTATTAGGGAAACTAAAAACCCATTTACAGCTCCTGCACTTTCTATAAATAGGGTTGAAATTAATTATGGAAAGTGAATGAATTTCATAATTACCAGAGTCGGCTTTTCCATCACCGTATGTAGTTGGGAACGAATCAACTCAACTACATATGGTGATGGTGAAGCATTAAATACGCATTATGAAATTCATTAAAGTATGAAACAATTCAAATTTCCCCTAAAGAACTAAATTTAATGAATTAAATGATTTTTTAGATCGTATTCTCGAATATGGAAATTATACGGCACACCTATCGATCCAAGAAATTAAACAACGGAACTCGGCGAGTGCCAATTGTTTTTTTAAAAAAGTATGATACCTAAAGCATCATCACAAATTGATTTTTAAAGAAGCTATAGTTAACCAGATATCTAAAGCTCGAGACAAAGCATAATTTCTCACGGGCTTTTTCTTTTGCTTCTATATTTGTATGGATTAGGATTGGTGATTTAATGGAATCCTCAAATGATTGCTTACTTTATTTTCATCTATCTTAGACATTGATTACTAAATCTCTTGCTTGAACAATATAATATTTTCATCAAACTTTCATATATAATGTGTACGCTTGGAATTAAGAATGCTGAGATAAAGGAGCTAAGCCATTGGCGCAAATAAGTAAATTGATACCTATAGGGGTTTTTGCTCTCGCTATTTTAGCGGGGTTTTTATTCTTTTATTTAACGAGTAACTTATCGAAAAAGAATAAAAAAATACATATCGAACAAATGATTTCGGAGCTGATAAATGTTGTTATCTTCATTTGGGTCGGGAAAATTTTAACGAACCTTAAGCTGTTCATACAAGACCCATTAGCAGTGCTTGCTTACCCTAGCGACTCTAAAGCATTTTATCTTGCTATTTTAATCAGCGGGATTATCCTGTTTATAAAAGTGAAGAGGGGAAAAATAAATGCTGTCCCATTTATGAAATCATTTATTCCCGTGATTTTAGTCGCTTCTTTTGTATATGAATTCATTTATCTCGTTTGGCTTCAAACTGGTGGTACAATTGGATATTTTATTTTAATCACATTGCTTCTCATCTTCTATTATATTGCACATGATCAATTGCCTGAAAAGCTGCTGTTTATCATGTTATTAGTTGTTTGGTCTGTTGGAGTGTTTATTCTTTATTCGATACAACCATTTGTTACCGTGTTTGGTTATCTAATAGCACCTTGGTTTGTTTGGGTATTTTTTACAATAAATATAGTTATTATTTTAAGAAAGAGGGATCGTCATGGGCGGAATTGAAGCAGATACATTATTGATTGCGGGCACGTTTCTTGCGATTGGAGCAGGGGCGTTATCATTTTTATCCCCTTGTGTACTTCCGATTTTTCCAGCGTACATGTCATACATAACTGGAATTAGTGTGAAAGAGTTGCAAGAAGGCAAAAATGCGAAAATCAGAAAGGAAATTCTTAGTCATTCCCTAATCTTCCTTATTGCCGTGTCACTTGTCTTTATTAGTCTTGGTGCAAGTGCATCTTTCCTTGGGCAGTGGGTACAAGGTTTATTAATAGGGGATTCAGGGTTATTTATTCAGCGGATTGCGGGTACCCTAATTATATTCATGGGATTATTCGTCGGCGGCTGGGTTACAATTCCAACCTTGATGAAGGAAAAACGGTTTCAGTATACGAAAAAGCGGGTGAACTACCTCGGGACATTTTTAATTGGACTCGGATTTGCAGCGGGATGGACACCATGTATTGGGCCGATTTTCGGTTCCATTTTGCTGCTTGCGGCTAGTAATCCGGGGCAAGGTATTTTTTATACGGTCATGTATGTAGTTGGCTTTTCTTTGCCGTTTCTTGTCTTAAGCTTTTTCCTCGGTTCCACGAAATGGATTGTGCGCCATAGTGGAGTCATTATGAAATTCGGTGCTGTCGTCATGATTCTTATGGGGCTCGTCCTTTTCTTAGGGTGGATGCCGCAAATTACTGGTTTCCTGCTTGATTTCGTTGATGATACATGGTTATCAAGGTTAGGATAACATTAGGAGGCTTTTGGGATGAAGAAGTTAATTCTTATCATTGTATTTGTTCTTATGTTTGGCTGGGCGGTCTATGAGTTTGTTGGAGACTCCGATTCAGCAGCTATAGAAGAGGTAGAGAACACGTCTACAGCGGAAACAAGCGCCGAAGAAGGTGCGAGTGTATCGAGCAATATAGAAGTCGATGAGAGTAGCGGTAAGGAAGGATTGGATCTTGGTGATATGGCTCCTGACGTTAAGCTGAAGACATTGGAAGGGGAAGAGGTACAACTATCCGATTTCCGCGGGGAGCGTGTCATGCTGAATTTCTGGGGTACTTGGTGCCCGCCTTGCCGAGCAGAGATGCCAGATATGGAGAAATTCCATCAGAATACAGACATAAAGATTGTTGCAGTAAATTTAATTGAAACAGAGACGAGTCTTGATGATGTACATGAATTTATCGATGATTTTGGGCTCACCTTCTCGGTTTATACCGATGAAGGGAATGCTGCAACGGAAGCGTATCGCATTCAGCCGATTCCGACATCCTATTTAATCAACTCGGATGGAACGATTCATAATAAAGCTTTTGGTGCATTGAATTATGAATTGATGATTCAAGAGTTTGAAAAGATGAAATAATGTTCTATTTCTCATACAATGTGATAGAGGTGCCATATGATGAAACAGAATATATTAGTTGTTGAAGATGATGAAATGATCCGGAGGCTTGTAAAGATTTACTTGGAGAAAGCCGGATATGACGTATTGGAAGCAGCGGATGGTGAGGAAGCACAAGAAGTCTTTTTGACTCACCGTCCTTGCTTGATTATTCTTGATTTAATGTTGCCGAAGCTTAGTGGTGAAGAATTTTGTAAATGGGTGAAAGAGCGGGCGGGATATGAGGTTTCTGTTATCATGCTCTCTGCAAAAACGAAGGTGGAAGACCGGATTAATGGTCTGAAGATTGGTGCGGATGACTATTTGCCAAAACCGTTTGACCCAGATGAATTAATCGCGCATGTGGAAGCAGTTCTCCGCCGGACAGGCCAGTTTTGTCAAAAATTAATTTACGATGGATTATGTATTAAACCGCGAAAAGGAGAAGTCTTGTTATATGATGATGAACTCCATTTAACGAAACATGAATTTAATCTTCTTTATTACTTTATGGAAAATCCGAATGTCGTCTTATCGAGAGAAAAGCTGATTGATCAATTATATCCGAACGTGGATAAGACGGTATTGGATCGGACGATTGATGCGCATATTAAGAAGTTAAGAAGTAAAATTGAAGTCAATCCGTCAACTCCAACACGAATTCAAACGGTTCGAGGAATGGGGTATAAATTTGTCCATGAATAAAAAGAAGACATCCTTGTTACCGAAAAATTTTCTCTTTCGCTTAACTTTCATCAATATTTTTATCGTATCTATATTTATTGCTTTAAGCAGCTGGGCAGTCTACAATACGGCTTGTTTCCTTGTGGATAGTATGGGGACAATGACTGGAACGAATCAGACGAAATTCAATAAAACGCTTTATTATTATTTATGGATTTTCAGTTTAATCGCAATGATTACGGGGAGCATTGCCCATTTTTATTTAACGAAACGATTAATTCATCCGTTGAAGAGACTGATTGAATCAACGAAAAGTATGAAGAAAGGGAATTACCCGGAACCGATCGAGGTTACCTCAAGTGATGAAATAGGTCAGCTGACAAGTAACTTTAATGGCCTAGCTCATCAGTTGAAAAAGAATCATGAACAGCGGCAGAAATTAGTGATGGATTTATCACACGAGGTACGGACACCGCTTGCGAACTTAAACGGCTATTTATATGCGTTAAAAAATGGAGTAATTGAAGGCGACCCTGCTTTATATGAATCTCTTTATCAAGAATCAGAACGGCTGACAAAGATGATCACACAACTGGAGACGTTAAAGGAATGGGATTATATTTCCGAACAATCATTCTTTGAAAAAGAAATGGCTCCTATTGGCAAATTACTTCATGAAACGGTTAAAATGTTTGAATGGCAGTTGAAAGAGAAACAGATTGCAGTAGAAATCGATGCTGAAGATGCGGACTTATTAGTAGATAAAGAGGGAGTTTTGCAAGCAATTAGTAACTTGACTGAGAATGCGATTCGCTATTATTCTGGCGAAGGTATCATTTCGATTAAAGGAGAAAGGTTAGCGAACGAATACTATATTGCGATTACTGGTCCAAGTTATCCGATTACGGAAAAAGAGGGAGAGAAGCTCTTTGAACGATTTTACCGAGTAGATCCTTCGCGAAGCCGTGATACGGGAGGTTCAGGCCTTGGCCTAAGTATTACGAAGGAAATTATTGAACAGCATAAAGGCGACATTGGTTGGAAGACTGATGAGGCTAAAAATACATTCTGGTTTACATTGCCTTTAGAAACTGCGTGCACTAGCAGGTAACTTGATAAAATGAAATATAGTGGGTACCATTATTTATACTTTAACTTTTGCATGCGCCTTTAAATGCTCAACATATTCCTGTGCAGCCTCAGCAGCAATACTGCCATCTCCCGTAGCTGTGACAATTTGCCGAAGTGTTTTTTCGCGAATGTCTCCAGCAGCAAACAACCTTCTCATTTGCAAAAGCACGTTCTTGCAGGATTTTCTGTGCACGAAGTTCATCACGTCGGTGGACGATCATTACTTTCGAAGCGAATCTTGTTAAATACATTCCTTCTTCAACCGCAGAGTCTCCCCCGCCGATAACGACGAGCTCTTTATCTTTAAAGAAAGCACCATCTCATATGTCGTAATTATGATGCTACCGGTATTTTTAGTCATGGATCAAATACCTTTTTATAATAGTATTATAGATTACCTGTTTAATAATAAGTCCGCACTGTGAGAAAGTGCCGGGCACTTGTTTAATGAACATAGATAAATTGTATGAACTCCACCTCATATACTGGTGGTTTTTTTTGTTTCAATCACTAGCTCGCTCAACATTTGCAGAAAGGCGAGTATGTACCTTATAATGAATGACGGATTAAAAATCCCGTGGTTCGAGACCATCCCACGCTAAAAAACTAAGGGAGAGATGAAAATGAAAATAAGGACACTTGTTGTAAATGCGCTCGTTGCAGCGTTGTATATTGCGGTGTCTGTACTTGTTGTGCCTTTTGGTTTTACTCAGATTCAGTTTAGGATCTCGGAAATGTTCAACCACCTCATTGTCTTTGATAAGCGCTATTTCTTTGGAATAGTCGTCGGTGTCTTCCTTTATAACTATTTATTTTCACCGTTGGGCTGGTTTGATCTCGTGTTTGGTGTTGCACACTCGGCCATTTCACTTGGCATCATTGTGCTGCTCGGCAGATACATTAAAAACATATGGATATTACTCGCTGCAAATACAGCTGTTTTCTCCTTTAATATGTTTATTATTGCCTTCGAGCTAAATCTGGCACTTGAATTTCCATTCGCCATTACATGGTTTACAACAGCTGTCAGTGAGTTCATTGTTTTAGCTGTAGCGATTCCGATTATTTATGCTCTAAATAAACGGCTGAAATTTGATCAACTGATGAATCATAATAGACTGGCTCGTTAGCACAGAAGGCCGCAGTTTTTATGCTGCGGCTTTAGTTATATGAATGAATTTCATAATTACCAAAGTCGGCTTTCCCATCACCATATGTAGTTGGGAACGAATCAACTACATATGGTGATGGTGATGCATTAAATACGTATTATGAAATTCATTAATATATAGGAAACTGTAAAAATGTTGTGGATAACTTAGATATTCAGGGTTAGCCACGTCCACTCTGTGCACAGCAACTAGCAAATCTTTTGATGGCACGAGCAATCTACAGTCCCAAACTTCACACTCCTCCAATCGATAAAGAAGACTCGGCCATTCGGTCTTTGTGAGGCTTAGTCGCTCTTATATCCTTGCGCCTTTGTTTATTAGAAAGACGTTATTCAGACGACATTTATACGACTTAATAACTGAACCTTTAAAAATATCTACAATTAATATAGTATTATATCAATAGACGACAAAAATTTTGAAAGTAGGGAAAGAATATGCGTTTTGAAACAAAAGCAATTCATGTAGGGCGAGGAATTGACCCGTTGACAGGGGCAGTTACAAGTCCGCTTCACTTATCTACTACATATGAACGAGCTGCAGATGGCTCGTATACAAATGATTTCATGTATAGCCGCGGTGATAATCCGAATCGGCGTGCGCTGGAAGAGTGCCTGACTTCGCTTGAAAATGGCTATGATTGTGTCACTTATGCTTCTGGGATGGCGGCAATTTCTTCTTTAATCGAAGCACTCCCAGAAGATTTACCACGCCGGATTGTGATGCCGGATGATATGTATTTTGGTATTCGGGCACTCATATCGGAGACGGATATTGGAAGGAGATTTAATATAGTCGTCGTTGATATGACGGATCTTGCAGAAGTGGAAAAGGAAATTCACTCTGCACCAACTGGTCTCGTCTGGATGGAGACACCATCTAACCCACTTGTGAAAATAGTCGATATCGAAGCAATTACGAAAATTGCACAAAAAAGAGGGGCTTACACGGTCGTTGATAATACATGGCCGACTCCAGCACTACAGCGTCCGCTGACGTTTGGAGTAGACTTTTCCCTTCATTCCGTTACGAAATATATTGGCGGTCATAGTGATTTAATGGTTGGCGCGATAGTAGCTAAATCTGATAGCCCTTATTTAAAAAATTTACGTGCTTGGCAGCATGAAAAAGGTGCTGTCCCTTCGCCATTTGATTGCTGGCTCGCTCTGCGCGGTGTGCAGTCCTTATCACCCCGGATGAATGTACACTGTGCGAATGCTCTAGAACTATCGAAGTTTCTTGAGGCACATCCGAAAGTTGAAGCAGTCCATTACCCTGGTCTTCCTAGTCATGCAGGGCATAAGGTAGCTGTGAAACAAATGAGTTCATTCGGTGGGATGTTATCATTCCAAGTAAAAGGCGGAGAGGAAGAAGCAATGGGAGTCGCTGCGAAGGTGAAAATATTCACCCGTGCAACAAGTTTAGGTGGGACACACAGTCTCATTGAACATCGTGCCTCTGTTGAAAAAGATAGAACAATGGCTCCCCTGAATTTATTGCGTGTGTCTGTTGGAATCGAAAATATAGAAGATCTGAAAGAAGATTTAACACAGGCATTAGAATAATTACGTGAAGAATCGTAGGTAGTATGGAGGCAGCAATACATGGGTCTAGATTCAGAGAAAATAGAAAGAAATGCGAAGATTAGTTTTTTATTAGTTGCAGGAATTATGCTATTTGCTTCTAACTTGCGTGTCCCGATCACATCAATTGGCTCCCTTGTACCCGTTATCCGCGATAATTTAGAAGTGAGTAGTTCGATTATGGGTTCCATTTCAACATTGCCACTGCTCGCATTTGCATTTGTTTCTCCTTTTGTACCTAAATTAGCGAACCGGATCGGCATGGAGAAGACGATATTTTTAGCGATGATGCTATTAGGTCTTGGGATTGTTGTGCGGTCTGCTAATGGAATCAGTACATTATTTATTGGAACCGCGTTGATTGGTATTACGATTGCATTTGGAAATGTGTTGCTTCCAGGTTTAATAAAAATGCGCTTTCCATTTAAAGTAGGCTTAATGACCGGTCTTTATACGATATTCATGAATATATTTGGTGCACTAGCTTCTGGAGTTAGTGTACCTTTATCGAATATTGAAGGTTTTGGCTGGAGAGTTTCATTAGGAATATGGGTCACATTAATCCTGATTGCTATCATTTTTTGGTATCCGCAAGTAAGAAATCCACAGCCTCAACCTGAATTAAAGCTTGAACAGAAGAAAGCAAAAATGTGGACTTCTGCTACTGCTTGGTATGTAACGATTTTCATGGGTTTTCAATCATTGATGTACCTTACCCCGCTAACCTGGCTGCCTGATATTTTGCAGTCTCACGGATTTTCGCTCAGCCAGGCAGGCTTGATGATTTCGGTGATGTTGTTAGGCCTTATTCCAGTGAACTTTATCATCCCGGTGCTCGCAGACCGGATGAAGAATCAAAAATTATTAGGAGCGTTTACGGGGATCGTTTTCTTCCTTGGTTCAGCAGGATTATTTAGCAGCAATCTTAGTATTCTTATTATTTCCGCTCTACTAATCGGAGTTGGATGTGGAAGTGGCTATAGCTTATCGATGATGTTCTT
The DNA here is from genome assembly GCF_022213125.1 of Oceanobacillus alkalisoli. Classification (NCBI taxonomy): domain Bacteria; kingdom Bacillati; phylum Bacillota; class Bacilli; order Caryophanales; family Bacillaceae; genus Oceanobacillus; species Oceanobacillus alkalisoli. The sequence continues at coordinate 112,500 of NZ_JAKNRA010000008.1, read as the reverse complement.
TACATTACGAACTAAAAATGGTTACGAAGCTTCTGATTTATCCGGGATGGCCCAATCGATTGGCTATCTTATCGCAGCGACCGGGCCAATTGCATTCGGCGGATTTTATGATGTAACGGGCAGCTGGACGGCGCCGATTATCATACTAATGGCGATTGGAATAATTATTGTGATAACGGGAGTGCTCGCAGGCCGGGATATCGTTATTGACAGTTATTAATGGAGGTAACAGGATGCTGAAAGAACAAGTCCATATTGCCGTACCGACAGCTTTTTTTGAAGATGAATCATTAGATTTGGAAGGAACGATCAACCATATTAGAAATCTTGATGGACAAAGAGTTAAATCTGTACTAGAATTCAGCACAACAGGAGAACAGCATAGTCTAAGCAGCAAGGAGAAGCATAGCTTGAGGTCATGTTAAATGACACTCAAGCTATTTCTATTTAAAAAAACAAATTCCGGGTACTCTATAATAGAAGCTATTTTAAGCTCGGAAAGCAGTATAATTTTTTGATTAATTTAACAGTTGACTTGTAGGACGTCCAATCATATACTTGGGTTGTAGGACAACTGAAAGGGTTTTCTTAAGTGATGTTGTTCATGTGGATTATATGAATGGAATGGAGCAATTGAAAAATCATCTATATAATGAAAAGGAAGGTGCTTTAAAGTGAGAATGGTGGATGTTCTTGAAAAGAAACGTGATGGTTATGAATTAACAAAAGAGGAAATTAACTTTGTAATTGAAGGGTATACGAATGGTGAAGTCCCAGATTATCAAATGTCAGCATTCTTAATGGCTGTTTATTTCCAGGATATGACAACAGAAGAGCGGGTAAATTTAACGAAAGCGATGGTTGAATCTGGAGATCAAGTTGATCTATCAGAAATTGATGGTGTGAAAGTCGATAAGCACTCTACTGGAGGGGTAGGAGATACAACAACATTAATTCTTGCCCCTCTTGTAGCTGCTGTAGGTGTCCCGGTTCCGAAAATGTCTGGTCGTGGTCTTGGTCATACCGGTGGCACGGTTGATAAGCTGGAATCCATTGCAGGATTTCAGGTTGAAATCGACCCGAAAACGTTCATTGAACTTGCGAATAAAAACAAAGTCGCCGTTGTCGGCCAAAGCGGTAACTTAACACCTGCTGATAAAAAAATTTATAGCTTGCGGGATGTAACGGCTACGGTAAATGCAATTCCCTTAATCGCAAGTTCGATTATGAGTAAGAAAATCGCTTCCGGTGCAGATGCAATTGTCTTGGATGTGAAGACAGGCTCTGGTGCTTTCATGAAGACATTGGAAGATTCCAAGGAATTGGCTCATGCGATGGTGCAAATCGGAAATGGTGCTGGAAGAGAAACGATCGGTGTTATTTCAGATATGAACCAGCCGTTAGGTTTTGCAGTTGGTAATGCGCTTGAAGTCAAAGAAGCGATTGATACTTTAAGAGGAGAAGGACCAGTTGATTTACATGAACTCTGTCTTGAGCTCGGTAGCCGTATGGTTTATCTCGGGAAGAAAGCAGATTCCATCGAACAAGCGAAAGAAATGCTTGAAGAAGCAATCAAGTCCGGAAAAGCGATTGAAACATTTAAAACAATGATTGCGGCACAAGGCGGGGATGCATCGATTGTCGATGAACCGGAAAAACTACCTAAAAGCTCTTACACTTTTGAAGCGGAAGCGAAGGAAGATGGATTTGTCTCGGAAATCATTGCAAACGAAATTGGGATTGCAGCAAGTTTACTTGGAGCAGGACGCTTAACGAAGGAATCCGAAATCGACTTAGCAGTTGGTCTGGTATTGAATAAAAAGATCGGTGATGAAGTGAAGAAAGGTGAGTCCCTTGTAACGATTCATAGTAACCAGGAAGATGTAGCGGAAGTAATGGAGAAGATTTACGATTCTTATTCCGTTTCAAAAGAAAAGGTTGAAAAGAACCAGCTAATTTATGATATCATTTACGAATAAAAAATGGAGTTAACCAACAGATAAACATAAAGGAGTGACCGATAATGAAACATGCATTTAAGCGGGTATTTATAGTTGTGATGGATTCCGTTGGTATCGGAGAAGCGCCGGATGCTGAAAAATATAATGATGTAGGAGCGGACACTCTCGGTCATATTGCCGAGCATATGAATGGAATTCATATGCCGAATATGGCGAAATTAGGGTTAGGTAACATCCGTTCTTTTAAAGGTATTGAACCTGCAGAAAATCCACTTGCCCATTACACAAAAATGGAAGAAGCATCTGCTGGAAAAGATACGATGACGGGACACTGGGAGATTATGGGCCTTTACATTGATACCCCGTTCCGAACGTTTCCGGACGGTTTCCCAGATGAAATCATTCAAAAGATAGAAGAGAAATCCGGTCGGAAAGTGATTGCAAATAAACCAGCGTCAGGAACGGAAATCATTGAAGAACTAGGGAAAGAACATATGGAAACAGGGGCGCTGATCGTCTACACATCAGCAGACTCTGTGTTGCAAATCGCGGCACATGAAGACATTGTCCCGCTGGAAGAGTTATATGAAATCTGTAAGTATGCTCGTGAGGTGCTAAATGATCCGGAGTATATGGTCGGTCGTGTGATTGCCCGTCCATTCATCGGTGAAGCAGGCAGCTTCGAGCGGACAGCAAACCGTCATGACTATGCTTTAAAACCATTCGGACGAACAGTCATGAGCGAATTGAAAGATGCGAATTATGACGTGCTGGCGATTGGTAAAATTTCTGACATTTTTGATGGAGAAGGTGTAACCGAATCGATCCGGACTGTCTCTAATATGGATGGTATGGATAAATTACTCGAAACGATGGATATGGACTTTACTGGCTTGAGCTTTTTGAACTTGGTTGACTTTGATGCGAAGTTCGGTCATCGCCGCGACCCTCAAGGATATGGTGAGGCATTGGAAGAATATGACGCGCGACTTCCGGAAGTCTTTGATAAATTAAGGGAAGATGATTTACTGATCATTACAGCAGACCATGGCAATGATCCTGTTCATCATGGAACAGACCATACGCGGGAGTATGTCCCGTTAATCGTTTACCATAAAGGAATAACAGCAGGAAAAGAATTACAAGTACGGGAGACGTTTGCTGATATTGGTGAGACAGTTGCGGATAACTTCCAAGTTAAAAGCCCTGAATATGGGAAGAGCTTTTTAGACGATATAAAGTGAGGTGGAGAGACATGAATAAAGAATCGATTGTAAAAGCGGTACATGTTATTGAAGAAAAATTAACAAAACGCCCGGAGATTGGGCTCATTCTCGGATCTGGCCTTGGTGTTCTCGCAGATGAGATTAAAGATCCAGTGAATATCTCATACGCAGATATTCCAGGGTTTCCGGTCTCGACGGTAGTAGGTCATGCCGGGCAGCTTGTCATTGGCGAACTCGAAGGGAAAACGGTGCTCGCCATGCAAGGGCGTTTCCATTTTTATGAAGGTTATGGGTTAGATGAAGTGACATTCCCTGTGCGCGTGATGAAGCAGATCGGTATCGATAAAGTCATTGTCACGAACGCTGCAGGTGGGGTGAATGCAGATTTTGAAGCGGGCGATTTAATGCTGATTACCGATCACATTAATAATGTTGGAATAAATCCGCTAATTGGTCCGAATGATGAAGACTTAGGAGTTCGTTTCCCGGATATGTCTACTGCTTATGCCTCTGATTATCAACAACTGGCAGAGCAGGTCGCCCGGGATTTAGACATTAACCTGCAAAAGGGCGTTTACGTCTGGAACAGTGGACCGAGTTATGAAACACCAGCAGAAATTCGCATGCTGCAAAAAGTAGGCGGAGACGCGGTAGGGATGTCGACGGTTCCAGAAGTAATTGTAGCCCAACATAGTGGAATGAAAGTACTTGGGTTATCCTGTATTTCAAATATGGCTGCAGGTATCTTAGATCAACCTTTATCTCATGAAGAAGTAATTGAAACGACTGAAAAAGTGAGAGAGGATTTCCTTAAACTCGTTAAAGGAATCGTGAACAAATTACCAGGTGAATGAATTTCATAATTACCAAAGCATTAAATACGTATTATGAAATTCATTAAGGTACGAAAATTTAAGAAGAGGTGGAAGAGATGACGAACAATCTAGCAAAAATGATTGACCATACATTACTGAAAGCAGATTCCGTGAAGGATCAGATCGTAACACTTTGTAAGGAAGCTAGGGAGTATAACTTTTACTCAGTGTGTGTCAATCCAACTTGGGTGAAAGAGGCAGCGAAGCAATTAGAAGGATCAGATGTTGAAGTCTGCACGGTTATCGGCTTCCCATTAGGTGCCAGTACACCGGAAACAAAAGCATTTGAAACTAAAGATGCAATTGCAGATGGAGCGACCGAAGTAGATATGGTTATTAATATCGGCGAATTAAAAGCAGGAAACGATAAAGCAGTAGAAAATGACATCCATTCGGTTGTAAATGCCGCAAAAGGTAAAGCGCTAGTCAAAGTAATTATTGAAACGAGTCTCCTTACAGACGAAGAAAAGGTTCGTGCTTGCGAGCTTTCTGTTAAAGCAGGCGCAGATTACGTAAAAACTTCAACTGGATTTTCTACTGGAGGAGCAACCTTGGAAGATGTGAAACTCATGCGTGAAACAGTGGGACCGGATATTGGCGTGAAAGCCTCCGGTGGTGTGCGTGATAAAGAAGATGCACACGCAATGATTGAAGCCGGTGCTAGTCGAATCGGTGCAAGTTCCGGAATTAAAATAGTCACGGAATAAGCGAATAGAAGAACAGACTGGGCGGGTCGAGGGATTTTAAAAAGGAAGTAGACAGATTGAAAGAAAGATTAAATCGAATAACTGGAGTTTATGATAAAGGATCAAACGTAAAAACTGAGATTCTGGCAGGTCTGATTTCATTCTTTGCGATTGTTTACATTATTGTGGTGAATGCGACGATACTTTCGGATGCTGGGATTCCGATTGAAGGTGCGGTCTGGGCGACGATTTTAACGTCGATGTTCGGCTGTTTCATTGTCGGGTTTGGTGCGAATGTACCTCTAATTCTCGTGCCGGGTATGGGTTTGAACGCGATGTTCACGTATACGTTCGTCCATGCCATGGGGTTAACGTGGCAAGAAGCATTGGCGGTTGTATTTGTAGCAGGGCTTGTTTTTGTTCTCATATCATTTACACGATTAGCGACGATACTTGCTCAGTCGATTCCAGGGACGTTAAAAGAGGCTATTACGGTTGGTTTAGGACTGTTCCTTGCACTTATTGGTTTAGAGAAGAGCCATATTATAGTGCACGGTGAACATTCCATCATTGCGCTTGGTGATATCGGGAGCCTCGAAGTGTTGGCATTTGTGCTTACATTTATTATAGCGCTTGGATTATTTCTCCGTAGCATGCCGGGACATTTTCTCATCACCATCTTTGTCGGTACAATGATTGCTTGGATGTTTGGTCTGATTGATTTTAATCAGGCAGAGGGGGCTGATTTATCCTTAGCTGATTACGCAGGTGTTTTCAATGCGATGTCTTTTGATGGAATCAGGTCCCTTACATTTTGGATTGCTGTATTTTCCCTGACGATGGTCCTTGTGTTTGAAAATATTGGTCTCGTAGGTGGCCAACTGAAACAAGCAAAAAGGGATGAACAATATACGCCGGCGATTCGTTCGATCTCCATATCGTCTATGTTGAGTGGACTATTTGGTACGAGTCCGACTGTGTCCACAGTTGAAGGGACCGCTGGGATTGCGGCAGGTGGTAGGACGGGTATTACTTCTATAGTTACCGGCCTACTGTTTCTTGTGGCATCCCTTTTTATCCCGGTTATCAAGTTAATTCCAAGTACAGCGATATCGCCAATTCTCATTATTATTGGTGGGCTGATGGTGCTCAATATTAAAAACATCAACTTTAAAGATTTGTCAGATGCATTTCCAGCATTCATCATTATAATGATGATCCCATTCACATACAGTATCGCAGATGGAATCGCATTTGGATTCATTGCCTATCCAATAGCAAAAATTGCTGTAGGGAAACGCAAAGAAGTATCCATGCCGTTATACATCATTACCCTGTTGTTCATTATTAATTTTGTATTACAGGCGATATAATGGAACAAAGGCGGAAGCGCCCTTGCAGGTTAAAAACGCGATCGTCTTCGCAACACCTGCACTAGCACATCCTGTAGTCGCAGCAACGTACAAACTGTGCCTCCAGGATGGGAGGTAGTTCGATGTTGCCCCAGGAAGGGGCGAACTTAATCGAACCTCCTTTTTACCAGAAGGAAGATAAAGGAAACATGCCCCTTTAGGGGGAGACGTGAGTTGGGCTTTAGCCCGAATTTAAACGGCCCTCCTTTCGTTATGAGCCGATGTTGACTTTCACCACAAGGGTATTAGTGCGACTAAGCCTCACAAAGACCGAACGGCTAAGTCTTCTTTATCGATTGGAGGAGTGTGAAGTTTGATAGTTGCTGGGCGCAGAGCGGACGTGGCTCGTGCTAGCCATTTTAGTTATCCAACTCCCCCCTTTATTTTAATTATCGGACTTTGTTAATTGTATTGAAAGCGTTCTGACCATGCTATACAATATGAAAATGGAGAGGAGAGCGCTCACGTGAAAAGTCACTATCAGAAACCCCGTTACTTGATTGTCATCGAACAAATCAGAGAAAAGATAAATAATGGTGAATTAGAGCCTGGGGAACAGTTACCATCCGAAACAGCGTTAGCAAAGGCACTAGGTGTATCAAGAAACACATTACGGGAAGCATTACGAATACTCGAGGAAGAAAATATTGTTATTCGTAAACATGGGATTGGAACATTCGTTAATCGGGTACCTGTTTTTCAAGGTGGTATTGAAGAACTATTCAGTATTACCGAATTGATCGAAAGAGAAGGAAAAATTCCAGGAACAGAGATTTTGTTTACTGGTTACGTTGAGCCGCATCGGGATGATGTCGAAGAACTAGAATTAGAAGAGGACGAGCAGGTATTCTTAGTGAAGCGTGTTCGAACAGCGGATGAAGTCCCTTTGGTTTATTGTATTGATAAAGTTCCGGATAGTATTCTTCATAAAAGGTATAAACTAAGAGAAGAATCAATTTTCAACTCATTAAGAGATGCTGGCATTGTGATTAATCACGCCGAATCTAAGATTAATACGATCGCCTATCACGACGAAATATCAAAAATCATGAATTGTGACCAACATACGCCGCTACTCGTGTTGCGACAAGTGCATTTTGATGAGTTGAACCGTCCCGTACTTTATTCGATTAACTATTTTCGTTCCGACCAAATTACATTTAACGTATTAAGGAAAAGGATATAAACGAGCGGCTTTTTAAATAAGCATGGTATGCTTCCAGAACTCTGGAAGCAAAACTTAGCAGTTTACTTGTAGGACGTCCAATCATGCACAGATAAATGACAAAAGTTAGAATAAATTTTTATATTATGTAAGCTGTTTCAATGAAACGGCAAAATAAAGGAGGAAAAATAATGGACATTATCCTTGGTATCGTAGGGATTGCCGTTATCCTTGGCTTAGCATATCTTGTTTCCAATGATAAGAAGAACATTAATTTAAAAGGTATCGGAATTATGCTGGCCTTACAGCTGCTTATTACGTGGTTCATGTTCGCGACTGAAATTGGGGCCATTATTATTAATGGTATTTCTGCTGTCTTTAATAAGCTGATTGAATTCGGACATGAAGGGATTGGATTCGTTCTTGGTGGATTTGAACTCCAAGAAGGTGGCGTCTTCTTCTTCAACGTACTATTACTTATTGTATTCTTTGCCACACTTCTTTCCGTTTTAAACTATTTAAAAATATTACCAACGATTATTAAATGGGTCGGTGGCTTGGTATCTAAGATTACCGGGATTCCAAAAATTGAATCCTTTAACGGAGTAAACAGTATCTTTTTCGGACAATCAGAAGCTTTAATTGCAATTAAAACCCAGTTTCATCATTTAACGAGTAATCGACTCTATATGGTTAGTGCTTCTGCAATGAGTTCGGTATCAGCTTCCATTGTTGGAGCATATATTCAAATCTTGCCGGCAGAGTATATTCTTGTATCTTTACCACTTAATATGTTTGGTGGCTTAATCATTGCATCGATTATTGCTCCAATTAATGTTCCGAAAGAAGAAGATGTGGTGGATGTTCAAGATGTCAGTACAGATAAGAGTGTATTTGAAGCAATGGGAAATGGTGCACTCGACGGTGGTAAAATTGCTTTAATCGTTGCCGCTAACCTGATTGCATTTATCGCAGCATTGGAATTAGTCAACTGGTTAATTCAATTTGTTTTAGCAGGTGTTACACTCCAACAAATCTTAGGATATATCCTTGCGCCGCTATCCTTCTTAATGGGAATTGCGCCAAGTGAAATTATTGAAGCGGGTTCCATTATGGGAACGAAGATTGTTACAAATGAATTCGTTGCGATGCTTGAATTCCAGCCATTAATGGAAACTATGTCTGAGAAAACGATTGGGATCGTCAGTGTTTTCCTAACGAGCTTTGCTAACTTCTCATCCATTGGAATTATTGCTGGAACAGTGAAAGGGATTGACGGGGAAAAGGCAAGTGTTGTTTCCGGATTCGGTATGAAGCTTCTATTTGGTTCTATTCTTGTTTCGATTCTTTCAGCTACAATTGCAGGTCTTTTCCTATAATTGTATTAGATAAAATATTCTAAATCAGCTAGAAATCATCGGTAAAAAGATGACTTCCAGCTGATTTTTATTTTCTTTTCTTCATAACGTAAACTGAACCCCGTCAAGAGGGGCTAGGTAGCTTAGGAAAATAATCCCTCACTTACCTGCTAAAGTGCATGAGGGATTATTTTTTACTCAAACATTCTTTTTATTAAATCGAAAAGCTCTGGAGTAGAGGAAACCGTACTCGTTGCGATATTATCCTCTCGTTTTTCATTTCTTGGGTTAAACCAAATCGAATTCCAGCCTGCTTCCCGAGCGCCAATAATATCATTCGGATAACTGTCTCCAATATACCAAGTTGTTGCTTTATCAAGTTGGAATCTCTCTTCCGCCAGTTGAAAGATTCCTTTGTCTGGTTTAGCAATGCCTTCTTCCCCGGAAACGAAAATCTTTTCTGGTGTAAAATACGTTTCTAAACCAAGATTTTTTATTTTATTACGCTGATGGACTTTTGGCCCATTCGTTATGATGATGCTTAAAACTTCTTTCTCAATTAGAAAATCCAAAATTTCGGTAATTAAGGGATAAACTACAATTGCTTGCTGATACTGTTCATACGTTTTTTGAAAAACAATCGCTTGTTCCTCGTTAATCTCCAATCCTAATTGTTGAAGTGTTTCTTTAATCCGGAAAATATGCGATTGTTCCAATGTCCAAATTTGATTCTTCTCTTTAACGAAAGCTATTTCACCATTTATCTGAAATGTCTCATGGAACTTCCAAAAATCGATTCGGTTGTCTTGGATAAATCCTTGGAAGGCTTTCTTGAGCGGTTGTGCTCGGTCATAGAGCGTGTCATCTAAATCAAAAGCTAATGTATAAATTCAAATTCTCTCCTTCAATTCTAGACAAGTTTATTTATTAATCTCCCAATGTTTTCAATCGTTACTTCCATTTCATCCCCGGCTTGCAGCCATGTTTGATTTTCTGGTGCGTATCCTAAAATAACGCCTTCTGGAGTACCAGAGAAGATAACATCCCCTGGTTTTAGTGTCATATATCGGGAAATATAACTAATTAAGGTTGCACAATTGAAAATCATTTGTTCCGTGTTGCTGGATTGTCTAACCTCACCATTGATTTTACACTCAATATTCAGGTTTGTCGGGTCAAGCGCATCACTTGTAACGAGATAAGGCCCAATTGGAGCAAACCCGTCAAGCGTTTTTCCGAGCATCCATTGTCCCGTCTTCATTTGCAAGTCCCGAGCAGATACGTCATTTCCGACACTATATCCATATACATAGGACAGTGCCTCAGCTTCCGTAACGTTACGGGCTTCTTTTCCGATTACAATAACAAGCTCTGCTTCATAGTCATATTTTTCAGCAGATTTAGGTAAGGGAATCGTTTGTTTATGCCCGGTCAGTGCATTATTAAATTTACTGAAGAGCACAGGAGATTCTGGTATTACCATATCTGCTTCTTCTGCATGAGAAATGTAGTTTAATCCGACACATAAGATTTTTTCCGGGTTGAGAACGACAGAGTCGAAGGAAACATCCTCTTCATGTAAGAAAAAGGATTGTTTACTTGTTTCAAGAGCGGCAATAACACGGGCTAGTTGTTTTTCTCCTTCTTTTCCAGAACGAATTAATTCATCGATCGTTTGTGGAAGTGGCAAGCTATTTAGCATGGCGGCTCCACTTAAATTAAAAAGTCCTTCTTCTGTTTTAAGGCTGAGCACTCGTTTGTTGTTTTTAATTACATGGCCTAGTTTCATTGTTATATTTCCTCCTTTGTTCGGTATATGTAAAACTTTCATAATTAAATGGTAACATTTTTGGTAAGAATTTAAGAGAGGGAAATGCGAAACGCCTCATTATATACTTAATTTTTGCATTAATAAACTTTATAAAGAGGACGACTAATCAAGTTCCGTTGCTGATTTAGCATAATTATGATAAAATTATGCTAAAATAATGGTGGGGTGATAACATGCCATATATTAGACCAGTATCGGATTTACGAAATAATTTTTCTGAAATTTCAAGGGTTGTGCACGAGTCGTCGGAACCAATCTTTTTGACAAAACATGGTTATGGAGACATGGTTGTGATGAGTATGGAAGCATATGAAAAAAAAATATTTGAAAGTGAAGTATATTTTAAGTTAAGAGAGGCAGAGTTACAAGCTAAGTCAACGGAAAAACGATATCCACATGAAGAAGTGTTTTCAGATTTAAGGTCTAAACTTGCTAAAAAGGTTAGCGAAGATGTATGATTTGAAATATTTGCCCCTTGCATTAGGTGATATAGAATATATAATTAATTATATTTCTGATCATCTTCAAGCTCCACAGGCTGCTCTCGATTTACTGGATACTTTAGATGAATCTATATTTAGGCTCAAACAATTTCCTTATTCCTGTAAGGTATATCAGCCTGTAAGAGAAATGGAAAACGAATATAGGATTTTATTAGTTAAGAATTACGCCGTTTTTTATACAGTTACTGAAGAAACGGTTGAAATTCACAGAGTTGTATATGCAAAAATGGATTTGACAAAAGTAATAAAGTAATTGTTGGTTTAAGCGGAAAAGACCTGGAAATCCTATGAATAAAGGGGATTTACAGATATCTTCTTTTATCTCACACTAATCATCCAGCAACTTTTTGGGCTCTTCCTAAACTTTTAGGCCACTTCTATCCCTAGACATCCTGCTGACTATTCATCTTTTTTCACCGAATACCTGATCCATAATGTACCACGCTCCAGCTCTATAACGGATTCGAGTTTAAAAGCGGTTGGTTTAATACTGGAATATGGCTCCTTCGCAACAAAGAAGCGATTACCTTTGGATGAGCATTTGCGATAGGAGCAAGAATCATGCTCACTTCATCAACAAGTCCATTTTGGATGAAAGATCAATTGATCGTTATGGAAAGTGAAGAAATGCAGGCGATACTCGTTTAACAGAAGAAGAATTGCATGTCATCAATGAAATTTTAAATAAGTAGGGAATAGATAAGGGTTGTCTTACGAATATAGTAGGCAACCCTATTTATATTAGATAGCTTTTTTCGAGACTTGTTTGGTCTCATCATCCTGTTCTTTAAAGATAAAATAAAGTGCACCAATCATTAAGATGATTCCTGCTAAACGCTTCATGCTGAATGGGGTGAGATCACTGGCAAACCAACTGAAATGATCAATCATCATACTCGCTGCCAACTGGCCGATAACGATTGTCGTGGTCGTAGCTGTAACGCCGATTTTGGGAGACGAAAAAGCCAATACAAAAACAAAGATGAGACCGAATATGGCGCAGATCCATTGCCAGGGAGGTGCTTCCGTGAGCTTGAATATGTTTCCTTCGCCTAGAACAATAAGGACAATGCTTAAGAAAATACTTCAGGTGAAAAAGGAGAGGTATGTACTTTCTATCGATCCTATTTTTTTGCTTAAATATCCATTAAGTGCAGCTTGCAGACTTACAAATATACCGCCTATTAAAGGTAGTAAAACGGTCATTCTATTCACCTTCCTATACAATTAGAAATAAGGAGCCAGCTAATAAAATAATAGCGATGAACCGATTACGATTAAATTTAATTGTGGGCGCACCAAGCCAGCCGTGGTGGTCGATCACAATATTGGGTATAGGGTATGTCGTCAGCTGTCTTTTGTCAATTCGTATACATTTCTATTTCTCATCTTATTTATTCATTGAGTTGTTTTCAGAAATATCCTACAATATGGAGTATTAAATTTGAATTTAACGAAATGCAGGAGGGATTGGAAAATGGAAAGCATTATCCATTTGCAACATGTGATTTGGAGAAGAAATAGACAAGAAATATTGAAGAATATCAATTGGAAAGTGAATCCAGGCGAACATTGGTGTATTTTAGGATTGAATGGTTCAGGGAAGACTTCAATATTAAATGTTGTAACAGGATATGATTATCCGACAGCAGGAGCCGTTTCCGTTCTTGGAAATGAATTTGGTAAGACGAATATCCCTGAATTAAGGAAACGAATCGGTTATGTCAGTAATTCACTTGGGCAATTTTCCCAAAGCTTGAACAGGGAAAAAGTCGAAAATATCGTCGTAAGCGGGAAGTTTGCTTCTATCGGATTATATGAAGAAGTGCAGCGAAAGGACTGGGAAAAAGCGGATGAATTACTGTCCACTTTGCGTTTAAGTTACGTTAGCGGGAAACACTATCAAGATCTATCCCAAGGAGAACAGAGACGTGTGTTAATCGCTCGGGCATTGATGGCTGATCCTGAGATTTTAATTTTAGATGAGCCATGTTCCGGGCTTGATGTATTATCGAGGGAAGAAGTGCTGGATCTCATGAATGATATTAATAAGAGGGATTGTCATTTACTTTATGTGACACATCATATTGAAGAAATAGTGGAAGCAATTTCTCATGTTTTGCTTGTCCGTGATGGTGAAATTGTTGCAGCTGGGCCAAAACAAGAAGTGCTTACCGATGAATTATTATCAGAAACATTTAAAATTCCTGTCACGGTTCGCTGGGAAGATGAGCGTCCATGGTTGACCATTCCGAAAATCAAAGAGCATGGAGTGAATTAGTAATCCCGCATAAATGAATGTTTTGGTTGTATGAGGTTACGATGAATCCGTTTCATCCTTTAAAATATATGTTTTTGCCGGAATTTGCGATTTGAGTATGTTGGCAAGTAACGGTAAGCTTTTAACTTGTACGTTGTTTCTCGTAGTAAACAAATTTTAAATAGGAGAAACGAAACTAACTTAAGGGGTGTTAATTTGGATTTCAAGAAGTTGAAACATGCAGGTTTAATTTTAGGGATTCTAATCACATTGCTGCTTGCAGCATGTGGTGATTCAGAGGAAGGTGCGGGTACAGATGATGGTACTGCAGACAGTAACGGGGATGTTGATTATGGAGAAGCGGTCGATTACACGATTACAGGTATTGAACCAGGAGCAGGTATCTCTGTTACGACAGAGGCTGCGATTGAAGAATATGATAATCTGCAAGGCTGGAATGTAGCATTATCATCAACCGGTGCAATGATGACAGAACTGGATAATGCAATCCGCAATGAAGAGCCGATTGTTATTACCGGATGGAACCCGCATTGGATGTTTGCGGCACACCCAGATATGAAATACTTGGAAGATCCGCTAGAAGTTTATGGTGGAGAAGAGAGTATTCATTCGATGAGTAGACTCGGGTTTGAAGAAGACCAACCAGAAGCTTACAAGATGATTGATCAGTTTGAATGGAATGTGGAAGATATGGAAGAAATTATGTATAAAGCGGAAGAAACCGGTGAGGATATCGATCAAATTGCTGCACAATGGGTAGAAGATAACGCAGATAGAGTTTCAGCTTGGTCTGAAGGCGTGGAAGATGCGGGTGGTGTAGAAGTTTCGCTCGTATCCACACCGTGGGATTCTGAACGTGCATCTTCAGGAGTTTTAAAAGCAGCTATGGAACAGAAAGGTTTTGAGGTAGAGGTAACGGAAGTGGATGTTGCCATTGTATTCGAATCCCTGGCAACAGGAGATGCAGATGCTACATTAGCGGCATGGTTACCTCTCACGCACAGTGAATTCCATGAATCATATAAAGATGATATTGTAGATATGGGAGCGAACCTAGTCGGCGCAAAAATTGGTCTTGTTGTACCAAAGTATATGGATGTCGACTCTATTGAGGATCTAAGCCCTAATAACTAATCTAACGTTTAAAAGATCAGGACTGGCTATTTTATGTCGTCCTGGTCTTTTTTTGGCAGATAAGAAAGTATAAATCCTTTCTTACTGCATAAGTGCAACTAAGGCATTCGCCTAAAGACTTGGCGAATGCCAAGTTTTCTGTTTCACACCAAATTACGACAAATACGAATGTTAATCTCTGAATCTAAAATAACATTCGGGTTCTGTTGACAAAGAGTGACAGTGAGAGTAGAATGGTTTTATAATTAAATGCAATTGCGTATAATTTCGGGAATATGGCCCAAAGTTTCTACCAAACCACCGTAAACGGTTTGACTACGCAGGATGTTTAATGAAGCTTCCATTGGCTATCATTATTCTATTCTTGTTGTTTTGGTAGACGCTCCTTATCCGAGCGTTTTTTTGTTTTTATTACGCATTAACGGTCTGTAATACCTCCCACTGAATGAAGTTTTACTCTATTAGACTCATTATTTATTAAAGGAGAAGGGGATAGTTCGAGCTAGATTTCCGTTCGCAACGCATTTTTCAATTTAGGAGGAAAAATGGAATGAAAAAGTATTTTCAGTTTGAAGAGCTCGGCACAAGCTACAAAACAGAATCCATTGCCGGACTGACAACATTCCTGGCAATGGCTTATATTCTTTTTGTGAACCCAGCAACGCTTTCAGCTGCAGGAATGCCTGAAGGAGCTGTGTTTACTGCAACAGCAGTCGCCGCTGCAGTAGGGACACTAACAATGGGTGTGCTTGGGAAATATCCTGTCGCGCTTGCACCGGGAATGGGTCTGAACGCATTCTTCGCATATACCGTTGTTTTACAATATGGAATACCTTGGGAAACTGCTCTAGCAGGAGTTCTCGTATCTGGAGTCATTTTTATCTTCTTATCTTTATCTGGTTTAAGAGAAATTATTATTAATGCAATCCCTGCAAACTTAAAACTTGCGGTAGGTGCAGGTATTGGCTTATACATTGCTTTTATCGGTTTATCAAGTGCCGGAATTGTGGTTGCGAATGAAGCGCCCCTCGTTGGTCTAGGAAACTTAAGGGATCCGAATGTGCTGCTTACGATTTTCGGTCTGATTGCGGCCGTTGTTTTACTTACAAGAGGTGTTAAAGCGGGAATTTTTTACGGAATGATTCTGACGGCAATTGTTGGGATGATCTTCGGTTTAATACCTGTCCCACAAGGGATTGGTGACATTGTTGGGAGTGTGCCGAGCTTAGCACCTACATTTGGTCAAGCATTCATTAATTTCGGCGATATCTTCACAATTGAAATGCTTATCGTTATTTTAACGTTCTTATTCGTTGATTTCTTTGACACAGCGGGCACATTAGTTGCAGTTGCAACACAAGCTGGACTAGTGAAAGACAATAAACTTCCGCGTGCGGGTAGAGCTTTACTTGCAGACTCAGCAGCAACAGTCGTGGGTGCGGTTGTCGGGACATCAACAACGACGTCTTACGTGGAATCTACAGCCGGTGTTGGTGCGGGTGGACGAACTGGTTTTACATCTGTCGTAACAGCAGGACTTTTCCTGTTGGCTTTATTCTTCTCTCCGCTCCTTGCAATCGTAACAAGTGCAGTTACTGCTCCCGCATTAGTCATTGTCGGAGTCATGATGGCGTCACAGCTTAAGAATATTGAGTGGGACCGGTTTGAAGTTGCTGTTCCTTCCTTCTTTATTGTGCTGATGATGTCTCTCACCTATAGTATTGCAACAGGTATTGCGATTGGTTTCATATTCTATCCGATTACGATGATTGTGAAGGGAAAAGCGAAAGAAATTCACCCGATCATGTACGGATTATTCGTTACCTTTATTTTATATTTTATTTTCCTAAGTTAATAGTATTTAATGAATTTCATAATACGTATTTAATGCTTCACCATCACCATATGTAGTTGAGTTGGCTTGTTCCCCAACTACATATGGTGGCGGAGGAGCCGAGTTTGGTAATTATGAAATTCATTCTATTGAGAAAGGTCGGACCTCCAGCAGGTTCGGCTTTTTTTGGATATGTAATAATTACGAATGAAAGATGATACAATATAATGTAGGGGGGAGCGATGATGAAACCTTTAATTGGTGTAGTGCCTGGAATGGAATTAAATGAGAAACATTATAAAATAACGAAGAATAATATGCTCGCAATTGAACAAGCGGGAGGTATCCCTCTTGTGCTATCTTATTTAACAAATTCAGCTATGATAGATGAAGTGATAGAACGGATTGACGGACTGTTTTTAACCGGTGGGGATGATGTTGATCCGATTTATTTTGATGAGGAGCCACATTTGCATCTTGGTCCGTTTATCCCAGAGCGCGATGCATTTGAAATGAAAATTACGCGGGAAATATTAGCGAAAGATAAACCGATACTTGGAGTGTGTAAGGGCGCGCAAATGTTGAACCTTGCAGCTGACGGAGATATGTATCAGGATATTCACAGGCAGCTAAAGAGTGAGTTGATCCAACATAGTCAAAAAGCTGGCAATTATGCGCCGATTCATACGGTCGAATTAATGAAAGGCTCTTTGATTCATCGCTTGGCCGGAGAGAAAACGATTCGGGTGAATAGCTATCATCATCAGGCCAATCGTAAGCCTGGTAAACATTTTATCATTAGTGGGAAAGCGCGTGACGGTGTTGCTGAAGTAGTGGAAAGTACGGTTCATCGCTTTGCATTAGGCGTTCAGTGGCATCCGGAACATATGAAAGATGTCGTGTCGAAAAAAATATTTCGTGGATTTGTTGCAGTGTGTGAAGAGGGAAAAGGAGAAGGAGCAAAGGCTTGAGAAAAATGAAATTCCCAAGCCTTGGCTTTAATTTTTAGTTGCAATGTTCCAGTGTGTTTCGATAAATTCATCTCGTCCAGATTCGGCCCGGTCTTTTTCGTATGCTTCTTTTTCTTTCATATAGAAATCTTGATGGTATTCTTCTGCTGGATAAAAATGAGCCGCCGGAAGGATTTCAGTGACAATTGGTTTCTTAAAGATTCCGCTTGCCGCTAGCTTTTCTTTTGATGCTTCAGCTTTTTTTTGTTGCTCAGGAGTCGTGTGAAAAATTGCTGCCCGGTATTGGCTGCCGCGATCATGGAATTGGCCACCTGAATCCGTTGGGTCGATTTGCTTCCAATATAAATCAAGAATGGTGTCATAGCTTATTTTCTCAGGGTCGAATGTGATTTCAACTGCTTCATAATGGCCAGTTTCCCCTGTTTTTACTTGTTCATAGGTTGGATTATCTATTTGTCCACCCGTATAACCGGAGACAACTTCATGAACACCATCCCACGAGTCAAACGGTTTTACCATGCACCAGAAGCAGCCTCCTGCAAATATTGCTTTTTCATTAGCCATATCTTTGCCTCCAAGTCTTTCGGTTTCTTTCTAACATTCTTTCATATAGAATAAAATTAATAATATCATGGAAAAGCAGGTGAAACAATGGAAGAGCCACATCTACATAAATTGTTTATCGGGAAAGTGAAACGGGTAGGTAAAGAAAATGCGGAAAATCCGTTGGAAAGACCATGGGAGACAGGGATATTTAAAGGAGAAACAAAAGAGCCGACCTGGCTTAGTGAAACTGGTTTCATTGGGGATGAAGTTGGTGATAAGAAGAACCATGGCGGACCGGAGAAGGCTGTTTTTTGCTACCCGATCAAGCATTATACGTATTGGCAGGAGAAATATGACCATGAAGCACTCGTGATGGGTGGCATGGGGGAAAACTTTGCAGTGCTTGAAATGGATGAGTTCAGTGTATGCATTGGTGATACGTACAAGGTCGGGGATGCGGTCATTCAAGTTTCACAGCCAAGGCAGCCATGCTGGAGACCCGCGCGCCGTTTTCAAATTCTAGATCTTGCTCTTCAAATTCAGAACACAGGAAGGACAGGCTGGTATTTTCGTGTGCTTGAAGAAGGGAATGTTGAAGCGGATAGTCCCATCGACTTGATGGAGCGCCCTTATCCGCAGTGGTCTGTTCAAGCTGCCAATGAAGTGATGCATTTTAATAAAGATGATTTAAGACTTGCTGATGAACTTTCAACTTGCGAGTTGCTGGCTGAGAACTGGGGGAATCGTTTAAGAAAGCGACTGCGCGGACAAGAATCGGGAATTGAGCGACGTGTTTTTGGCCCGAATAAGGAATAGGTTGGGAGTGGTAAGATATGGAGATATTGTTGAATGAATTGAAACTAGATGCCCAGAATGTTAAAGAAGATATGAGGGAAGATAAAGATAAGGTACGGAAATTTATCGCATTTGACTTTAAAGTCCATAGTGACGCCTATCATGATGTAACGACGGAACTATATAAAAATGATTTTCTAGTCCGGGTGCCAGAGATGGATCTTGAGTTTCAAGCAGTGATTCATAACTATTCGACTTCCGTTACAGATTTATATGTGCAAGATGCGGTTGGGGATTTTAAATTGGAACTAATTGAAAAATAATACGATAGAATAGATGTTTTCCGAGGGGGAATGGCGATGCTTGAAAATGCGTTAATCATGGTGGCAATTATTTTTCTAATCAATGTCGTCTATGTATCCATGTTTACGGTGCGGATGATTTTTACATTAAAAGGCAAGCGATATATAGCGGCGTTAGTAGGTATGGTCGAAGTTGTCATCTATGTCATCGGATTGGGATTGGTACTTGATAACTTGAATGAGATCCAGAACTTGATTGCTTATGCGCTCGGTTTTGGACTTGGTGTCATTATCGGATCGATGATTGAAGAAAAGCTCGCACTTGGATATATCGTTGTGAATGTAACTTCCTCCAATCCAGATATTAAGTTCACCCAACAGATTAGAGAAAAAGGGTTTGGTGTCACGAGCTGGTATGCTTATGGGATGGAAGGGGACCGTTTGGCGATGCAAATCTTGACGCCGAGAAAGTATGAACTATCCTTATATGAACTTATTCAAGGGATTGATCCAAAAGCATTCATCATCTCTTATGAACCGAAACAAATTCATGGCGGATTCTGGGTTAAACAAGTTAAGAAAAGTAAGATTCAGAAGCACCATGAAGAGCTTGTGGAAGAACATGAGAAGGAGAAAGAGGAAGAATGAGGCTATATACACTATGATATCTGCGAAGTGGCAGCTATCATAGTGTTTTTTTATTGTTTGTTGTTTTCCGGTAAAGTGAAACTTCATTCAGTGGGGGAATTATAAACCGTTCATGTGTAATAAAAATAATATAAAAGATTTATGGGAAAGTAATATTTAATTAACTGAATGAATTTCATAATTACCAAAGTCGGCTTTCCCATCACCATATGTAGTTGGGAACGAACCAACTACATATGGTGATGGTGATACATTAAATACGTTTTATGAAATTCATTAAACTTCCCATTCAATCAAAATAAATGCAGCATTGGGAGATTGGGAGAATAAAACCCCAGTGTTTTAGCCGCATGCCTTGTCAAGCTAAGAGTACTTGATTAATTTGGACTGTCCATCAATTATGAGTTCCAAAAGTTGAGCAAGTTAGTAAAGTGGGACAAAGGCTCTGACCCCATGTCTCAGAAAATAAGCAAAACCCGAACGTTAATAGATAAAGCTAATTTATCGTTCGATTTCTGTTGATTTTTGTTTGTTATTTTGATATGCTTAACGCAGAAAAAGTGAATAAAAAACCTCATATATTTCATGGAGAATATGGCTCCGAAGTTTCTACCCTTGACCGTAAATCCAAGGACTATGAGGGAAGGTGGATCATTATGTAAAATAATGATGAATGTTATCTGTTCGAAAGTCTATCATCTTCTCTTATATGTGGAGAATTGGATAGACTTTTTTTAATCTTGATAGAAAGTAGGGGGTTTCATGGCTTTAGTAGGTGTAATCATGGGAAGTATCTCCGATTGGGAAACGTTGGAACATACATGCAACGTACTTGAAGAATTAGAAATTCCGTATGAAAAAGAAGTGATTTCAGCACACCGAACTCCGGATGATATGTTTGAATATGCAAAAAATGCCCGGAAGCGCGGACTGAAAGTAATTATCGCTGGAGCGGGTGGAGCGGCACATTTACCAGGGATGGTAGCCTCGCAAACGAATCTTCCGGTTATCGGCATACCGGTTCAGTCGAAAGCGCTAAACGGACTGGATTCCTTACTATCGATTGTGCAAATGCCTGGTGGCGTACCGACTGCGACTGTAGCGATAGGAAAAGCCGGAGCAACGAATGCGGGAATTCTAGCGGCGCAGATTATCGGAGCATTTGATGGAGAAACAGCGGAAAGATTAGAAGATTATCGGAACGGAATGAAAGAAAAAGTAGCGGAAATGAGGGAAGACCTTGCAGACAAATAAAGTGATCCTACCACCGAAAACAATCGGAATTATTGGCGGCGGACAGCTCGGTCGCATGATGGCAATCGCGGCCCGCTATATGGGCTATAAAATCGCTGTCCTAGACCCGACACCAGATTGTCCGACAGCCCAAGTGGCAGACACACAAATTACGGCAGCGTATGATGACATGAATGCCATCAAAGAACTGACAAAAATTAGTGATGTCATTACGTATGAATTTGAAAATGTTGATTTAGAAGCAGCGACGTATATTGAATCCCTTGGTAAATTACCTCAAGGTGCCCTCGCACTTGAAGTTACACAGAACAGAGAGAAAGAAAAAACAATAATGAAAGACCTTGGTCTTCCGGTACCGGATTTTTCCATCGTAAGGAATGGAGAAGAAGCTAAAGCTGCTTTAGAAACGGTGAATCTTCCGGCTGTTATTAAGACATGCCGTGGCGGTTACGACGGAAAAGGCCAGCTGAAAA
The DNA here is from genome assembly GCF_022213125.1 of Oceanobacillus alkalisoli. Lineage (NCBI taxonomy): Bacteria > Bacillati > Bacillota > Bacilli > Caryophanales > Bacillaceae > Oceanobacillus > Oceanobacillus alkalisoli. The sequence continues at coordinate 91,245 of NZ_JAKNRA010000008.1, read as the reverse complement.
TCGAGACGGAAGCGGATAAAGAAGAAGCAATCCGATTCGCTAAAGAACAGAAGCATTGCATCATTGAAGAGTGGATTTCCTTTGATAAAGAGATTTCTGTCGTGTTCTCTCGTACTGCAACTGGTGAGATAAAGTATTTCCCGATTTCTGAGAATGAGCATCGCGACCATATTTTATATAAAACGACCGTGCCGGCTGCAGTGAGTGAGGCGGTTCAAGACAAGGCCTATCACGCGGCGAGACTGCTCGGGGAGAAGATGGAAATCGTCGGAACCTTTGCAATCGAGATGTTTGTGAACGGGGAAGATATCTACTTAAATGAAATGGCACCAAGACCACATAACTCTGGTCATTACAGCATTGAAGCATGCAATGTGTCCCAGTTCGATCAACATGTACTTGCAATTTGCGGGCTCCCGTTAAAGGATATCGAACTATTACAGCCGGCAGTGATGGTGAACGTGCTCGGTGAACATGTCGAAGGATTACTCGAACATATGCAAGAAAGTTCGGCCGGTCATAGTCATTTATATGGTAAAGCTGATGTGAAAGAAAAGCGGAAGATGGGTCATATCACGTTTGTCGCCAAAGATGAGCAGGCAGTATTGCGCCAAGTTGCGGCTTATCAAAACGAGAAGCAGTAAATTTCCAAACACGGAGGGAAAAGGAATGAGCAATAATTCAATTACAAACGAGCAAATTGAAACGGAAAAAATTTATCAAGAAATGGGGCTGACTGATGAAGAGTTCCAACTTGTAAAAGAGAAAATGCAACGACTTCCGAATTATACGGAAACTGGAATTTTTTCCGTTATGTGGTCAGAGCATTGCAGCTACAAAACATCAACACCATTATTAAAAAAATTCCCGACAAAAGGCGAACATATCCTTCAAGGTCCTGGTGAAGGGGCGGGCGTTGTTGATATTGGTGATGAGCAGGCGGTTGTCTTTAAAATCGAAAGCCATAACAGCCCTTCTTACGTTGAACCATTCGAGGGTTCGGCTACAGGGGTAGGCGGAATTTTACGTGATGTATTTTCGATGGGGGCTAAGCCGATCGCTGCACTCAATTCCTTGCGTTTTGGAAAGTTAGATCAGGACCGGACCAAATGGTTATTCTCTGAAGCAGTTCGCGGGATTGCGAATTACGGAAATACGACTCGAGTTCCAACAGTTGGCGGGGAAGTTCAATTCGATGAAAGCTATGAAGAGAATCCGCTTGTCAATGCGATGGTCGTCGGACTAGTCAACCATCAGGACGTACAAAAGGGAGTAGCATCAGGTGTTGGTAATACCGTCATTTATGCTGGTGGAAAGACTGGAAGGGACGGAATTCATGGTGCCACATTCTCCTCTGACGTTGTAGGGGCGGAAGAAGATCATACGTCAGCCGTAGCGATCGGTGACCCGCATATGGGGAAAAAACTGATCGAAGCTTGTCTGGAAGTCATTCATTCCGATGCGCTTGTCGGAATCCAGGATATGGGAGCAGCGGGCCTCACATCTTCAGCAAGTGAAATGGCCAGTAAAGCAGGAACTGGAATGGAACTCGTTCTAGATCACGTCCCGCAGCGGGAAGAAAATATGGATGCGTACGAAATGATGTTATCGGAATCCCAAGAGCGCATGCTGCTTGTTGTGGAACAGGGCCGGGAACAGGAAATCCTCGACATCTTCCAGAAACATGATGTAGAAGCAGTTGCCATCGGTGAAGTACTTGAAGAAGAAGTTTTCCGAATTAAACATAAAGGTGAAATTTATGCGGAAATCCCAGTTGCGGCATTGACAGATGACGCACCTGTATATGAGATGCCTTCGAAAGAACCGGAAAAATATCATGCCTTACAAGCGCAGAAAGTTGCAATTCCAGCTGACTTGAACCACAGTGAAATGCTTCGGACTTTATTACAGCAGCCGACGATTGCAAGTAAGGAATGGGCATATAAGCAGTACGATTCTGAAGCGCAAGGGAACACGATTGCAGGACCGGGCCTTGATGCAGCAGTTGTGAAGATTGACGGAACGGATAAAGCAATTGCAATTACAACAGACTGTAACTCCCGTTATCTCTACTTAGATCCGAAAGTGGGCGGACAAATTGCGGTTGCTGAAGCCAGCCGAAACATTATCTGTACCGGTGCGAAGCCACTTGCGATTACGGACGGGTTAAACTACGGAGACCCGACAAAGCCTGAGAATTTCTGGCAGATGGAACAGAGTATCGATGGTATCCGGGAAGCTTGTCTAGCACTCGAGACGCCGGTTATTAGCGGAAACGTCTCCCTTTACAATGAGTCAAAAGGTGAAGCAATCATGCCGACACCAATTATCGGAATGGTCGGTTTACTGGAAGATACGAAATATTTAACGCCAAATACGTTCCAAGCAGCAGGAGACATAATCTATCTGATCGGGGAAACGAAAGCAGAGTTCGGCGGAAGTGAACTGCAGAACGTTTTAGAAGGTGCGTACGCAGGTAAAGCTCCTGAAATAAACTTAGAGACTGAAACAGCAAGACAGAAACAGATTTTAGAAGCAATTCGTGCAGGGGTTGTAGCATCAGCTCACGATATTTCAGAAGGTGGATTTGCTGTTGCACTTGCGGAATCAGCATTTACGGATGAAGGATTAGGGGTATCTGCCCGTCTGGAAGGGGACGTGACAGCTGCATTATTCAGTGAAACCCAGTCGCGCTTTATTCTCTCTGTTAAAGAAGAAAACAAAGAAAAATTTGAAGAAATTGTCCGTGACGCAACTGAAATCGGAACAGTCACAGCTGACGGGACTTTTGAAATTCAAGTAAACGGCCAAGCAATCATAAAAGAAAATGTAGACCAACTCAATACGCTCTGGAAAGAAGCAATCCCGGCGCTATTGAAATCTAGAAGCTAAAAGAGGAATCACATTATGTTTGGAATTTGGGGACATACCCATGCTGCTGAGCTTTCCTATTATGGACTGCATGCTCAGCAGCATCGGGGACAAGAAGGGGCAGGCGTCGTTGTCAGTGATGGAGAAGAACTGAAGCTTCATAAGGGGTTAGGACTTGTCAATGACGTATTTAAGCATGCCAATTTTCAGGAATTTACAGGGAAAGCAGCAATCGCCCATATCCGTTATTCGAAACACGGAGATAAAAATCGGGCGGTCGATAGTGTCGAGCCACTTGTCTTTCACTCACGTTCAACGAGTATAGCGATTGCCCATAGCGGCAACATTGTCAATGGTGAAAAACTGCGCGAGGAACTGGAAGATAACGGGAGCATTCTGCAGACCGCAACGGATTCAGAACTCCTCGCCCATCTAATTAAACGTTGTAAACAAAAGTCGAATGAAACAGCGATTATCGAAGCTCTCCAGCAGTTGGAAGGAGCTTATACATTTTTAATTATGGATCAAGATTATATGTATGTTGCAACCGATCCCCATGGCATCCGTCCCCTATCGATTGGAAGACTAGGGGAAGCTTATGTTGTAGCTTCAGAAACGAGTGCTTTTGATATCATCGGGGCGACCTTTGAACGGGAAGTTTTGCCTGGTGAATTGCTTGTCATTGGTGATGAAGGATTGAAGTCTGTACGATTTGCCATGCGGGAACAGCGGCGTCTCTGTGCGATGGAATATGTCTATTTGTCCAGGCCGGATAGTGATTTAAATCAGGTGAACGTCCATGCTTCAAGGAAACGAATGGGGATGGAGCTCGCGAAAGAAGCACCAGTGGAAGCTGATGTTGTGACAGGGGTGCCGGATTCCAGTATCTCGGCAGCGATTGGATATGCAGAGCAAATCGGCCTGCCGTATGAAATGGGAATTATTAAAAATCGTTATATCGGTCGGACATTTATTCAGCCATCCCAGGAGCTAAGGGAGCAAGGGGTGAAGATGAAGCTTTCACCGGTACGCGGAATTGTCGACGGGAAGCGGGTTGTCATGATCGATGATTCGATTGTACGTGGAACAACGTCTAAGCATATCGTAAGGTTGTTAAAAGAAGCAGGGGCTAAGGAAGTGCATGTCCGTATTGCTTCACCTGCGATCCAGAACCCTTGTTATTATGGAATTGATATGTCGACGAGAGAAGAATTGATTGCCGCCAACAACTCGCTTGAGGAAATAGCTGAGCTGATTGAAGCAGACAGTATCGAGTATCTCTCGGTCGAAGGCATGAAGCAAGCAATCGTTCGGGAAAGATCAATTCATCAAGGGATTTGCCATGCTTGTATGACTGGGGAATATCCGGTGCCAATTTTAGACAGAAGAGAAGATCCATCTTAAATAGGTTGTTCAAAAAGTCCGGTAAAAATGACACTTCGTGAAAGGGAGGTTCTACTAAGACCGTTCACGTCCTGTGGACAACGTAGAACTCACCACTTCCTGTGGAAGCTAGTTTGCTCGTTTTTCCGCTCCTTATGTACCTACTAACGTACATTCCGGTGCCGGGAGCTTTCGCCGCCTCGAATTTTGACGCACAGGATGTGCTAGTGTCGGCGTTGCAACAAGACGTTGCTTATTTAGCCGACCTCGATCCTTTTTATCCTCCTTTTTGAACACACACTTAAATAATGAATAAGGAAGTGTAATCATGTCAGATGTATATAAGAAAGCAGGCGTCGATGTGGAAGCCGGCTATGAAGCGGTAGAACGGATGAAGAAGCATATTAAGAAAACAACACGCCCGGAAGTGCTCGGCGGAATCGGTGCATTTGCAGGATTATTTGATCTATCGAAGTTTTCCTTTAATGAACCGGTTATGGTTTCCGGAACAGATGGTGTCGGGACAAAATTAAAGCTTGCCTTTGAAATGGATAAGCATGATACGGTAGGAATTGATCTTGTTGCGATGTGTGCGAACGATATCGTTGCTCAAGGTGCAGAACCATTATTTTTCCTTGACTATATTGCATGCGGAAAGAATAATCCGGAAAAAATCGAACAGATCGTAGCTGGTGTTGCGAACGGTTGTGTTGATGCTGGAGCTGCATTGATTGGCGGGGAGACAGCGGAAATGCCGGGAATGTACAACGATGAGGAATACGACCTTGCAGGCTTTGTTGTCGGAATTGCGGAAAAATCAAAGCTTGTTACCGGTGATCAGATTGCTGAAAGCGATGTGCTCATTGGGCTCCCGTCCAGCGGAATCCACTCTAACGGCTATTCGTTAGTGCGCAAAATTGTCGCGGATCTTGATTTTGCTCAAACATATGAAGGTCTTTCAAACCCACTAGGTGAAGTGCTTTTAACACCAACGAAAATTTATGCAAAACCAGTTGCAAAAGTGCTGGAAAAGCTGACGGTTAAAGGGATTTCTCATATTACCGGTGGAGGATTTTATGAAAACCTGCCACGAATGCTACCAGCCGGCTTAGGAGTGGATGTGAAACAAGGCAGCTGGGACATCCCGGAAATCTTCCCATTCTTAGAACAAAAAGGTGCTATTCCAGAGAAAGAAATGTACGGTATATTTAATATGGGGGTCGGCATGGTGCTTGTTGTGGAAGAGAAGGATGCGGAAGCTGCAGTTGCAATTTTACAAGAAGCCGGAGAAGAGGCCTCTGTTATCGGTAACGTAACCGGTGAAGAAGGAGTGCAATTTTCCTCATGAGTAAGGTGAAGGCAGCTGTATTCGCATCTGGTACGGGGAGCAATTTCCAGGCGATGCTGGATGAGGACGATTTTCCGTGTGAAATTGTTCTCCTCGTCAGTGATCAAGAGCAAGCAGGAGTTTTAAAGAAAGCAATGCAGCACGGTATTGAAACATTTGTCTTCTCTGCAAAGGATTATGAAAGCAAGGAAGCATATGAAGCGGAAATAGCAGAGCAGCTAAAACGGAAGGGGATCGAATGGGTTTTCTTGGCGGGTTATATGCGGCTCATTGGTCCGACACTTCTTCAGGCATATGAAGGGAAAATTGTAAACATTCATCCATCTTACTTACCCGCCTTTCCGGGGAAAGATGCAATCGGGCAGGCTTTTGAAGCAGGGGTTCGGCAGACGGGGGTAACCGTCCATTTCATTGATGAAGGGATGGATACCGGACCGATCATCCGTCAAGAAGCTGTTTCAATTTTAGCAAATGATACGAAAGAAACATTACAAAAACGGATTCAAAAAGTGGAGCACCGTTTATATCCGCAAGTCATTAGAGAGTTAATACAGAAGTGAGGGATTTTCATGGGAAAAAGAGCGTTAATCAGTGTCTCTGATAAAACAAATATTACAGATTTTGCAAAGGAATTAGAAAAACTTGAGGTTGAAATTATTTCAACTGGGGGTACGTTACAAGCGCTTAACAGTGCAGGAGTAAAAGCTATCGCAATTGATAAAGTGACAGGATATCCGGAAATTATGGATGGCAGGGTGAAGACATTACATCCGAAAGTACATGGTGGGCTACTTGGAAAACGATCCAACACGGAGCACATGAAGGAAATGGAAGAGAACGAAATTGAGCCGATCGATATTGTCGTCGTCAACCTCTACCCATTCAAAGAAACATTACAGAAACCGGTCGTGTCAAAGGAAGAAATCATTGAGAACATCGATATCGGCGGTCCGACGATGCTTCGTTCCGCTGCGAAAAATTTTGAGGATGTACTTGTTGTCGTCGACCCGGAAGATTATCCGCGGGTGCTTGATGCTTTGCAGGAGGACGATACATCGAACGAACTTCGCCAGCACTTAGCGGCAAAAGTTTTCCGTCATACAGCAAATTATGATGCAATGATTGCGGGTTATTTTGCGGGAGAAACAGGGGAAGAGTTCCCGGAAACTTATACCGTTACATATGAAAAAGTTCAAGATTTACGCTACGGGGAAAATCCGCACCAGAAAGCAGCTTTTTACCGTGCACCGCTAGCTACGGGGATTAGTCTTGCTGGAGCGAAACAGCTACACGGAAAAGAGCTTTCTTACAACAATATTCAGGATGCGAATGCAGCACTTGAGATTATTGGGGAGTATGAGAATGCAGCAGCAGTTGCGGTAAAACATATGAACCCGTGTGGAATTGGAGTTGCTGCTAATCTGCATGATGCATACGAACTAGCGTATGATGCGGATCCGATTTCGATTTTCGGTGGAATTGTTGCACTTAACCGCGAAGTCGATCAAAGAACAGCGGCAAGTTTAAGTGAAATATTCCTTGAAATCATTGTAGCGCCAAGCTTTTCAAAAGAAGCGCTGGATATTCTGACAGAAAAGAAAAATATTCGCTTGCTTGAAGTGGATATGTCAGAGAATAAAGAAGTGACCCACAAGCTGACAAGTGTTGGAGGCGGTGTGCTTATTCAACATCAAGATACTGGGCAAGTTACAGCAGACGAGCTCAAAGTTGTAACGAAAAAGCAACCGACAGAACAAGAAATTGCTGATTTGCTATTTGCTTGGAAAGCAGTGAAACATGTGAAGTCGAACGCGATTGTGCTCGCGAAAGATAACCAGACAATCGGAATTGGAGCAGGTCAAATGAACCGAGTAGGATCTGCGAAAATTGCAATTGAACAAGCAGGAGAGAAGGCGAGCGGATCGGTGCTTGCGTCTGACGCATTTTTCCCAATGCCGGACACGGTGGAAAATGCGATTAAAGCAGGGATAACAGCAATCATTCAACCGGGCGGATCGAAACGTGACCAGGATTCGATTGATGTCTGTGATGAGCACGGTATCGCCATGGTTTATACAAATATGCGTCATTTCAAACATTAATTGAATTTCGGGAATAGAGGAGAGTAGCGATGAACGTATTAGTTGTTGGCCGTGGTGGCCGTGAACATAGCATTGTTACAAAGCTAAAGGAAAGCGAGCAGGTTACAAACATTTTTGCAGCACCGGGTAACGCGGGAATGGCAGGAACCGCTGCATGCGTGGCCATTGATGAGATGGATATTGCCGGGCTTGTAGCTTTTGCAAAAGAAAAGAAATGTGACCTTACTGTCGTTGGTCCGGAAAATCCGTTGAACGCGGGGATTGCCGATGCCTTCCAGGAAGCTGGCTTAAAGATCTTTGCTCCGACAGAAGCGGCAGCTCTTCTAGAAGGCAGTAAAAGTTTTGCAAAAGAGTTTATGAAGAAATATGATGTGCCGACTGCCGATTATGCTGTTTTCAATGATGTGGACGAGGCGAAAGCATATATTAAGGAAAAAGGCGCGCCGATTGTGGTAAAAGCAGATGGTCTTGCTGCTGGAAAAGGCGTTATTGTTGCGCTGACGGAAGCAGAGGCGGTTCAGGCGGTTGATGAAATGCTAGTATCAAAAGCCTTTGCAGAAGCTGGTGCGACTGTCGTTATTGAAGAGTTCCTTGATGGGAAAGAGTTTTCTCTCATGGCTTTCGTAAAAGAAGATAAGGTGTTCCCGATGGTGACAGCGCGCGACCATAAGCGTGCGTTTGACGGAGATGCCGGACCGAATACAGGAGGCATGGGGGCGTTTGCTCCGGCTGACGATGTGACAGAGAAAGATCTAGACTTTGCGATGGAGCATATTTTACTCCGGACGGCAAAAGGGATGATTGCAGAGGATCGTCCTTTTACGGGGATTCTATACGCAGGTCTCATTATGACGCAGGAGGGACCGAGAGTTATTGAATTCAATACGAGATTCGGTGACCCGGAAACACAGGTCGTTCTGCCGTTATTGAAAAATGATTTATACCAAGTATTCATGGATGTGATTGATGGTGTGGATCCTGAGCTTGTGTGGGAAGAAAAAGCTTGCCTCGGTGTTGTCGTAGCCTCTGAAGGCTACCCGGGTGCCTATACGAAAGGCATTACTTTACCAGCCTTGCCAGATGGAAAAAATCCATTTACCGTCCATGCCGGCACGACGCTGGAAAATGGTCAGCTTGTTTCAGATGGTGGGCGTGTGCTTCTCGTTGGAGCTGTTGCGGATACGCGAGACGGTGCGGCAGACCTCGTCTATGAATCAATGGGTGCACTCAAAGATTCAAAGGACTTCTTCTATCGTAAGGACATTGGTAAACTATAAACGAACTGGGACAAGGGATCTGTGATATGCTCCCCCTGTTCCAGTTTTTTTATGATGATCGCGCTCCTATATTATTTATTCGTTTATAAATCCCCTAAGTACCCAAACAATTTCGCTACTCTGTCATTCGGTCGGTTATAACTCATGTAAAGGTTTGACCGCCTCGCTATTCGATTCATTCGGTAGTTAATAGCTTCTGTAAACGCCTGAGTCACCCCGCTATTTGATCCACTCGGCCGCTTATACCCTTTCTAAACACTCGAACGACCTCGCTACTAGGTTCACTTGGTCGTTTATAGCTCTTCTAAACACCCGAACCACCCGGCTATTCGTCCAATCAGCAGTTAATAGATCTTTTATTCCCGAATAATACGTTCACCCATCATTCAGTAGTTAATCACTCTTCAAACGGTAGAACAACTTGCCAAGGCTTTAAACCTTCATACCCTTATCAAAGGGAAAACGTTAAGCTTTACAGTGTTAAAGTGATAAAGTATGATAAAGTATAGATGATTACAAGAAGAGGTGGCGAGCATATTCCCTAACGCGTATAATGAGGTTGAATTTACCAAAATACGCGAATAGAAAGTTGTGGGATGATGAGAAAATTAATATTTATTACCGTAATCATTGGAATTCTATTAGTCGCCTGCTCAAAGGACGATGGAAGTGCTTCGAACCATGATGAAAAAGGGACAGACAGAGGCGAAAAGGGCAGCATTGAACAAGGAAATGGGGAGAATCAATATCCTCTAACCGGGCTTTATATAGATGCCCCAGTTGATAACCGCATAATCGGTGTGATGGTGAACAACCATAGACAAGCACGGCCGCAATCGGGACTAGCCGAGGCGGATATCGTATTTGAAATTTTGGCTGAAGCAAAGATTACAAGATTACTTGCGCTTTTCCAAAGTGAAATACCGGAAACAATCGGGCCGGTGCGCAGTGCACGGGAATATTATTTTGACTTGGCAAACCGCTACGGATCCCTTTACGTATACCACGGGGCAGCAGATTTTATCGATCAAATGATTATTGATCAGGGAATCCCTTTCTTAAATGGTTCGACTTATGATAATGATGGCCAGTTATTTACACGGGACGATTCCCGAAAAGCACCCCATAACTCTTATTTATTAACGGATGCCATCAACGAGACGGCTGAAGGTAAGGGCTATGAAATGACAGTTGAATACGAACCATTACCATTTTTAAGTGATGAAGAAACTGCGGCAATCGAAGGGGAAGCAGCTGAACAAGTGGAAATTGTTTATAGTGAAAATCCACTTGAAACGGTGCAATATGTATTTGATGAGAGCAAGGGAACATATAAAAGATACAGTAATGAAGAGGAAACAGTGGACTTGAACACGGGAGCATCTGTTGAAGTCGCGAACGTGTTCATTATTGAAACGTTCCATGAAGTGGTTGATGATGCAGGTAGAAGGAATATTGACTTTGAATCTGGAGGAGATGCCTATCTCATCCAAAATGGTAGAGTTCAAGAAGTAGAGTGGCAGAACGATGATGGTAGACTTGTTCCAATGAAAGACGGGCAGCCGGCTGGTTTCATGCCGGGCAAGACATGGATTAATGTCGTGCCGAATGATCCGAGTATGGAACAAACCGTAACGATATCCAATTAAGCATAGATTGGAGCAAGTCTGCCCTAACGAGAATCAGGAGGGTTTTCATTGCAAATTGATAAATTAAGAGGAGAACAATTGGATCAATTATTTGATGCCATGTTATCATTAAAGAATCGTGAAGAATGTTATCAGTTCTTCGATGATTTAGCTACAATGTCGGAAATTCAGTCTTTCGCCCAACGATTGCAAGTAGCAAAAATGCTCTTGGAAGGTTCCACGTATAGCTCGATTGAAACGGACACAAACGCTTCGACCGCAACCATATCAAGAGTACGCCGATGCATAAACTTTGGCAGCGATGGCTATAAACTAGTCGTCGATCGCCTGAAAGAACAGGAAAGCTAATAAAAAAGACAGCAGGGGAGAAGCATCTTCTGCTGTCTTTATTACCTCTATAATTAATCCTTTCAAAATCCACAATAAAATCCTCAATTCCCAGCTTGTTTTTTGTTATAATAAATCAATGGAAGAACATAATGGAGGATGGAGCGGTTGACGAATCAATCTAATGTGTTAAAACAATGGAAGCATATCTTTAAATTAGATCCTGCGAAGCAAATATCTGATGAAGATTTGGATGCGGTTTGTGAATCTGGAACAGATGCTGTTATTATTGGTGGGACGGATAACATTACATTGGACGGGGTGCTCGATTTATTAGAACGAATAAAAATAAATCACCAGATACCTTGTATTCTTGAAGTTTCGGAAGAAGAAGCACTAACTCCCGGATTTGATTATTATTTCATTCCAATGGTCCTGAATTCCAAGGAAAAGAAATATATGATGGATGTACAGCATCAAGCGATAAAGGAATATAGTGATCTGATGCAATTCAGTGAGGTATTCTTTGAAGGCTACTGTATTTTAAATGAAGAAGCCAAAGCATTTACATACACGAATTGTTTTATGCCTGATACAGAGGACGTGCAAGCATACGCTTATATGGCGGAGCATGTATTCCATTTCCCGATATTTTATGTCGAGTACAGCGGGAAATATGGAGAAACGGAGCTTGTTGAAAAAGTAAGTGCTATACTGGATGATACGCTGCTTTTTTATGGTGGAGGAATTGAAACCAAAGAGCAAGCGGCGGAGATGAAACAACATGCAGATGTTGTAATTGTCGGCAACAGCATTTATACGAATATAAACGAAGCATTACAGACTGTGGATGCAGTGAAGAATAAATAAGGCGGTGGTAAAATGAGCCGGACAACGAATGAATTATTGACAGGACTTAATAAGGAACAACAGGAAGCAGTGAAGCATACGGACGGCCCTCTGCTCATTATGGCTGGAGCGGGAAGTGGGAAGACCCGTGTGCTTACTCACCGGATTGCTTATCTATTAGAAGAAAAAGGAGTCGCCCCACGAAATGTGCTTGCGATTACGTTTACGAATAAAGCTGCAAGAGAAATGCGTGAGCGTGTCATGCGTCTCGTTGGACCAGAGGCAGAGTTTATGTGGGTATCAACCTTCCACTCGATGTGTGTGCGGATTTTAAGAAGGGATATTGACCGGATTGGCTACAACCGGAATTTCACAATCTTAGACAGTGCCGATCAGCTCTCGGTTGTAAAGCAAGTACTTAAAAATATTGACCTTGACCCGAAACAGTATGACCCGCGGGCCATGCTCGGTCAAATCAGCTCGGCGAAAAACGAACTCATAACAGATGCAGAATTTGAACAGAAGGCCGGGAACTTTTTTGAACGGCAAGTGGCAAGAGTTTATTCCGGCTACCAGACGATGCTACGAAAAAACCAGTCCCTTGATTTCGATGATTTGATCATGCAAACGATTATTCTGTTTAAACGAGTACCGGAAGTTCTTGAATATTATCAGCGCAGATTCCAGTATATTCATGTCGATGAGTATCAGGATACGAACCATGCCCAATACTTCCTCGTGAAACAGCTTGCGAACCGTTATCAGAATCTCTGTGTTGTCGGGGATTCCGATCAATCGATCTATCGTTGGCGCGGGGCGGATATTGGGAATATATTAACTTTCGAAGAGGATTATCCGAGCGCAAGAACGATTCTTCTTGAGCAGAATTATCGCTCGACGAAATTCATCTTGCAGGCTGCCAATAATGTGATTGAAAATAACTCCGGCAGAAAACCGAAAAACCTCTGGACGGAAAATGATGATGGCAGCAAAATCACCTATTACGAGGGAACAACAGAACAAGATGAAGCATTATTTATAACGGATGAGATTCGTGGATTGATAAAAGACGGATACGGACCGGATGAGATTGCGATCCTTTACCGGACGAACGCCCAATCACGGGCAGTAGAGGATACACTTATGAAGTCGAACATATCTTACCAGATGGTTGGTGGGACAAGATTCTATGACCGGAAAGAGATTAAAGATATGCTTGCTTACTTACGTCTTATAACGAATCTTGATGATGATATAAGTTTTGAGCGAATTGTGAATGAACCAAAGCGTGGAATTGGTGCAACTACGGTCGAGAGGCTGAGAGCATATGCGGCGATTCATGATATTTCCTTTTTTGAAGCGGTAAAAGACGTAGACTTTACCGGTGTATCAAAAAGAGCCGCCCAATCCTTAGCAGAGTTCGGCGAGTTAATACAAAGCTTTGCCCAGCAACAGGATTTCTTAACTGCAACAGATATGGTGGAGCAAGTATTGGAACGTACCGGTTATGAGGAAATGCTGAAAAGGGAACAATCGCTTGAAGCCCAAAGCAGACTTGAGAACTTGGAGGAATTCAAGACGGTAACACAAGAGTTTGAAAAGAGTGCAGAAGAAGATAAAACCCTTGTTGCTTTTCTCACGGATCTCGCATTAATTGCAGATATCGACCGGATAGATGAGGAAGAGGAGACTGAACAGAAAGTTACACTAATGACGCTCCATGCGGCAAAAGGACTTGAATTCCCCGTTGTATTTTTAATTGGTATGGAAGAGAATGTCTTCCCGCACAGCCGCTCCATGTTTGATGAAGAAGAGATGGAAGAAGAGCGCAGGCTTGCGTATGTGGGAATTACTCGTGCGGAAAAAGTGCTCTATTTAACGAGCGCCAAAATGCGCACATTGTACGGTCGGACGAATATGAATCCGATCAGCCGCTTTATCCAAGAAATCCCGGAAGAACTGCTTGAAGGGATGGAACAGGCGAAGAAAAGCATGTTCGGAAGCTCCTTTGATAGGCGGACAGAAGAAACATCGCCACTGAAACGAAAAGCACGGCGCATGGTTCAAACATCCACTGCAGCAGATGAAGAATGGAAAGCAGGGGATAAAGCGAATCATAAGAAATGGGGCACGGGTACGGTTGTCCGTGTTCAGGGGGAAGGGGATAAGGTGGAGCTAGATGTCGCTTTCCCGGCACCGACAGGCATTAAACGCCTGCTTGCCCAATTTGCTCCGATAACGAAAGAATAGAGGTGCTTTTACTAGTGGATAAACAACTAGCAAAAGAACAGATTGATGCATTAAAAGAAGTGCTAAATCAATATGGTTATGAATATTACGTACTCGACAAGCCAACAGTGCCTGATGCAGAGTACGACGCGAAGTTAAGAGAGCTCGAAGAATTAGAAGGGAAGTTCCCTGAATTCATCACACCTGACTCGCCTACACAGCGGATCGGGGGCGCACCAATCGAAGGCTTTGAAAAGGTCCGCCATCAAGTGCCAATGCTAAGTCTTTCCAATGCTTTCAATGAAGAAGAACTCAGGGATTTTGCAAGACGGGTAACGAATGCCCTTGGCGAAAACTTCTCTTATATTTGTGAACTGAAAATTGATGGACTGGCTGTTTCCTTAACGTATGAGGACGGTAAATTTGTCCGTGGTGCAACCCGTGGAGACGGGACGGTCGGCGAAGATATTACGGTTAACCTGCGTACCGTAAGAAGTATTCCACTTACGATTAAAGAAAAGGAAACACTTGAAGTACGCGGGGAAGTCTTTATGCCAAAACCTTCATTTGAAAGATTGAACAAAGCAAGGGAAGACAAGGAGCAGGAGTTATTTGCGAATCCGCGTAACGCAGCAGCAGGTTCTTTACGCCAATTGGATCCGAAAATCGCTGCGAGCAGGAATTTAGATGTTTTTCTATATGCTGTCGGTGTTTGGGAAGATAATACGCTTCCAACCCACAGCGCGAGATTGAATCGTCTAAAGGAACTCGGTTTCAAAACGAATCCGGAATGGAGGAAATACGAAACAATTGAAGAAGTAATGGAATTTGTTCATTACTGGACGGAAAAACGTCCGGATCTGCCATATGAAATTGACGGGATCGTCATAAAAGTTGATGATTTAAATCAACAAGAAGAGCTTGGCTACACAGCAAAGAGTCCAAGATGGTCGATTGCCTATAAGTTCCCAGCAGAAGAAGTCATGACGAAGCTGCTTGATATTGAATTAAGTGTTGGACGAACAGGAGTTGTTACCCCGACAGGAATCTTGGAAGCCGTTCGAATTGCCGGTTCGACGGTAGGTCGCGCATCCTTACATAATGAGGATCTTATTCGCGAACAAGATATTCGGATAGGAGATACTGTCGTTGTTAAAAAAGCGGGAGATATCATTCCGAAAGTCGTTCGATCAGTAAAGGAAGAGCGGACAGGCGAGGAAGTAGAATTTACGATGCCGTCTCACTGTCCTGCATGTGATACAGAGCTCGTTCGCTTGGAAGAAGAAGTAGCCCTTCGCTGTATTAATCCCAACTGTCCGGCGCAATTGATAGAAGGAATGATTCATTTCGTCTCACGTAATGCGATGAATATTGACGGGCTTGGAGAGAAGCTTGTCATGCAGCTGTTTAATGAAGGGTTAGTACACACCATTCCAGATCTTTACCGTTTAGAGAGGGAAGAACTGCTAGAACTCGAACGTATGGGAGAAAAATCAGTATCGAACTTACTGCATGCAATTGAGGCATCTAAAGAGAATTCGTTGGAGAAATTACTATTTGGTCTCGGCATCCGTTTTATCGGTGAAAAGGCTGCGCAGATTCTATCCCAAGAGTTTGAAACGATGGAACGATTGCAACAAGCAACGTACGAAGAACTTGTTGCGGTTGATGAAATTGGAGAAAAAATGGCTGATTCCATCGAACAATATTTTTCTGAGGATAAAGTGAACGAAATGCTCCAGGAATTACAGGAACTCGGTGTGAATATGGAGTACACTGGACCAAAAAAGGTAAGTGAGGCAATGACTAGTCCATTCATGGATATTACAGTCGTCCTTACTGGAAAACTGGAACAATTAAGCAGAAATGATGCGAAAGCAAAAATAGAAGCACTTGGCGGAAAAGTAACCGGCAGTGTGAGCAAGAAAACAGGTCTTGTCGTAGCAGGTGAAGCGGCAGGTTCGAAATATGACCGGGCACAAGAGCTCGGAATACCAATCTGGAACGAAGAACAGCTACTGGAAGCGTTAGATGATTAGGCAAGGAGTGAAGAATAATGAAAAAGCTAACGGTTCTATTATTATGTGCCCTCCTTGTGCTTACAAGCTGTGCACCGTCACTGGATGATGAAGATGAAGTATTGCAGAATGAGGAAGACACAGAGGTTGAAACGTCCATCGTTCCAGGAAGCCGCTTAGGGGAAGAGGCTTATCGCATGATCCTCCCTTATCGGACGAGTGAAGCACGTGGTATCATTACGAATCAAGTGGCAAACCGCGTTGATATCGATGAGATGGAGGAGGGGTTGAGACGCCACTCCGTCGATGTGTTTGATCCGGAAGATTATTATTTTCAAGAAGGACGGTATTTGGATGAGTCGACCGTTATTAGTTGGATAGATGAGCTTAACCCGGATCGGCCGGAAAATTTGACGGACTGGGATAAGGAAACGAATGAAAATAACCCACGTATTTTCTCACATATTTTAGAACAAAATTATTTATTGCGAAGTGGTGAAGAGGACGATAACACCGTGCAAGTGGCAGGGATTTCGATCGGAATCGCCCTGAAATCCGTCTATCGTTATCAACTTGAACAAGGCGGAGATTATTTTTATTATGATGTTTCGATGAATGAGATGCTTGCAAAAGGTTATGAAATTGCAGAAACAGTTGTTGAACGACTGCGGGAATCGGAAGATGTTCCTGATGTGCCAATTCTAATCTCACTTTACCGGGAAGAAGCGCAAAACTCTCCTGTACCTGGAAACTATGTAACAAAAACGCTTGTACCAAGTGGTGATAACACGATTGGTAATTGGGAAGATATCGATGAAGAATATATTTTATTTCCATCTAATAAAGCGCGTAGTGAATATATAACAGACTATGAGAATTTCAATAACTTTGGAAATAAAATAGCTGAGTTCTTTCCAAATTATGTCGGAGCAATTGGCAGTGGTTTTTATGTTGATGGAGAACTCCAAAGGTTAACGATTGAAGTTCCAATCGAGTTTTACGGAAAAGCAGAAGTAATTGGTTTCACCCAATATGCCTATGACCGCGTCCAAGACATCTTCCCGAATTATTACGATTTGGAGATCAATGTCACTTCGAGCAACAATGTGGAAAGTCTTATTTACCGTAACGCTAAAGAAGAGCAACCGACGATTCATATCTATCATTAACATAACTAGACTTGAAGCTGAGACATATCTATTCTAATATGAGTTAAATCCGAACAGAACTGCTTACTAGCTCCGGGAATATACGAAGACTCCAGCAGGAGGAAAGGCATCGGTGAGACCCCGGAGGGCGGAATCCCAAGGAGGCTCACCAGCCGCCAAAGGATGCGCGAAGTATATTCCCGGAGCGGTGGTTGATACTCTTTCTTCATTTGTTCGGATTTATAATCATACCATGAAGTTATGTCCTAGGATCGAGTCTATTGCAGTTAAATGAAAGCGTTTTTATTTGAACGCTTTCATGAATTTCGTTACAATAATAGTTGGGAGTAAAGTAGAATGCAATATTGTATTGTAACAAAATCACGGAGGAGGTTTTTTACATGGTAGTACCATACAAACACGAACCTTTCACAGATTTTACTTTAGAGGAAAACCGCGAGAAGATGGAAGCTGCTTTGAAGCAAATCGAAGCAGATTTCGGTAAAGAATACCCACTTATTATTGGTGGAGAACGCATCATAACAGAAGATAAAATTAAAGTCGTAAACCCTGCAAATAAAGATGAAGTGTTAGGCTTTGTTTCGAAATCGAATAAAAAACTCGCGGATCAAGCGATGGAAGTTGCTGATGAAACGTTTAAAACGTGGAGAAAGTCGGATCCGAACTTCCGCGCTGGCATTCTATTCCGTGCAGCAGCAATTATACGACGCCGTAAGTTTGAATTCACTGCCCACCTCGTTAAAGAGGGCGGAAAACCGTGGAAAGAAGCGGATGCGGATACAGCAGAAGCGATTGATTTCCTTGAGTATTATGGCCGTCAAATGCTTAAAATAAAAAATGGTGCAAAAGTAAACAGCCGTCCAATCGAGCATAATCAGTTCCACTATATACCTCTGGGAGTAGGTCTTGTCATTTCGCCTTGGAATTTCTTATTCGCCATTATGGCAGGAACGACAACAGCAGCTATGGTAACTGGAAATACTGTTTTACTTAAACCAGCAAGTGCAACACCGATTATCGCTTATAAACTGATGGAAGTTTTAGAAGAAGCAGGTATGCCTAAGGGTGTTGTCAACTATATTCCTGGACCGGGAAGCGAAGTGGGCGACCATCTTGTAGAACATCCACGTACCCGTTTTGTTAGCTTTACTGGTTCCCGTGAAGTTGGTACACGTATCTTTGAACGTGCAGCTGTTGTCCAAAAGGGGCAAATCTGGCTCAAGCGTACGATTATCGAAATGGGTGGAAAAGATACGATTGTAGTAGATAATGAAGCAGATTTAGAACTTGCTGCAGAATCAATCGTTCAATCTGCCTTTGGCTTCTCCGGTCAAAAATGTTCTGCATGCTCACGTGCTGTCATTCATGAAGATGTATATGAACAAGTGAAGGATCGGGTGATTGAGCTCACGAATGAGCTGACGCATGGGGACCCATCAGACAATCGTCATTTTATGGGACCGGTTATTGATCAGGCAGCTTATGATAAGATTATGGGATATATCGAAATTGGGAAAGAAGAAGGAAAACTTGTTGCTGGCGGAGAAGGGGACGATAGTAAGGGCTGGTTTATTAAACCGACTGTATTTGCCGATGTTGGTCCGAAAGCGCGCATCATGCAAGAAGAAATCTTCGGCCCTGTTGTTGCATTAACGAAAGCGAAAGATTTTGATGAGGCAATTGAGATTGCGAACAATACGGAATACGGATTAACTGGAGCGGTCATAACAAATAATCGGGAACACCTGGAGCAAGCCCGTGAAGATTTCCATGTTGGAAACCTCTACTTCAACCGTGGCTGTACCGCAGCAATTGTCGGTTACCAGCCATTCGGAGGATTCAATATGTCCGGAACCGATTCCAAAGCAGGCGGTCCAGATTACCTCATTCAGCACATGCAAGGGAAGACAACGTCAGAAATGCTATAAATCTATGAAAAATGCCATTTTAATTGCTTGAAAAGTAATTTTAATGGCGTTTTTTCTTTTTGGAGGAAAATAGGAAAATTCCACCCTCGATAATCACTACTTAGAGACAGTAATTTTCCCAATATGAATTTTTTGAAATTATGCTATACTATAAATATATCAAAGATGAGAAGAGATAGTATTTTAGCAGAGGTGCAGGGGGAACTTATGATAGATATCGGCTCATTCATTAAAATGCAACGTACAAAACAAAAAATGACCTTGGGTGAGCTTGCAGAAGGAATTGTTTCCGTATCATACCTGTCAAAAATCGAGAATTTAAAGACAGAAGCAAGCCCGCATATTATTCAGCTCCTATGCAACCGACTTGGAATAAAACTCGGTCAAACAATGGATGATGTTATCGAGGAAAAATGTGAAAAATGGTTTAGCATGCTATTCTTTAACCAACAACAAGATGAAATTACGGAAGCATACGGAGAACTGCAGGAACTAATGGATACAAATTTATCAGATAATATGGTATTATTTGAAATCCATAAGATTCGTTATCATCTCCTCTTAGGAAAGAACAAGTCAGCGCTTGATCAGATTAATAAACTAAATAAGATGTCTACTTCGTTCGAAACTAGAGAGCTGTATTATTGGTTTAAATTTCGCGGGAATTATAATTCGCAAACTGGTGAAACAGGTATTGCGCTTGATAAATATTTAAAAGCCGAGGAATTAACGCGGAAACTCGAAGTGACAGATGATGAAATTGCGGATTTGCATTATACGATTTCCATTACATACAGCAAGTTAAGGCATACATTAGAAGCGATTGAATATGCAAACAAGGCACTTGACACATTCATGAAAAAGTATCATTTCATGCGGTGTGCTCAAAGTCATATTGTGTTAGGAATATCCTATCGCCGCATCAAAATGTATGATAAAGCGATTGAAAATTATAATCTGGCTAAACATCTTGCCGGTCTAAACAGTAATCAGGAACTCATTCAACTTACAAATCAAAATCTTGGCTATTTATATGCAACCCAAGGTAAGAATAAGGAAGCAATCAAATATTATTTAGAAATAGTAGACGATAACGTAATCAATGTTCAAGATAAAGTCGCTGCTATGACAGAACTGATTAAGGTTTATTATGAAATGGAAGAACTCGGGAAAGCGAATGAAATGATTGGCGAAGCTCTGGAATTATTGAAAAAGCATCCGAAAAACAGAGCATATGAATTTTATCATTATGTGATTCGCACATACCATTACTCGATTAATGATGAGGCAACGAAATTTGTGAATCTAGTCAAAGATAAATTCATCCCCTTTCTGAAAAAGCGGAAGGATTATGCTAATACGATTATCTTTGCAACAATGCTTGCCAAGCATTACGAAAGCATCCATAAATATAAGGATGCGACGAAATATTATAAACTCGCTAATGCTTCATATAAAGAGTTATCCAACATTTAAAGGAGGGATGTACAATGAAGAAGCTATTCTCAAGCCTTGCTTTAGCTGCTGTTCTCGTTTCTGGTGTCTTCCTTGCAGTAAATACAGATGCGGATGATTTAACATGGGGGGAGCGACATCCACCAATCTTCAATAATATAGGCGAATATTAATACTAGTACTTTCATCATTTTTTATTATCCCTAATAATGAAAAACAGTCTACCTGAAATGAGATTATTCATTTCAGGATTTTTTTGTCTAAAACAACCGAACGAGTGATTGGTTAGTTCTAGTACGCAGGGACTCCACATTTCTATGATAACTTGCGTGTGGTTAGACTTCTCTGCTATCATCATTAGTGATATAATAATAAAATGTAATAAATGAGTTAATTTGATAATGGAGGTTCAAGTGATGGCAGACAATATTTCAAAAGAACGCGTCATGCATGTTGCTGATTTGGCAAGGCTTCATATTACAGATGAGGAAGCAGAAAAGCTTGCGGAGGAGTTACAGTCGATCATTAAACATGCCGAGCAGCTCACAGAACTAGATACGACAAATGTTGAGCCAACAACCCATGTGATTCATTTAGAAAACGTGATGAGGAAAGATGAACCAAGAACGGATTGGATTACCCAAGAGGAAGCGCTGAAGAATGCTCCTGATCATAAAGACGGTCAATTCCGCGTACCATCTATTCTTTCTGAGTAATCGTTTAAATTAAGGAGGAAATCCCATGTCATTATTTGACCACTCGATTAAGGAACTTGAAGAGAAGCTACATAATAAAGAGATTTCGGTCCAAGATTTAGTGAAAGCTTCCTTTGATCGGATCAAGGAAGTAGATGATGAAATCCAGGCCTTTATTACGCTGGATGAAGAGAATGCCATGAAACAGGCAAAAGAATTGGACGAGAGTTCGAAGGAGAAGAGCCTTTTCGGTCTTCCAATCGGACTAAAAGATAATATTGTTACAAAAGGTTTACGCACAACAAGTGGAAGCAAGATATTAGATAACTTCAATGACCCGCTCTATGATGCGGAAGTTGTTGAAAAGTTAAAAGAACAAAAAACAATTACGATCGGTAAATTAAACATGGATGAGTTCGCGATGGGCTCTGGCACAGAGTACTCCGCATACAAAAAGACGAAAAATCCATGGGATACAGACCGCGTTCCTGGAGGATCCAGTGGTGGCTCAGCAGCTGCGGTAGCGGCAGGTGAAGTCATGTTTGCTTTAGGATCTGATACGGGTGGATCCATTCGCCAACCTGCAGCATTTTGTGGCGTTGTAGGAATGAAACCGACGTATGGCCGTGTTTCTCGTTTTGGTTTGGTTGCTTTTGCTTCTTCCTTGGATCAAATTGGCCCGATTACTCGTACAGTTGAGGACAATGCCCGGGTACTGGAAGTAATTGCCGGACATGATGAGAAAGACTCGACAAGTGCAAATCTTGAAGTACCTGAATTTACGGATGCTTTAACGAACGATGTTAAGGGTCTTAAAATCGCTGTGCCAAAAGAATATCTTGGTGAGGGTGTCACGCAGGAAGTTAATGATGCTGTTAAAGCAGCCGTTGAAAAGTACGAATCCCTCGGAGCGACTTGTGAAGAGGTATCCTTACCACATTCGAAATACGCATTATCCACTTACTATATACTCGCATCAGCAGAAGCGTCCGCAAGTCTTGCTCGCTTTGACGGTGTCCGATATGGTGTGCGTGCAGAAAATGTAGAAGACATGATTGATATGTACAAGCGTTCTAGAAGTGAAGGTTTTGGTGAAGAAGTAAAACGCCGAATTATGCTCGGTACGTTTGCACTTAGCTCCGGCTATTACGATGCTTACTATAAGAAAGCACAAAAGGTGCGTACGTTAATCAAAAATGATTTCGATAAAATTTTTGAAGAATATGATGTAATCCTCGGACCGACTGCACCAACAACTGCCTTCAAATTGGGCGAAGAAATAAATGATCCGCTGACAATTTATGCAAATGATATTTTAACCATCCCTGTAAACCTTGCAGGTGTTCCGGCAATTTCTGTTCCGTGCGGATTCTCAAGTGAAGGATTGCCGATTGGACTGCAAATCATCGGTAAACATTTTGATGAAGCGAATGTTTACCGAGCTGCTCATGCATTCGAGCAAGCGACAGACTTTCATAAACAACGCCCCGACATTGGAGGTGCGGCTAAATGAATTTTGAAACGATTATTGGTTTAGAAGTACACGTTGAATTAAAAACAAAATCTAAAATCTTCAGCCCAAGTGTCAATGCTTTCGGAAATCAGCCAAACGCGAACGTAAACCCGATTGACTTGGCTTATCCGGGAACACTTCCTGTACTGAATGAAGAAGCGGTGAATTTCGCGATGAAGGCGGCAATGGCCCTGAATTGTGAAATCACAACAAACATGACATTTGACCGTAAAAACTATTTCTATCCAGATAACCCGAAAGCTTATCAGATCACTCAGGACGAAAATCCAATTGGCCGGAATGGCTGGATTGAAATCGAAGTCGACGGGAAAAAGAAACGCATTGGAATTACCCGTATCCATATGGAAGAGGATGCTGGTAAATTAACCCACGGAGATGACGGCTATTCTTATGTCGACTTCAACCGTGCAGGTACCCCGTTAATTGAAATTGTCTCTGAGCCTGATATGCGTACACCGGAAGAAGCATATGCTTACCTGGAGAAATTAAAGAATATCATCCAGTACACAGGTGTTTCGGATGTGAAGATGGAGGAAGGTTCCTTACGTTGCGATGCAAACATTTCCTTACGCCCAATCGGTCAAGAGAAGTTCGGAACAAAGGCTGAACTGAAAAACTTGAACTCCTTTTCATTTGTTCAAAAAGGACTTGAATTTGAAGAGAAACGCCAAGAGAAGGTATTGCTTTCCGGTGGTGTAATTGAACAAGAAACCCGCCGTTATGACGAAAAGACAAAAGAAACGATTCTGATGCGTGTGAAAGAAGCAGCAGACGATTATCGTTACTTCCCAGAACCGGACCTTGTCAGTTTATATGTTGATGACGCATGGATGGAGCGAATCAAGCGTGAAATCCCTGAGCTTCCAGATGCACGGAGAGAACGTTACGTAAAAGAACTTGAACTTTCCGCGTATGATGCTGGCGTACTTACAAGCTCAAAGGAAATGGCTGATTTCTTTGAAGCAGCAATAGCAGAAGGCGCAGACATCAAACAAGCTTCCAACTGGCTCATGGGTGAAGTCTCCGCTTATATGAACAAGCATTTGAAGGAGCTTCATGATCTTGCCATCACACCGACATCTCTTGCAACATTAATCAAGCTGATTGAGGATGGAACGATTTCCTCTAAAATCGCGAAGAAAGTATTTGCAGAGATTGTGGAAAAAGGCGGTGACCCAGAGAAGGTTGTTCAAGACAAAGGTCTCGTCCAACTCTCAGACCCTGTGAAGCTGCAAGAAATTATCAATGGAGTGCTTGATGAGAATGAACAGTCCATCATCGACTTCAAGAACGGGAAAGACCGTGCACTCGGATTCCTCGTTGGTCAGACGATGAAAGCGACGAAAGGTCAAGCGAACCCGCCGATGGTGAACAAGATATTGAAAGAAGAATTAGAGAAACGTTAAGATGAACATAAACGGGGAACCTTGTAACAACAGGGTTCCCTTTTTCTCTGTATAAAAAATATTACATGTTGTTCTGGCTATTATACTTGGTGAAAGTGGGTTATTAGATAAAAGAATAGCCGACACTGTGAAACCTGTCTAGTAGAGAGTCTCTATCGGACAACAATTTAGCTAATGCCGTGAACTTGTCTCATAGAAGCGTTCTATCGGACAACAATTTAGCTGATCGTGTGAACTTGTCCCATAGGAGCACTCTAGCGGACAAAAAATGAACTAGTTCCGTAAAACTGTCTAATAGAAGTATTCTATTAGACAAAAAAGGAATAACTGATTTAGAACTTGGCTTTTATAAAAATGCAAGGCTTAAATTTACTGGATATAAGCTCCTACTTTTAAATTTCAGTAAAAAGGATTATGATGGAGAATAGAGTTTACAATGACAGTGGCCCTTATGCTAAACAGGGAGGAATACGAATGAAAAGAGCGCGTGTGATATATAATCCAACTTCAGGGAAGGAGGCAGTTAAGAAAGAATTGCCACTCATCCTAGAAACATTGGAAATCGCGGGCTATGAAACATCTGCCCATGCGACGACAGGCGAGAACGATGCGATGGAAGAAGCGAGGCGTGCGGTCGAGCGAGAATATGATCTCCTTATTGCAGCAGGAGGTGACGGGACGATTAATGAAGTTATCAATGGGATTGCAGAACAATCATACCGTCCAAAGCTCGGCATCATTCCAGCGGGTACGACGAATGACTTTGCAAGGGCGTTGAATATCCCCCGGGATATTAAAAAAGCACTTGAAATAATTGTTGCTGACGAGACAATAGATCTTGATATCGGTAAAGTGAATGACCAATATTTCATCAATATCGCAGGTGGCGGCCGGTTAACCGAGCTCACCTATGATGTTCCAATCAAGTTGAAAACCGTCCTCGGCCAGCTTGCTTATTATATTAAAGGAATTGAAATGCTCCCGTCCTTGAAACCGGCAAGGGCAAGAATCGAGTATGATGGTAATGTTCTCGATGAAGATATTATGTTATTTCTAATATCCAATTCGAACTCGGTTGGAGGCTTTGAAAAGCTTGCACCAGACGCGAAACTTGATGATGGCTATTTCGATATGCTTATTTTAAAGAAAGTGAATTTAGCGGAGTTCATTCATATCGCAAGCCTTGCACTCAGGGGCGCGCATTTGAATAACGATAATATCATTTATGCGAAATCAAAACGGATTAAAGTCACTCCATCAGAGAAAATGCAGTTGAATATTGACGGAGAATATGGCGGTCTGCTGCCAGGTGAATTTGTCAATTTGAACAAGCATATTGAAATCATCGTCCCCGAAATATTTATCCACCAACAAATTGAAGGTTTAAAGGAAGATTAACATGGCAAAATCACAAGCTCCTGTAAAGAAAAATGAATACGTAACATTAACTTTTGAAGACCTGACACATGAAGGAAATGGTGTTGGGAAGGTAGGGGGCTATCCATTATTTGTCCCGAATGGTCTACCTGGAGAAGAAGCAGTCGTGAAAGTAATCAAAGTGAATAAAAATTTCGGGTTCGGTAAATTGATTGAGCTGAAGAGTACAAGTGAAGAAAGGGTTGATCCTACTTGTCATGTGCATTGTGGTGGTTGCCAGTTGCAACATATGAGCTATAACCTCCAACTGCAAATGAAGCAGAATCAAGTACAGAATGTCATGAAGAAGATTGGACATCTGGAACATGTGCTGGTTCATCCAATTATCGGGATGGACAACCCATTTCATTACCGAAACAAAGTGCAAATTCCGGTTGGAGAAAAAGACGGAAAACTTATTACCGGTTATTATCAAAAGCGAAGTCATCGGATCGTTGAAGATTTAGATACGTGCAGCAGCCAGGCCGAGGAAATTAATGAGATTCTTCCGGAAGTGAAAAATATCGCAAACCGGATTGGGATCGAAGCATATGACGAGGAAAACCACCGCGGAGTCTTGCGCCATATCATGCTCCGGACCGGTTATGCAACAAAAGAAATAATGCTTGTTTTAGTCACCAAATCAAATAAACTTCCGGGTAAAGAAATGTTGATTCAGGAACTGACGGAGAAATTTCCCAATATCAAATCCATCGTGCAAAATATTAACGAGCAACGCACGAACCTTATTCTTGGTAAGAAAACGAAAGTGTTATGGGGAGAAGAATATATCCATGATAAAATTGGCGACCTGACGTTTGCCATTTCAGCAAAATCATTTTATCAAGTGAATCCTGTACAAACTAAAGTACTTTATGATAAAGCTTTGGAATATGCCAAGATCGATGAGAATGATGTCGTGATTGATGCATATTGTGGTATCGGTACGATTTCATTATTCTTAGCACAAAAGGCAAAGAAAGTATATGGAGTGGAAGTTGTTCCGGAAGCAATTCAGGATGCAAAAGCAAACGCAAAACTAAACGACATGGATAACGTAGAATTTGTCGTTGGACAAGCAGAGAAGGTTATGCCGGAATGGAAACGTGAAGGTTTAGATCCAGATGTGATTGTTGTGGATCCGCCACGAAAAGGCTGTGCACCGGAGTTTCTTGAAGCGATGATCGAAATGGAACCGAAGCGGATTGTGTATGTATCTTGTAATCCTTCGACATTAGCGCGGGATCTTCGAATATTAGAAGATGGTGGGTATCGTACAATTGAAGTGCAGCCGGTTGATATGTTTCCGAATACGCCGCATGTGGAGTGCGTAGCATTGATGTCTAGGTAAGTGTCTAATTAAAAAAACAATTGGCAGTCATAATAAACTCTTGCTAACTTCACCACCAATTCTGTAAGAATAAACATTTGCTTTTTCAATTTAAAACTCATCAAAAATTCGGGTTTTCCTCACCAGGAGCCCGAGTTTTTTCATGTCTTTTTCCAATAACTTTTCAATACAGTTCTGTACCTAACCATTGATATTACTAGCTTTGTCCAATATCCGATTCAATACTAATTCAATAACAAATCAATACTTATCCAATAATTCCTCTTTGTTCTTCATCTCTTATGTCCATTACTTTTCTTCAATCCATTCCCAAAACTATATTATAACTCTCCAAAAACTATGAAAAACAGCCGAAAAAGGCCCGAAAAACGGTCATTTTTGAACCGAGAAAGTGTGAAAATAGGGGTTCCGTAGCAAAACTTTATTATAACTCAAACGGTGGAATGCGGGTTGGAGGGGCGGAAAAAAGCAGGGGTTTATTATGGTTGTACAGTAAGATGAATAAGAAGAGTTGAAGTATTGATAGAATAAAGTTTACAGGGTTTCTCCTACGGTTATTTAAGTAAGTAAACGGGTGGAACCCCTTTTGTTGTTGGGGTTTAAATGCCTAAAATATGGGTTGACTTGATAGAATAGATTTTCAGTAGGGGAATTGACAAGATAGATAGATGGAGGAAATCATGTTAGATTTAGACAAATTAACATTGCGAAAGTGCATCTATTATAATTAGTCTAAATGTATTATTTACAATATGATTCCTGGAGGATAAGAAGATATCTGAAAGTAGAAAAGTCCATTTCATTCCACCAAGAACTATTTAAAGTGAGAAACGACAAGGGATATATTGTCGAGTCAACTCAAACAGCACGGAACAATTAAATAGTCTAACAAACCAAGTGAGGGAAGGTTTTTTATTCTACTAAAATAGAGCTATCTTGTATGTTGCTATTAGAATATAGAATTGATTAATTAATTATAAGTAACTTATGAGCAATTTCTCCTTGTACAACAAGAAAGAAAAATATTATGTGTATAAAGTTACCCATAGAATGTGGTAGTCTATAATATGTAGTCAGATTTCAATAAACTGACTTCAAATTAAAAAGGAGATGGGTATATGATCAATCGAGCAATTCAGTTTGCTACAGCTTGTCACGTGAATCAAACGAGAAAGGGAACAGACATCCCATATATATTGCACTGTCTTGAGGCAGGAACAATTGCAGCAAATTTGACGAACGAAAATGGTAGAGTTGATAGTGATGTAGTGTCCGCTTCAATACTACATGACACGATAGAGGATGCCTATGTATCTTATGAAACACTTAAAGAAGTATTTAATGAAAACATTGCAAATTTAGTTCGAAGTCAGAGTGAAGATAAGTCTAAAAAATGGATGGATAGAAAACAAAATACACTAAACCGCTTAAAGACAAATAAATCAAAAGACATTGAAATTGCTACACTTGCTGATAAATTGTCAAATATGAGATCTATATCCAAAGACTATGAAATTGAAAAAGAAAAACTTTGGGAAAAATTTAATGCCGGGAGAGAATTACAACATTGGTATTACAAATCCATTGCAGAATCATTATATCAAGTTAGAGGAACAAAAGAATATAGAGAATATAAAGACCTCATTAAAAAAGTTTTTGAAATTAGATAAACTTGTGAAGCTTCACAGTAACAACACCCAACTGGAAGGATCCTACTATAATAGTATGTCTATCTATATTGCCACTGGATTTTAAGTATTCACTACTAATCGACCGGGTAATAAAACCTAGATATATCTTCTTAAATGTCTTATGATTATATAGTCGAATGAATTTCATAATTACCAAAGTCGGCTTTCCCATCACCATATGTAGTTGGGAACGAACCAACTCAACTACATATGGTGATGGTGATGCATTGAATACGTATTATGAAATTCATTAAGTCGTCCACAAAACTATAAGTAGAAGGGAGTATTACAGAATATGTATGATAAAGATTTGTTAGTACTGTATATATTGGAAATATTGTCTGAATATGCTAATGAGGACAAAAAGATCTATCAACAAGATATATTAAATCTATTAGAAAGAAATTATAATATAGAAGTAACGAGAAAAACCCTTGGTAAACGTATTGCTTCCCTGAGATATTGTGGATATATTGAGGGAGAGCGAGGAATTTACAAGAAGAATAAATTCAAGGATGATGAATTAAGAATCCTCATCGATAGTATATTATTTGCCCCATACATACGAGCAGAAGAAGCAAAAGCCATCATAGAAAAATTAAAATCTCTATCCCCTGTAAGTTTAAAAAATAAGAATCGCAATATACATTATGTACAAAGCCTTAGTAGAACAAGTAACGAGAATCTGTATCCTGTATTAGACGAGATCGACGAAGCAATTGAAAAGAGGAAACAGATTAAAATTACGGTATGCCGATTTAATGAACATGCAGAATTAGAAAATGTTCGCACAGAAATCATTCATCCGTATTATATCGTCAACTCTAATTCTAGATATTATGTCATCTGTTATGCGGGGAGAGGAGATCGATTAGAGAGCAGGCGAATAGATAGAATATCAGAAGTAGAAATATTAGTAAAGCCTATCAATCCACTAAGAAACATTATTGGAGAAAGGCAAAACTTTGATTTAGCTAAATATATGAATGAACATATCTATATGTTTAGCGGTGAAAGTGTGCCAATAAAAATAAAAATGAAGAAAGAACATATCGGTATTTTCATCGATTGGTATGGAACGGATTATACAATCAGTGAAAAGGACGAAAATGAAATAATGATACGTGTGAGAGCAAATGAAAATGCAACTTATTACTGGGCATTACAATATGGTCATTTAGTAGAAATTGTAGAACCTCTTAGTTTAAGAGGAAAATTGAAGCAAGGACTTAAAGATATCTTGAAAAAATATGAATAATATCTCTTATGGGAGTTATTTGACACATAACTTTATGTATAGTGAATAATGTAAGGTAGTTAAGACGATTAAGAATAAATGATGTATGAAAGTAAAAATATATATAAAAGGGGATCATAATATGAACAACATAATTACAAAAGAACAATATCAAGCATTAAAAGAAACTGGATTAAACTTCGCAACGATTGCAAGAAAATACTTAACAGAAAGTGAAATCAAGGCAATTCCCTTTCAAAAGGTATTATCCTTAGAGCCAGAAGAAGGTGGTAGCTTTGCTAACTATAGTAGCTTTGCCTATTGGATCGACCAAACGAAAAAGAAAGCTCATGAGGAGGCCGCAGCAAATATAGAGGTGTTACAAGATTGGGATAAGCTACAAGCTGAAGGCGCCACATTAAGATCAGGGTTTGTCTTGTTAGGTGTGAATGCTGGAGCAAAGGGCATCGACTTAAAAGCGGCCGAAGGTACTGAAACATTAGAGCACTTTGAAATGTTTCAAGTACGCAGTATTAAGTCAGGTGAAAGACGTCAACCGATTCCAAGTCCAATAAAATATAAAAATGCTCTGATGCAAAATGAAGACGATAAAGAGTTCTATAATCAGGCAGTGAGTGGAACTTATATGACAGACTTTATAAAAGGATTCCCAACGAGTTATGGACCTGATATTAAAAAAGCAATGAATAAAGCAATAGATAAATTAAATTACGACAAAACTCAAGGAGAAGAGTTCTATAACAACTTCTGTAAATTATTCGGTGAAATCCTAAAGAATGAGCTAGACCTATTAGGTGGTAAAACGCACACGTTAATAGTCATGGGGAAAAATCCAACGCAAAATATTGTTAATGATTTCTTGAGAAGAAGTGGCTTGGATAAGGAGTTCAGGATCGTAAATATAAGCCATTATTCAGGAACACCAAAATCTACAGCATTAGCAGAAGAGCTGAAAGAAGCTTTCACAACTGAAGAACGTTAATTGAAATTGAAGGGGATCATTTCTCCTTGCTAGTATTACTAGAATCATACATAAAATAGAAGGATATATAAAAAGCCCTGAATTCTTCATGAATCTGTGAATTCAGGGTGTTTCATTGTACTGAATGCTATAGAGGGACCATGATCATACGAATCTACGATAGACTAGGAGAGAGTAAACTTATGGATAAAGACAACATGTTAAAAGCTAAACATGGAAAAGTATGTATCATCAATACAGCAGGAAAAATAGTAATCGAACCAGAAATAGAAGTTGATACAATATATTATCCAAGTAATGGTCTATGCCAAGTGGGAAGGGATGGTAAATATGGCTATATAGATGAGACTGGTAAATTGGTCATCCCTTTAAAGTATAAAAAAGTCTTTCCATTTTCTGAGAATGGATTAGCTTTTGTTCTACGTCAAAATGGCTTAGGAGGGTATATTGACAAGCACGATAACTTTGTCATACATCCAATCTATGAATCTGGATCTACCTTTAGATTTGGATTTGCAGCAGTATCGAGAAATGGAGAGTATATATTCATACACGAAGATGGAAATAAAGCAGTCGACCACACATTCAAATATGCAAGTGGATTTGCTGCGTCTGGACTTGCCAAAACGCAGGAATTTGATGGAAGGTATGGTCTGATGGATGCAACAAGTATGCCGGTACTTATCTTGAAACATGGATGTGAATTAGCGGAATTTAAGGGAGATAGTAAGATTACTAAATTTAGAGTGAATGAAAAAGAGGCATTGATAAATTCCCAGGGAGAAATTATCACAGGGTTGAACTATGACAAGGTTATCATTTCACCAAATTCAAAGTTACATCCATTTTTGCGGAATGGTTTATGGGGATACATAGATGATGAAGGTAATGAGATAATAGCCAATATATACAAAGGAGTATCGGAATTTTCGGAATTTAATGTAGCAGCTGTAAAATCATATCATCCATTGGCAGAGAACAATTTAGTCGATTTTTACATAAATGACCGGGATGAAATAATAGACAACAAATTAATAGAATTTATCAACCAACTACTGAGTTACAGATTCTCTAACGTAAGTAGATTTAAGAATGGACTAGCATTAGCAGAGAAAAAAGAAGAAATAAGAGATATCAGTGAAAAACGAGGGAAAGATGAGTGTACAAGAAGTTGTAAAGTCAAAGCAGATGAGGAAGATTATTACGCAGAAAAACTACATGAGGTTGAAATATACTTTAATAGTATGGATAAGAAAGGGATATATAAATTTATAAATGAAGAACTAAGAGCTGATGTAAGAGTATTAGATGTACATGATAATTATGTTAAGTTATTATGGCCCCTTCAACCACATCTAAAATCTGCAGATGTTGAAAATACATTGGATGATGCCCTGAATGATGGAAAACTAGGAAAATATAATTATGATCGGATTGATTGAAAAGTTATGTAAGAAAATTAACTTAAAAATATAGGAATAAGATTCTTATGCGCCAAATATGACCCATTACTTATTATATAATCAAATGTGTAGAGAAGTTAAGATAAATAAGAAAATCTCCTTTTATTCAAAAGGAGATCATAGAATACTCTAGCTTTATCTTTAGGATATGAAGAAAAAGCTTGACATTTACATAGCGGGAGGAATGACTATGAAAAAAGTTGAAGTATTAGTAAGGATGAGATTGGAGAAAAAAATCGTAGTAGAGGTAGAAGATGTTGAGGAAGCAGAGCGTAAAGCAGGAGAGATGATCGATGAAATGGATCGTGAAGAATACAAAGAATTCCTGTCATCATCACGTATGCCTTATGGTGGCCCTTTTGTTGAAAAGGTATCCTTAGAAGCAAAGGTGAAAATGGCGATTGACGGCTTTGATCCATATGTTTTATGTCCAGGCGTTGACGCACCATATGATGAATATGATGGAGAATCTAGCAGAATAGCAGAAAAAATCGAGCATGACATGTCAAAGAAAGAAATTGCAGATATTATAGCTAAGGAATTTACTCGGTCCTTTAATACAGAGTTTACCATAGAAGAATGTATGTGGCCGGCTGAAGAGATATATGATTACTTAAAAAATCAGGTTTAATATGATTCTATAAAATTGGTTCAGTAAGAAAAGAGGTATCAGGCAAGAAGTGAAGTAAACAACACGGAGATGATAGAGATGTCAAACTTCTACTTCTGTAAATTCGGACAGGTAGAAGATATTGAAGTGATCATATATCCAGGAAATATGAGTATTGAACCAGTATTGTTCATAATGGATGGAAAAAAGAAAGTGGAGATTACACTTAGTTCTAATATCTATGAAAACGACTTGGGAGAATTCATGTTACATACAGGATTATCTGGTGAGTATCGAGATGCCGCGAATAAGGTGATGAGAGAGTTAGCTGCAGAAGTTGTAGACTTAGAACACTTCATTAAATATATCCTGAAACCAGCATACAAAGAAAAATTGATGAGCATTATTGAAGAGGAAGAGAAGAGTGGAAGATATTATAAACTTTGAGGTGGGTGCAATGAAGTATCGGACCTCAAAGGTAGGGGGAAAATTCCCAGAAAGTCATAATTACCCATAAATTATCCCGTTTTATATATAAGCGCTATTACTTAAGGAGGTTATGACGGGGCGCGGCACTGACTAACTAACGGAAAAGAGTGTTCGCGTGGGAGGAATAACCTGCTAAGCCTTTTTTTAAATCTTTTCATGCAACGAAAATATCTAATGACATATGAGGCTGTAGTGTGCGTGTACAATCAAGAAAAAATACTTATCTTAGATTTATTAAAAATTTTGCAACAACATACAGATGAAAATCATCGATTAACGCAAAAAGAATTGATCCGGGGGCACGATTAGTTTTAGAGTCGCAAACAGATCAAGATGGTGTTCCGAGAAAATATCTGATTAATCCTTATCAATTGGTGGCGGCAAATGGGCGCTATTATTTAATTTGTAACAATGATCGGTATGATAACATCTCTCACTATCGATTGGATCGGATTACAAACATTGAAAAGCTTAAGGGAAAACGTAAACCGATGGAAGAAGTAAAAGGGCTCGAACAGGGGCTAAATCTGCCAAAACATATGACAGAGCATATTTATATGTTTACAGACGAATCTGTTTCCGTACGTTTAAGATTTAACAAATATTTCCTCAATAAGTTTATCGATTGGTTCGGTACAGAAAATATAACTTTCTCCGATCAAACAGAGGATGAAGTAACAGCTAGGGTTATGGTGAATAGAATAGCTATGAAAAAATGGGCATTGCAATTTTCCCTTCATGTAAGAGTATTATCACCTCAGAGTTTGGTAGATGAGATAAAAAGAGATATTGATCAAACTCGGAAAAACTATCAATAAAAATAACTTTGATAATCTTGTAGAAATTATAGAACAGATTATCTTAAAAAAATTAACAAAGGATTTCAAGTTTTTTTAATCTATTAATTAGTAGAATGTTGGACAGTTTGGCTGGAATGATGATTTTGGAACGTTATTTTTATCAATTGCATTTATTGGCTTAGGTATTCCAATTGGCAGAGGAACAATAAAGTATAAACAACCGAGTCAATTTCATAATTACATTTATGAGCTATATCAACTCAACATCTAGTTGTGAACGATCCAAGACAACTAGATGTTGTATCTTAATGGTGTCAATTCGGGATTGTGAAATTGACTAAACTATAAAATTATAATACATTACAACGTAAAATTTTTCAGGAGCGATTATATGAAGTCATTTATGTCATTCTTTTTGTCATTTTTTATTTTTAATAGCAAGATCATAGAATATTTTCTGCCTTTCTCTACATATATGACCAGTTATAAGAAGAAAAAGAGTGTTATTTATTTGCTTTATTTAATCACTCTAAAACTATCTGTAACGGTCCTAGCTTGGTACCTTGTTACGGTTCCTTTTCTTGAAGCGTATTATCATGGTTATTTTTCGTTTTATTTTCGTTTTATTGGAATACCAGTAGGCATTCTTGCAATAATAGCTATATTCTTCACATATTCATATTTAATGCATAAGAAATTTATGGTTAGAGATCGGAGTGTCAGTGTAACAAGTCTTCTTTTTAATAACTGGATTAAAACATTTTTAAAGATTATTTATTGGCAATTTTTTATAGCAACTTTTTTCATGATGTTTACGAAAAACATGCCTGAACTTAATTCTATTGGTCTTGAAACTCTTGAAAAACATTCTTTTCTTAACCTTTTTACATTGTTTGCAATAAGTATCATCTATGCTTTTACAAATAAATACTTTGAAATAAAAGTTCACCAATATTTTTATTACTTCTTTGACCTATGGTTAAACATAGAGGAATATGAAAATAGAATAAAAGAGCTATCAAAAGATTTTTCTATTCTCTTTACCAAATTCGATAACCACATGTATAGGAGCCACCGAAATCTCGCACGTGATTCAAGAGTAATTGTTTTAAGACATAAATACATCCCAATATCTTTTACGCTAACCTATTATGCAGTAGATTTTGAAAGGCATTATTATGCCGTATACCAGGAGGAATATGCTGCTGGGATAAGACCTTCATATCATAAAAACGTGAAAGAATCTAATATTTTTCCAAGAACGCGAATCATACAAAAGTACTACCCTGAGAAAATAAAAAAACGAGTTAGAGAAGGACGTAGAAAAACATCTGTCCCTATTGGGAAAATACTCATTATTGGTCGAGTGATCACTGTGCTTTTAGTCATTGCTTTGGTCCTTTCTGTGAATCATACTTTTACATGGGAGGATTTTCTTGAACATAGAAAGTCTAATTATTCAGGTATCGCTTTTCTATTAGTTATTTTATTAATTACCTATTTGTTTGCATGGTTTTATACAAATATTGCTATTAGTGTGGGGATGTTTTTTATCATAAAAGAGGCAGATTATTATGCGGAAGAGCCCATAAAGCTTCTTATATTAATTGCTGTCACTATTGTTTTTAATTTAATGGCTATGTCCTTTTGGAAAGAAGAAAAGATAAAAGAGCTTTTATATCTCAGATAATAGAGGTAATTGATACCGAAAAGTCATTATCGAA
This sequence comes from Oceanobacillus alkalisoli, assembly GCF_022213125.1. Lineage (NCBI taxonomy): Bacteria > Bacillati > Bacillota > Bacilli > Caryophanales > Bacillaceae > Oceanobacillus > Oceanobacillus alkalisoli. Next base: position 55,221 of record NZ_JAKNRA010000008.1, on the reverse strand, counting down.
AAAGCCGAAACAAGAAATGTACTAGTCAGCCTAAGATATATTTAAATAAATGAATTGTTTGTTGAGTTAAATAGCATCATTTAACAATGGAATGCCAATAAGTACATTGATTTTTGCATGATTTAAGGTAAAATGAATATAGATAGTAAAAAAGAGAAGTGCGTCAACACTACTCTTCGCAGCCTCAGCCGTACAGGTGGTGGTTGTCAAAAATTATTTCTTTGTTTGAGAACCACCCTGCTTCCTACGGCGACGGGCGGTTTTCTCTTTGTTTAAAAAGTTTTATTGAAAAAGATATGCACTAATTGCACGCACAATCCCCTTTCAACACTTCTTTTAAAAACTCCAAGAATGTCTCCATGATTATCACCCTTTCCCTCATTAAAGGAAAAGGAACATATGACAACCACCTACTCATAAAACTTTCAGCTGTATTTCTATTTTATCATGAATATATAATTTTTTAAACAAATGACGAACGTACGATCCTTTATTGAAAGCATAAAGATATTTTCATAAGAGACCATTGGAATGCTCGTTTAGTTCTGATTGGTGTAGATTTTTTTAATCGGGTATATTAATTTAGTACATCTCACTAGAAGATGAGCAACATGGAGAACTGTTAATATAATTGAGCCTGAGTATTGACCGCGAGCTTTTAACCGGACCATTGTAACAGATTTATTAGAACGGATAGAAAATAATATCAGGCAATTGAAGGAATTTCCGAATTCAGGTAGTCGACTTGTGGATGAATATCTACAATTGAAAGGATATAGAAGAATTATTGTTGGTTCTTATATCATCTTTTATGTTGTAGATGAGCAGCTGAAACAAGTAATCATTATGCGGATTTTATATGGTAAACGAAAATATCAGGATTTGCTATGAGGTGAACAAACGATGAGTCTAACAAGTTACATTGGTAGTAATGTATCCATTGAAGAAAAGGGATATGAGGAAGAACCTGTGGAGGGTAAAATTTTTGTTGGTCCGAGTTTCTCTGATGAAGGAAGTTTAGATGAAGTAAAAGAAGCGCAGTTTTCAACGACATATGTATATGAAGTAACGTTTAATAGTTGGGGAATGGAACTATCACCTTATCAGGATGAAAAATTTTATGAAGAAAACAAAACTGGTTTGCATCAAGTATGCGAGATGATGGATTCCTATTTAGACGTGGGCGAGTTTTTTGAATTTTATACATGCTGGGTTGGAGAGGAGTTTAATTCGAAGGAAGCGGAAATAACACTCCCAATTCGAGACTGGTATACGGAAGGAATGGAATTAAGGGAACAAACATTGATTCGATTTGTTAAAGGATGATTAAAGATCTATTAACTTGATGTATTAATGGTTCGAATGGCCTATAAAAACATTTGAAAATAAAAATTCAATATGATATGATTATTTAATGTTGGAATTCATTTTCCAAATTCCGATAAAAAGTGACATTAAGTTTTATAGTAGGGAGTATGAATAATTGAATATTAATGAAAAGGATCAATTTCAACATATGTTGGATAATAGTTTGTACCATCATTTTTCAACTCATAACCGATATTCACGATTCTAAAATCTTAGGATATGAGGGTTTATTACGATCAAGCTGTACTAAAAATCCAGAATCACTATTTAATACAGCAATAAATTTAAAAAAGATATTTGAATTGGATTTATACTCAATTAATACGGCGATACAGACTTTTAACGATTACGTAGATAAAACTACCTCAGACACTCACTTGTTTTTAAACATCCACCCAACTACTCTTGTTTCGCCAAACTTCAAAAATATATTATGTGATAGAATTGAAAATTCAAAAATAACGACTAATTGCCTTGTATTAGAGACTCAATTTTCGCAGCTCAAACTAGGCAGGTACACCTTGATATAACTAGGTAAGCCCGCAAACCAATACTGTAGTTGACTTTTGATTAACTTTTTGAATTTCTTGTTCGTTTTATTCAAAGCATCTTCAAGAAGCTCGATTAGCTGTTGTAATGCAACTGACTAATCCAGTTCATTTACTTCGCCACAAAGTTCATAAAACATTCCGCCAAGTGTGCGGTCATCTGTACTACAGCGATTTTGCCAAGACAAAAGGATATATCTTGAAAAGACAATAGTCGTGTGGCTAATTAGTAAATCATAGGATCTACCTTGAAATTCCTTTTGTAATTTCAATAGGGATTTTGTCGCCTTGAAAAAGCCTTCAATGTCCCAGCACATTCCATAAATTCGAATAATTTCTGTTTCTGTTAAGGTACAGTCTGTACTTAAGATAGCTAACCATTCACTTCTTTTATTACGATTTCGAACGAATACAACTTTTACTGGTACTCCGTTTGCCATCGTTGTATGAATGGAACGCAAGATACTTTTGTTTCCTGAAGTTGGTGTCGCTAGAAGATAAAGCTCTTTTAAACTAACACGTTTTTCACCAATCAAATAACGTTGATTGGTAGCTTTCACCATGCGAATCACATCCATACCTTGTTCCACAATAGATTGAATTAGTGGCTGCTGGGTAAACCAGCTATCCATTAACACATAAGACGTATCTATTCCTGCAGAAAGTGCACGAGATATCATTGATTTACAGCAAACTCATTAGATATTGATTATGTACAGGGGTTTTTAATGGGAAAGCCAGATAAATTAAGCAAATTAATGATATAGCAGGTGATTTAAATTGAATAGTATATTCTTGATAATGTTTTTAATATTATTATCATTTTTTTCAATTTTTTTAATAATGTTATTAATTTATAGGAAATATTCAAAGCAAAAAGAAATGGATATTAAAGAACTGAATGAACAAATAGTATCTTTAGAAGAAAAATTAAAAGATAAAGAGAGAAGAAATTTTCTACGTCTTCCAATAGGCAATGAAGTATGTAAATTTTACATACTAAAAATTGGTGACAAAGATATTGATTTAGTTAAAAACCGTATGGGAGAAGGAATAATAAGTGACATTAGCTTTACTGGATTACACTTAGAATCAATATATAATCTGCCTGTTAAAGATGCTGTTGAGATTAAAATGGAATTCGAATTTGATAATCACGAATTTGAAATAAGAGGATTATTGATGCGAAAAGAGGAGCACATTAATAGTAATAAACTTATTTATGGCGTTAAATTCATTGAAGCAGAAACTAGGGCGCAAAATGACCTAAACAAATTGATTAGAAACAAAGAACTTGAGAAAAGAAGAAAAATGCTTGAGCAAAAGGAAGTTTAATATGAAATCCTTATTTATCTAATAAGACAATAATTGAGCCGTATAAAAAAGCCATTGAACTCAAAGTGGACGTGCAGTTTAAAATAATCTTAAAAGAAGAAATGTTGAGAAGAGGGATTGATTTTAATATTAAAAAGCGAAAAACGTTAAATAAAATAATACTCTTTTCTAAAAAACTAGTAAAATAAAATTAGTAAATAAAAAGTGGTGATTACTATATACAGCATACTTTTAGTTGATGATTCATCCTTTATGAGAAAGTATATTGCAAATATACTGAACGATACGAAAAAATATAATGTCATAGCTGAAGCTTCAAACGGTCGAGAGGCAATACTAAAATTTCACTCATATAAACCAGATATAGTTATAATGGATGTAACTATGGATGAGATGGACGGAATACAAGCGCTAAAACATTTAGTAAGATTATATCCAGGAATTAAGGTTATTATGTGCTCATCTCTAGGTCACCACTTTTATGTAGACGAGTGTTTAAAAAATGGAGCAAAGGCTTTTCTTGTTAAGTCCAACCTTAAAGAAATTTTAAATGTATTGGATAAGGTAGTTGCTTAACTATATTTATTATTCAAGTATACTATATAAAGCAGATAAAAACTTCATTAACATTGCGGACATAAGTGAATGAATTTCATAATTACCAAAGTCGGCATTTCCATCACCATATGTAGTTGGGAACGAACCAACTCAACTACATATGGTGATGGTGAAGCATTAAATACGTATTATGAAATTCATTAAAGTATCTTTTTAAAATTATTTTACACAAATTTTACACATTTCATACAAAAAACCTTGTGAGATCAGTGTTTATAGACTTATATCGATCCCGGTCACTGATTTCGAAGAGCTTTATCAAGAAAAGATACCTCGCCTAATAGATTTGAAATATCATTCTATTACAGACGCTGTGTTAGAACTTGATAGTTGTTGGTAATATACAGCATATTTTTATGACTTCTCAGGAGAACTTATATAATAATGAGGCTTCCGTATCATGAATTTAAACTAAATGGATCACACATTTGATGCTATTGAAGTCTCCGATTGAATAAGAAAGGTTTATATATTAGAATATAGACAGTTGCCCGCATCAAGTGCGGCGGGGATTTGTCAGGATAAAGTAATCACTCAACTAGCCAGGATAAGCTGAGGGTGATTGCTTTTTTGTGGCATAAATTTGGCATGAAACATGAAATCATTAATGAGTATTACAGATAACCTTAAACTTAAAAATGTCTGCAGACCCTTTATTTATTGGGATATGCAGACTCTATCGGTAACTAGAGATGACAGTAAGTTAATTGTTTCATCACCTTGGCAGGGTGAATATCATAGTGTACGTCATTTTTAATAAAGACAATAGGTGAGTATTGCGGACAGAATGAGCCAGCAGTGCGGAGTTTTGAGCCACCGTTTGCGGATAATAGAGCCAGTGAATGGGGACAAGAGAGCCACTATCAAAAAGACCATTATACATGCCTAATGTGGTGCGAATTTATTAGTCCGCCATCATTGACTTAACTTTTGTCCGTGTAGTGGAACTATCGCAGGCGTTGCATAAATAATGCCTAAAAGATCTACCGAGAAAAGCTTGATACAAACCCAAATCCAGCGATATTTGACAAGGGTAAACATGTATGATTATAATAAGGCTAATTGCATAGATGAATCACTAGGGGAGCAAAAGTTTGCTGAGAAAGACATGTCTTGACCCTTTGAACCTGAACTAGGTCATACTAGCGTAGGGAAGTGGTGGCGATACGTATAACAGTATCTTTTATTCTACCATTCCCTCTATTAGTGGAATGGTTTTTTTGATTTATTATTCAAAATAGAAAGAAGGAGATAAGATATTATGACGATTACAGATCGCCTATTCAAAACTGTAGAACCTGTTTGGGTAATTATTTAGAGCATCCATTTGTGAAGGGGATTGGGGAAGGTACTCTCGATAAAGAGAAGTTTATTCATTCATTATTATGGAACAAGATTACGTATACTTAATTGAATACTCTCGTGTGTTCGCGATTGGTAGTACGAAAGCGAATGATTTAAAAACAATGACTACTTTTACTAATCTACTTAACGTCACAATGGATTTTGAAATGGATCTGTATCGTAAGTATGCAGAGGAATTCAATATTTCGACTGAAGAGTTAGATGCAACAGAACCTTCAGCTACTATGACTGTCTATACAAGTTATATGACTTAGTCAAACACAGCTCGGCGCATGGAAAGCGCTATCGCAGTCTTTTGGAAATTTCCCTGAAAATGCTGATGACTGTATCGACTTGATAAATGACATTGCAAAAGATAAACCTGAACATGAGTTGAAAAGAATTAAAGATATCTTTGTCCGTGATTAAATAGATGAATAGATGAATCAATTGAAATAGATGGTACAATTATTTGTTAAAAGAAAAATTCCATACATTTCACCACTAGGGGTATTTTGGCGTAACTCTTTACTCATAGTTTCTATAAAACTGAGAAAGGACTTCTCCTTAATTCTTAAACTTGATCTAGTTCATACTAGCGTAAGGAAGCGGTGACAACGCAAATGCATCGTCATTATAATTCATCTACAATTATCGACATGTGTGTATTGGCTCATGAGCTGCTTCCTGATGCTGGCAGTAGCTCTTTTTAGTCAGCTGAGCTCACTTTATGCTTTAAACAGTTATCCAAACTGACACCATCTATTTACTGTAGATAAAGTTTACACAATTCCTACTGGAAAACAAACCGAACATGATTCCCCCAAGCTGCACGTGTGAGGAGACTTGTTGATTGCCTCCTTAAAACAGGAAGCTTTTATATCGTTCTCCCTACTCGTTTTTTCAAGTATTATATGTGTGAATATCAAGTTCTCTCTTATGAAAGAAGGTTATACATGATGAGTAATCTAAACAAAATAATAGCTCAAGTAGATGAACGTCAAGATGAGTTAGTAGATTTACTAGCTACTCTCATCTCATTTAAAACACCCGCTCCACCTGCTCGAAATACGAGAGAAGCACAAACATATGTGGCTCAATTTTTAGAGCAGATTGGTTTCTCTATCGATATGTGGGATGTTTATCCCAATGACCCTAATGTCGTTGGCGTGCAAAAGGGAACGAAATCAGATACCCATCAAAGTCTCATTGTAAATGGGCATATCGATGTAGCAGAAGTAAGAGAAGATGAAGCGTGGAAATCAGATCCATTCCAACCGATGATTCAAAATGGCAACATCATTGGTCGTGGAGCTGCTGATATGAAAGGTGGACTTGCCGGAGCGTTATTTGCACTAAAGTTATTAAACGAAGGAGATATGACCTTTGCAGGTGATGTTATCTTTCAATCCGTAATTGGAGAAGAAGTTGGAGAAGCAGGTACATTACAATGCTGTGAACGGGGTTATCACGCCGACTTTGCTCTCGTTGTGGACACAAGTGATTTGCACATCCAAGGTCAAGGTGGTGTCATTACTGGTTGGATTACCGTTAAAAGTGAAAAGACCTTTCATGATGCAACCCGCAGAAATATGATCCATGCAGGTGGAGGCTTATTTGGTGCAAGCGCAATTGAAAAAATGTCGAAATTAATAGAAGGTCTTCAAGAGCTTGAACGTCATTGGGCAATAACGAAGCAATATGAGGGCTATCCACCTGGGACAAATACGATTAATCCAGCGGTCATCGAAGGTGGTCGTCATGCAGCATTTATTGCTGATGAGTGCCGGTTATGGCTTACTGTTCATTACTATCCGGATGAAACCTATGAACAAGTTACCCAAGAAATAGAAGACCATCTCTTAAGAGTCGCTGAAGCGGACATATGGTTACGTGAGAATCCACCAATATTTGAATGGGGTGGAACATCAATGATTCAAGATAAGGGGGAGATTTTTCCTTCTCTTGAAGTAGATCCAAATCATCAGGCGATAAAAATATTATCAAAATCTCACAATAAGATTCATGCTGAACCTGTGACCATCGATGTTTCACCATCTGTTACAGACGGAGGCTGGTTCTCTGAAGCAGGCATTCCGGCCGCAATTTATGGACCAGGTGATTTTCTTCATGCACATGCTGTAAACGAACAGTTATCTATCGATCAATTAGTTTCCTTTACAAAAACGATGATTCACTTTATTTATCAATGGTCCAATCAAGAAAAAATAATAAATGATCTTATTACTTAAGCATAAAAAGGATGAATATCCATGAAAAGTATACTAGACAATGACGAACAAGCACTTCAATTTAAAAATGTCTATTTTGATTACGAAAATGCTGCCGGACAAATGCGAATTTTAAAAGATGTGAGTTTTTCTATTCCAAAAGGAGAATTTGTCAGTATTGTTGGTGCAAGTGGCTCGGGAAAAACAACTATTTTCCGACTCATAGTTGGATTGGAACAACAAAAAAGCGGCTCTATTTATGTCAATGGTGAAGAGATGGAGAAACGCTTAGGTAAAGTTGGGTATATGCCACAACAAGATTTATTAATGCCTTGGAGAACGGTTAGACAAAATGCATTCCTTCCTTTGGAAATACAAAAGCAAAAGGATACTGATAGTAAAGTAGATAGGCTGTTGGGGGAATTTGGATTAAAAGGATATGAAAATAAATATCCAAATGAACTATCTGGTGGAATGCGTCAACGGGTTTCCTTTTTACGTGCCACTTTATCAGGTTCGAACGTGTTATTGCTAGATGAACCTTTTTCTGCACTTGATGCGATGACAAAATTATTTATGCAGGAATGGCTACTAGAACAATGGGAGAAACAATTATCGACTATTTTATTTATTACACATGATATTTCCGAAGCTTTGTTTTTATCTGATAGAATTTTTGTTATTACAGATACCCCTGTTACAACATTAGAGGAAGTTAAAGTTCCACTCAAACGTCCGAGGCGGCAACACCATTTGGATCAAAAAAAGGTAATTGAACTAAAAAATAGTTTAATAGAACGTTTCCGAATGAGGGTTTAACACATGAAAAATTATATGTATTCAACTATATTGACTTTTATCCTATTACTTATATGGGAAATAGGTGCAAGGCGGATTAACACATCTTTTATTCTTCCTGCTCCAACTGAAATTGGGATGAAACTATGGGAATTACGTGAAGAATTGTTCTTACATCATCTTCCTATTACATTTTCCGTTATTGCGATCGGCCTAGCTATTTCCTTAACGCTGGGTATTCTGTTATCAATTGGCATGAGTATGTCAAAAACATTAGAACAAACGTTATACCCATTGCTGATTACCTCGCAGACAATCCCTATTATCGCCCTGGCACCAATTTTTGTACTTTGGTTTGGATATTCTATTTGGAGTAAAATTGTTGTAACGATTATTATTACTTTTTTCCCGATTACTGTAAGCACATTTGATGGATTACGGTCTACAAATAGGGATCTGAAGGAATTATTTCAATCCATGGGTGCTTCTAAAAGACAACTTTTTTTCAAGTTAGAAGTGCCCTCTGCTTTACCATCCTTTTTTTCAGGATTAAAAGTGGCTGTACCTATGAGTGTTATTGGTGCTGCAATTGGTGAATGGCTCGGTGCACAAGCGGGATTAGGGTATTTTAGCCGTCGAATGATGACGCAATTCGATGGGGCGGGAGTATTTGCTCCGATTGTTTTACTTTCGCTTATAGGTATTCTTTTATTTATTGCCGTTGTTTTATTAGAAAAATACATATTGAATTGGAGACGAATATAAAATGAAAAAAAACTTTATTTTTTTATTCACTATTGCTTTGCTTCTCTTAATATTAAGTGCATGTGGTGAAGATAAAAGTGAAACAAAAGAAGAAAGTTCTGTTGCTAGCGATGAAATGAAAAAGGTAAGCATCATGCTCGATTGGTATCCAAATGCAGTTCACAGTTATTTATACGTAGCTGATGAAAAAGGCTATTTTGCTGAGGAAGGATTAGATGTGGAATTTCAATTTCCTGCAAATCCTACCGATCCTCTTACACTCGCAGCTTCAGGAAATATTACGATGGGATTATATTACCAGCCAGATGTAATTATGGCAAAAGCTAACGAAGATATTCCTGTAAAATCTGTCGCTGCAATCGTAAGAGAACCATTAAATCATGTTGTTTATCGTTCAGATAATCCAATGGCTTCACCAAAAGAGCTAGAGGGTAAGCAGGTTGGCTATCCTGGAATACCGATAAACGAAGCACTAGTAAAAACGATTGTGAATTATGATGGTGGAAATTATGACAAAGTTGACATGATTAATGTTGAATTTGAATTAGGCTCTTCCTTGATTTCTGAACAGGTCGATGCGGTGAGCGGAATGTATGTCAATCACGAAGTTCCTGTTTTACGAAGCGAAGGGTACGAAATTGATTATTTTAACCCAGTTGATTACGGGGTACCAAGTTATTATGAAATAGTTGCAGTGACAAGTGAAGATACATGGGAAAATGAGCAAGCAGATATAGAAGCTTTTTGGAAAGCTGCTCGAAAAGGCTTCGACTTCATGGTTGAAAATCCGGAAGATGCACTACAAATTATTCTTGATCATCAAGACCAAGCTAACTTTGCTCTTGATAAAGAAGTAGAGATGGAAAGCATGAACATTTTATTACCAAAAATGAAAAGTGAATCAGGATTTGGAACACAAGATATAAGCTCATGGGAAGAGACAGCCGAGTGGTTGAAGAAAAATGAATTAATTGATGAAGTCCCCGATATGGATGAGTTAATCGTTAATATTGAACCTTAACTATTTCTTTTTTTCTAAGTTTCCTAAGTACAGCGAAAAGTCGCAGTGAGATATGTTATATGTCACTGCGACTTTTATGTTTCTATCATTTAAGATGTCGGTGAATAACTACCTCATTACAGCACAATTAATTATCCTGCTTAAACTCAGAAGAGATGGATAAAATGCGTACTTACCTGATTAAAAGGTTCCTTCCGAAACGCTGTTTTGAGCGATACCGGATAAGTGGTAAATGTTGGGAAACGATCATCAGTGGCCTAGGACTATTTACCTTTCATAAAAAACACTGTACTCATTGTTTAAATAAGTATATACGGACAAGGAAACCGGTGAGAAAAAGGAATTTATATGTATGATGTGCTGGAGGCGAAGCTAGTTGTAAGGAACATGGTTTTAGACGCTGAGATTATTGGAAATGAATCGGAGGACGTGCCGAATCGGGATGCACTTGACTAAATCCGTTATAAAGGACTTTTCCTTGCTTCATCGTTAAATAGTGGCTGTTTTATTTTTTTAGTCTTAATTTATGCAACGTTAGTGGTATTTATTGTAAGATTGAAGCATCGTCTAAGAGTTCATATTGTGGCATAGATAAGAGGGAGGTAATAAGATGAACTTTATAAAAAAGAATGAGTTTTTTGTGTTTTTATCGTTATTATGTGCAATAGGTGTATTTTTAATGAGTGATCCATTTCAACGTATGGCGTACTGGGGGGATGATTTTGTTTGGTATTGGGTTGGAGTTGCTTTCACTTATTTTCTTTGGCTAATGGGTGTGGTTTTTTTAGTGGTAGCAATTACTAGGGGAAAAAAAGTAAAAGGAAAATTAATATTTGGTTTATCAATGCTTGGGATAATTATCTTATTGATTTGTGGTTTTTTATGGACTACTTTTGTCATAATTGCAGGAATCTCTGGAGTGTGATTTTTTCATAACAGGCTGCAATTGTTGAATGGGTGATTAAGGGGAATATTGTGCTAATTCTTATTTAAAAGTCAAAATTGATTAAGCAAGCAATGGATTCTCAAAAACCTCAAATCGTTAGCTTTTTTAACATTTGAATGAATTTCATAATTACCAAAGTCGGCTTTCCCATCACCATATGTAGTTGGGAACGAACCAACTCAACTACATACGGTGATGGTGAAGCATTAAATACGTATTATGAAATTCATTAATTTATTTTATATAAGAGATGTGATAACAATGGAAATGCAAGTTTTATAGCTTCTCGGTAAGTATAATGAAAACTTGTAATCAAACAATACAGATGAGAATCGAGTATATCCTGCTAATTTAATATTCGATTGCACTAGAAAAACGGTAAATTTAAAATAAATGGTCCATCCATTGACAGGGGGAAATGAAAAGGTATATTATTTAAATAATTACGGAGAAATTTACCAAATACGTGTATTACAAAAATATAATAATTGGACGGATTCCTATTGGAGCACACTCGGCTATTATCTTTAATTTCCATAAAGTATTTTTATCAAAAACAATAACCACTTAAAGATTGTTCAATTTAAGGACGATGGATTACTATATAACGGTTTTATAGAAGGTTCATGCATTCCCTCAGTAGTAGCTTGATGCTTTAGCAACAGTCATATGATTCAAAATACTTATCTAAAAGTTTAATACAATTATCTCCTCGGATACTTATATTTGAGGAGATAAAATGTAGAGTATATACATGTATGAAAGTTGCCAAGTTTTTTATTGTTCTTTGTTATAATGAATCACTAACATCAGACGGTGAAAAATATATGATTAAAATATCAAGGAGGGAATGTATGCTTACCGAAGAGATGCGAGAAGTAAAAAGAAATGCTTATGGACTTGAATTATTTGCGAAAGAAAAAACAGAATTTATTGCTTTTTATGAAAAGCATTTAAAAGAAGAACTAGAGAGTCTGGAAGTTGAACGAAAAAAGTTTATGAAAGGTTTAATTCCTCAAATCATTGCAGCCCCATTCCTATTGCTATTCATTTATTATGTCTTTCGCGATATTACATTATTCATCATACCAGCTGCTCCGATTGCCATTACTGGATGGATAGGTCTTTATTGGATGAGACATAAGAAAAAGTTAGAATCGAGGGCAAAAGTGATTATTGTGCCAAAACTCGTCAAATTTATGAACTCATATTTTACATATGAACCGGATGGCTCATTAACAATTGATGATGTGAATGAAATGCGTATATTTAAACATAGAGCTGACGTTGGATTCGGAGATGATTTAATTAAGGGATATGTGTATGACCGAGATGAAGATGCATATACATATTTGTCATTTAGTGAGATGATCGTTCGGAATGATTATAAAAAACGGCAAAAAGGCAAAGTTATTGAAAAACCATTAGGAATGTTAGCGGCTGGTTTGCTTTTTAAAGTAGAGTTCAATAAAGACTTTGGTCGTTCGTTTACGATGATTAAACCTCGCTGGTTGCTAAAGAAAAGAAAGTATCGAAAAAAGTTAAAAAAATTCGATAAGCAGCATATAATGCAAGAGGTTCTACTGGAAAATCCAATGTTTATGAAGAAGTTTGTTGTTCATTCAACGGATCAGATTGAAGCAAGAGTTATTTTGCAAACCGATACAATGGAAAACTTACTGGAATTCGTGAACTATGTACCTGACACAATCGAACGAAAGCGTGGGAAAAGAAAGAAGGGACGATTCATTCCTTATTTTACATTTTATAATAATCAAGTGTATATACTCATCCATACAGGATCGAATCATTTTATCTTAAACATTATGAAAGAGTTGAACATTGATACGGTGTATGATTATTTCAAGGATATAAATCTAGTATTACGCTTTATAGATGATTTAAATTTAAACTTAAAATTATATAAAAAATAAAAGTGAGGTTATGTTCTATGTATTATGCAATTACGATTGGCATATTAATAGTACTCATAGCGTCTTATACAATTTCAACGTATAACAAAATGAAACACTCAGCGGTTAACGTTGATGAAGCTTTTGGAGGCATTGAAACATATTTGGAAGAGCGTTTTGATATGTTAACAAAAGTAATTTCAACCGCAAAAGAAGAGTCGAAAAGAGAAGTGGAACTTGTAACGAAAGTAACAAATATGAGAAGTGCTTTTTCGCAAGCAGATTCAGTGAATGAAAAAGTTGAAGCGGGGATACAAATTGAAGCAGCAATGCCTAACTTAATGGCAACGATGGAAAATTATCCTGATCCAAAATTTAATGAGGCATTTCGTAAAACACAACAAGCAATCATTGCAATTGAAGATAAATTATCGGCAGCAAGACGCAACTACAACAGTAATGTATCGGTGCATAATAAACGGATTGTTGCATTTCCGGCAATCATTATTGCGAGTATATTCGGATTTAAAGAAAAGAAAATGTTCGAGTCAACAACATATAAACGAAACGATATTGACGTGGATAATATGTGGTCTTAACACATTTAAGCAATGTTAATTCAAATAGAGAAAGGCTAAGTCATATAAAAAAGAATGGTTATGATAGTTTGTAGTCTTATTTTATCATCTCGCTTGTAAGAGCGAGATGATCTGAAATTAAAAATATTGTTCAGCAAATATATGAACAAAATCTTTAATTTGGTTATTTTAAAAAGAATTTAAGCTGAGGAAAATGCTAGAAGATGAACAAAATGGATGCTTTTTGTTGCTATTAAGGTGGGGGATATCTACCAAGGACGCTGGCTGCTGCCAAGTCTGTAATGGATACCGCTACCAAGTTATAATTTCATGCAGGCGCCCATCAAAGATCCGAATTCTTTCGAAAAAAGGGTTCGGATCTCCTACAATTTATTTCCAATATATATTTATCCTAATAAATACCATCCGCTTTCCTTATTTTACTACCTGAATCAGTAAAAACATTCTATTATATTAAGCCTAGATGTTCTCGAAAAGTATGGCCTTTATATTCGGTTCTGTAAATACCCCTTTTTTGCATTGCTAGAACAACTAGTTCAATAAAATCTTCTAAACTACCAGGATTTGGAATTAAAAATTTTTATTTAAGTTGATCTGAATCGGTTGAGTCATAGAATTTATTAAATGGGCAATGGATAATGTAGATGGAATTACCAAAGAAAGAGTTAGCGTGGCCACAGCGATTGAGCTAGATTAAGAAAAATTGAAGAGAGCTCACCCTATCGATTTGTGCTGGCAGCAGCAAATGTATTTTAGCAGGGTGAGCTTTTTTTGTTTAAAGACGATTAAATGAATAGAGAAGTCTTAATCGCTCGTATGCACTATATTCTATTTCATTCGAATAAATTAGATGTTCAGTTTCTCTTCTGGGTACTTATTTAAAATCAGCTATGCTCTTATGCCTTTGTACGATATTCTGTGTTGTGCTTTTTAAGTGTTTCATCATTACCAAATAAGAAGTGTTTCTCCATGTTAGGAGAGAACTTTGAATTCACGGTTTCAACCCCGACAGCCTCTGCAACTTCTCTAAGCATTGCAGGTGAAGCCCCGCAGCATAGGCCGATATAATTTATCCCAATATCTTTTGCTTCTTTTGCCCACTCGGCTAATTCGAAACGGTTATGGTAAAGCGGATCAAGTGCAGTCGGGAAAGTTGTTTCCGTCGGCAATGTGCAGCTACATCCAGCATCAGGCAAATTAAAGAATGTTGGATTTTCTTCTGTCGTACGGTATGGAATTGGCAGAGCGCCCACATAGCCATCTACATTTTTTCGGATGTCCACTAAGTATGAATGCATTGTATCCGGTCCGCGGAAACAGTTCAGACCAACAACTAATGCACCTTCCTGAGAAAGAATCTTACATGATTCATCTGCAGTATATCCATCCCTTAGAATATTCTCTCCAAATAAGGCTAGCGTAATGACTGCAGGTATACCTTGTTTTTGAATTTCTTCCAAGGCAATTAATGCCTCTTCATGATAATAAAATGTTTCACCAACAATGTAGTCAACGCCTTCTTCCTTACACCATTTCACCATTTCTGCAAACATACTTCTCACTTGTTCTTTAGAAGCTGGGTCATTTGGGTCAAAAATATTTGTATTTGAAATATTTCCTGCAACAAGTGCCTCCTCAGTTGGATGTTCTTTGGCTACTTCTTTCGCCAAACGAATGGCACTCCGGTTTAGTGGCTCTAATAAATCTTCTTTACCAATAATGCGAAGTTTTTCTCGGTGACCATTATACGTAAATGCTAAGATTACATCGGACCCGGCATTCATAAAATCTCTATAGGTCTGTTTAAGTGCTTCTGGGTTTTCTAGTGCAACTTCAGGCACAAATGACCCTGCTTGTAAATAGCCCCTCCGCTCCAATTCAAATAAATATCCTTCTCCGACAATAACTGTTCCATCTTTCAACCTTTGTTCTAAAGTACGTTTCATTACTTCTCCTCCTTATTTTTTAAAATAAAATATTAAAAAACCCCTTCTTAAGTAAGAAGAGGTTTAATTACAATTTCGGTTTCTCTTCTTATCTTCAAGCGTAACGCTACTGGAATTGGCACAGTGCTTCAAAAAGTCTGTTGCCGAGGTATCAAAGGGCCAGTCCCTCCACCTCTCTAGATAAGAGAATTACATATTTAATTTTGGTAATTTTTACTCTACATAGATTCCGTGTAAAAGTCAAGGGGGATTTAGGAAATATTTTAAAATTAAAATTGTATTTTGTAATAAGATTGATTACAACAAAATAGAGTAAGGGGAGAAAACGATTGATCATTAGGGGAGTTAAATCACCAGATGCAGAAAAGTTAGCTTATCTTATAAAAGAGGTTGGAAATAGTGCAAAGTACATGCTTTGGGAAGCTGATGAAAGAAGGATTCAAGCAGATAACCAATTAGAGATGATTGAAAGTATGCAAGCCAGTGAAAATTCTACAATACTTGTAGCGGAAATGGATGAAGATTTAGTGGGTTATCTTTTCGCCATAGGTGGAAAAGCCCGAAGAAATAAGCATTCTGTTTATATTGTAATCGGCATATTGCAAGGCAAAAGAGAGCAAGGAATTGGAACGAAATTATTTAAAAAGTTGGACCATTGGGCTAAGCAGCATCATATTCACCGATTAGAGTTAACCGTTGCGACGAAGAATGAAGCCGGATTATCGCTGTATAAGAAGGCTGAATTTGAAATGGAAGGGACAAAAAGACACTCTTTACTCATAGATGATGAATTTGTGGTTGAATATAATATGGCGAAATTATTATAGGCAAGTTCAGGTTTTACTTACTTGAATGAATTTCATAATTACCAAAGTCGGCTTTCCCATCACCGTATGTAGTTGGGAACGAACCAACTCAACTACATATGGTGATGGTGAAGCATTAAATACGTATTATGAAATTCATTAACCTAGAATAAATTTTGTGTAAGATTTCTGTTCATGTTAATGAAAATAAATTACCACTTATATCATAATATATTGTCATAAGTGCTAGTGTTTCTTAGGATAGGTAGCATTAACTTACAACGGATAACTAATAAAGTTCGAATTTCGGTTATGTTTAAAGTATGCTTGACATTGTAAATCCTGAGTGTTACTATAGGAAATATCAGAATAAAAGTAATCTTTTTATAGTGAGTATCGTTTGTTATGTAAAGATCTATAACGTATTCGAATACAATTAAATAAATATTTTCTTATCCAGAGAGGTGGAGGGACTGGCCCTTTGATGCCTCGGCAACAGACTTTTTGAAGCACTGTGCCAATTCCAGCAAGCCGATGTGCTTGGTAGATAAGAAGGGTGATAAGTATAATTAAAACCTCTTCTTATTTGAAAAGAAGGGGTTTTTTAGTTTTAAATTAAAAAATACTCTGGAAAGGGGGGATTATGTGGCAAATGTTAATGATAAAAAAATCGCAGACATCGTAACTGAATTAAAAAAATTAAAATATGGAAACTTAATTATAACCGTTCATGATGATGAGATTACCCAAATAGAAACAACAGAGAAAAAACGTTACCAGCCACAAGGTAAAAAACAGCGAACTTCATGAAGTGAGATATCATTCAGTGGAGCTATTACAGAACGTTAATGAGTGATAAATATGCCGATTAGACAACTAAAGGCAGCCTTCTAATCTACTAGAATAGAAAGCTGTCTTTTTTTAATTAAAAAGTAACAAAAAATGGGGGAAATTAATGAGCTATCAACTTGGAATTCTTGATCAAAGTCCAGTATTTGAAGGAAAGACGGCCACCGATGCATTACAAGACACGATTCAATTGGTGAAAGAGGCAGAAGCATGGGGCTATTCTCGGTTCTGGGTGGCAGAGCATCATCATATGGAGCAAGTAGCTGGTTCATCACCAGAAGTATTAATCTCACATTTGTTGGCACATACAAGTTCAATCCAAATAGGATCAGGTGGAGTGATGTTACAACATTATAGTCCATATAAAGTTGCGGAGAACTTTAATCTGTTAGCAAGCCTTGCTCCTGGAAGAGTAGATCTTGGAATTGGAAAAGCACCTGGAGGATTACCATTATCTACAAGAGCTTTACAACATGGAAATTTAAAGAATGGAAATGACTTTAATGAACGCTTAACCTTTTTAAGGGATTTAATTGACGATTCCATCAAAAATAGTCACCCACTTGCAGGTATTCAGGCTTTACCAAAGCCAGAAAAGAAGCCAGAAATTTATTTGCTTGGAGGAAGTACCGTTAGTGCAACTTTTGCAGCGGATTTAGGGGTTAACTTTGTTTTTGCAGGCTTCTTAAATAGTGATGAGGAATTGCTTCAAGAAACAGTTCGAACCTATAAGGATAATTTTAATGAGGGAAAATGTATTGTCGCTTTAGCAGTCTTAGCAGCACCTACACAACAAGAAGCTGAGGAATTAGCAAAAGACCATAAATTATATATCTTACATCTGCATGATGGGAGGACATTAACCGTTCAATCAAAAGAGCAAGTGCAGGCATATAAAAGTCAGGCAGAAGGCCCATTTGAAGTAGAAGAAAAGGCGGCAGATATTATTGCTGGTACGAAAGAATTTGTGAATGGTGAATTGAACCGACTTCATGAAACGTACAAAATAGACGAATTTATTCTACACACTCCGCTGCGGAAAAAAGAAGAACGTCTACGTTCCTTCCAACTACTAAGTCCATTCCAATTAACGAAGAAGGTTGAATCCACAATATATTAAATAAATTAATTGGGGGTAACGATGGGTAAATTAATAAGCAATCCAATTATAGTAAGTGAGTTGTTTATAGACGAAGCTGAGATTCTTCGTCAAGTTTTAAGCGAAAGTTATCAACAGTATGAGCGTTATTATTCGCCGCAAGGATGGAAGGATTATTCAAGGAAAATTGTCTCATCCGTTGACAGTCCAAATGTAGATAAAATATTGGTAGCCAAACGGAATCAGGAAATTATAGGTAGCTTGCAACTATTTAAGTCATCGGAAAAGGCATATGGAAAGCCGGAACTTGAAATTCAAGCACCAATCATTCGATTATTAGCAGTTCTTCCTCGTGCTAGAGGTTATGGTGTTGGAAAAGCATTATTAGCAACTGCCATCAATGAAGTCAAAACTTCTGGGCAATCTAATATGTATTTGCATACAACTGAGTTTATGGATGGAGCGATCCAACTTTATAAGGGGTTCGGTTTTAGAAGAGATGAGTCAAAGGATTTTGTGAGAGAAGATATTTTATGTAAATGCTATAGACTAGATGTTTAGAGGGGGATAATTGTATGATTCAATCTGATTTACAGGAATATTTAATTTCAATTAGGCGTTATTTACATCAGTACCCTGAGTTATCACTCCAAGAATTTGAAACAACGAAATTTATTCAAAAGCAATTACAGGATACTGGGATTCATGTGAGGAAAACAAGCTTAAAAACCGGAGTATTCGCACAATTACAAGGTAAAAGCCCGGGACCGACAATTGCGCTTCGGGCAGATATCGATGCACTGCCGATTGAGGAACAGACGGGCTTATCTTACGCTTCAAAAGTTAAAGGTGTGATGCATGCTTGTGGCCATGATTTCCACACCGCCGCATTAATCGGAGCAGCTTATCTATTAAAAAAAAATCAAAATAAGCTGAAAGGAAATATTAGATTCATTTTTCAGCCAGCTGAAGAGATAGGTGGTGGAGCAGAGCAGGTGATTGATGACGGGCAACTTGAAGGAGTGGAGGCAATTATTGGGCTTCATAATAAGCCTGAGTTACCAGTTGGAACAATTGGTTTAAAAGCAGGACCGGTGATGGCCTCTGTCGATCGCTTTCGGATTACAGTTAAGGGGAAAGGAAGTCATGCCGCCATTCCGCAGAATGGTAAAGATCCAATCCTTGCATCTTCACAGATGGTTACGGCGCTTCATTCCATTGTAAGCAGAAATATATCCCCATTAGAAAGTGCTGTTGTCAGCGTCACTAGAATAACAGGCGGAACTACGTGGAACGTCATTCCGGGTGAGGTGACTTTGGAAGGAACGACACGAACGTTTAATGATAGAATTCGCGAAGAAATTAAAGGAAGTGTACAAACTATTGTAGAAAATACAGTCCGTGCATATTCGGGAGAGGCTATTATTGATTGGTTTCCCGGACCGCCCCCAGTGATAAATGACACAGAAACAATAGAAACTATCTACCAAGCTGCACAACAACAAGGCTTAAACACGGTAGATCCAGAACCGACAATGGGGGGAGAAGATTTCGCCTTTTATCAGCAACAAATTCCTGGTGCTTTTGTTTTCTTTGGAACGAATGGAAATGAAGATTGGCATCACCCTGCTTTTACAATTGATGAATCATCATTAATTAAGGCTTCTTACTTTTTGTATGAAAGTGCGCTGTCTTTACTACAAGGATTCCAGTTGAAACAAGATAAAAAAAGAGAATTAAATAATGAACCTGAATGGAAATAAGTGATTATTCTCATTTAAAAAGCGGTTAGGAGTGAACAAAATGAAGATCAAAAATACTATTCTTTTAGTACTAATAATGATTGTAGTATTTGCAGTTGTAGGTTGCGGAACAGAAGCTACTACAGAGAATGAGCAAGTTACGTTAAAGATTGGCGCTTCATCTGTACCTCATGCGGAAATATTGGAATTTATTGCACCAGATTTGGAAGAAGACGGTATCGATTTAGAAATAGTGATTACTACAGATGGCATTCAAACAAATCAGCAGACAGCAGATGGGGATTTGGATGTGAACTTCTTTCAGCACACTCCGTATTTGGAGCAAGTTAACGAAGATAGTGGATTGGATTTAGTAGTCGTGGAAGGGATTCACATTGAACCGTTTGGCATCTACTCAAAGGAAATTAATTCAATTGATGAATTATCCGAGGGAGCACAAATCGCCATACCGAATAATCCTTCAAATTTCTCAAGGGCACTCGAATTATTTGCAGATAATGGAATTATTGAATTAGATGAAACGAAATCAGGTGACTTCTTACTAGAAGATATAACAGAGAATAGTAAAAATCTAGAATTTGTTCCAGTCGATCCACCACTCTTAGTTCATTCACTGGATGATGTGGAAGCTGCAGCAATTAATACAAACTATGCGCTTGAAGCTGATTTTAACCCATTAGAAGATTCATTGATCATTGAAGGAGCCGACTCACCATATGTGAATGTGCTTGTGTCTAGGCCAGACAACAAGGATAGTGAACCGGTTCAAAAGCTTATAGATGCGTTGACAACGGAGAAAGTTAGAGGGTTCATCCTTGAAAATTACGGAGAAGCAGTCGTTCCAGCATTTTAATGTAAATCAGAGGAAGAAAAGGAGGGGTTATATTGATAGAATTCCACCAGACTTCGAAGGTGTTTGAAAGTAATGGGAATAAAGTAGAAGCATTAAAAGATATAAATTTAACGATTAAAAAAGGAGATATATTTGGGGTAATAGGTTTCAGTGGAGCTGGTAAAAGTACACTCTTACGTACCGTTAACTTATTAGAGTATCCGACATCAGGTGAAGTGATTGTTGAGGGAAGGAATTTAGCAAACCTATCCCAGCATGAAATACGTGAGGCGAAGAAGGATATCGGGATGATTTTCCAGCATTTTAATCTAGTCCATTCTAAGACTGTTTTCCATAACGTAGCAATGCCTTTATTGTTAAGTGGATATAATAAGAAAGCAGTAGAAAATCGTGTATATGAAATCCTTCGTTTTGTTGGTATAGAAGAGAAGGCTGAAAATTATCCAGAACAGCTGTCAGGCGGGCAAAAGCAGCGTGTTGGAATCGCTCGTGCGCTTGTTACAAATCCTTCTATATTACTGTGTGATGAGCCTACGTCGGCACTAGATCCAGAAACGACAAAATCGATACTAAATTTATTAAAACAAGTAAATGAAGAATATAAAATCACAATATTAATTATTACACATGAGATGGAAGTGATTAAACAAATTTGCAATCGAGTTGCTGTCATGGAAGATGGCCAAATTATTGAATCAGGAAATGTCTATGATATTTTTGCCCATCCGAAGACGGATACAACACGTAAATTCGTCAAATCAGTTGTTCGGGATGAAGTTCCCATAAGTGTCTATCGATTGTTGAAAGAAAATAGTCACTTTAGTCGTATTTTTAAAATTGAATTTTTTGGAATTAACTCGGGACAACCGATCATTTCAAAAACGGCAAAAGTTTATCCTGTGGAAATCAATGTTTTGTTTGGCAATATTACAGAATTGCAAGGCATTCCTTTTGGTAATTTAATTGTAGAGTTAATTGGTGATGAGTATGAAATTAAGCGGGCAATTGAATTTATTATGAAGCAAAACGTAAAAGTAAAGGAGGTTTTTGAAGATGGAAGTGAGCGCGGAATTGATATTGAACGCTTTGTGGGAAACGCTTTACATGGTTAGTGTCTCACTCTTTTTCGGAGGATTGATCGGGATTTTCTTAGGAATATTATTAGTTGTTACAAGAAAAGGTCATATTCTTGAAAACCGGTTGATTTATTCGGTTGTAAATCCAATTGTTAATATTTTTCGTTCAATTCCATTTATTATTTTACTTGTGGCTATTATTCCATTTACAAGGCTGATTGCTGGTACATCAATCGGAACGACGGCAGCAATTGTTCCGCTTGTACTTCACATTGGACCTTATTTTTCAAGATTAGTAGAAAATTCTTTATTAGAAGTGGATGAAGGGATTATTGAAGCAGCAAAAGCTATGGGGGCGACACCACTTCAAATCATCTATCGCTTTTTAATGCCGGAAGCCTTCTCTTCTTTAATATTAAGTTTAACGACGGCGACAATCGGTTTAGTTGGAGCAACGGCAATGGCTGGAGCGATTGGTGGTGGGGGATTAGGTGATGTAGCAATCACATATGGCTACCAGCGTTTTAGTTCAATCACAATTCTTGTAACAGTTATTATTTTAGTGATTATTGTCCAGGGAGTTCAAGAAATAGGAAATAGATTGGAACGCAAGGCAAGAAGAATGTAATTAAGGCAGTAAATTAGTCAGGAGGCATGATGATGAAAAAGTGGATCTTTCCTATTCTTTTAGTCTTTGGTCTATTATTAGTTGCGTGTTCAAATAATTCTAGTGCAGAAGCAGAAAAATCAAAAGTTAAGGTCGGTATTCGAAATTCCGAACTTAGGACGTGGGAATATTTAAAAAAACAAGCGGAGGAAGAAGGAATAGAAATTGAAATTGTTAATTTCTCCTCTGCATATGATCCTAATCAGGCCTTGATAGAAGGAGATATCGATATAAATGCATTCCAACACGTTGCATATCTTGATTCATTTAATGAGAATACCTCTTCAGATATTGTTCCAATTGGTACAACAATTATTGCTCCGCTTGGTTTGTACTCCAGTACTTATCAAACGATAAATGATATCCCAGATGAAGCACAGGTAGCTGTTCCAAATGATGCTCCCAACTGGGGGAGGGCATTACTGTTATTACAAGAAGCCGGTTTATTAACTGTTGTCGATGACTTTGATGGATATGGCGGAGAAGATAAAATTAAAGAGAATCCAAAAAATATTGAAATTGTTCCTGTAGATAGTGCGAACACACCCCGTGTAATGGAAGATACGGCTGGTTCGGTGATTAATAACGGAGTCTCATTAGAGGCGGGACTAACATTAAAAGATGCACTTATTCATGAAAGTGAAACCGCGAAGCCCTATATAAATGTTATTGCGGCAAGAGAACAGGATAAAGACAATGAAACATTTCAAAAAGTAGTAGAAATTTATCAATCCGATGATACAGCTAAATTTATTGAGGAAACTTACAAAGGAAATTATCTTCCAACAATTATTTCTTTAGAAGAATTAAGTAATTACAAAGAGTCCTATTCAAGTAACTAGAGATTAAGTTTAATAAATTAAGGGGAGAGAAAAGTGACTAAAAGACAAATAAAATTAGCAGCTTATTTAATTGGAACAGGAATGCATGTTGCTTCCTGGCAACATCCAACAGTAAATCCAAATGCGAATATTGATGTGAGGGCCTTGCAAAAGTTAGCCCAGATTGCTGAAAAAGGAAAGTTCGATATTGCTTTTATTGCAGATAGCCTGGCAATTAATCACGAGTCACACCCACAAATATTGAATCGATTCGATCCAGTTGTACTAATAACGGCTTTAGCATCAGCAACGGAGAAAATAGGGGTCGGAGCTACCTCTTCGACAACATACAACGAACCATATACCCTTGCACGTCAATTTGCTTCTGTTGATCACATAAGTGATGGCCGTGCTGCATGGAATGTAGTCACAACTGCTGATGCTACAGGACAGACTGCATTAAACTTTAGTCGAGAAAATCATTGGGAACATGATCACCGATATGAGCGAGCTGAGGAGTTCGTAGATATTGTGAAGGGACTGTGGGATTCTTGGGAAGATGATGCTTTTATATATAATAAAGAAACTGGGGAGTTTTATGATCCGAATAAGGTTCATGAGCTTCATTACAGTGGTGAGTATTTTTCGGTAAAAGGACCATTAAATATTGCAAGGTCAGAGCAAGGCCAGCCGGTCATCATTCAGGCAGGTGCTTCCGTTCCAGGCCAAAGACTGGCCGCTCGTACTGCTGAAGTTGTTTTTACCCATTGGGATACTATCGAAGAATCGAAACAATTTTATCAAAAATTAAAGTCACAATTAAATGAGTTTGGGAGAAGGGAAGAGGAGCTTCACATTCTGCATGGAATATCACCAATCGTAGGAGAAACGGAAGCAATTGCACAAGAAAAATATAATGAGTTGCAAAAACTAATCGATCCATATGAAAGTTTAAAGTTTGTTTCTGGATATATGGGAAATGTGGATTTCTCTAAATATTCTCTAGATACGCCAGCAAAAGAAGTGGAATTTCCGAGAGTAAATAGTATTCAAAGCCAATTCAATGAAATGAAAAGAATCATTCAGGAAGAGAATCTCAAGGTTGGTGATCTCTACACAAGATTTTTCGGTGCTGCTAAAAGGGATGGATTTATTGGTACACCAACACAAGTAGCAGATGAGATGGAAAAATGGTTTAAGGAAAAGGCAACAGATGGCTTTATGATACAATTCCCGCTACTACCAAGGGATTTAGAGGATTTTGTGGAATTGGTAGTTCCAATATTACAGGAAAGAGGTTTATTCCGATTGGATTACGAAGGTGACACACTACGCGAACATCTTGGTCTAAAGAAACCAAAAAATCGATTTACAAAGGAAGAAGTTAAAAACTAGTATTACGTCCACGACTATTGTAATCATACCATTTTGCAAAAGCTGGTCTAAATCCAATAATCACTCGGGTTTTCTTTCCTAAGAATCCCGAGTTTTTTCATGTTTATTTCAATACAAATTCAAATAGGATTGACATTTATCTGAATATGTTATAGGGTTAATTACATAAGTAACTAACCAACTAAGGGATGAACTTAAATGAATAAAAAATTAGATGATAGCAAGCCAATTTTCATGCAGATTAAGGATTTGATTGAGGACTCGATTATGGATGAAACTTATCAGACAGGGACACGGGTGCCATCCACGAATGAATTTGCTGCCTTTTATCAAATTAATCCTGCTACTGCTGGAAAAGGGATTAATGAACTTGTAGGAGAAGGAATATTAGTAAAAAGGAGAGGGGTCGGCATGTTTGTTACTGACACAGCAAAAGAGATTGTGATGAAGAAAAGAAAACAGACCTTCTATGACAATTACATGCTGCCACTCAAAGAAGAAGCAAAAAAGCTGCAAATGACAGATGAGGAGCTTATAGAAATGTTACAAAGGAAGGATGAAGGAAATGAAGATTGAAGTGAATAATCTAAGTAAGAGGTATGGTGAACAGTATGCATTAAATCATGTATTTTTTACCCTCGAGGAAAATAAAATTTACGGTCTGCTAGGGAGAAACGGTGCTGGGAAAACGACATTCATGAATATTCTCAGTGGCCAAATCATGCCAACCAGTGGTGAAATAAAAATTAATGGTGAAAATTCATTCGATCAGCAGGAATTGATGGAATCAATTTGCTTGATTAAGGAATCCGATAATTTCCCGAAAGAGCTGAAAATCAAAGATGTGTTAAAGATATTCTCTTACTTTTATCCGAATTGGGACCAATCTTTTGCTGAAGATTTATTGAAGGAATTTAACTTGACGACCCGTCTAAAGATAAAAGCTTTATCAAAAGGAATGGAGTCTGCCTTAGGTATTACGGTTGGCTTAGCAAGCAGGGCCCCGATTACCGTTTTCGATGAACCATATATTGGCATGGACGCCCCATCTCGGAAACGTTTTTATGAATTATTATTGGAAGATTATGAGGATTATCCAAGAACAATAATCTTTTCCACTCATTTAATTGATGAGGTGAGTTTAATGTTTGAAGAAGTAATAATTTTGCAGGAAGGATCTGTTGTTTTGCAAGAGGATTCAGAAGTATTAAGGGCGAAAACGGTAGCCGTATCTGGACCAGCAGAAAAGGTTGATGATTTTTTACAGGATAAAGAAGTAATCGAACGAAAAGATCTGGCTGGAAATGCTATTGTCTATACCTATGGTTCCATAGAAGAAGCGAAGGAATTCGGGTTAGATGCAGAAGGAATACCTATACAAGAATTAATGATTTATTTAACAGAGAAGAAAGGAGCACACACGTATGAATAACCAAGTAAAAGGACTCATTTATTATTATGCACAAGATATGAAGCATCAAGTGAAGATATTTTGGTTGATTCTTATTACAATTACGGTTGCAACTAGTATTATGGCTTATTTCCTAATGGATGTAGCAGATAGTCAATTTTTTTGGGCGTTTCCGTTTGCAACCTATACGAATGTTGCGATTATAGCTTTTCAAAGTGTTAAGAAGGATATTCCATTCGGGTTGAAAATGGGTGCGATTCGGAAAAATATTTTTCTGAGCTATATGTACTTCTTCTTCGGTTATTCTCTATTCATCGCAGTAGCAGGGAATACATTGCAATTGATTTTCGAACGTCTCCTCAATCTATTCGGTATTACAAATTATATCTTTGGACATCCTGCTATGCTGCTCTCAGATACTTGGTTAACAAGAACAGTTATTGATACATTCGTTATGTTCTTTCTCATGGCATTACTATTTATCATCGGATTAATATTTTACCATTTTGGTTTATTAGGTGGAAGAATTACCTTGGGGGTATTACTAGTCGTAACTATGTACGGTCTTTTTGAAGGCTGGTTAATTGAAGCGTTTGTGAATCTTATACCTGATGTGTCCATGCTGACTTTTGTAACAATCTTCCTAATTGGTATTGGATTATATCTAATTAGCTATCTGTTTATACGGAGGGTGACTGTTGTGAGGAAGGTATAAACAAAATGCGTAACCCATCGAAGTGACCATACTTAAACAATTTGTGAACAATTGCAAGAACCCTCTACGGATGACTTTTCCTCGCTTATACTTGATATGAGAATATTAAAGGATGGTGAGGAAATGGTTAACGCTCCGATTAATAAGGAACTAATAGATGGATTAAAAGCTATATTGCTTCGTTTGCAGAGGGGAGAGTCATCAGAAATCATCGAAACATGCCTTGCACGGCAGATTCAAGATGTAGACATGACAACCATCCAATTAATTGTACAGGAATTAAAAAATGGCAATCACCTTGCCGGATCATGTGGGGGAATGATGACCGGATCCGTACGTTATACAAGGGGACAAAACGAATGATGGAGCAACTCCCCGAAATAGAATTTTTCTATATAGTAAAGTCATATCGTCTTTTTGAGCAGAAAATGAAAGAGATGCTGTTTGACGAAGAGGCATTTCTATTGTCGCTAATGAAGACCGTCTTCACAGAGAAGGATTGGTTGCAAATTGCAACGGAAAGTAATGTATTCGGTTATTGTCTTATTACCCGCAAGAAGAGTGGCAATCTGAACGGGTGTGGCTTATGCAACAAGGAAAGGGAAATAGTGAACTGGAATTGGAACGAAGCGAGAGACATTTGCCGTTTTGCCGTTCGTCGGCGGATATTTAACGATGAAGGAAGCGGATATTATTTTGAACAACTTGCCGTTAGAAATAACATTCGTTGATAAGAACGATATATTCAAATATTTCAATGAAAAAGTAGAAGCGGCTGATATGATGTTTGTGCGAACCCCAAGCTCGATTGGGCGGAATGTCGCAAATTGCCATCCACCGAAAAGTCTGAAGAAGGTTATGCAACTGATCCGTGATCTGAAAACAAAAAAACGCACCTCGGAAACGATGTGGTTCAAAAAAGAAGGGAACGTTATCCATATCACGTATAAAGGTGTATTTGATGAAAATGGGGAATACGTGGGGATTTTAGAATACGTACAGGATATTCAGCCATTCCTCGATTTGCCTCGTGAAGTAAAAAAGGAAGTGAGTAAATTAGAAAAAGTTTTTTAAAAGATAATGTGATAAAGTGAAACTTCAATCAGTGGGGGGGTTACGGACGGTTACACCGGGATAAAATGTACCGCATCTTATGCTATAGGCTGCTTTTTTTGTTGATGTAAATCCTTTCTAATGGTATTATTAATTTATAATAATTATAAATTAATAATTTATGTAGTTTAAGCGGTTAAATTTTCTTTTAGAAAGGATGCGTAACATGTTCAACTATCTAGTCAAAAGCCGTCCAGGCCAGTTTCTGCTTATTGGTATATTTTTTATCATTCTCGGATTTATTCTCATGCCTTTTGTTGAAATGGCAAGCCGTCTTTCATTTTATGCAGCCATTTTCTTTTTAGGCTTTTTTGCTGCGAAGAATGCAATAGTGGATACCGTTCAATCGAAGTCTCCTAATGTTGACTTACTTATGATCTTGGCTGCGCTTGGTGCGGTTACCATTCAGTATGAATCAGAAGGAGCGATTTTGCTGCTCATTTTCGCTGGAGCGGAAGCACTTGAAGATTATGCGTCGGCTAAATCCACTAACGCCATTTCTGAGCTCATGTCCCACATTCCCTCAATTGCACAAGTTATAAAAGATAATGGTACAGTTGTCGAGATACCTACAGAAGATTTAAAGGTGGGGGACATAGTCGTTGTATCAAAAGGAGACTTAATCCCAATTGATGGACTCACGGACCGGCAGACAATGGTAAACGAAGCTGCATTAACCGGAGAGTCTGTACCTGTCCGTAAAGAAAAAGGGCACGAAGTATTTGCAGGAACCGTTAATGAAGGAAATGCTTTTTATCTAAAGGTAAACAAATCAAGTGATGAGACTATTTTTTCCAATATTATTCGGATGGTTGAAGAAGCACAAAACCGCCCGTCCAAAGTATCGAAATTTATCGACCGGATTGAAACGAAATATGTGATCAGTGTGTTGGTAGGAGTTCCGATTTTTGTTTTCATTCTTTATACATTTACTGATTTCAGCTTTCAAGAAGCATTTTATCGTGGGATGGTTATGCTGACAGTGGCAAGTCCATGTGCACTTGTCGCATCCGCTACACCGGCAACGCTCAGTGCAATCAGCAACGGGGCAAGGAATGGTGTGTTGTTCAAAGGTGGGGCGGCAATGGAAGCACTCAGTACAATGGATGTGCTTTATAGTGATAAGACTGGTACACTCACACATGGTGACTTCGAAGTTGTAGAATACGCAGCAGATGAGGATGTATTAAGAGAAGTCGTATACATGGAGCAGCAGTCCAGTCACCCAATTGCAAAGGCGGTTGTAGATACATTTAAGGATTTGAATTTGGATCAAGTTAATCGGAGTGAACCGGTGGAAGAGGTAGCTGGTTCGGGAATGAAAAAAGGTGCCATTCAAATCGGAAAACCTTCTGCATTTGATCATTATGAGGATGTTCATGAGTACCGAAAGAAGGCAGTTGACGGAAATACGAATATTTTTGTAGGAAAAGATAACAAAATCGTTGGTTATTTCTCGCTTGCAGACCGGGTACGGAAAGAATCGGCTGACGCGGTGGCAGGATTTCAAAATGATGGAATTCGTGTTGCGCTTCTAACAGGTGATAACGAAACGGTTGCAAAAAAAGTTGCAAAAGAAGTTGGTGCGACCGAATATGCTGCTTCATGCTTGCCGGAAGATAAAATTAAGTACATCCATGAAAGCCAGCAAGCAGGGAAGGTTGTTGGAATGATCGGTGACGGAATCAATGATGCACCTGCACTTGCGAATGCGGATATCGGAATTGCGATGGGGAGCGGTTCATCTGTTGCAATGGAATCTTCTGATGTTGTTATTGTGAAAAACAACTTAGCCAAACTTTTTTATAGCTTTAAGTTGAGTCACAGATTAAATCGAATTATTGCTTTAAACGTCACATTTTCCGTTGGGGTGATTCTCGCCTTAGTTATATGGAACCTATTTGGTTTATTGAATTTGCCACTCGCTGTGTTATTTCATGAAGGCTCCACGATACTTGTCATCTTGAATGGATTACGCTTGTTAAGACAAGGAGAGGAAGAAACAGAGTTGGCAACTCACCCAGCCTATGAGGTCAAGGTTTGATTGATTTACCTTGACCTTTTTTCTTATCTATATTTTCGAGGTGTCATATGGAATGCTTCTTTAAACTTTTCAATGAAATAACTCACATTGGAAAAGCCGCATTCTAGTGCAATTTCTGTTATCGTGCTTCTCGTTCCAATCAGTAAATTAATGCTGCGCTCCAACCGATAATCGAGAATATAGTTGAAGGGTGTTCGTCCAACATGTCTTTTAAAAACCCGAATCGTTTCCGCTTTGCTTAAGTGAGTAATTCCTGCTAACGTTTCGAGTTTAATTGGATTATTGTAATGGGTGTGGATTGCCTTCTACACACTTTATGCTCGTAAATTACTCGATCTTTATTCCTCGGTAACCGTTGTAGGATGGGCGATGTTGATTGCGGGAGTTTGTATGAATTTTGTCCATCCTGTATGGAAAGTTGATGTACAGGATTCGTCATTTGTAACTGTAATTGTTTTAGCTTTTACAATAATCTTCGGAACAACCCTCGCTTTTTGGATGTTTATTAAGAGTTTGGAGTATTTAGAGGCGAAGGAAACAACTTTGCTTGGGACGGTGGAACCTTTAACTGACGTAGTAAGCAGTATCATTTGGCTGAACCTGCCATTTGGGGCTTGGCAGGTTGTCGGAATGATTTTAATTTTAGTTCTCGTCGTTTATTTATCGATAGGGAAAAAATAAAGGGTAATCGGAAAATAGTGTGGAAAGAGGGTTAAAAAGTACCCTCTTCCATAGCTTTAATCAGTGTGGAAAAATCAGCACCATAAATTTCTTCATACACCCATTCATAACCAGTTTGTGACCAATTTGGGAATTGGTCTGGTAACATTTTTCCGAAAGTAACTTCAACTTCTTTAAATTTCTTTTTCTTTTTAACTTTACGATAGCCTTGAGTAAACAAAATTTTTGCTCTAAGGGCTTCAAAAGAGTAACCACGACCAACATGGTTCATTGTCTTAATTAAACGATTTAGGGACTCCGTATAAGCGTTTGTAATAGGAAAATCGAAGTAATTGAATATTTCTTCTTCCCAATTATTCATAGCCTTAATCAGATCTTCAAAATAAGTCATTAATTCTTTAGATACATTTGAAAGCCAATTTTGATAGAGTTTATAAGCATTGTTGATTGATTCGGCTTCATAGATGTCAAAGAATTTCTCTTTAAGTTCATAAGCCTGCCCAAGCAGTGGAAAGTTTTGAGTCCATATTTGTAGCTTTATCTGGTCATCAAAGTCTATTAAGTCTTTACTCCTTGTAAGAAGCACATAACGATCTCTCATAAGTTGTCTGCGTTCTTTTGCTGACACATTTTGACGGTTAGCTTTTCGGATTTTCTCTAAGGATTCATTGGCTAATTTAACGACATGGAATTTATCAATAACGATTTTGGCATGTGGTATCACTGTGTTAACAGCATTCTTATATGGATTCCACATATCCATTGCTACAAGTTCAATTTTTCAATGTCTTGGAGCTTTGAAAGGTAACTGATAACAGTATCCTTATTACGTTTCCGTAAGATGTCAATTACTGACTTGTTTTCAACATCAGTGATGACACAACGATAGTTTTTAAGCAAAT
The DNA here is from genome assembly GCF_022213125.1 of Oceanobacillus alkalisoli. Classification (NCBI taxonomy): domain Bacteria; kingdom Bacillati; phylum Bacillota; class Bacilli; order Caryophanales; family Bacillaceae; genus Oceanobacillus; species Oceanobacillus alkalisoli. The sequence continues at coordinate 23,594 of NZ_JAKNRA010000008.1, read as the reverse complement.
GGACTTCATCAATACTAAGCCATTTAGGAGTTCTAAAATCAGTTTGAGCTTCAAGCTCATCAACGTAGTCATTAAAGATGTTTCGTACAGTTTTCTCATCAACACCAATCTCTTCTGCAACACTGGTAAACATCTTTTCAAGGCTTGCTTCTTTAATCCAATAAATTAGCCTATTAGTAACAGAACGATTGACATCCATATCTGGCAGATTTTCAAAAAATGTTTCATTACATTCCCTACATTTATATCGTTGGCGATTGACATAAATACCAACACGTTTTGCATGCATTGGCAGGTCGAAAAATAACTGTTGTTTCTTACCATGTTTATATAAGTTTGCAACGGTACCTCACTTTGAATAATGTGAAGGAGATAGAGCAGTAGTCTCAACTAAGAATCTATAATCATACTTTCTTTCATATCCAGAATATTAAAGTTTGGTAGATTAATCATATTGGTTAACATTAATACTATCCTTTACTAATTTATCGTTTCTAAATTAAAAAAGGTATGTCAAATTTCTATTTGAATTTCAAAATTAATAAAACAAAAAAAGAATCCACTTTGAGAGGCTTGGTTCAAAAATGGATTCTTCCTAAAAATCATTTATACTTGTCTGTGAGGGAAAGAACCGTACAACTCTTTAGTAACACAATGTTTGATTACTTAATTAATTTGCTAAGACTAAAAATGTTACAAAAAAGATTGCATAAGATCCCATTAAACCAACTGATATTTTAGCTAACCTTGTTTTAATTGAAAAGGCTGGTATAATTCCAACTTTAAACATATTCACTATTAAAACAACAATCGCTAAGAAAAATGATAACATAGCGACTATCAACGCAATTTGTTCCAACAAAATAACCTCCCTTAACGATATCAATTTTGAAATAATAAGGACATTAATTAAGCTAATTAAAGCTAATACTTGACTCATACGAAATCCATAAATCTCCCTTTCCCTTAGTTCTATGTGCCAAGCATCAATTACGCCTAAAAGCAAGTCAAATATTGTTTTAAATGACATGTCTGTTTGTTTTAATACCTCAATTAACTCATTGCCATATCGTCTTCTCCAGCTTTTAGGATACAGATAAATAAACCACTTCATGCTAAACCAAGCCTTTTCATACCAAGTGAGGTAACTTTTTGAATTTCTTTAATTTGCTCAGTTAAATATATTTGTCCTTCCTCTGTCAGTTTGTAAGGCTTTTTACGGTCTTGTGATTCAAGGACACTTATATACCCTGCTTTCTCTAAACGTGAAATTGCTCCGTATAATGTACCTGGGCCTAACTTGATGTCATAATTTTTTTCAATGTCCTCCATAATTGCATAGCCGTGACGTTTTTTTTCAGCAAGACTTATTAATATCAATAACGAAGGTTCCGAAAATCTGTTTTTCTTAACCACGTTCCCACTCCTCCCTTCCAATAATTATTACGTTCAGCGTTATATCGTATAACGTAATAGTAAACTATATTTGAGATAATGTCAATAAAATAAATTAATTCGTGTTAAGTTATATCGTTAAAAGTATTTCCACACGATTATCCGATTTAGTATTATGTAAAAATTAAACTTTAATATGGGTTTTCCACACGATAATCCGAATACCCAAAATAAATTAATGAATTTCATAATACGTATTTAATGCTTCACCATCACCATATGTAGTTGAGTTGGTTCGTTCCCAACTACATATGATGATGGAAAAGCCGACTTTGGTAATTATGAAATTCATTCAAATAATAAAACATTATAAAAAATAGCTGTTCTTATCGTGTGTTTCTGATAAGAACAGCTATTTTTTTACTTGACAATGGTCACCGGACAGTTTACGTGTTTCATTACTTTATGACTGACACTTCCAAGAATCATTTCTTGAAATGTATTTAATCCTCGGCTCCCGATAATAAGTTGCTGTACTTCTTCTTTGTTGACATGTTTAATGATTTCAGCGCTTGGATTTCCTTTTAATATCGTCATCTTTGCTTCCACACCCTTTGATTTTGCGAGTTCAGTAGCTGGATGTATCTTTTGTTCCCGTTTAAGTGCCAGTCCTTCAGGATTTTGCGAAAGAAGATAGTCATCCTTCGCTTTGTTATAATCAACAACATGTAGAAATTCAAGCTCAGCATCGGGTAAGTGGCGGACAAGCATGATAGCATGTTCCACAGCCCGCAATGCATTATCAGAACCATCGATGGCTACGGCAATATTCATTCCCATACCTCCCTATATGAGTTGATGGTACAATTGTTCACTTGATGCATTCAGTCCTTTAATGTGGACGGTCGTTCCATTTTGTTCTAGCTTTTGCTGGACTTTAATAATTGCACCTACCGCTGATTCATCCCACAACTGACTGTCTGCGAAATTAATGGTGATTTCTTTTGCATTAACATCGTCGAATGCTTTAATGAATTTAGTCGTGGAAGCGAAAAACAGTGGACCTTTCACATGAAACGCTTGACCTTTTTTCGTAACGGATACTCTTGAAACTTTCGCAACAAAAATAAGTGAGCTTAAAATAACACCAACAACTACACCAATCGCCAAGTTGCTTGTATATAATATAATTGCAACTGTCGCGAGCATGACAAAGGATTCGGATTTAGGTGCCTGCTTCAGAAATTTAAATGAACTCCAGTTAAATGTCGTAGCACTTACCATAATCATGATACCTACAAGAACTGGCATTGGAATAATCGCGACTAAATCTCCTAATACAAGGATGAGAAACATAAGGAAAACCCCTGCCGTAAAGGTCGACAATCTTCCTCTCCCGCCCGATTTTACATTAATAACAGATTGTCCAATTAATGCACAGCCTGCCATTCCGCCAAGAAATCCTGTGAAGATGTTGGCAACACCTTGGCCTCTTGCTTCTTTATTTTTATTACTAGGCGTGTCTGTCATGTCGTCCAACACTTGTGCTGTAAGGAGTGATTCTAACAGACCGACAACAGCGAGAGCTAAAGAGTACGGTAAAATAATTTTAAGTGTCTCAAGCGTCAGTGGTATGTCTGGAAATAAGAAGACGGGCAATGTATCCGGCATCGTTCCTAAGTCCCCAATAGTCTGCATGCTTGCACCACTTATGATCGCAATGATTGTCATAACGACAATTGCAATGAGCGGAGCAGGTATTGCTTTAATAAAGCGCGGAATGACATACACTAAAGCCAGTGTAATGATGGCGAAGATATATGTAGCAGCATTTCCACCAATCAAGTAAGGCATTTGAGCGAGGAAAATCATAATTCCAAGAGCATTTAAAAAGCCGAGCATGACCGAGTTTGGGATAAAACGCATGAGATTCGCGACGCCAAATAGTCCTAGAAAAATTTGAATGATCCCAGTCAAAATGGTCGCAGCTAATAAATACTCGAGGCCGTGGTTGGCAACCAAGCTGACAATGACTAATGCCATTGCTCCAGTAGCAGCTGATACCATGGCTGGACGTCCACCGGCAAATGCGATGACTACTGCCATAACAAAAGAGGCATAGAGCGCCACTCGCGGATCAACTCCTGCAATGAATGCAAAAGCTAATGCTTCAGGTATAAGCGCAAGACCGACGACAATTCCTGCCAGAAGATCTGCTCGAATATTCCCAAACCACTGTTGTTTAATTGTATGCATTTGATACTCCTTTCATTTAGTGGATTAATGGATTTAGTTTACCATGTTTTGAAAGGATGAGGTAGTAAACCAGTCTGGTTGTTGCTCAGTTGTTTAATGAAGCCGGGCTTTTCCTTTTTAAAATTTTATCAGGTGTGATACATTATCCATGTTATTTGTTTTAAGTTTAATAAAAGGAATGAGTAAATGAATTTACAAAGAGAATTAACAATACAACATAATCCTACAGGTTCAACCCGGGTAGGCTTAGCTTTGCTGCTTGGAATGCTGGCATTTTTAGGTCCACTTAATATTGATATGTATTTGCCGAGTTTTCCCGGGATTGCTCAGGAATTTAATACAAGTGCTTCCCTTGTACAAGCAAGTTTAACCGCATGTTTATTAGGGCTTGCAGTTGGTCAATTAGTTGTTGGCCCGATTAGCGATGCCCAAGGGAGACGGAAGCCATTATTAATTGCAACAACACTATTTGGCTTAGCTTCGGTTCTCTGTGCGTTAGCGCCGAGTATAATGGTCTTAATCGCAGCACGATTTTTACAAGGACTAACTGCTGCAGCGGGAGTTGTTCTTTCGCGTGCTGTCGTCCGAGATGTATTTAGTGGACCAGAGCTAACCAAGTTCTTTTCATTGTTAATGGTGATAAACGCTGTTGCTCCGATGATGGCTCCAATGATTGGCGGGTTTATTTTGTCGTTTGAGTCAACAAATTGGAAGAGTATTTTTTATTTATTGGCCTTGATCGGCTTTATCATGGTTGTCATTGTCGCTTTGAACCTTAAAGAAACCTTGCCTCCTGAAAATCGGATTCCAAGCTCAGTTGGTGCTTCGTTAAAAACGATGGGAAGTTTATTTACGGATCGCTCGTTTATCGGTTATGCTTTAGTTGTTGGATTTATTCACGGTGGCAGTTTTGCATATGTGTCAGGGACGCCATTTGTTTACCAGGGTATCTACGGGGTATCCCCGCAAGTATTTAGTGTGTTATTTGGAATCAATGGCTTGGCAATTATTACGGGAAGCTTTCTAATCGGGCGTTTCAGTGGTATGATCCCGGTGAAAAAAATGCTTCAGTCTGCAGTCATCGTTGCGCTTTCTGCAACATCTTTATTGCTTATCATGACGATTATCAAAGGTCCTTTAGCTGCCATTGTCTTTTTGATTTTTATTTATATGATCACGATGGGAATGATTACGACAAGTACATTCACATTAGGGATGAGAGAGCAAGGACATCGGGCTGGAAGTGCGAGTGCGGTACTTGGAATGCTTCCTTTATTGCTCGGCTCTCTATGCTCTCCGCTCGCAGGTATCAATGAGGCGTCGGCTGTTCCGATGGGGTCAATCATGTTTACAACAACTCTGATTGGGTTTACTGTGTTCTTTACAATTGTGAGAAAAGATAAGACAGAAGAATAAGCTTTAACTTTGTTATGACTCCATCACTCTAATGAGGAGGTATCTATGCAAAGGAATAAGAAATTTATTATTCTCGGTGTTGTCTGGACGATCGTATTTGCTGGGATGAGTTTTTATTGGGCGCTGGGTGGGAATGCTTAGTGCCCGTTTCACCCGGCGGAGAATTATATTAGATTTGTTGTTAGTGTTCGTGCTTATGGGTATCCTTATGGAGGCTACGTAACGAGTACGATACTGGTCGTCGGAGAAAACGGTGAAATTAATGATTCGATTGCATTTGACGAAACATTTTACGAGCAGCATAAAAATGAACCGATACGATTGGAATTACGATTCGATCCGTCGTCGATTTCTTCCTTACATGAAAAGAGCGATGAGTTACAATCTATATATGGGAGAAACTGGAGAAAAGATGGGACGTTCTATATGCCGGTTTAATATAAGTCGTTGACCGATGAAGGATTTATTAGAATATATGCTCAATCGGGATTCAATCCTCCGCGCGGCAGCGCTGTGCTTGATGCATACGGAGAAGAATTTGAGAACGTAAAAGGTGATATTGTAAAGCTGCGTTACGAGGATCAGACGGAACAGGTGATTGAGTTGATCATCCCCTTAAAACCAGAATATGAAGATGCCCCGGACGATATCGATGTAACCAAGGATGGAGAAGAAATCAAGCTTATTTTATCTGACGAAATCCTATTTGAGTTTGGGGAAAGTGATGTTACTGGAGAGGGAGAGCAAGTTATTCAGGAGATTGCAGATTGGCTTGAGAGTGATGATTACGCAGGACTCATTAAAATCCATTGTCCCACGGATAATGTGAGTGGAAATGATATCAACCAGCCACTTTCTGAAGACCGGGCTGAAAATGTTCATGCGTTGTTTCTCTCCAATTTGAAAAATGATTCTGTATTTGAATTTGAAGTAGAAGTAGAAGGTTTTGGACAATATGAGCCGATAGCAACAAATGAAGAAACAGATGAGGGAAGGCAACGTAACCGCCGGGTAGAAATACTATTGCAAGGAGAAGCCGCAGAAAAATAAGAGGTATCAAGTGTTTGATAACTGATAATTCAAACATGGATGGAATTTGCACGATTTATTACGATAAGCCCACTGAACTATCTTGAATCATTAATATGGCGGAAAATCACGATATTAGAGCATTGCTCTAAATGTTTTTCTATTATATTATCGTCCTATTATTTGAAAAAAATCTGGAATAGGAAGAGGGTTTGCTTAAAACAATGAACTGGATAAGAGAGAAAGGGATTATTTTAATAAGTATGTTCGTTTTACTTCTGCTCGCAGCATGTCAGGGTGAATCTGAGGATAGTGATTCTACTGCTGAAGAAGGGGAAGAAAATTCTGCATCTGAACTCACGGAAATTGTCGGGATTGATCCTGGGTCTGGAACGATGAATATTGCTGCAGAAACGGTCGAAGCATACAATTTGGACTTGGAGCTGCTGCCGAGTTCAGAACCAGCGATGTTAACAGAACTTCAAGGTGCGATTGCGAATGAGGAGCCGATTGTGGTAACACTATGGGAGCCGCATTGGATGTTCAGTGAATATGATTTGAAATTCTTAGAGGATCCACAAGGTACATTAGGTGAATCGGAAAATATTCATACGATGGTACGACATGGGCTTGAGGAGGACCAGCCAGCAGCTTACCAGTTTCTCGATAATTTCTTCTGGGAAGTAGATGACATGAATGAAGTCATGTCCAAATTTGGCCAAAGCGATGAAGTAGAACCACGAGAGGCTGCAGAAGAATGGATTGCAGATAACCGGGACAAAGTCGAAGTTTGGACGGAAGGGATCGAACCAGTTGATGGAGAGACTATTGAATTAGGCTATGTGAATTGGGATACGGAACTATCATCAACGAATGTTGTTGCTTTAATGCTTGAAGAATTAGGTTACACGGTCGAATTGACTCCACTTGATATGGGTATCGCATTCGAAAGTCTTTCAGAGGAAGAAATCGATGGCATGCTTATCGCTTGGCTTCCAGTAGGAGCTGCTACTTATGCCGAACAATATAAAGATGACATTGTTGACTTAGGTCCGAACCTGGAAGGGGCCCAGCAAGGATTCGTCGTCCCGGGTTATATGGATATTGATAGTATTGAAGAATTGCCGACGAAGTAAGGGGCTTGTCACCTTACTCGATTTTGGTGAATGATGTGGTGGAAGGTCAGATGTAATATCTGGCCTTTTTAGATTACCTATTTTGCTATCTAAGTTGAACTAAATGCTTTAACAAAGTTGTATTAGCAATTATGATTTGGCAGGGGATGTTTCTCTATGAGACACAATCGGTTCTGAATGTGTGTACTTGTCTTATAGAAGCACTCTATTAGATAGAATCGACTCTAAGTTAAGGAAAATGTCTCATAGGAGCGTTCTAGCAGACAAATTCAGCTCTAAATCCGTGAACTTGTCCCGTAAGAGAGTCCTGTTAGACAAATTCAGCTCTAAATCTCGGAACTTGTCCCGTAAGAGAGTCCTGTTAGACAGATTCAGCTCTAAATCCGTGAACTTGTCCCGTAAGAGAGTCCTGTTAGACAAGATTAGCTCTAAATCCGTGAAGTTGTCCCGTAAGAGAGTCCTGTTAGACAGATTCAGCTCTAAATCTCGGAACTTGTCCCGTAAGAGAGTCCTCTTAGACAAATTCAGCTCTAAATCCGTGAACTTGTCCCGTAAGAGAGTCCTGTTAGACAAATTCAGCTCTAAATCCGTGAAGTTGTCCCGTAAGAGAGTCCTGTTAGACAAGATTAGCTCTAAATCCGTGAACTTGTCCCGTAAGAGAGTCCTGTTAGACAGATTCAGCTCTAAATCTCGGAACCTGTCCCGTAAGAGAGTCCTCTTAGACAGATTCAGCTCTAAATCCCGGAACCTGTCCTGTAAGAGAGTTCTATTAGACAAAATAAACTCCAAGTCCACAAAACCGTCTTATAAAAGAGTTCTTCAGACAAAAACAAACATGAATCTAAATATACTTCAGTTCATAATAAAAAATTTAAAACACACTTTTTCGTCTTAACAGACTGAAGAAAATGCGTTTTTTTCCAAGATTATAATAGTTTCTTATTTTTCTTATAAGAACGATTTAAGGAGATGTAACTAGATAAAAAACATACTGTACTGACACTTATCAATAAACCTAAAAGTTCACCCCATTTATGGAGACTCGAAGGTATATTAACGAAAATCAAGTATAATGCCAAAAAAATAACAACAAATCCAATTGTTCTAACGGATATATTTCTTAACTCTTTTTTGTAAGCATGCTTTGTAGCAATATCCGTATATTCAATCCCTGCTATCATATATCTTCCTGTTACATAAAAGAGGAAGATGGCAATGGCTGCGAGTAAGACAGTTTCCGCTTCCAGATTAAAAAAGTTGTTGCAGATCATCATTACAATGAGGGAAAGAAAAAGAATAATTGCTCCTTCTGCGTAAAAATAGAGCATCTTTTTTTCCTTGTATTCATCATCCGGTAATAAAAAAGATATCCAAGATTTCATTCCGTATCGACCTCCCAAAATAATTCATCCAATGTTTTGTTAAGTGACTTTGCTAAATTAATACAGAGCTGGAGACTCGGGTTATATTCGCCTTTTTCAATGAGCCCAATTGTTTGCCTGGTGACGCCAACCTCGCGCGCGAGCTGCGCCTGTGTCATGGAATTTTTAATTCGAGTTAATTTTACGTTATTTTTCATTTGTAAACCCACTTTAGATGTAAGATATAGTTTGCCTTTGTAATTTATATCTTACATTAGGAGGGGGAGAATGTCAATTGCAAGATGAATTACTTAAAGACTGGAGGAGAATCTGAATGTTTATGTTATAAAAAAAGAACTCTCCAAATCAAAACGTGGAGAGCTCTTTATGCAACTGATCATTAAATCTGCTTCATCAAATTCGCCATCTCAATAGCCGCTGTTGCAGCATCCCAGCCTTTATTTCCGGCTTTCGTACCAGCCCGTTCAATGGCCTGTTCAATCGTGTCTGTTGTAATGACACCAAAAATGGCTGGAATTCCTTCTTGCATATTAATTGCAGCTACACCTTTAGCCACCTCATTACACACATAATCAAAATGCGGGGTAGAGCCACGAATGACGGTACCAAGCGTAATAACCGCATCATATTTTTTAGATGCAGCTAACTTTTTCGCGACAACAGGAATTTCAAAAGCTCCTGGCACCCATGCGACATCAACATCCTGTTCGTTTACCCCATGCCTGCGCAGGGCATCTTCTGCTCCGGCGAGCAGCTTGCCAGTGATAAAATCATTAAATCTCCCAACGACAATTCCAATTTTTAAATCCGTTCCTACCAAATGACCTTCGAAAATATTACTCATTTCTCTTCTCCTTTATTTTTCGTATTGTATTAGACTAGCGTTTCTCTTTTCTTTCGATATTCCACTAAATCCTTAATTGTCAAGATCACTAAATCAAAGCGTTCGGCAGTTTCTTTCAGTTGTTCACCGCGCGCCATTGTTCCATCTGGATTCATAATTTCGCAAATGACTCCAACTGGTTCCGCATCAGCAAGCTTAGCTAGATCAACTGCAGCTTCAGTATGACCAGGTCGCTCGACTACACCGCCAGCTTTTGCAATAAGCGGAAAAATATGGCCAGGTTTATTGAAGTCAGCTGCTTTAGCTTCAGAATCTAACATTTCTAAAATTGTTGTTGAACGTTCAAATGCTGAGATTCCGGTATGTGTGGAAACATGATCAATCGACACAGTGAATGCAGTCCGGTAAGGGTCTGTATTCTCCGGTGCCATTAAAGGTAAGGAAAGCTGTTCTGCTTTTTCCTCTTCAATAGGGACACAAATCAACCCTTTTCCTTCGCTTGCCATAAAGTTAATCATTTCCGGTGTTGCAAATTTACCTAAAGCTAAAAAGTCTCCTTCATTTTCTCGGTCTTCATCATCTACTACAATAATTGCTTTGCCATTCTTCAATACCTCAATCGCTTGCTCTACCGTTGCGTACAATTTATTCACCTCATCCATCTAAAAATCCATTTTCGGCTAGTGTAGCCTTTGTAATTCCATTCGTTGCTGGTTGTTCTGATCTTTTGGCAAGTAAATTTTCCATATATTTCGCGAGCATATCGCATTCGATATTCACGAAATCACCAAGCTGTTTCCCACCAATAACCGAGTCTGCCTGTGTGACAGGGATTAGGGAAATGACAAATCCATGCTCTGTAATTTCAAAGATGGTTAAAGAAGTGCCATCAACTGTGACAGATCCTTTATCGATAAAATATTTCAGCAATTGCTTATCTGTCTTGATTTCCATGTATTTTGCATTTTCATGACTGCGAACAGAAATGATTTCACCTGTGCCATCGACATGTCCACTGACAAAATGACCGCCAAATCGACCGTTTGCTGCCATTGCCCGCTCTAAATTAACAGGGCTTCCGATCTGTAACGTCTGGAGAGTCGTCGCCTTAACTGTTTCCGGCATGACGTCAGCTGTGAAATAAGCGGGTCCATATTCATTAACGGTTAAACATACACCATTTACGGATATACTGTCTCCGGAATTTACATCGGACAGGACAGTTTTGCAAGTGATTTTAAATTGTAATGAATTGGGATTACGCTTAATCGATTGGATTGTTCCAATTTCTTCCACAATTCCAGTAAACAATGAAATAAAACCTCCTTTTAGAGATCGCTTTGCTCTTTGTGTTTTGTGTATAAATATATTTGAATTCTTTCCACCGCGGGGCGTTTGGGTGGTAAGGAAAGAGTTTGATTGGAGTACGGTTATATAAAAACATGCATGTCAGAACATGAAATACGGAAATATGCGAGGGTGCATAGTAGGAATTCCGTTTATTCTTGCATGTAGCCATTAGGAGTAAGGCTTGTAATTTTTTACCGTATCAATAAAAAATGCTCGATTGAATGATTCCTCTATATTAATTTACTTGCTGCAGCTCCTTTCTATTTTAAAAGAGAGAATACGAGAATCGGCATCGCATATATTTTCACAATAACTTCTCCCATCCAGACTGTAACTGTCGGTGCTGGAATTACACCAGCTCCACCGTCTCCTAAAAGAGAGTACGGGTCACGGACTTACAAGCACGAAGCTTGAACACCGCCGGTAAGGATTTTCACCTTGCCCCGAAGTTATTGGAAAATATTATACTTCTATTAAAATATCATGTCTGAGAAAATGTGGCAACTAGATAAACTTATTTGGGGAAATGGAAATACGCACTTCTCTAACTCTATTCCTCACTATCCTTGTACAGGGCTTCCATCTCCTCACCAATTTTCATTAAATAGGATTCTTGTTCAGGAGTTAGCATGGTAGGAAACTGAAAATCCATTATCTCTTGATCCATTAACTCCTGCGCCTTTTCGAGTTCGATTGCAAACGCTTCTTTATCCTCAACATGTCTTGTTGCCAGTTCGGTTAGTTCCATTAGTAATTCAAAAGCTTCTGGTGAATTTGCAGGGACACTATCCTGCATCAATTTTTCTAGCTTAGCTAGCCAATCGAGCATTTCTACGTCCAGCTTTTGTTGATATTCCTTTGGAAGGGAAAAGTATTTCTCAGCTACCTTTTCCGGGAGATACTCTTTTGCCCATTCCTTTAAATCTTCCTCGTGTTCGATTTGAAAAAGTAGAGAACTTAACACTGTCCAATTGACCGCTATTCCTTCCTTGAGCAAATTCTGTACTCGCTCCACAGCTTCTATGGATCGATTTAACTCATCCCGCTTTTCGGTTAAAAGCTTGTGCTGCCAGGGTAATGATTTCTCAAGCTGTGCTGCAACCTCAATTTCATCTTTTATGAACTCTTTAATCTCCTGTAGTGGGTAACCGAGAAATTTCATTGATTGAATTTGTTGCAGTTTCGCGAGTTCATTTAATCCGTAAAGTCTGTGGCCTGATTCATTTCTTTCAGTTGGTACGAGTAACCCTAACTCTTCATAAAACCGTAATGTACGTACAGTTATTCTGGCTCGTTTGCTGAACTCACGGATTGAAAACTTGGGTGTTTCTTGATTCATAAGGAAATCCCTCCATCTTATTGTTAATTATAAGTTATCATGTGACGTAACGGAGGGGGCAAGAGGGAACGTGTTTAAAAAAGGAATGTGATAACAAAAACGAATGGATAAGGTGATGGCAATCGGGGAGTGAGATAAACGGATCCAATCGACTGTCTTGGGAAATTGCAAGCTCGTTTGGTTGATTAGGGTGCGTATAAACAACCGATGCCAGCTGTATCTAACGTGTTCAGTAGATGAGAAGGCTCCTAAACGACTGATTGGCTTATTCTTCATGTGTTGCAGTCGATAATAAGGTGTTTAATCGACTACATGTATTCCTCTCTTAACTTTTTGGTCGATAACGGAACATCTAAACTACTGAAAAGACCCTCCGCATCGTCACATAAGGCGATAAGAATACTTATAAACTACCAAAATCAGCTCCCTCTTCACGGCCTTAGAAATTAACAAAAAAATGGACATGCGCGGGAACGCATGTCCACCGATCACTCCAGAAATTCATGCCCAGCTAGCACCATTACGATTTCATTTTCAATTTCCTGTATAGACTCACTCGAACCTAAATGATTATTAAGCAAAATAGAAAAAATAAGTTTCTCCCCATCTAGACTTGTCACATAACCAGACAGGGTGGATACCCCTGTAATCAAGCCTGTTTTAGCTTTTACATTTCCTTTGGCGGGTTCTTTAGTCAGCCGATTCCGCAGTGTTCCGCCTATCAATCTGTCCGTTTCTCCAGCAACGGGCAGGGAGTACTCAAATACGTCAAACCAGTTCTCGCTCTGAATATTATATAAAATATGCGTGATATTATTTGCTGAAATCAGTGTCTTATGCGACATTCCTGAACCGTCACGAAGGAGGAAGGATTCTCGCTCTACACCAATTTCCGTCACGACATCTTCTATTACTTCAAGTCCCTTATCCCAAGTGCCTGTCCCACGCATTACTTTCCCCATTTCCTTCGTTAAAGCTTCTCCAAGCCCATTATTGCTTAATTTCATAAAAGGAATGAGCAACTCAGAAAGTGGGATAGATTTTTTGCTAGCAACGACCTGAGCTTGTTCAGGAGTTGCTCCCGACATATTACGAGATTCATCTGTAAATTGAATTCCCTGTTCAGCTAGAGCGTCACGGAATACGGCAAGGACATACCCGGTTGGTTCCCATACCGAGACCCAGGAACGTGACAACGTTCCATTTACAGGCATCGTTCCTTCTACGATAATACGATTCGTCCCATGCTCTCGTTCAATTGAAATATCTTGTGCCCCTCCTGCTTGCACGAGCTGTGTCTGATTTACAATATTAACATAATCCGTTTCAGGACTTACCCGAACCTGAGCTTTTCCTTCTGTACTTTCGGAGGGCATCACATCAACAATCACTGTTCCAGCATCATAATCTTCATTCGGTGAAAGTGTTAAAGCAGAAACTTGAGCTCCAGTATGAAATGGCTCATCCGACCAGTTCAAGTCCTGAGAAAGTCGCACATCATCGTACCATGTATCGTCACCAACTAGGTCGCCATCGATGGTTTCAATCCCTTGGGCTTTCAGTTCTCTAGCAAATTGATTGAGATCAGACTTTAATAATGTCGGGTCTCCTTTTCCTTTTATAAACAAATTACCATGTAATGTATTCCCATTCAGCTCTCCATCTGATAAAATTTCAGTTTGGAACTGATAATCAGACCCAAGCGTTTCTAAAGCAGCAGCTCCAGTAAGTAATTTCATATTGGACGCCGGGTGAAGGCGAATGTCTCCATTATGGGAATATAATAAATCTCCATTCGCAGCTTGTTTCACAGTGACTCCAACGACAGCTCCGTCAAGCTGTTCATTTTCTAAAAGGCTATTGATTTTTTCTTCCAACGTTTTATTTTCAGCCAGCGTCATTGAATGATCCTCCTTTGATGCTTCTAAGAACAAGGGTTCCTCCGGGAATACGGACGGAAGACTTGCAACAATTATAATAACGATGAAAAACAGCATCATTTTAAGAAAGGGTTTTGATTTCATGTATCCACATCCTATTTCAATATCGAACGAGTAAAAGAAGTATGTCCATTATTGAATTATATCCGGGTGAGCTGAAAATTATGATGGTGAGAGGTGCAGGATAAAAAAGTTTTTGTTTTGTAGTAAAATAAATGTATTAATGAATTTCATAATACGTATTTAATGCTTCACCATCACCATATGTAGTTGAGTTGGTTCGTTCCCAACTACATATGGTGATGGGAAAGCCGACTTTGGTAATTATGAAATTCATTCGAATGCATAAAAAATAACAACGCAGATAAAGGAGCAGCAAGATGAATGGTACAGCACATGCAACAGTTGGCGGAGCAATAGGCTTCGTTGCAGCAAATATGGTTCAGGCAGATCCTTCCGTAACCATTCTGTTAATCGGGTTAGGGAGTGTTTCGGCTTTAGTTCCAGACTTGGACATTGATGGGAAGCTACGTGGAAAAATTACTTTATCCCATAAATTCGTGCGGTCGATTGCACAGCTTATTGGGCTATTAATGATTATTTACAGCTTTTTTGAGGGGGAAGATAATCGGCAATACCTGGGAATGGGAATAGGACTTGCCATGCTGGCAATCTCTTCAAAGTTAAAACAGAAGCATATGCTCACACTCACAAGTGTAGGAGTCATTGCTGGAGGTATTTCGCTTCAGGAAATTTGGTTGATTCTCTTTGGAATCTACATGCTAATTGCTTCATTTGTTCCCCATCGAAGTTATACCCATTCGATAATCGGAGTGATATTCTTTAGTTATATTGCACTGAAGCTGGATGAGTCTCTTGGAATACAGGGTGTTTATTATACATGTCTTGCCGGTTATATTAGCCACTTGATTACGGATAGCAAGTTCCTTCCGTTCAATGATCGGGGAATCAAATTATTACTGCCGTTATCATCGAAGGACTTTTAAAAGATACATAGAAAGTTATTGCCCCCATATCAACAAATATGGGGGACAATAAAATAATTTCTGAGTTTAACTATTAATCACGCGGAGATTTCAGGTGCACTTCTTCTGTTACCGCAATGCTATCTACTACAGATTGCAGCATTGCACAGTTTTTACGTGTAAGCTGAATCGCTTTTTCAGCTTTCTTCTGTGGAATATCTTCAGCTTTTATCGTGTAAATCAAGTGGATTTTTTCAATCCGATTTGCTTTTTCCTCATTTCGTGTTACTTCCGCCGATTGTAATATCATCATATGACAAGCGCATTTTTTCGAGTATATTTCTTAACACGCCACCACTGCAACCAACGATAGAAGAAATCATTAATTGAAACGGTCGATAACCATATTCACTCTGCCCCGATACTTTTAGATCACCAAATTCAAAGCTTGACTCAAATCCATGTTCATTCATCTTAAACTTCAATTTTTTCCCTACCTTCAATATATATTCACACATTCATCGATTATAATATAAAAGTGTGAAAATTGTATTAAAATGATAAGCATATTTTTAAAAAGAAGTATTTACAAAAAACGG
This sequence comes from Oceanobacillus alkalisoli, assembly GCF_022213125.1. Lineage (NCBI taxonomy): Bacteria > Bacillati > Bacillota > Bacilli > Caryophanales > Bacillaceae > Oceanobacillus > Oceanobacillus alkalisoli. The sequence continues at coordinate 7,922 of NZ_JAKNRA010000008.1, read as the reverse complement.
AATTAACGTATCATAAAGGTGTGAAGGAGGAATTTACTATTTTAATCCTTTTTGGCCTTTTAATCTTATGTATGACGATTATTTTATTTTTGATTCTATGTGTGCAAGTCATTATTTATCGCAGTGCTGAAAAGGAATTATTGCCATATGCAACGGATAACAATATTTCGTTTGTTCAATTTTTCCCGCTTGTAGCTGGGTTACTGACCGGGAAATATAGTAAGGATGCTAGGGTCTGATGTGATTGGGACTTATACGGATAAAGCTGGTGAAGCGAAAATAATTCTTGAGAAAGCGTTGTGATCATGGTTGCCATTTCAATGAGACAGTAATGGACCAATAGCTATAAATAAAAAAATGGTAAAGACTTATAGGAGCTAGAGACATATGATAAAACCAATAACACATATGCCAAAAGGATATGAATGCCCATTTTGCCGAGTCATATCGGGTCTAGATGTACCTAATAATGGAACAAAACAAGAAGATGTGATATTCAAAAATGATTATGTAACCGCCTTCATAGCTAGTAAATGGTGGCCAAATAATAAAGGACACGTTCTAATTGTGCCTAATCAACATGTTGAAAACATATATGAACTTCCTAAAGAGTATGCAGGCGAAATTCATCAAGCCGCTCAAATTGTTGCCTTTGCAATGAAAGATACATATCGTTGTGATGGTATTACCACGCGACAACATAATGAGCCAGCAGGAAGTCAAGATGTTTGGCATTATCACCTCCATGTTTATCCGAGATATAAGCGAGATTTTTTTTACCTGACAAGAGGATTGCAAACAAAGCCCGAAAAAAGGGCAATTTATGCAGAGAAGCTGAAGAAGTGGATAGAAGCCCATCTATAATAAATAATAGTTTTGACGAGGCGGTATGGTAGATAATGAATATAACAATTGAGAAATTACGAGAGTCAGATGATGAGAAGTTATTTGCGTTTGAGCTTGAAAACAGAGCTTATTTTGAGAGAAATGGTACCAAGTTAATGAATTTCATAATACGTATTTAATGCATCACGATCACCATATGTAGCTGAGTTGGTTCGTTCCCAACTACATATGGTGATGGTGAAGCTGACTTTGGTAATTATGAAATTCATTCCATTATTAAATTAATTGGGCTTATCGAAAAGGATATTCACCTAAGGGGGTATTTGATGGAAAATCCTATCTTAAAACAAATTGGAACAGTATTTATCCCAGTAAGCAACATTGAAAAAGCGAGAGATTGGTACTGCGATATCTTAGGAGTAAAAGCAGAAGGGGAAATTCTATTTGACCATCTTTACGTTATTCCTATGGAAGGGACAGGGATTGTATTAGATAGCAAGATTTACTCAGAGGATAGAATATTTAAAACTCCAGCGTTCCATTTCAACACAAAAGATATTGAGGAAGCATTTCATTTTATGAGTAATAAAGGAGTTAATTTAATTACCGAAATTGAACATAATCATTATTTTAATTTTAAAGATCCTGACGGGAATACTTTAATGGTTTGCCAATGTTAATAGTATGTAAACGAGTCCTATAATTAAAATAGAGATTAATTTTGGGTGTTGCTTTAAAATAAAAAATGTGTAAACTATATAATTAAGTATAATAATTATGTATAACAAAAGCATTGATGAGAAGAGTAAATCAATTTAAGTCCTTTACAGAGAGCTTCGGCAGGTGAAAAGAAGCAGGAATAAATTGTTTGAATATGGTCTCTGAGCTGCACAGCTGAACTTGCTGAAAGGGTTAGGCTGTGACGAGAGTTGGCACTCGTTATAAATGTCAGGGTATAAGAACATAAAATCATGTTCCGTACTTGTTGAGGCTGATCATGTGAGTGATTAGTGAATAAAGGTGGTAACACGGGTATAACCTCGTCCTTGGATAATATTTTATCTGGGGATGGGGTTTTTTATATGCATTTTTTTAAGGAGGAAATGAAATGAATGTATTGATTGGTGGAGCTTGGCCTTATGCAAATGGTTCGTTGCACATTGGACACATTGCAAGTTTATTATCTGGGGATATCCTGGCGCGTTATCATAGAATGAAGGGAGATCATGTGCTATACGTCTCTGGCAGTGATTGTAATGGAACACCAATCACAATTAGAGCGAAGCAGGAAGGGGTCAAGCCGGAGGAAATAGCGGATAAATATCATCAGGAGTTTAATGAAAGCTTTAAGAAACTTGGGTTCACTTATGATTGCTATATACGAACAGATGCAAAACGACATCATGAAATTGTTCAAGAGATATTTTTAAAGCTATTAACGAATGGAAAAATCTATAAAAAAGAAGTTGAGCAGGCTTATTGCAATACCTGTGAGCAGTTTTTACCTGATCGATTTGTAGAAGGTCTCTGTCCAAATTGCGGGAAGGAAGCCAGAGGGGATCAATGCGATCATTGTTCAAAAATCTTGGAACCCTTAGATCTGTTAGAAAGAAAATGTAAGGTATGCGAGAAGCCTCCGACAACGAGAAACACAGAACATTTCTATTTCAAATTAAGCGCATTTCAGGACAAGTTGCAGGAATATGTGGAGAATGCCTAAGATAAAAGATTATGGCGTGGTAATGCAATTAGCTTATCGGAGAGATATCTAAAAGAGGGGCTGCCTGATCGGGCAGTATCAAGGGATTTATCAATCGGTGTTCCGGTTCCTGTTACTGGTTATGAAGACAAAAGGATTTACGTGTGGATTGAAGCTGTTTCAGGCTATTATTCTGCTAGTAAAATTTGGGCTGAAAATAATAATAAAGATGATTCTGTTTTTTGGAGTAAAGATACAAAGTCTTATTATATACATGGAAAAGATAATATCCCATTTCATTCCATCATTTGGCCGTCAATATTATTAGGGATCGGGGAAAGTGGATTACCAACGCAGATCATCTCCAATGAGTATGTGACCATTGAGAAGAAAAAGCTATCTACAAGTAAAAATTGGGCAGTATGGATACCTGAAATACTGGAAACGTATCATCCCGACTCGATCAGGTATTTCTTAACGATAAATGCACCAGAGAATCGAGATTCAGATTTTTCGTGGAGAGAGTTCGTCTATAGTCATAATGCCGAATTATTAGGTGCGTACGGAAATTTGATAAATCGTACATTAAAATTTATCGAGAAATCTTTTGGAGGAAACGTGCCCGATGGGGAGGTTGACCATAAGATTAAAGACGACGTTCAAAAGCTGTATCCTCAAATTGGCTCGCTGATTGAAGCTGGTCATTTCAAACAAGCTTTAGAATCACTTTTCGAATTTATCCGTGGAGCGAATAAATATTTCGATACACAAAAACCGTGGGTTCAAGTAAACGAATCTGCTGATGCATGTGCAGATACGTTAATTACTTGTATTTATATCATTGCGAATATAGCACAATTATTAAGTCCATTTCTGCCGTTTTCAAGTGATGAAATTAAGAAGCTCTTACAACTGCCAGCTTTAAAATGGGAACCGTTAGACAAATTAACATCTACAATAGCGAATGTGCATCCGCTTTTTGAAAGACTTGATCTCTCAATGATTGATATAGAGATTAAGAAGTTAAAGCAACAATCATCTTTATTAAATTAAAATTCTATGCTGGAGGGTTATAAATGAAAAAGATAGTATTAGCTCCCCATGATAAAAAATATGCAAAAACAATATCTTCGCTCTCGCAAGCTCCACAGGTTAGGGAATCATTAGGACTGAATAATGATCAAACCTCAATCGATGGAACAATTCAATTTATTGAATTTGTGCAAGAGAATGAACGATTAGGAAAACAATATTCGAGAGTAATCCTGAATGAAAATGATGAGTTAATCGGGGTAATAACCTTAAAAGAAATAGATAACGTGAAAAAGACTTGTCACATCGGTACGTGGATCGGTCATCCTTATTGGGGGAAAGGGTATAATGAATTAGCAAAAGAAGCTATTCTATATACTGCCTTTACAGAACTTAATATGGAATATGTCTTCGCTGGTGCCAAGTTAACTAATATACGCTCTCAAAAAGCGCAGGAAAAGCTTCCTTATGTAAAAATAGATGTACGGTCAGAATTTCCAGATGAATATAAGAAATTGGAGAAACAAGTGGATGACCTTTGCTTGTTGAACGTAATAGAAAAAGCGACATTTCTTGATTGGTATTTAAAAAAATAAATATATTGGTTATACACAATCCGCTGAAGAAAAATAGCGTGATGAAGTCTACACTCAGTATCTCCATCACGCTAAGGGAATAATTCCCTTTATAAATATTCTGCCACTTTTTCCATCGAATCTCCGCTGCCGCTAATAATCAAACGGTCACCTTGTTGTAAAATCGTATCTCCATTCGGTGTAATCGCCCGTTCCCCGCGATAAATGGACAGGATAAGCGTATCACCCAAGAATGGCAGCTTACGAAGCGGTATCCGGTCATATCTCATACCATCTAAAACAAATTCACGAATAATCTCATCATTATCCGTTAATAGACGCACAAGACTCGGACTATGCACCATCGCTTTTAACACCATTTCTCCTGCGAATGCATTCGAATAAATCGCCAATCCCATATCTGTATATTGTTTATTCAATGTCGGCTCTTCAATTCGGATAATGATGTTTTCATAGCCGATTGCATTCGCGTAATTGGCAATCTCCACGTTGAAATTATCATTACTCGTTGCAACTATAATCCCATCGAAGGATTCAAAGAGATTCATTTCGATTAACTTTTCCAACGTCATGTTGTTCATTTCAATGATCGGAAATTCGCTATCTGATTCTGATTTTAACTTCCCTTGCTTCTCGGAAAAAATCGTTACCTTATAATTACTCTTTTGAAAGTTAAGGCTTGCTCGGAGTGCCGCACGGTTAGCACCTATAATAGCTAAGCTTCTTTCTGTTTCCTCTACTTCAGGCAATATTCTTGCATATAATATCGGTGAAGTAAAACAGGTTAAAATCGCAACGAGTACAATCGCGCTGTTCATTCCCTCTGAAATGATTCCCATTTGCAGCGATACGGTAGCGGCCACAATTGCAAGGCTAAGAGTGGATGTCAGTAACATTCCTGAGCTGAACACTTCATTCCAAGAGAACCAGCGTTTAAGAAGCAATGTCGGCAGATTACGTGTCAGGAAAAGAAATATTAACACAACCGGGATGAGCAGCAAAATACTGCGGTTTTCCAGTAAAGAACCGAAATCAAACTCCACCCCAACCATAACAAAGAAGATAGGAATCAAGAATCCATAGCCGAAACTATCTAGCTGATGGACGAACTCTCTGTCTGGTGAAAGCAATGACACAACAACTCCGGCTAAGAAAGCGCCAAGGATATTCTCTACGCCCATTGTTTCCGATAAAGCTACGAATAATAGGATTAATGCAAAGATACCGCGCGTTCCGATTTGCGCTGTCCCTCTTTTTAGCGCATCAATCAATGCCATGTTCGTTTTCTTTCGGTAAAAGTTCAGTATGAAATAAAGCATAAATACGAGGGCAACAAGCAGAATGATCCACCAGACAATCGTCGTGTCTCCGTCTTTTACAGCTAAATAATAAGCAAACAAAATCATCGTGACAAAGTCAGATATGACTGCGATGAGCAATACGGTTTGCCCTAATTTTGTATTCAGCACTTTCCTTTCCTTTAGTACCGGTACGACAACACCTAAGGAAATCGTTGATAAGATAATCGTCATGAAATACGGATCATCAATCATCCCAAGAGAAACAAGTATTAAAGAGAATCCGTAAGCAAGAGCTAACATAAAGACAAAAATAGTACTTGAGACGAGGAAGGGATTAATTTCCTTCGACTTCCCAGAGTTATTCCCCTTCTTCACACGGAAGGAGTTAAAGTCAATTTCCAAACCACTTAAAAACATCAAATATATAAGACCTAAACTGGATAGCAGAGTAAGCCATGCGTTATCGACATCAATCAGATTCAGGCCGCTCTGACCAATGATGATTCCAGCAATAATTTCTGCTACCACAATCGGTATCACTTTTAATTTCAATCGTTCGAGCAGAATTGGAATGAAAAACGCAACACCCGTAACGATCATGAGAGATACAATTGAAGTTGCACCATGTTCCATTTTATAATCCCCCTTTTTTTAAAATAATTGTCAATATAACATGGAATACGCAAAGTTGTAAAGCACTATTAAACAACAGAATAATTCTTTTGTCTAATTTAATCTATCAAGGGGTTTTTTATGTCGGAAACATGAAGAAAAAGAGTCTTGTAAAATAACAATCTGTGTGTCTGATATGTATAATTAATATAAAGTAATTTTAGATTAAAAAGGAAGCCCTTATCTAAAGGACTTCCTTTATTAATGGTGGTGATGTCCCGGTGATTCCGGCTGCATCTTGCAAAGAATTGAATTGTCGTGTAAATGTGCAATTGTCTCTAGCTGAATCGTCATATGGTGAATATTTTGCTGTTCCAAGTCGTGCTCAATCTGGCGGAGCAACGCCTCACTTTCCGCGATGGACATTTCTTCGTCAACAACCGCGTGACAGGAAAGAGCATTTAATCCGCTTGTAATCGACCAGACATGCAAGTCATGAACGCCTTGAACACCGTTAGCATTTTGAATGGTTTTTACCACTTTTTCCATATCCACATTATCCGGTGTTCCTTCCATTAGAACATGGAGTCCCGATTTTGTAACATAGTAACCACTGCGAAGGACGAGGGCAGCGACAATAACGCTTGCGAGCGGGTCCGCCCAGCCCCAGTTAAAGAAAATGATAAGCAGAGCAGCGATAATTGCACCAATCGAACCGAGCATATCACTGATGACATGCAAGTATGCTCCGCGCATATTCAAGTTATCTTCCACATCTCCGCCGCGAAACATGATCCAAGCGACAAGGATATTAATGAACAGCCCAATTATTGCAATGACTAACATCCCTGTTGAAGCAACTTCAGGCGGATTTTGGAAACGTCCGATTGCTTCATAGAAAATATAACCGGCAATGATAATGAGTGTTACACCGTTAAGGACGGCGGCTAATATTTCAAAACGTTTATAACCATATGTTTTACTATAGTTCGCTGCTTTTTCACCGAGTGTAAAAGCGAGTAAGGCAATGCCGAGGGAGATGGCGTCACTTAACATATGACCCGCATCGGCCAGTAAGGCAAGGCTATTTGTAAGAAACCCGCCAACCGCCTCTACAATCATATAGAGAGAAATGATAATAAAACTTATCCGTAAAACTTTTTTATTTGCACCATGCGAATGATCATGTGCATGATTGTGTCCCAATTCAAGTTCCTCCTCCATCAATGATGTAAAGCATGCTTGATTGCTTGCTTCAATAAATTCATAACGTGCTCGTCATCTTCTGAATAATATAAGGTTCTCCCAGCTCTTCTGTATTTAACCAATCGTAAATTTTTCAAGAAACGTAACTGATGGGAGACACTGGATTGGCTTAAATTTAATGTTTCTGCAATATCGTTCACGGAATGTTCCCCTGTACATAATAAATTCAAGATTCGAATGCGTGTCGGATCACTCAATGCTTTAAACGTTTGTGACACGACAAACAATGTCTCTTCATCCAAATGCTCCGTATCTTCCGTAAATAACTGTTCCCGTTCTTGCTCCTCCATCATCATTTCAGCTCCTCCATCTATTCATTAATTCATCTCAATGTATGAACACATGCTCATGTATATAATTTATGATAAAACATATTAAATGTCAAGAAACAAGTCATAAATCCTAGTCAACCTATGCTATGATTTAAGTGGGACATGGGGTCAGTGATATGCTCCCTTTATAGTAGACAGAGAAATAATAAAAGATCTCTACTACTATAAAGGGAGTTTTTATTATGTCTGAGAAAGTAATGAAACACACATTGGATGAAAGGGTTCAAGCTGTATTGTG
>NZ_JAKNRA010000007.1:0-160695 GCF_022213125.1 Oceanobacillus alkalisoli | reverse complement strand
GCTCGATCCACAATTCGTCACTCCGAAGAGATCTGAAATGTTTCACGCGCTCGACTTGCATGTATTAGGCACGCCGCCAGCGTTCGTCCTGAGCCAAGATCAAACTCTCCATAAAAGTGTTTGTGATAGATGACACCGTCATCTATTCTTAGTTTCAAAAATTGATTCAGGGATAAAAAGCTTTCGTTAGATTAATCCAACGTTTTACTTCTTACCTCTTTTTCATACTGGTTGTTTTGTTCAGTTTTCAAAGAGCAAATTCACCCACCAAAAAGGCGACTTTCTAAATGTAACACAAAACATCATTTTGTGTCAACACTTATTTTTATTTGTTAATAAATATTTACAAGAAATTAACCTTGGATTTATATCATAGCATGGCATTCGATAGTTGTCAACGATAAAAACGCATTTTCTTACATGATCATACATGTTTTTTAATAGAATTTAGCAGCATCGTATTCATCAGTACCTTTCCAATCGGTCTTTAACGCTATCCACTTACCATCTTCGTAATACCAAAGTGTCTCAACTACACCTAATTGATCAGCGTGATACGCTCCGCTTATTTGTTTAAAACTTTTCAATCCATATCCATTACGATCACTAATTTCAACAGGTTCAAAAAAAGCGATTGGGTCGATCATGAGTGGTGTTTCTTGAAGCAGCCTGCCTTCTTTGTCAAATATTCCAAGTCTGATGTAATCATCCTTCCTATCCTGTACATCAAGTATAATAGGTTTCGTATTTGGCGCAATCTCTATGACTGCCTGAAATCCATCTTCAAAATATCCTTTTATATAATCTTGTTCCGGTAAAGGGATTGATTCCAATTCATTGCGGGCAAGTGTATCTAGTTTCGATGTGTACAACCCACCGCTTCCCCCTGTTGGGCTTTGATAGAAAATATCTGGAACATTATCGTGATTCAAGTCGATAAACTGAATAGTTGGGTCATACCCACCTTGATAATCAATTCGCCATTCTTCGGTCTCAGTTGTGATAATCGCAAAAATATCTTTATAATATACGGAATCCGGACTAAAATGAACGCCGTATAGCTTAATTGCATCAAGCTTGCCATCCCCAGTCACATCCTCTTCATATGTCGAGATGAGAACTGGTTCAACTTCACTTGCCGCTGCTTCAAGGGGTTGAAAAATCATAATCGACACGATAAAAAAATAAATAAACAATCGCATATGGATTCCTCTTTTCATATATTGTCATTTGTTAGCTTGTGTATCTTGATTGCAACCTATGCATGAAGACAGTAAAATAAAGCGTGAATTGAATTTGTTAATATAGAAAGGATAATTTTAATGGATCATATTAAAGAAATAAGCACAACGGAAGTAGAAAAGGTCATGCAAAAAGAGCAAGATGTCGTTCTTATCGATGTAAGAGAAGATGAGGAAGTTGCAAACGGAATAATAGAAGGGGCAACTCATATCCCTTTGAAACAAATTCCTGAAGCCATTGGTTCACTTGATCAATCGAAAGAATATATTTTAATATGCCGCTCGGGCGGTAGAAGTATGAACGCGGCATTATATATGAAAGAAAAAGGTTTTGACGTTTCTAACATGACAGGTGGAATGCTCGACTGGCAAGGTGAAGTCATCATTAAATAACAAAAAGCTTTCTCTCCTTTTCAATTTAGGAAGAGAAAGCTTTTTTATCTATTAATTTAATGAATTTCATAATACGTATTTAATGCTTCACCATCACCATATGTAGTTGAGTTGGTTCGTTCCCAACTACATATGGTGATGGGAAAGCCGACTTTGGTAATTATGAAATTCATTCAATTAGCAACAATATTAACTAGCTTACCAGGGACAACAATTACTTTTCGTACTGTCTTCCCTTGAGTCCATTCTTGGATTTTTTCGTCTGCCAATGCTAATTTCTCAAGTTCATCTTTTGAAATATCTCTTGATACATTTGCTTTCGAACGGACTTTACCCATTACCTGCAGAACGATTTCGATTTCATCCTCTACAAGTTTACGCTCATCAAATGCTGGCCATGCCTCGTACGTTATCGTACCAGCGTTACCTAATCTATCCCAGAGTTCTTCTCCCATATGGGGTGCAATCGGAGATAGTAATTTAACAAAGCCTTCCGCATACTCTTTCGGAATCTGGTCGACTTTATAAGCCTCATTCGTAAATACCATTAATTGGGAAATCGCTGTATTAAAATGCAGATTATCATAATCTATGGTGACTTTTTTAACTGTTTCATGATAAACCTTATCTAATTTCTCATTTGTTCCTTCTGTAATTTTATCTGTCAAACTTCCATCCTCATTAATGAACAAACGCCATACTCGGTCCAGGAAGCGTCGTGCACCATCAAGTCCGGTAGTAGACCAAGCAACAGAAGCATCAAGTGGTCCCATGAACATTTCATATAGTCTTAGTGTATCCGCGCCATGCGAGTGAACAATATCATCAGGGTTTACGACATTCCCTTTCGATTTACTCATCTTCTCATTACCTTCACCGAGAATCATTCCTTGGTTATATAGCTTTTGGAACGGCTCTTTCGTAGGTACGACACCGATATCGTATAAGAACTTGTGCCAGAACCTCGCATAGAGTAAGTGTAATACTGCATGCTCTGCTCCTCCGATATATAAATCAACCGGCATCCATTCTTCAAGTGCCTTCGGATCTGCTAACGCTTCTGTGTTATCCGGATCGATATACCGCAAGAAATACCAGCTGCTCCCTGCCCATTGCGGCATCGTATTCGTTTCACGACGACCTTTCATTCCGGTTTCAGGATCAACAACGTTCACCCAATCTTCCGCATTCGCTAACGGAGACTCACCTGTACCAGATGGTTTGATTTCCTTGAGAACTGGTAATTCCAATGGAAGCTCCTCCTCAGGAACAGCTGTCATTGTACCATCTTCCCAATGGATGATTGGAATTGGTTCACCCCAGTAACGCTGTCTTGCAAAGAGCCAGTCGCGGAGGCGGTAAGTGATTTTCTTCTCACCCTTGTTATTTTTAACAAGCCAATCAATCATTTTCTTGATTGCTTCTTCGGTATGAAGTCCATCTAAAAATTCGGAATTGACATGAGAACCATCACCAACATATGCTTCCTTCGTCATATCCCCCCCGCTCACAACTTCGATAATTGGAAGTTCGAATTTCGTAGCGAACTCATAGTCCCGTTCATCATGTCCTGGAACTGCCATAATCGCCCCAGTACCGTATGACATTAATACATAATCCGCAACCCAGATCGGTACTTTTTTATTGTTAGCCGGGTTAATAGCATAAGCTCCTGTAAATACTCCGGTTTTATCTTTCGCTAAATCCGTTCTTTCCAATTCGGATTTCGTTTCAACCTCATGAAGATATCCTTCAACTGCATCCTTTTGTTCTGCAGTCGTAATCTCTTTAACGAAAGGGTGTTCCGGAGCAAGTACTGCATAAGTAGCACCGAACAACGTATCAGGCCTAGTTGTAAATACAGTGAATTGTTTATCATGACCATCAATCATAAAGGTCACTTCTGCACCTTCCGAACGTCCAATCCAGTTTCGCTGCATTTCTTTTAAGCTCTCCGGCCAATCCAAGTCTTCGAGATCTTCAAGCAAACGATCTGCATATGCAGTAATACGAAGCATCCACTGCTTCATCGGTTTCCGAATGACCGGATGACCACCCCGCTCACTTTTCCCGTCAATTACTTCTTCGTTGGCAAGAACCGTCCCAAGTGCCGGACACCAGTTAACTGGCACCTCATCGATATAAGCAAGCCCTTTTTCGTATAATTTTGTAAAAATCCACTGGGTCCATTTATAATAGTCTGGATCCGTCGTGTTAATTTCTCTGTCCCAATCATAAGAAAAACCAAGCTCTTTAATTTGCCGTTTAAATGTAGCAATATTTTTTTCTGTAAACTCTGCCGGACTATTCCCTGTATCAAGGGCATATTGCTCAGCCGGCAAGCCGAACGCATCCCACCCCATTGGGTGAAGAACCTCGTAACCTTGCATCCTCTTCATCCGGGAAATAATATCTGTCGCTGTATAGCCCTCCGGATGACCGACGTGAAGTCCCGAACCCGACGGATAAGGGAACATGTCTAGCGCATAGAACTTCTCTTTATCGGAATACGTATCTGTTTTAAACGTTTTATGCTCATCCCAATATTCTTGCCATTTCTTTTCAATCTCCGCATGATGATAACTCATGCCGTGACCTCCTTCAAGCAACATGGTGCTGATTATTTTTAAAACAAAGGTGGAAGTGCCCGTTCAGCAACGTACAAACTGGAGCACTCCGAGGGGGAGATAAAGGAAACACGGCGAACGTAGAGAGCCGATGTTGACTTTCACCGCAAGGGTATAAGTGCGGCTAAGCCTCACAAAGACCATTCGGCAAGTCTTCTTTATCGATTGAAGGAGTGTGAAGTTTGCTAGTTGCTGGGCACTGGAGCCGGACGTGGCGATTGCTGGCATTTTTAGTAATCCACAGCAATTTAATTTATAGTTTCCTATATCAAAAAAAGCCACTCATCCCCGAAGAAAGGGACGAGAGGCTTACATTCCCGCGGTACCACCCAAATTAGCAATTATGCTCACTTTCCATCTTTAACGCAGATCTACGGCAGAAGTTACTCATTTCACCTCTGCAACTTATAGGTGAGTTCATAAATACATCATGTGCAGCTTCCACCAACCGCTGCCTCTCTAATCATGATTGCATTTACTACTAATCCTATGCGACGTTTTTTTAATGTAATGATTACATCGAATTATAAAGAATCCTATGTTTATTGTCAAGATAAGCCAAATGTTCTATTCTTATGCTAGAAAGGATGTATGAACAATGTTAAAAAATGTCTTGCGTTTTGCCCACGAATTACTCGAAGAAACGATATCTCCAGGTGACCTCGCGATTGATGCAACCTGTGGGAATGGTAATGATACGATTGTCTTGGCAAAACTTACAGGTAAACAAGGAAAAGTATTGGCATTCGATATACAAGAACAAGCGATTGCTTCCACTAAGGAAAGACTTGAGGCATCCGAACATACCAATGTCACACTCATCCAAGATAGCCATGCCCTTGTCGATCATTATCTAGAGAATGATGAAGAAATCAGTGCAGCGATTTTTAATCTCGGTTATTTACCGAAAAGTGATAAACAGATTATCACGACAAGCAGTTCGACTATTCCAGCGGTGGAAAAGTTATTAGCCAGGTTAAAGAAAAAAGGCCTCATCATCCTCGTTGTCTATCATGGTCATGAAGGCGGGAAAGAAGAAAAAACGGCACTTCTTGAATATGTTACGGGACTCGATCAGAAAAAGTTCCATGTCCTTAAATATGATTTCATTAATCAAATTAACGATCCGCCATTTGTACTCGCTATTGAAAAGAAATAAATCGATAGAAAACAGGTCAGCCGGATTTCTTCTCGGGCTGACCTGTTTCTATTAAGAACCTGTAATTTTATAGCGTTCGCTCACAAATGCAACTGTTTCTTTTATCATTTCTTCCAAAATAACTTGATCAATATCTTCAAGCTTGTTTACACAAATACAAGCTTTGCCAGCTTTATATTTACCAAAGTTTTCGAGCAATGCTTCCCGCTTCTCTTCCTCCACCATGAGATAGAGGCTGAGTCGTGCTTTCCTTGGAGAAAAACCGACAATTGGTGCGTCGCCTTCATGGCCGGATGCGTATTTATAATGGTAAGAACCGGAACCAATAATACTTGGCCCCCCACATTTTCGCTTCCCCTCCAGTTACGTTGGAGAAAATATCCAGTAATTTATAAGCGTCTTCCCGCCGCTTCGGATGATCTACCGACTCGATAAATTCCAAGACATCTCGATCATTTTCTTTCATTTTTAATTCATACATCTATTCACACTCCCTTTAACTTGTAAGTTTATTAAAAAAGAGTTCTAAACACTATCCTCGGATTTGTTCATAGTTTTCGATATTTGCTAATGCCGACTGGCATGTGCGCACTAATGCTTCAAGATAGCCTCCATCAGCCTGCTCCTCGCAGTAAGTATAATAATTTCGTAAACCCACACCAGGACGCAGTGCATCCTTCATCGCTTCATGTAGCATACGAAAATCTTTCAGATCAAAAGACGTGCTGCGGTCACAAAGATTATCCAAGTAATCACTGATCGTCTGGTAGGCTATGATAAAGCGAACATCCTTCTCGCACTTCTCACCTGCAAGCAATGCAAAAACAGCACCACCTTGGCAATGGAATTTTTTTGAAGCGATACTTGAAAGGGCTTGAGTCCGAAGTTCTTCATCTGGAATCATTGCCGCCTTCTCTTCCCACCATTTAAGTTCTTTCTCAACGATAGGGAATAACGTGTTATAAACCTCACGTATTAACCCAGTCGCAGTATTTGGTACGTGCATTCCTTATTCCTCCACATCATTTCATTGTTTTCGCGTCCATTTGTTATACTATCATTATTATCAACATTGCTCTTAAAAAATATAAGGGAATAGGAGTGTTCGTATGATTGATCATTATCAAGGGGTGTATCCAAAGATTCATGATTCCGTCTTCGTAGCAAAAAACGCTGTTATAAATGGAGATGTTACGATCGACGAAGAGTCGAGCATTTGGTTTCATGTCGTCATCCGGGGAGACGTTGCACCGACAAGAATCGGCAAACGTGTCAGCATCCAAGACTTGACTGTTCTCCATCAAAGTCCAGATAATACGCTTATTATTGAAGATGATGTAACGGTTGGCCACCAAGTCACCTTACATTCTGCCATCATTAAAAAAAATGCTTTAATCGGTATGGGAGCAATTATCCTGGACGGAGCAGAAATCGGAGAGAATGCATTTGTAGCGGCGGGAAGTCTAGTTCCACCCGGAAAGAAAGTTCCACCAAACACTTTATATATGGGAAACCCTGCAAAATATGCAAGAGATCTTACAGAAGCAGACTATCAAGAAATGGAACGAGTAAGAAAATCCTACGTGGAGAAAGGTCAATACTATAAAGAACATACGGATTTAGGTGAAAAATAAAGTGATACTAACATGAAGTGAGGTCACTGAATGTTAGTTGAACAGAATCAGGGATTTACGGACTGTTTCATCCCCCACCTTCACATTTTGGACTTTCCTCATGTTTAGAGGTAGGGGGATTACAGAACGTTAATGCGTGATAAATTTTTTTATACAAAAAGAGCTATCCCGATTTAACGGAATAGCTCTTTTTTCACTCCATATAAAAATGGAGTGATTAACTAAAGTTGCTAGTACTAGACAAGTCCGGCGCAAGCGCCTTTGTGCTTTTTATTTTGCACAGACTATTCCTTGCAGTTCCTCTACCTTATCCAGCTTCTCCCACGGGAAAATAATATCGGTTCTGCCAAAGTGCCCGTATGCTGCTGTGTTTTTGTAAATCGGGTTGCGTAAATCAAGCATTTGGATTAAGCCAGCAGGTCGCAGGTCAAAAAGCTTGCGCACAGCTTCCACTAATACTTCTTCCGGATATTCGCTCGTTCCAAACGTATCGATTGTGATGGACACAGGCTCTGCAACCCCAATCGCATAGGCAAGCTGTACTTCACATTTTCCAGCAAGGTCGGCCGCTACGATGTTTTTCGCTACATAACGAGCTGCATACGCACCGGAACGGTCCACCTTTGTCGGGTCCTTCCCGCTGAATGCTCCCCCACCATGGCGTGCGTAACCTCCGTACGTGTCCACAATAATCTTCCGGCCCGTTAATCCGACATCCCCTTGGGGACCGCCTAGCACAAAACGGCCAGATGGATTAATGAAATATTTTGTGTCTTCATCCAGAAGCGCTTCCGGTATAACCGGTTTAATCACATGCTCGCGAATATCAGAATCAATCTGCTCATTTGTAACTTCTTCATGATGCTGCGTAGAAACAACAATTGTATCCACACGAACCGGTCGATTGTATTCATCATATTCAACAGTAACTTGCGTTTTCCCGTCTGGGCGCAAATAATCCAATACCCGATTTTTACGTACATCTGCAAGGCGTCTTGCAAGCTTATGGGAAAGACTGATCGGAAGCGGCATATATTCCTCTGTTTCTTTCGTTGCATAACCGAATACTAATCCCTGATCTCCTGCACCGATTGCTTCCATCTCTTCTTCCATTTTTCCTTCTCGTGCTTCAAGTGCCTTATCAACTCCGCCAGCAATATCGGATGATTGCTCATCAATCGCAGTAATGACCGCACAAGTTTCATAGTCAAATCCATATTTTGCACGAGTATACCCGATATCCTTCACTGTTTGACGAACGATTTGCGGAATGTCGACATACGTTGTTGTTGAGATTTCCCCTGCGACAAGTACCATTCCTGTCGTAACGACTGTCTCACATGCTACACGAGCATCTGGATCTTCTTTTAAAATGTCATCCAATATCGCATCCGATATTTGATCCGACATTTTATCCGGATGCCCTTCTGTTACAGATTCTGAAGTAAATAAACGACGATTTGCAGCCATATGGCTTGTTCTCTCCTTTGTAATATGTAACGGAACCCAATCTTCATTCGTTCCATTATTCAAAGCATGAAAATAAAAATCCCTTCCTGCAATCATGAGGAAAGGATTCAATAGCCTTTCACTCTTATTGTTCAAGGAATATTCCTTGCAACAGATTAGCACCTTTCACAAATTGTGAGGTTGCTGGGCTTCACCGGGTCTGTCCCTCCACCAGCTCTGAATAAGAATTGAAATTATTATAACCTTATTTAAAAAGGATTCGTTACTTAATAATCGATTACTGCAAAATAGCGTATCATATTTCATTATTTTTTACCAGTTTTATTTCCATACCGCTTATTCTTTGTTACAATCAAATAAACAGCAACATATTGCAATCGCTTTCCAACAAAAAGAATAACACACTGTAACAGATACCCGGTATTTCTTTAAAATATTTTTTAATTAGTATGGACTATTCATTTTAATGTGTTATACTAATGTCAGATTTAAGATAAGTGATAAGGAAGTTTGCAGTCTTCCTTCAACAAAACCTTCTAAAAGGCGGGAGAATAAGAATGAAAATGGTGGAGAAATCATTGACAAATCAACTATTGGAAAACGGGAATTTAAAGCGAAACTATTCAGTGGCTCGTCTGGTGGAAAGCGTGTTAGACCGGAATGAAGGTGTTCTAACTTCAACAGGGGCAGTAACTGCAACTACAGGTAAATATACAGGCCGTTCACCAAAAGACAAATTTATTGTAAAAGACGAGATTACGGAAGATACGGTAGATTGGGGTGCTGTGAACCGGCCAATCGATGAAGCTTCCTTCGATAAGTTACACGAAAAGGTAGTTAATTACTTAATGGATAAGGAAGAATTATTCCAGTTCCAAGGCTTTGCCGGAGCCGATGAAAAATATCGATTGCCAATTCAAGTGATTAATGAATTTGCCTGGCACAATCTTTTTGCCCGGCAACTATTTATAACACCTACAGAAGAAGAGCTAGAAACACATCAGGCAGAGTTTACTGTTATTTCCGCTCCGCATTTTAAAGCAGATCCCAAAATAGATGGTACGAATTCCGAGACATTCATCATCATCTCTTTCAAAAAGCGTGTTATATTAATTGGCGGTACAGAGTATGCTGGTGAAATTAAGAAGTCGATCTTCTCTGTCATGAACTACCTGCTGCCACAGCAAGATATTCTATCGATGCACTGCTCAGCAAACGTCGGTCAAGAAGGGGATGTCGCCTTGTTCTTCGGCCTTTCAGGAACTGGAAAAACAACACTTTCCGCTGATCCATACCGCAGGCTGATTGGCGATGATGAGCACGGCTGGAGTCCAAATGGTGTCTTTAATATTGAAGGCGGCTGCTACGCTAAATGTGTGAACCTTTCCGAAGAGAAAGAGCCACAAATTTATAATGCGATTCGTTTCGGTTCTGTCCTTGAGAACGTTGTAATCGATAACGTAACAAGTGAACCGGATTATGATGACACGAGTCTGACAGAGAACACTCGGGCAGCTTATCCGGTGGATAATATTGATAACATCATCACTCCAAGTGTTGCTGGACATCCGAATACAATTATTTTCTTAACAGCTGACGCATCTGGAACATTGCCGCCGATCAGTAAGCTTACGAAAGAACAGGCAATGTATCATTTCTTAAGCGGTTATACAAGTAAGCTTGCAGGAACAGAGCGAGGCGTGACAGAACCGGAAGCAACCTTTTCCGCTTGTTTCGGCTCCCCATTCCTGCCGCTTGCACCAGCGAAGTATGCGGATATGCTTGGCCAAAAAATTGATCAGTATAATTCCAACGTATTCCTCGTAAATACAGGCTGGACTGGTGGTTCATACGGTGTTGGAAATCGGATGAAGCTATCCTATACACGTGCAATGATCCATGCCGCACTAGAAGGTGAATTAAACCATATCGAAACAATAACCGATGCTGTATTCGGCTTACAGATTCCTGTACACGTAGCAGGTGTACCTGATGAAGTACTTATCCCAAAAAATACATGGGAGGACAAAGCAGCTTACGAGCAAGAGGCGAAAGCACTTGCTAAAAAATTCCATGAGAATTTTGCGAAGTTCGAAAACGTGAGTGATGCAATCAAAAAAGCAGGTCCCGTGTATAAAGGGTAACAATGTATCCTCATCCCAAAAGGATAAATATAAAAGTGAAACTTCACTCAGTGGGAATTCTTTACAATCCCACTGCGTGTTAGTCCATGTTTCTTCCCACCTAACCTTCCTCGAAAGACCTGAAGTTTTGATGTGGGAGTTTGGACGGTTACACCAGAATAAATTTCATTAATAGTTACTTTGCTGAACTTCCGATTTTTAATAAAAATCGGATGTTTTTTTATTCTTCTACCCATTGTCTTCTGCACAATTCCACCGCGCAGGCATAGAATGTAGTTGACTACCTACTATCATGCGAAAGGGTCGGACAATATGAAAATAATAATAAAAGGTTTACTTTTGCTCGGCTTCCTGTTTTTCATTACTGCCTGCCAATCAGAAACAGTAAAAATTAATCTTGCTGAGGTTACACGTTCCCTTTTTTACGCACCTCAATATGTAGCACTGGAACAAGGTTTTTTTGAAGAAGAAGGATTGGATGTTGAACTGCAAACGACTTGGGGTGGGGATACGACGATGACTGCTCTTTTATCCGGTGGTGCCGATATTGCCCTAGTCGGGTCGGAAACATCAATCTATGTCTATGCACAAGACTCTCGTGACTATGCCGTAAACTTCGCCCAGCTCACACAAACAGACGGGACGTTCCTTGTTGCAAAAGAAGCTTATCCGGATTTCAGCTGGGATGATATGAAAGGGAAAGAATTTCTTGGCCAGCGTGTTGGTGGTATGCCACAGATGGTTGGAGAATTTGTATTGAAAAAGCATGACATTGATCCGCACAATGATCTCATCTTGGATCAAAGTATTGATTACGCCAATATTCCGAGCGCTTTCCAGTCTGGCAACTATGAATTCGTGCAATTATTCGAACCAACGGCAAGTGTCTTTGAACAAGAAGGCCAAGGACATATTATTACATCATTCGGTGAAGAATCCGGCAAGGTCCCATATACCGTCTTTATGACACAAGAAAGCTTCCTGGAAGAAAATGAAGACACCGTGAAGAAGTTTACTCGAGCAATTTATCGCGCTCAGCAATGGGTGGAAGAAAACGATGCCGAAACGATTGCTGAAGTGATTGCCCCTTATTTTGAAGATACCGACCAAGACATTCTCGCCTCATCGATTGAACGCTATAAAAATCAGGATTCTTTCGCAAATGATCCATATTTAGATGAAGAAGAATGGGAGAATTTAAAAACGATTATGGATGAAGCTGGTGAACTCCCAATTGATGCTCCCCATGAAGAGTTGGTAAATACAGATATTGCAGAAGAAGTGATAAATGAATAGGAGGGATATTTATGACGATTTTAAAACTTGCCGGTATCAGCCATCATTATTTTTCCAAAAATGGTTACACGAAAGCACTGGAAGATATTAGCTTTTCGTTAGAACGAGGAGAATTCATTTCCATCCTTGGACCAAGTGGCTGCGGTAAGTCAACGATCCTCTCCATTATCGCCCGGTTACTTCAGCATACCTCTGGAGATATCTTTATTCACGAGGTTCCAATCAAAGAAAGCAAAGAAGAAATCGGCTATATGCTGCAGCAAGATTATCTATTTCCTTGGAAAACGGTTTTACAGAATGTGTTACTTGGACCAAAAATTCAAAAACGCGAAGACGAAGCGATAGAGGATCGGGCAAATGTTTTGCTTCAAGAGGTTGGACTATCGAACGTAAAAAACCAATACCCGACTGAATTATCCGGGGGCATGAGACAACGTGCTGCACTCGTTCGAACACTGATGAACAATCCAGAAATATTCCTGCTGGATGAACCGTTCTCCTCCCTTGACTTTCAGACAAAATTGAAATTGGAAGATCTTGTTGCAACAATTCTTAATCAATATGAGAAAACAACGATTCTTGTAACCCACGACATTGGAGAAGCGATTGCAATGAGTGACCGAATCATCATGATGGAGGCAAACCCCGGCAGAATCGTAAAAATTTATGATGTGCCAACGGAATTACGGGCAGAATCTCCCATAGTTGCACGAAAGCATGATGCATTTCAACCAATATTCGATACGATTTGGCAAGAGTTAGAGAAAAAAGAAAAATCAGGTGAAGGAATATGAAACCTCTAAAAGATGAACAATTATACGAAGCGTATCAAAAAGGACTGAAAAAAGAGAGAAAAATTGTCTTAACCTGGCAAGTAGGTATTGCCGTTATTTTTTTCCTCTGTTGGGAAATTAGCAGCCGCCTGTACATTATCGATCCGTTATTATTCAGTTCCCCCTCCAAGATTTTTGATTTAATTCTAACACGAATTGCGAACGGCAGTCTATTTGTCCATGTATCGGTTACATTATTTGAAACATTGCTCGGCTTTCTCATCGGGACTATTGGCGGTGTGTTAATCGCCACTTCATTATGGTACTCTAACCGATTTGCAAATATTATGGACCCATATTTAGTCATTTTTAATGCGATGCCGAAAGTTGCTCTTGGACCAATCCTTATTGTTGCCCTTGGTCCCGGGTATTTATCGATTATCGCAATGGGGTTTATTATATCAGTTATTGTCACAACCTTAGTCGTCTACCGGGCATTTCTAGAAGTTGATCGGAATTACACAATGGTACTGCGCAGTTTTGGGGCAAATCAATCACAGATCTTCAAAGAAGCAATTTTCCCCGCGTCACTGCCAGTGATGATTTCTACGCTGAAAGTGAATGTCGGTTTATCCTGGGTGGGTGTTATTGTTGGAGAGTATCTTGTTTCCAAGCAAGGGCTCGGATATTTAATTATTTATGGTTTCCAAGTGTTTGACTTTTCATTAGTAATGGCGAGTCTTGTTATCATCGCGATCCTAGCAGCATTAATGTATAAAGGAGTAGAAAAGCTTGAGGCCTGGCTGATGAAGCATACAAAATAAGACTGGGACATAATTTCTTAGCATGGATATAAATCCGAATTAATCATAATAAAGAGCATCGACACCGCTCCGGGAATATACTTCGCTTTCCGCAGGCGGCTGGTGATCCTCCTCACGGGCAAGCCTGCTACGGGGGCTCACCGATGCCTTTCTTCCTGCAGAAGTCTCCGTATATTCCCGGAGCTGGTTAGCAGTTTTGTTCGGATTTAATTCATATCAGAATCGTTATTTCCCAGCCTAATCTTATTAAAAATTCTTTGTGATATATCCAATCCCATGTTCAATGATCCGGTCCTTCATAATAAAACTGTAGGATGAGTTAAATCTGACATTCTCAGGGATTTCCAGCAATAATACTGGACCATCTGTTTCATAGTAGGTTGGTTGCTCTTTTAATTCATTCACTTCGGCAAAATAAAGATTTTTTATGACATAATCCTTCTTACCATCTACAAAATATTGTCCAATATAATGGAGCTTGGTAACGACTCCACCAGTTTCTTCCATCACTTCTCTTACAGCAGCATCATTTGCGATTTCTCCAGGTTCAACTTTTCCTCCTGGAAATTCCAGTCCTCGTTCTTTATGCTTTGTTAGCAGCCACTTTCCTCGGTGTCTGCAGATGACTAAAACATGCTTCGGATCTTTGGAAAAAGGATGATCTTGAAAGGATAACTGCACCTTATTATTATAAAAATCACTAAATGTAATCAAACAAAAACACGACCTTTGATGTATTAATAATTCCGCTTATTCGTCTTTTTTATTTCCTTAGGTTGCTTCATTGTACCATATGTAAAAAAGAAAGTGAGGTCCTCCCCCACTTTCTTCTTAAACTAAATTATCACCTGGTTCGTTCAGAATACCGATGGACTCGATATGTGCTTTCGTCTCCTCATCACCAAGCTCATAGAGGAGTGCATACAGATCCTTTAGGTTATTATCATACCGAGCATTTTCGGGTGATTCATCTTGAGGAAAAAAAGGACTGTGCGCCCGAATATAGCTTCCATTATTCGCATCGTCCATATTCGTCATTTTCTCCCTTAACTTGCCAATCTCACCATTATCTGCATAAATCCCAAACGTCGCGTTGGTGGCTTCAGTTTCCTGAGAAATACCACCTTCTGCGATGTTCACGTAATATTTCTCCTTCATGATGTCATCCTCCTTTTTATTAGTTTACCTTTTTAAAGAAAATGCATGTACGAAAGCCAACCGAATCATTTGATTTTCCTTTTCAAAATTATTCATTGTTTCGTTTTCCCTCTTCTTTAATCGTTGTGTCTTCGATTGTATTATCAAATTTCTTCAAGTATTTAGCTGCGAAATCTTTTCCACCTAAACCAAATGCTAAACCGAATGCAAGTGACAATCCGCCAAGAATCAGTATAAACGCCGCGTTTACAATCGAAGGAGCTATACCAAGTTGTGTCAGTGCCATGAATACGGCTATTGTGATGATCGTTATTTTAGCAAAGAGAGCAAGCGTTCGAGCTGCCGGTCCAGATAAAATATTTTTCAAGACTTTTTCCACGATATTCGCTAAAATCAACGCTACCCCAAGTGTAAGAACTGCAGCAAGAACCATTGGTAAATACGCAGTGACAGCAGTTGCAATACCTACTAGGAAGTCTAACTGCAAAACATGGAAGGCTTGAATCGTCATAAAGAAGACGATTAATACTTGGACGATATAGCCGACAAGAGCTGCTGGTGCGAGCTTCCCGGACATCTTCCTTTCATTTACATCCATTTGCTCCGTGATCCGGTTAAATCCAATGTTTCCTAAGAAATCACGGACAAACTTGCCAATAAATTTCCCTAACCAGACACCGACAAGTATCAGTACGATTGCTACAGCTATATTCGGAATCATGCTAACTGCTTTATCAAGCATGCTGATTGCTGGATCAGTGATACCGGCAATTTCCAGTTGCTCGAGTGCTGCAATTGTAACTGGAATGAGGATGAGAATAAAGACAAGATTCCCGACGAATCCTGCTAAGGTCGTTCCTTCAAACAGTTTTGTAAGATTGAAGCGGCTTACGAGTTTTTCAGAGCCGACACTTTGTAAAAGGTTCGTGACAATTGTTTTTGTAATTTTAGCTACGAACCAACCAACAGCGAAAGTTAATACTGCAGCCGCCAGTTTCGGAATAAATGCGAGTATGGAATGCAGCAGATTTGTAAATGGTTCCGCTACCCCTGTAATGTTTAATGCATTTAATATCGCTGGCAAGAACAAGAGTAAGATAAGATAAAATGCTACTTTACCGATTGTGCGCATATACCCTTGGATTTCTTCTTCTGTCTTGGCGACTTTCATTTTATAAAACAGGCGGGTGAGATTAAATTTCTTTGTTCCCTCTGCAATTAACCATTGAACAATGAATCCAATCGCCCAAGCTACAGCAAAGATAAGTACTGCTTTTAAAATCGCAGGAATAATCGATAATAAAGTAGCTACAAGATTTGATAATGGACCTGCGAGAATGGTGAGACTAAGCATATTCAAGAAAAGGATAATAACAATCAACAACAGGAAGTAGTAAACAATCTTACCGATTATCTCGTTTGTGTCGATTTTCTTCCTGTCATCTGATGTCGCTTCCCCTTCCACCTGATACCGCTTGAACACTTTTTCATCCCAATTCGTCTTATGAAGTGCTTTCTCCACCGTTTTCCCAATCGCCTTAGCAATAAGCCATCCAACGACTAGAACGACTAAAGCGATTAAGAAATTCATTAAACTATGCATAAAACTTGCTGAAAAATACTGATCAAAAAACTCATTCATCTTCCATAACCCTCCTCTACTTGTACTAACTGTTTTCCTTATAATAAAAAATTTAAACCATTTATTGACTGGGACATGGGGTCAGTGCACTTGTCTCAAAAAATAAGCTCCCACTATTCTTAGCGGAAGCTTTAACTGTTTTTTTATGTTATATCCTTTAATTTATTTCTAACTAATTTATTCGACGCATTTCTCGGCATTTCCTTAATAAAAATGATTTCTTTCGGCAATTTATATTTAGCCAGCTGTTTGCCTAAGTTTAATAAAATATCTGTTTCCGAAACAGGCTCATTCAAAACAACATAAGCAACCGGAACTTCTCCCCATGTCTCATCAGCGACTCCAATTACACCAGCTTCTTCAATCTCAGGAAGTTTTACAAGAGCATTTTCAATTTCAGATGGATAAATATTTTCTCCGCCGGAAATAATCAGATCTGTTCGGCGATCGACAACATAAAGATAACCAGCATCATCGAGATAACCAAGATCTCCGGTATGAAGCCATCCATTCACTAGCGTCTGCTCATTGGCAGCTTCATTTTTGTAATAACCTTCAGTTACCATTGGCCCTTTCACGATAATTTCGCCGACCCCATCTATACCCGGATTCTTAATTTCCAGTTCAGCAGGCAAGAGCGGCTTACCAGCTGAGCCAATTTTATCTAACGCATCTTGAGCAGATAGCGTTGCAATTTGTGATGTCGTTTCTGTCATTCCATAACTTTGGAAAACCGGTATGTTTTTATCTTTTGCTTTCTCCAATAATATTTTTGGAGCTGGGCCACCTCCTAAAAGAAAACAACGCAATGTACGAGGGTAACTTTCTGAATTCAATTTTTCCATAAGGCGCTGCATCATTAAAGTTACAACCGAAACGATGGTCACCTCTTTTCGCATAATTGCATCGTGAACGAGGTCCACATCAAATTTCTTCATTAAGTAGATCGGCATTCCATACATTACGCTTTTCATCAAGGTGGACAGTCCACTTACATGAAAAAGCGGCAGAGAAATTAACCATTTATCGTTTTTCTCAAGACCTAAATTGAGTGCAGAGGAAATAGCGCTCCACCAATGGTTGCCATACGTATGAACGACACCTTTTGGAAAACCTGTGGTGCCAGAGGTGTAAATTATTGTAAATGGCTGTGCTAGATTTAATTCTTTTTGCAATACTGTTTGCACTTCTGTTTGCTTATTGACTTCATCATACGAATAGCTTTCGTTCACTTGAAGCTGCCGATTGGAATTTTCTTCATCCGTAATAAGGATACTCACTTCAGCATCTTGCAGTTGATAATTTATTTCATCATCACTCAGCCTTGTATTCAGAAGTACACCGACAGCTCCGAGGTAACTGACAGCATGAAGTATATAGACCATATTTAAATTGTTGGCTGATAGTATCCCAAGATGTGTACCTTTTGCAACGCCGAGAGCGGCTATTTTATTTGCCATTTGTACACTTTTCTTATGTAATTCAAGAAAAGTAATATTACTGCCGTCCACTAATTCAAGTGCCGTATTCTCAGGCGATAAATTCGCTCGTTTGGAAAGCCAATGTGGAATAATTTCAGACATTTATATAGGTTCCTTTCATCATTTGCATCATTGCTTTTTTACTACTGACGAAGTGGGACAGTTGCACTGACCACCATATCCCACTTTAGACTGGGACAAGTGCTCCGACCTCACATCCCGCTCTCAACCGGGACAAATGCTCTGACCCCACGTCCCACTCAAAAAGAAAACCTCTGCTGTGGGAGCAAAGGTTTTGGTTTTACGGGAAGCGTGGGAACTTTTTGAAGTCCGGTTTTCTTTTTTCTTTAAATGCATCGCGGCCTTCTTTTGCTTCATCTGTTGTATAATAAAGTAATGTTGCATCTCCGCCTAACTGTTGTAGACCAGCAAGGCCGTCGGTATCCGCATTAAATGATGCCTTCAAGAAACGGAGCGCAGTTGGGGATTTCTCCAAGATTTCTTCACACCACTGGATTGTTTCTTCTTCCAATTTCTCATAAGGTACGACCGTATTGACAAGACCCATATCAAATGCTTCTTGGGCGTTGTATTGACGGCAGAGGAACCAAATTTCACGCGCACGTTTATGTCCGATATGACGTGCTAAGTAACCTGCTCCGTAGCCTGCATCAAAGCTTCCAACTTTTGGACCAGTTTGACCAAAAATCGCATTATCTGCTGCAATTGTTAAATCACAAACGACATGAAGTACATGTCCACCACCAATAGCATAACCTGCCACCATTGCGATTACCGGTTTCGGTATCGTACGAATAAGACGTTGTAAATCGAGCACGTTCAAACGAGGGATTTCGTCTCCACCAACATACCCGCCGTGTCCGCGTACCGATTGGTCACCACCAGAGCAAAATGCTTTTTCCCCTTGACCAGTTAAAACGATAACACCAATCGATGAATCATCGCGCGCATCTGAAAAGGCATCAATCATCTCATTAACAGTAAGCGGTGTAAATGCGTTTCGCTTCTCTGGACGATTAATCGTCACTTTAGCAATACCATTATATTTTTCATAAATGATTTCTTCATATTTTTTAGCTTCTACCCATTGTACAGTCAAACCTTGTTCCTCCCTTATTCTATTACAAAGCTTGACATTCGCCAAACTTTTTTCGGCGAATGCCTTCGTTGCACTTATGCAGTAAGAAAGAATTTATACTTATCTTTCTGCCAAAAAACTCACTTGATTAATTTTCTCATGATGTATGCAATTTTGCAAATTCGAGTAAGGCTTGTCGAAAATGCTCTGGCTGCTCAATATGTAACGCATGGCCGCACCCTTGGAAAATTTCTAAATCTGCATAAGGTAAAATTCCAGCCATTTCTTGATTGATTTTTACGAACTTCTCATCCACTTCTCCTGCAAGAAGCTTAACTGGAACCGTTACATTTTCTAACGCACCCCAGTTGGATGGCTGACTTCCAATTCCCATACCTCTTAGTGAATCAGCAAGACCTTTTTCTGATTGGGACATCCTCTCCGCGCGTATTGCTGCCTGCGTTTCTTCCGGCAACTGTTTCTGCGTAGAGAACAGCGGCATATTCTCCCAGTAATCGACGAATGGTTCGATTCCTTCTTCCTCAAGTCGCTCTGCAAGCTCTTCGTCTCCTACCGCTCGTTTCTTCCTGTTCGTTATATCTCGGAGGCCGGGAGAAGCACTTTCCAAAACTAGCCCTTGAATAGATTGCGGATACCTCACCGTATAAGTTAAAGCAGTTCTTCCCCCCATCGAATAGCCAACAAGGAAAAACTTTTCTAATTCAAGATGTTGAAATAATTTGTGTAAATCATCAATACAGGACTCCATCGTTATTCTTGACGTCCCCTTCGTCCAGCCATGGCCCGGTAAATCAACCGTAATCAATTGCATCCCATCCGGATGTGTCACAATTTTATCCCATGTTAACGTGCTACCTGTGAAGCCATGAAGAAGAACGACTGGTACCCCTTCTCCATGAATCTCGTACCAATAATTCATATTTTCTACTGAAAAATACAATTAAAACCATCCTATTCTGCTAAAATTTCGTCTGCAATTGCCTGCCACTTCTCACGGTGCCACTTCACATTCTCTTCCCGGTCCGTTTTCACTTCAACAATTGACAAACCTTTCTTTTCATAACTTACTTGCAATACTTCTTTCAATTCTTCTTCTGTTTCAGGTGTGAAATAATTCGCCTCATAAAGTTCAGCTGCTTTTGCAAAATCTAAATGTAGAGGCGTTCCAAATAATGCTTCAAAATGCTTTGGATTTTCTGCTTGAGAAAGGAATGAAAAAATTCCGCCACCATTATTATTTATGAGTAAAATTGTAATATCAAGTTCATAATGCTTGGCTGCATGCAGCCCATTCATATCATGGAAGAATGATAAATCACCTAATACGAGTGTCACACGCTTCCCAGCAGCTGCCGCCCCGACTCCACTCGAAACCATTCCATCAATCCCGTTTGCCCCTCGGTTTGCAAGAATCGAAATCTCTTTCTCATCGCTTAAGAAAAAGGTATCGACATCTCGAACAGCCATGCTGTTTCCGACATAAAGGGTACTCTCTTCAGGTATGACTTCACGCAATCCCCGAATCGCTTCACCTTCCGTTATTTTTTCTTCCCTGCCAAAAAGGAAATGATTTCTCGCTACCTCATTCATCGCTTGCCAATCATGCAACCAATCCTCTGAAAAAGCTGGCTGCCGAAACGCAAGCAATCCTTCACAAAATGCACTCGGATCAGCAAAGATGAATTCCGTAACATTGCCTGTCGGTTCTCTGTAGCCGGAATGATTTTCTATAATGAATTGCGGAGTCGTTTCATTTTCTTTCATGAAAAATAAATAAGCTTTTGAGACAGGCATAGCACCAAAACGGATAATAAAATCAGGCTTCATCCGGTCACGGATTGCTTTATCCTTGAGTAGTGCGTCATACGTTTCGATGATATTTGTTTTATGATGAGACCCGCTTCGCAACCCGGAGAGCGGGTCAGCGAGTACCGGCAACTGCCACTTCTGGGCAAGGGCAACTATTTGCTCTGGGAATTGTTCATCATCTGCTTGCGGTCCGCAGACGATCAGTCCATTCCGCATCCCTTCCAACCGGCTGACGAATGCTTCGAGCTGCTTTTCTGTCAGCTGTTTTTTTCCATCAAGCGGGAGGAGGGTTGCCTGTTCAGTCATTCCATCATATTCCCAAATCCCTTCTAGAGAAAAATCAAGCGCAAGTGGTTCACGGAATGGGAAATTCAAATGAACCGGCCCCGGGTTCCCTTCACACGCCATGTAGACCGATCGTGCTGCCTTTTGTCTTACGTAACGAAGCATCCCATTTTCAACTTCTGGAAGGGCCATTTCCTGGAACCATTTTACATAGTTGCCATACAAATGAAATTGGTCAATTGCTTGTGGCGCTCCCACGTCTCTTAACTCATGGGGACGATCCGCCGTCATGACAACAAGTGGAACACGGCTATAATGCGCCTCGACAATTGCCGGATAGTAATTCGCCGCCGCAGTACCTGACGTACAAACTAATGCTACCGCTGCTTTCGTCTGCTTCGCAAGTCCGAGCGCGAAAAATGCCGCCGAGCGTTCATCAATAACGATCCATTCCTTTATCGCTTCATGTTCCGAAAAGGCGAGTGCTAACGGTGTTGACCGGGATCCAGGAGAAATAACAACATGCTGGATTCCGTTTTCATTCATTTCATCGACAAAATTGGCAGTATATCTTGTTAATATTTCTATATAGTTCATTCCTGCTTTCCTCCCAGCACATGTAGCATCGGCAGCATTTTAATTCTCGTCTCTTCAAATTCCATTTCCGGATCGGAATCAGCTAAAACTCCGCAGCCAGCAAATAAAGAGGCCGCGTCCGCTTGTATCAAACCACAACGGATCGCTACCGCAAACTCGCCATTTTGGTTACTATCTATCCAACCGATCGGTGCACCGTACCATCCTCGGTCAAGCAGTTCATGTTCCCGTATATAAGCTAACGATTCTTCTGTTGGCGTACCACCAAGCGCAGGTGTCGGGTGCAAATCTTTAATCACGTCGAATATGGAATACGATTCTTTCAATCTTCCAGTGACCGGTGTATACAAATGTTGTAAGTTTTTTAACGGATGAAGTACCGGTTTGCTCGGAATATTGACGTCTGTACAGGTTTTTAGTATGGCTTCTTTAATCATTTTTACGACAAATTCATGTTCATCCCGATTCTTCTTATCATGCAGCAGTTCATAACCGATCTGCTCGTCCTCCGCTTTTGTCTTTCCACGTGGAGCTGTTCCTGCTAGACAGGTTGAAAGTAACTGATTCTTTTCTACTTTAACCATCCGTTCTGGAGTCGCACCAATAAAACAGTCCCCTTCACTTTCGAATGCGAAGATGTAACTGTTTGCCTGTGTATGATGCAGTTCTTCAAGGACTTGCGTAATATTAACTTCTTCTGTAAATGTTAGACGGACTTCCCGAGCGAGGACAATTTTTTCTGCCCGCTTTTCTTTCATTTCCTTTGTTGCTTCCTTAACGGTTTCTTTCCATTTTTCCGGTGCAATGACCTGATTTTTTCTTATCCTAATCGGCTGTCCACCGAAGGATTTTCCTGCTGCAAACTGCTCTGTGTTTTTACGGATTCTTGTTGCTGCTTCTTCTATTGTCTCTTCTTTATGGATAAGTATATTCACCGTCACATAACTGTGTGATTGATAAGTCGTCCACATCAGTTCCGGTATATAGAATTTGCTTAATTCAAACTTCTTCCAAAGCTCTGTTTTTACTTCAAGTGGATCAAAATCCATCCCACCGAAAGCGACAAACCCTGTTGCCGGCACCGTCGAGTAAGGATTATCAATCCAAGTATGCTCTAACGCTTGCTTCCATAAATCCTCTGTTTCCTGAAAACGATTCTCTTCAGCTATTAACGTTTGCACACTGCCAACTCCAGTTATTGCTAGGGTGCGATTCGGATTCATCCAATAAAAGCGGTCTTTAACAAACTGCTTCGCCCCCTCAAATATAAGGAGAGGGTCTTTATTTTCTATTTTCTTCGTCAAACTGAAAAGCTTGGATGATTCATTTGGGCCGATGGAATTCTTTACGGCTGCTATTTTTTCTTCAAGCTCTTTCATTTGAATATCGATCATAACTATACCTCCGATAAATACCACTAAAAAACACCTATAACCATTTTATGCTCTTTTCATCACTTTCTCAAGAAAAGGACCGTTTTTTGATAATTAAGCCAAGAAAATGGAACATAGCAGGAGATATGGAGGATAATAAAAGAAATTGACACTTGTCCTTTATTTTCATAAGATTAATAGGATAGCGTGGAGGGGGAAGATTTATGGATACGGTTAATAAAAATTCAATCAAAGAGGCATTGAACGAAAAATCAGGCTTTGACGTCTGGTGGCGCTTGATGCGTCCGCACACACTTACAGCATCGTTTATCCCTGTATTCGTCGGTACGATGCTTGCTTATCATGATGGAACCATCAACTGGACCTTATTTCTCGCCATGCTCGTAGCGTCCTTATTAATTCAGGCTGCGACAAATATGTTTAATGAATACTATGATTACAAACTCGGTTTAGATACAGAAGAATCTGTCGGAATAGGCGGAACGATTGTCCGGGATGGTGTGGAGCCTAGAACAATCCGTAATCTAGCTGTTTCGTTTTATGGAATTGCTGTTATTCTTGGCGTTTATATTTGTATGGAATCCAGTTGGTGGATCGCCGTCATCGGTTTAATATGTATGGCAATCGGTTACTTATATACTGGAGGACCTATTCCAATATCTTATACACCATTTGGTGAGTTGTTTTCCGGTGTCCTAATGGGAACCGTCATTATCGGCATCACGTATTTCATCCAGACACTTACAATGACGAGTGAAGTCATTTGGATATCGATTCCAGTTACCATTTTTATCGGGAGCATCAATTTGTCTAATAATATTCGTGACCGTGACGGAGATAAACTTGGTGGAAGAAAGACGATCGCTGTACTGGTTGGCAGAGAAAAAGCAATTACCTTACTCGCTGTATTGTTTATCATCGCCTACGGATGGACACTAGGTTTAATTATGGCAGGTCTTTTACCAATTTGGACACTGATCACTTTCTTTAGCATACCGAAAGCCGTAGCAGTCATTAAAAACTTCCGCGGGAAAACCGAACCGCTCGAAATGATGCCAGCCATGATTGCAACCGGAAAAACGAACACCATCTATGGCTTCCTGCTTGGAATATCCCTTGTCATTGCAGCATTTGCATAAGCGTGCTTGTCACTGCTTAAATATTTTTGCCTGAATGCAAAGGAGCGATTTTGATGAAAACCTATCTTTCTGATGATAAATTAGCTTATTTCCGTGAGCGCTTGCTCGAATTAAAAACGGAAACAGAAAAGCTTTCCAATCAATCTACTAATGAATCACCGAACGACTCGATTCGTGAACTGTCTGATTATGGCAATCACCCAGCTGACATGGGCACAGAACAGTTTGAACAGGAGCGCGATGCTGGAATGGAACTCGTTCACCAGGAGCGATTACGAGCGATTGATGATGCACTGGAACGAATTGATAATAAAACGTACGGTATGAGTGTAGTATCACAAAAACCGATACCGGAAGAACGACTTGATGCCATACCAACAGCAAAAACGCTTGTGGGGGAAGAAGAATAAAGAAACACTCTAAAATAGTGGGTAAAGTCATTCAGCAATGA
This sequence comes from Oceanobacillus alkalisoli, assembly GCF_022213125.1. NCBI lineage: Bacteria > Bacillati > Bacillota > Bacilli > Caryophanales > Bacillaceae > Oceanobacillus > Oceanobacillus alkalisoli. Next base: position 136,058 of record NZ_JAKNRA010000007.1, on the reverse strand, counting down.
CTTTACCCACTATTTCTTTTTAGTTATTAAGAGGTAGTTCGAATTTAAATTCCACTATTCCATCTTCTTACAATAAGGTATCTGTTATAAAGTGAAAATTCTTTCAGTCGGAGTATTACAGTCCGTTAATGCGTGAAAAAATAAGATCAGTGGTTCTTTCTTTACCGGGCAGAATCTCTTCATAAAATGCAGGCACTACGTCCACTTCTTGGTATTCACTTGTGATGCCTCCACGTAATACAGGAGTTATTGTATCATTCACAACAAAAGAATCATCCCGGTATTTGCTAAGGGATACTATCTTATTTCCCAAAGACATAAAAAAAGTCCATCTCCACGATTGAGATGAACCTTTTCTGTTATATTATGCAGCTAAATTGGTTTGCTTCTGTTCAATCCAACTGCGCATTTTTATAAACACGGGAACAAATAACATGCCGACAATAATTCCTTTCAGCAAGTTAAATGGAAACACCCCAACAAGTACGGCGCCCCATACCATTTGCTCACCCATATCCCATCCCATGAACCATGCATAAGCAGGCAAAATAACATAGTAATTTAATACAGACATTCCAACTGCCATCACAATTGTTCCTGTAACTAAGCCGGAAACGATCGATTTCACGCCTTTACGGAACTTGTGATAGATCAGTGATACTGGTAGGACAAACATGACACCTGCAAGGAAATTAGCTAGAACACCGATTGGGTCTCCTGCACCAGATACCGCAAAATAAAGTACGTTCTTAATCAGAACGACAGCGACACCAGCGAGTGGTGAAAATATAAGCGAGGCCATCAATGCCGGCACATCACTAAAGTCAATTTTTAAATACGGTGGCAGGAACGGCAGCGGGAAGTTCAAGAAAAATAAAACGAGAGCGATTGTACCCAGTAGTGCTAAAATAATGAGTTTTAATAACTTTGAAGATTGCTTTGCAGAATTTTGCATCTTCATTTCCTCCTTCATCTTTTCCTAACCGATTCTAACTCGTGATGAAGGATGGCCTTGCCTCTTTGACAACTCTTATTTCTTTCCCAGCGTCTTAAAACTTCTTTCAAGACAGAAAAACCCTAAAGCCGATAAATGGGGCTTTAGGGTTTGGGAATACAAGAGTAAATGAAGGTACATAAAAACGCACCTTGATTTGGCTCGACATCTTCTCCCATCCAGACTGTAACTGTCGGTTCTGGAATTACACCAGATCAACCATAAGAATTCAAATTATGGTTCGCGGACTTAGAATACGTATATACTCCTCACCGCCGGTCGGGAATTGCACCCTGCCCCGAAGATTAGAATCGATTATTCAGTTACTAATGATAAGTATACTACATTTTTCATATATTGCAAGAGGTGTGCTCAAAAAAAGATGCGGCAGGTTGCCGCATCTTTTCCATCATTCATCTGTATTAATAAATAGCTTCCCATCCGTTTGGTCTCTTGCTTCATTCCCATAATCATCGACTGCGATGACTTCGATAACCGCTCCTTCAGCGACAACATTGCTTGTTGCGGTCCAGTAGCCGACGTAATGCCCTTCAGACGTTTCCATCATTGGTAATTCCGTCGGGTTAGAGTTTACGTTTGCGAGCGGCATATGAACGACAAATGTCGCTCGAAGGCCTGGCTCGCTGTCAAATTCAAACTTAACGCTTTCTCCTGCACCCAAGTACACATCTTCCTCAGGGGTCAGATTCCCGATTTCAGGAGGCGTGAAGTCAACATCCAATGATACAGCTTCAACCGCCGAATTTCCTGCCAAGTCGGCTGCTGTAACTTCAATGTCATTTACCCCTTCATCAAGAATGATCCTTAGTGAATAGGTTCCATCATTGATTTTAGCACGCTGGCCGTTAACCTCGACATAATCAAGATTAGCGTCCTCAACCGTCCCTTCAACCGTTAGAGTTTCACGATTTGATTTTTCGCCGTCTTCTGGATTATCGATAGTAAGTGCTGGTGCTTCCGTATCTAGTACGACTGTTACCGGTTCTGATTCCATAATTTCAGTGTCATCCAGTACGGTGACTGCAACCAATTCGTTATCACCTTCCGAAAGCGTTGCAGAGATTGCAAACCCACCATCATCGCCAACTTCAACAGTATCCACTTCTTCCCCGTTATTCACTAATTTAACGGAAGTAGTTAGGGATGCACTACCTTCTACAGTAATATCCGCTTCATTCGTAATAAGCCCCTCTTCAGGTGACGTTATTACTGGTGCTTCCACCTCGTAGTCTACTCTAGCACGAATCATATAGTTTCCTTCATCAGCTGGAGACGCGTTCCATGCGCCATCTACATATTGGAAACTTCTTTCAGCGTTCGGACCATTTTCATCCGTTGCTAGGCCTGGCGCATTTGTATTCACATCTTGCTGGATATAGACCATATAGAAATCGCCATTCACTTGGATAGAATGTTCACTCAAGTCCACAACCGTCCACTCCTCCAGACTACGAGTCGCTTCTGCCTCAACTGGTCCGGCAATCCGTTCACCCGGTGTACCGTCTGGACCATTTGCATCCCATACTTCAACAGCAAATTCCGTACCTCCTGGTACAGGCCAATCCGCATCATGGAATTGGAAGACCCCATCGGTTACAATTGCCGAATCTTGTCCTTCATCAAGAGACATCCGAACTGCCCAACCATTACCTGCCTCATAGAATGCACGAGCATTTTCCGCTGTTCCGTCATCATAGCCAATCTCTCCGCCAGGAACGGTGTAGAAAGGTTCTAATTCGATATCAACCGTCCCGTCAGAAGTAAAGTCAGCTTCTACTTCTGCTCCGTGATAGCCGCGAGCAAGTACTTTCAGCGTATATACGCCTTCATAAGCAGTAATCGTAAAGGCGCCATTTTCATCTGTCGTGACGGCTTCCACATTCGCATCTTCTACAAGTAAAAGTGTAGCGTGTGCAATTCCCTCCCCAGTCACTTCATCTGTTACTGTACCTGAAACGGTGTATTCATCTTGTTCTTCTAAAGTAAAGTTAACCGTTGTTGTTTCATCCGCCTCAACTGTTACATTTTCTTCTGCAGGATGATACCCATAACTTTCTGCAACCACGGTGAAGTCCCCTGCAGCATGCATGATAGAGAATGATCCATCTGCAGGATTTGTATTCACTGATCTGTCGCTTTCCAGCACGCTTACTGATGCGCCTAACGGTAAAGCTGCAGGTGTAATTGCATCTTCTGTAACTGATTCATTTTCATCTGGAAATGCTGGTTTTAATTTATCTGGATCAATTGGAGCCTTCTTCATTCCGATACTATTGTAACCTAACAATAATCCAATAGAAGAATTAGAATTCATTCCGATGCTCGGTGCTTGTGCCGACTCACTTCTAGACGTATCAGCAAGCCCAACATCATCAATATACCAACCATCCCGGACAACACTGACATCAGTAGTCAGATTAAATCCGATATAAACTCTTTCTCCGCTATAATCAGATAGATCAATTTCTGAGTTCACCCAGCCATCCGAAACATTTGTAATACGTTCTAATTGTTCCCAGTTTTCCATATCACTGGAAATATACACATGCCCATAATCCCAGTTATTCTCCAGATTGTACCACTGACTATATTGTAAATAAGAATCTCCATCTGGTAAATCAATTGGCGGCATCACTAATGTTGAATTCTCATTGCTATTATACGTGCCGCTTAAATTCGTTGCATATACATTCTCACCAGAGACAGCCTCACTCGGACCTGAAGTCGGAACCCCGTGCTCCCAACTGCTATTTTCTCCAAATATAGACCATCCGCTAGGTGTTCCTTCAAAATCCTCGAAATATCCAACTGTAATTCCCGGTTCTACGGTTACACTGTAGGAATCAGTTGTTACCGAATTGTTTCCAAAGTCATTGATTTCAAAATGATATTCAAATGTTCCTTCTGCAATATCCTCACCTGGAATCGTTACGGTATACTCACCTGACAAGTGATCCCCAGATACCCGTTCCGCCGCAATCCGGTTATCCCCATAAACGACTTCTACAGAGGTTACACTGATATCATCTTCTGCAGTAATAGTTACTTCAAGATCCATTCCCGCAAATATTACTTCTGGTGCTTCATGATTATATGTTGGTGCTTCTGTATCCTCTCCATCTCTACTTACAGCCCCGTCAATGACACCTAACCCGGAAACAATGGAAGATACTGCTTCATATGCATTCAGCAGTCCGTGTCCATAACCGTTATTCGGTGACTCAGGGAATGTGCCGTCTGTAAGTGGAGTTGCAGTAGTCGTAAGGATTTCTTCTATTTCGGCAACGGACAGATTCGCATTCGCTTGTTTTACTAATGCGACTGCACCAGAAACAGCTGGCCCCGACATCGACGTACCATTCCAGCCGCCTTCATACCCACTTCCTGGTACACTCGAGCGAATATTTACCCCCGGTGCTGAAACATCAGGTTTAATCTCTTCATAAGGAGATGGCCCCTGTAAAGAGAAACTTGCTAAATTATCATTAACATCCGTTGCACCTGTTGCGAAAGATTCCGGGTAGTTTGCCGGGTTAGCAATTGAACCTGGTCCGCCCGGGTTAAATAATGTTGTGTTCCCTGCTGAGAATTCAGGGAAAATATTTGCTGCACGCCAGGCAATGACGACATCCCGGTACCATTCGTCCATTCCCGAACCACCACTCCACGAGTTATTTACTACATCGGGAGCTTGAGAGACATCTCCACCCGGAGCCATAATCCATTCAGCCGCAGCGAGTAAATCTGTATCCGTTCCACCTGCTGCAGTGAATGCTTTAACAGCAATCCATTTTGCACCTGGAGCGACTCCAACTTGGTTCGCCCCATCTGGTTCAGACCCGACCATCGTTCCAGTTACATGTGTACCATGTCCGTCATCGTCATACGGCGTATCCTCCCCCGCTGTAGCGTCAAACCAACTATACGTGTGATCCGCCTCACCGGTGCTTGCATCATAACCGCGATATTTTTCCATCAATGCCGGATGATCCCACTGGACACCAGAATCAATGCTCGCGACGACCGTGCCTGTCCCGTCTATTCCCATTTCCCAGGCAGCTGGTGCACCAACACGCTCCACGTTCCATTCGATATTTGCAAGTTCTGCTTCCTCTGTTTCCGCTCGTTCCGAAACTGTTGTGTTCAGCTCGCGAACTTCATTTGGCAGTAGCTTTTCGACTTCAGCAAAAGTAGCAATTTTTTCGGCAACTTCTTTTGTTGCAGTGACTGCCATGCCGTTCACAATATGATAGGAAACAAATTCCTTGGCATTCCCGTTCTCAATCTCCTGTTCAACAAATTCTGTCACGTGCTGCTGTGATGTAAAGGAAGTTTCTTTTAATTCAGCGATTACAGCTGATCGTTGCACATGTTCTGTTTGAGTGAGTGATAGATTTGATTTTGCTGCATTTTCTCTTGCCTCTTTAGCTACATCTTCTACTTGAGCTTTATCCGTAAACTTAACTAGGAAAGTTACAAACTCATCATCTTTGAAACTTTCTAAGAGGCGGTCATTCACTTTCTGTTCCATGAGCTTACGAGAATCATTCATAGACTGACTAATCTCACCGTTTGATTGGGCCAGTCCGGCACCAGGCAGTATGAGTGATGCGACCATGAGCGCAGAAGCTGCAATACTGAAGATTTTCGTTCTTTTTCTGTGTTTTACTCTCAAAGATTTTTCCTCCCCTTTTTTTGAATTTCTCTCCAGAGTTTCGACTTTTAAATAAACCAACCTCCTCTTTTCTCACATTTGTCGATTCCTCCAGAAATTAGCGACAGGTTGATTCTAGGTGTTAGCTCAAGTATAGTAGGTTTAACAGCAAGAGAGTGTCGAATACCGTCGAATTTTTACCGAATTTTCTAAATTGATAGATTTGAATTATGTTTTCATCTTTCGCTTCATAGGACTTTTGATAGTTTTTAGCCGGTTTTTATACAGTCAGCTATATTTCTTAAGTAATTCATGTGAAAAGCATTGCAAATATAAGTTTTTACTATGTGGCGGAATAAAAAATGATAGATTTAGCCTAGATAAAGCATAAGAAAAAGGCCCTGGTTTTCTAGATATAAGAAAACAAGGACCTTTATCCTGCATTTGTGTCATGTTTTAATTGAATATAGTAAGTCTCTACTCATATATAATTTAAATGCTAGGTCTATCTACTGCCAGTTCTTTTTTGTTTATTCAAGTGGATTCAGACTCTCATCTCCAGAAAGGTTTGCAATCATCTCTACAAGTAAAGCAATTTCTTCTTCCATATCCTTCGTACTTGCGGTTTCTACCGGGGAATGCATATAACGTAATGGCAGCGATACGAGAGAAACCGGGACACCTTTTCCAGTTAAGCGCATCCGGTCCGCGTCTGTTCCTGTATGCCTAGGCGTTAACTCATATTGCACATCAAGCTGTAAATCTGTTGCCGCTTGTTCAAGAAGACGATTTATTTTAATATTGATCGGTGCCCCTTTAGCAAGCACCGGACCACCCTCAAGCTTAATATCGCCATATTTATTCTTATTCACTCCCGGGTAATCCGTGGCAAAGGTCACATCACAAGCAATTGCCATTGTCGGTTCAATTCCTGCAGCTGCAAAATATGCTCCACCCATATTTGTTTCTTCATTTACAGTACTTGCGGCATAGACCCCGACCTTAAGTTCTTTCTCCGAGAGACGCTTCAATACTTCTGCTACAATAAACGAACCTGTCCGATTATCAAGCCCTCTTCCTGCAATATAACGGCCCTGTAACATTTCCGGTTCTGTTTTATATACACAGAGGTCGCCAATTTGAACAACTTTTTCTGCCTCTTCTTTTGTCTGATAACCGCAGTCAATAAATAAATCTGCTAGCGTGAAATCATCTTTTAAACCTCCGTGATGCTGGGCATTCACTCCAATCACTCCTGTTACTTGACCATTGTAACCGAACACTTGAACCCGCATTCCGACAGCTGCTTTAGGATTAATTCCACCCATTTTATCAAAATGTAAAAATCCTTGCTCATCGATCCGGTTGACCACAAGCGCAATCTCGTCACTATGTCCTGCGAGTAGTACTTTGAACGGAGCTTGTGGATTAAGAATTCCGATTACATTACCGGCATTATCAGTCCGCACCTCATCAGCAAATTCCTTTACATATGCCATCCACTTCCGCTGAATATCCATTTCCATACTGGAAGGTGAAGCGGTATTTAATAATTCCATTAGGAAATCTTGATTGAACGTTGTCATTTAATTCCTCCTAATCATCATTCACTCAACCCTCACACCTAAAAATCAACACTTTCACTCAGTGTAAGTGTGCCAAACTCGAAAAACTTTCTACTGGAGGTCCGCAGTCCAGACACCTCTCGCACCTGCTGAGCGGCTGGTAAGCCTACCTCCGAACAGGAAGTTCTAATGCCTGCGTTGGTCACAGCACGTGACCGTTCTTAGCCTGCCTCCCGCAGGAGTCTCGAGGTGTCTGGACTGCTACCAGGAATGGCCATATTGAGATCACGGTTTATTATTCCAAAGATATCATTTTATCGTAAAATGGCACTGGAATAAATGCTATTAATAATAATCATCTCTACCAGTTCAGTTGCCCGGTGGACAGTGACTCCTGCGGGAATAGCACGAGTCTGGAGACCCCTTAGTGCTCAGCCCGAGGAGCTCCGGCAGTGCCCAAGGATGCGCATCCGTCCACCGGGCAACTGAACGGTGATTAGAACTCCAGTCTAGAGAATGCGCAACACACTTACGCTGAATGAAAGCAATCGGTGAAGGTGGAGTGCATTATTTGAATTCCATTTTAACAAAAGAAGACAAATTTGTTTACTTAAAGCATGAACATCGGTAAAATTTAAGCGACTAAACAATGAAGGAGTTGGGTTGGATGTCTTTAAATCAATGGTTCGAAAAAGCAATGAGCGCAGATGACTATATTGAGAGTATGAAACAGAATAAGGAAGGTCTCCTCCACATTTATGATAACTTTCATATACCTAAGGATGACACATTTTTTGAAAAAATAGCCAACAAAAAATTACGAGTGATTGTCTTAACGGAAGACTGGTGCGGAGATGCTATGCTAAACGTTCCAATTTTACTGCGGATTTCTGAAAAAACGAATATGGAAGTACGAATGCTGCTCCGTGATGATAATTTGGAATTAATGGATCAATATTTAACGAACGGTACAGCCAGATCCATTCCCATCTTTATTTTCATTAATGAGGCTGGAGAAGAAGTTGCAAAATGGGGACCACGAGCAGCTAAAGTCCAAACATTTATCGATGAGTCTCGTGCTGCCCTTCCATCAAAAGATGCGGCTGACCATGAAGAAAAGGCAAAAGAAATGTATACATTCATTAGCAAGTCTTTCCATGATAACACCGATTTTTGGAATGATGTTTATCTGAGTCTGAAACAAGAATTAGTATCAATCGAATAACCCAGCTGACAACAACTCAGATACTCTATGACTTTTTGCTAGAATCCTATTCTTATGTTAGAATGGATAATTGTGCGAAAAGAATAGAGTTGAATTAAATAATAGGAGTTGTTTTGCATGAATAAAAGTTTAGAAAACGGTCAAATTGTAGAAGGTAAGGTGACAGGAATCCAGCCATATGGTGCTTTTGTCGAGTTGGATGAAGAGACACAAGGGTTGGTTCATATATCAGAAATTACGCACGGATTTGTAAATGACATTAACGAGCATCTTCAAGTTGGCGATGAAGTAAAAGTGAAAATTCTCGAAGTAAATGCAGCGGAGAACAAAGTATCTCTTTCCATTCGAGCTACTGAAGAAGCACCAAAGAAAGAAACCCGAGTAAAATCTTCCCATAACAATCCATCAACAACAGATGACTCTACTACAGGATTTAATACATTAAGAGACAAACTACAAGAATGGATTAAGCAATCGGAAAATAAATAAGTAAAAAAAGTCCCTTTAAGTCATCCTTAGAGGGACATTTTTTTTTGACAAAACAATGAAAATTCAAAATGAAGGTCTCTCCTTCTTGATTTCTAAAAGTAAATCCCGTAAAGTTAAACTAATAAAGTGAAACTTCATTCACCCGAGGATTCTTTATCTCCCCCACTGAATGTTAGTTGAACAAAATCAGGGATTTACGGACTGTTATCCCCCACCTTCACAATTTGAGCTTCCCTCATATTTTGTGGTTGGTGTATTACACAGACCGTTAATGCGTGATAAATCCGTACAAAAAGGAGAATACATATGACAAAAGTTACATTAACCTATGATAAAGCATTACCTTTCTTTTCTGAAGAAGAACTCCAAAATATGCAGCCATTTGTCGATAAAGCCCATGAGCTTGTTCATGAGAAAACAGGCCAAGGAAGTGATTTCCTTGGGTGGGTCGACCTGCCGGAGAACTATGATAAAGAGGAATATGCAAGGATTAAACAAGCAGCAGAGAAAATCCGTGAACATTCCGATATTTTGCTTGTAATTGGAATTGGTGGTTCCTACCTTGGTGCTCGTGCAGCTCTTGAAATGCTGAATCACTCTTTCCAAAACTTACTTTCCAAAGATGAAAGAAAAGTACCGCAAATTATTTTTGTTGGACATCATCTAAGCTCAACATATACAGCAGAATTATTTGATCTCTTAAAAGACAAAGATTTCTCTATCAACGTCATTTCTAAGAGTGGAACAACAACAGAACCTGCTGTTGCCTTCCGGATTTTCAAGAAATACTTGGAAGAAAAGTATGGAATGGAAGAAGCGAAAAATCGTATCTTTGCAACGACAGATAAAGAAAAAGGTGCCCTAAAAGGCGTAGCAGATGAAGCTGGTTACGAGACTTTCGTCATCCCGGATGACGTTGGTGGCCGATACTCTGTACTTACTGCCGTCGGACTACTACCAATCGCAGTCAGCGGCATTCATACAGATGATATGATGGATGGCGCGAAACAAGCGATGGATGATCTTGCAAACCCTGATTTAAAAGAGAATCCGAGCTATCAATACGCAGCAATCCGTAATATATTATATAATAAAGGAAAAGTAACGGAGCTCCTTATCAATTATGAGCCAAGCCTACAATATTTCGCTGAATGGTGGAAACAGCTCTTTGGCGAAAGTGAAGGAAAAGACCAGAAAGGGATTTACCCTTCTTCTGCCAACTTCACAACCGATCTTCACTCACTTGGTCAGTACATCCAGGAAGGAAGAAGAAATATTTTCGAGACGGTTCTTCATGTCCATGAGGCAAGAAAAGAATTAACGCTTGAAGAGGCGGATAACGATGCAGATGGATTGAATTACCTTGCTGGAAAAACCTTACACGAGATCAATGAGAAGGCATTTCAAGGAACCATGCTCGCTCACACAGACGGTGATGTTCCAAACTTGATCGTTGAAGTACCAAGACTTGATGCGTATACATTCGGCTATCTCGTTTATTTCTTCGAGAAAGCTTGTGCCATTAGCGGTTACCTGCTCGGCGTCAACCCATTTGACCAGCCAGGCGTTGAGGCATACAAAAAGAACATGTTCGCACTTCTCGGGAAACCTGGATTCGAAGATGAAAAAGCTAAATTAGAAGAAAGATTATAAATTGAAACTCCATTCAATCAGAGTTTTATGAAGGGTTGTACCGTTATAAAAAGAGCGCCCGATTGGACGCTCTTTTTATTCCTTCTCATGATATAATTCTTGCTTCGCTACCTTCCAACCTTCATCGTCTGCAATTAACTCAATAGTTGCAATCACATTCACGGAAAAGTCTTTGCTAAGAAATGTATATTCTACCTTTTCCACACTACTACGGTTTTCCAGTAACCTCTATAAATTTCCATCCAGTCGATAATATCCGATTGTGCAGCGTCACTCTTCAACTGTTCAGATAATGCTTTATCATTCACTGATGCATACATGTACAATGATAGGAATTCAAATGACGAATCATTTGATAGTAGCGTTCTATCTTTTGTCTCCTCATACTGTTTGTAATTCTTGAGTGTATTCGTTGAGAGTGGCCATCTGTTCACCTCTCTACGCTCGTCAAATTCGATATTCTCATCCATTAACTCAAACAGGATATAAAGTTCATTAAAACTAGTATAGGAATATGGCTGCCAATTGTTTTCCTCATATGTTTCCAGTGCATCTGTGACAATTGGTGTATACAACGAGTCAGGGTGTTCATTTACAAAAGAGGTAAGCTCTTCTTTTAGTTTTCCTTGAATATCCTCCCACAATTCCCTGTAGCATTCCTCGCTAAATAGTCATTTAAATACCACTCGGTAGCGAATAACCGACTAAAAGGCATCGACCTGAAAATTAAATTTCTGCTTTCTGGATACGTTTCATAAATTGTTTCCAGTTCAAGCAAAATATCATCAAATTCATACCACGGTATACCATGCATATTATCTATCCCTGGATAGTACACATCAAATTTATCATCTATAAGTGAAAAGTATGCTGCAACTCCTTCAAATTCCCGCCAATCATCGACCCCTTTAACGACTGAATAATAATCCGGCCGGATCTGAAAACGGGATTGATGTTTAAAACTCGACTCGATGATTTGGAAGCCTTCCCTACGGAGCAACTCGATAAATTCTACAATCTCTGCTTGACCTTGATAATGGTTCGGATTCAGATAGATTTCTTCCAGATCTGTCTTGTTCAATTGATGTTCAACTCTTAAATTTTTAAAAGAACTATTAAATAACTCTGACATACTGCTCATTCTCTCTATTAGGAGACTAACATTTCCTTCCGACAACTCCCGCTCACCTGAATTTATTTGTTCGATAATCTGACGGGAAGTTATGAATAAATCATCAATATTGTTTTTAATGTTCTCTATCACTTTACATAAAATCTTTAAATGAACTGCTAATTGAATGAATTTCCATTACCAAAGTTGGCTTTCCCCTCACCATATGTAGTTGGGAACGAACCAACTACATATGGTGAGGGTGAAGCATTAAATACGTATTATGAAATTCATTCAATTGCTTTCATTCAGTGTAAGTGTCCGAAACTCACTTCTGGAGGTCCGCCAGTCCAGACACCCCTCGCACCTGCTGAGCGGCCGGCAAGCCTCCGTCCATCGGGCAACTGAACGGCGACTAAAGAGCATTTCAAGGGGATGAGCAAATCACTTACGCTGAATGAAAGTAATTCACGGGTTCGCTTGACAAAAAGAGGCATATTATATTGTTTCAAACTTTAAAATTAGTGTTTTAATAAATATTTTAGTTAATGTGTTTATAATTCAAAATTAGGGGTAATACTATTATCGTAAGACTTTCTCGTATTCCCCCTGTAAGCAAAGCGTATAGCGCTTTGCTTTTTTTTGTTATAATTGATTATAAAGTGAAACTTCATTCAATGGGGGATGCCTTATCTCCCCCGCTAAATGTTAGTTGAACAGAATCAGGGATTTACGGTCTGTATATCCCCACCTTCTGATTTTAGACTTCCCTCATGTTTAAAGGTAGGGTATTATAGATCGTTAATGCGTGATAACATTGCTAGGAGGTAATTAAATGGGAAACTTTGACGAAAACATTGACCGAAAGAATACAAATTCTGTGAAATGGGATTTGGCGGAGACTTTATTTGAATCACCAGATGTCATTCCAATGTGGGTTGCTGATATGGATTTTAAGACGCCTAAAGAGGTAAATGAAGCATTAATGGAACGAGCTCACCATGGAGTATACGGATATACGATTGCAGATGATGAACTAAAAGCTTCAATTGTTGATTGGAATAAGCAGCGACATCAATGGGATATTCAACCAGAATGGTTAACCTTCAGTAACGGAGTCGTTACATCCCTACATATGGCTATCCAAGCATTTACAGAACCAGAAGACGGTATTTTGATTCAGACGCCAGTTTATCCACCATTCTATAATGTAATTGAAGCGCATGACCGTACAATTGTCAAAAATCCTCTCGTTTTTGAGGATCATTATTATACGATTGATTTTGCTGATTTTGAAGCTAAACTTAAAGAAGTAAAAGCATTTATTCTTTGTTCACCGCACAATCCAGTTGGTCGGGTATGGAAGAAAGAAGAACTGGAGAAAATGGCCGAGCTGTGCGTGAAGCATGATGTGCTGATTATTTCTGACGAGATTCATGGTGATCTCAGCTATCCTGGTTATAAACATATTCCGATTGCCGCCTTGTCCGAGGATGTTGCCAATCAAACAATTACATGTATGGCTCCATCGAAAACCTTTAACGTCCCTGGTCTCGCTACATCCTATTGTGTAACATCGAATCAGGAAGTAAGAGCGAAGTTGGACGAGTTTTGCCATAAACAAGGTTTTAATAATATGCTAAATACAATGGGGCAAATTGCAATGCAAGCTGCCTATACACACGGTGCTGCTTGGGTCGATGAATTGACCGCTCTATTAGAAAGCCATTATCAATATGTGAAAGAAAACTTTGAAAAACATGCTCCTGAACTGAAAGTAGTCGAAACAGAAGGAACGTATCTCCTCTGGATTGACTGTAGTGGACTTGGACTTGATTCGGCAGGTATTCGTGAGTTTTTCGTAAAAGAAGCAAAAGTCGGATTAAATGCAGGAATTGATTACGGAGAGGAAGGAAGTGCGTTTATGCGCCTGAACATAGGGTGCCCCCGCTCTACTCTTGAGGAAGCTGTTAATCGAATCATTAAAGCAGTTGAAAATAGAAGGTAAGAGAAATTGAAAAAAGCGCCTATTCGGGCGCTTTTCTTATTGAATTAATTTGCAGTAATTTCACCACAAGCAATCCGTTCTCCAGAATCCCCGCTCGGCTGTGTATATCCATCATCTGGACTGTCATGCAGAACTAAGGAAGTCCCGTCTTCTCTTATCAGCGAGTTTTTACCATCTAATAGGGTAGCTTCCGGCAGTTCAAGTTCCACATCTATTTTACCGTCCCCATCCGCCTCGACATTGGGGAGATCACCAAGATGCGGACCTTCTGGGTTCATCAACCCATGCTCACTATCCTCTGGGTTAAAATGATTACCGGCACTCGCAAAGTCCGGTGGCTCGCATTTAGCAAATTCATGGACATGGATCCCGTGCCAGCCCGGTTCCACCCCTTCCAGCTTGAGTTTAATACTTACTCCCTCCCCGTCTTCTGTTAAAGTTGCCGTTCCAAGCTTATCACCATCCGCATTCAACATGGCAACTTCTTTTAAAGCCTCATCTGTATTAGATGTACAAGCCGCTAAGAATATAATAAACAAACAAAAAATCCAACGCATAGCTCTTCTCCTTTAGGTTACTAATCTTAGTATCCCAAAAAAAGCTATATTTTAAACGTTGGATTATACGAACTAATGATTATTTTTATTCAACTCTTTTTCTACTTCTTCAATCCGTTCTTTATATTTCTCTTCAAACTTAACTTCTTCTTTCTTGGAGCGTCGCACCATAAATCTCACCGCAACAAATGCAAGAGCAATAAAAAGAAGCAGGGTGAGTATTGGAAGAATCATTTCAGATTTATCATCCGGAAAATAGAAGAAATCCATTTTTCATCACATCCTTACCGTTTATTATAGCAAAATTAACTTTCAATAGAAAACAAGTGGTAATTATTCGCAAAAAGTTCATGGATTTGGCACAATAAGTAGAGGGGGTTGTAAAATGGGTAAGGTAAACATTGGGGAGCTTGCAAAAGCACATTACAGGTCCGGAACATATATCGGAAAGGTGAAAGAAGACCGAGGCGACATGTATCTCATTGAAGTACTTGCTGTCCACAAGCACCCGCTCCAAGGGGATCTGCATAATATGTATGAAACGGAAAATGTCTTTTTCCATGAACGGAAAGCGCTCGCCTTTCGCGAGAAGATGAATGTTAAAAAGCCCGCTGTCCATCCGTTTGACGGCAAGGTACCGGACTATGCCGCCTCACTCGAACAAGCAATTACAGATTATCGAAAGAAGCTGAACGAAGAAGACAGTGCTTACAACCGACTAGCATTGCAGACATTGGATCGCTTAGCAAAAGAAGTATATGCCAAAATAGGAAAAGGAAGCTAGAGATATTCTCGCTTCCTTTTTATTGTTTACTCTCCTAGATGTTCTTCAATGACTGAAGTAATTCCTTCAATAGCTTCTTCTGCGTCATTACCATCAGCAGATACTTCTACTTCCGCACCACGTGGGATACCAAGAGACATAACACCCATGATTGATTTCAAGTTTACTTTTTTATCCTTATACGTAATTTGAATATCTGAACTGTACTGTCCTGCCTTATTCACCAATAATGTGGCTGGACGTGCGTGTACTCCTGATTCAGCGGTTATAGTAAAGTTTTTTGTTTGCATATTTATCGCTTCCCTTCCATCTATTTACCGTAACTATTGTTACAATATAACCCTTACATCTATTATAAACAATTCTTCGGCACTTTTAAACTAATAACCAGTGAAACGGCTATCATTTTTTCAAAAATGTTGTTATTTGTCGTTTGTCATTCATTTTTGAGTGTGATACCTTTACTTTAAGATCGTTTAAGGAGGAATAATTCATGAGTGTACACATCGGTGCAGAAAAAGGCGAAATAGCAGAAACAATATTATTACCTGGAGATCCATTACGGGCAAAATACATTGCCGAAACTTTTTTAGAAAATGCGAAGCTCTATAATGAGGTTCGTGGCATGTATGGTTATACTGGAAAATACAAAGGTAAAGATATTTCTGTTCAAGGGACGGGAATGGGAGTGCCTTCTATTTCCATCTATGTCAATGAGTTAATAAATGAGTATGATGTGAAAAATTTAATTCGGGTTGGTAGCTGCGGAGCACTTCAGGAAGATGTTCAAGTTAGGGATGTCATTCTTGCCCAAGGAGCAACAACCGATTCCCAGGTAAATAAACTTGTTTTCGGTGATATTTTCTATGCTCCCCTTGCAGATTTCGATTTATTAAAAGGGGCTTATGATGCTGCGTCGGATAAGAATTTGCCAGTGCGCGTAGGGAATGTATTTACAAGTGACAGCTTTTATCGCGAGAATGCGAAAGCTGTAAATGAATTACTCGCAGCCTATAAAGTACTTGCCGTGGAAATGGAGACGACTGCTTTATATACGCTTGCAGCGAAATTTAACAGACACGCTCTATCCATTCTTACTGTTTCCGATCATATTCTAACTGGTGAAGAAACAACTGCAGAAGAACGCCAAACAACATTCAATGAAATGATCGAAATCGCACTAGAAACTGTATAATTTGGTTGATGATGAGCCTCTCAAACTTCCGAGAGGCTCTTTCCTTTATGTCACCCTTACTTAAATTGGGTTGACAAAAACTCGTTTCCCTCGTATTATCATAAAAAAGGGGGAATTTTTATGAGTAGAATTAAACCAATTGATTTAGCATTTGGGGCAATGTTTGTTTGTTTAATGACGATAGGAGCAAATATTACAGTATGGTTCCCGTTTCTTGCGATACCAATTGGCGGAACGAGTGTACCCGTTTCTTTACAAACATTTTTTGCAACTTTGGCTGGATTTATGCTTGGTAAACGGCTCGGTGCTTTTGCTATTATTACATATATTCTTGTTGGTACGAGCGGTGTGCCGATTTTTGCCGGATTACAAGGTGGTCCTTTTGCATTGATTAGTCCTACAGGCGGATTTATTATTTCTTTCGTATTTATTGCTTATGCTGCCGGCTGGATTAGTGAGAAGTTTCATAAAGAATCGATGGTTGGATATTCTCTAGGAGCTTTTGCCGGTCTCATTTTGAATTATGTCATTGGAGTCTCTTACATGTATCTTGCGATGAATACGTGGCTTAATCTTGAAATTTCTTATCTCATCGCTTGGACTGGAATGATTCCCTTTCTAATCAAGGATACGGCCCTTTCCTTTGTCGCTGCTTTCTTTATGGTTCAGCTTGTGAAGCGTGTACCTGCAAACTGGATTAAAGCAAGAGCCTGATTACTTTCGGTGTCAGCGTAAGTATTTTGCACGTTTTCCTGGCTGGCTCTCTACTCGTCGTTAAGTTGCCCAGTGGATGGATGCGCATCCCAGGGTCCCGCGCTTGAGCCCCCTCGGAAGGAAAGCACTTCCTGCGGGGGCTCAAGCGTCTTCGCTTTCCCGCAGGAGTCACCGTCCACCGGGCAACTAATTGTGAATAGAAATTGTGGAAGATTATACTTCTGGAATTTGACATAGTGCTCCTAACTTGGCTTTTCCTCTGAGCATGCAGAAGAAAGTTCCACTTACGCTGAATGATAGGAAGCCGCTGATTTATTATTTCCTTCTATACTGCAATTGTTTTACGGATGCTATGCCACTATGATAAACTTAAAAAAACATTGGCAAACAATCAGGAAGGAAGAAATAAGCAATGGAAATCTTTGCAAACTTTCCGTTATGGGCTGCTTTAATTGCAATTGTCTTTGCGCAATTTATAAAAATTCCGATCAAATTAATCGTAGCAAGAGAGCTTTCTTTTCGTATTGCATTTAGTACAGGCGGGATGCCAAGCAGTCATTCTGCTGCTGTCACATCGCTTACGACTGCAGTAGGTATTGTGGAAGGTGTTACTTCAACGATATTTGCGGTTGCCTGTGTATTTAGTGTAATTACGATGTATGATGCTTCCGGGATCCGGCGTCATGCAGGTAAACATGCAGTTGTTCTCAATCAATTGATGAACGACTTACAAACTATATTTGAAGATGTCAGAGACTGGAATAAAAAAGAGGATAAAGAAAGACGAGAAGATCTAAAAGAATTATTAGGGCATGAACCGATTGAGGTTTTCTTCGGTGCAATTACTGGTATTATTGTAGCGTTCGTTGTCCATCCTTGGTTCATCTAATAAATCCAGAAAGGAATTTAAACTCCTTTCTGGATTTTTTGTATGTTTATTCACCTGTAAACTCTGAGCGAAATACTTGGAGGGCTTCGTTTTCATTAAGCTCTGCGAGGGCTTCTTCTGTTAACTGTCCGTCTCCCATCTCAATGACGTAAACATCAAGTTCTTGTTTCCCCCACTCATTAAACACATCATCGATCGTTTCATAATACAAATCAATTTTATTGCCTCGGATTGCACTCCCTTTATCCGCGACAACTCCATAGCCATAGGATGGAATATAAAGAATTGTTCCGATTGGAAATACATTTAAGTCCGCTGCGATTGTTGAATATAAGTCCCGCTTCACTGTCACTCCTGAAAAGGTTATGCCGTATTCCGGATGGGATTCTGTTTTTCCTGTTGATTCATACCCTGCCGTATAACCTGTCGCAACAACACGTTCGGTTGGATAGACTTCAAAATCAATTGCATCCTCTAACGTTTGTGGTGGTTCAATACTGTCACTTGAAATATACGTTACTGGTGCTGACTTATGGTTGAATTCTTTCTTGAATAAGGATATTTCTCTCAAACCAACTTGCTCTTGTTTGATTACTTTATTTACAAGTTGGGTCTTCGCTGCCTCTGTTTGGATATCTTCTTCTGGTGTCAACATCGATACTGCCACTAGGAAAATAATAATAGCTAGACTAATGATTCCCAGCTTTTTGTAAAAAACATTCATCTTTACACCTCTCTGGTACTTGCAATTTGGTAGTTTATCGATTGTCACTACCTTTACACCAGACTAGGATGTCCAGATTGTTGATGAATATACATTATTATTAAAAAATTAAAAATTAAACATCCAAAAAGACGGGCAGGGGTTGCCTGCGCGTCTTAGATTATACGATGTGTATTTTTTTATTCCATCGATGCGAGTATTTCTTCAATCTCAGCCATAATTCTTCCTGCCTCTTCCCAATCTCCACTTGATAATGCTTCTTGGTAATCATCAAATAAAGTTGAGAACTGTTCAAGAATCATATCTGCTCCCTCAAGCGGGATAGATGGCATCGATTCTTCATCTTCTGGTTGCTCTTCTTGTTCGTCGTCAGTGGCTGGAGGTGATTCCGTCTCTGGATCCATTAAATCAAAGAGTGAGTCCATTGCGCGGTCAAAAGTCGTCTCCATCACAATATGATCTTCATACGCGACAATAATCTGTTTTACTTCAGGTAAAGAAGTTTCATTAGCAGATTCGATGTAAATCGGTTCAACATACATAATCGTGTCCTCGATCGGTATCGCAATCAAGTTTCCGCGAATAACTTCTGAACCACCTTGAGACCATAAGTTCAGCTGTTGAGAAATCGTACTGTCTTGGTTAATTCGGTTCTCGATTTGCTGTGGTCCATAAATATTCCGTTGTTTCGGGAAGGTGTAGACGAATAATTCACCATAATTCTCTCCGTCATTTCGTACACCCATCCAGGCAATCATATTCTGCCTATTCCGCGGGGTATATGGAACCATAAGAATAAACTCTTCTTCCTCATACTCCGGTAACTTCATCGTTATATAATACGGTTCAATTACAACATCGGAATCGAAATAGTTCTCCGTTGCAAATTGCCAGAAGTCTTCCCGGTTATAAAATACTTCTAGGTTAGACATATGATACGTACCATACATTTCCGCTTGTACTTTAAACAATGTCTCCGGGTAACGGAAATGACGCTCTACATCTTCTGGAATCTCCTCCGTGAATAAATCCGGGAAAATCGTCTGATATGTCTTGACGAGTGGTTCATCCGGTTCCACGATATAAAAATCGACCTCTCCAGTATATGCATCAACAACAACTTTAACCGAGTTACGCATATAATTGCTGTCGTCACTGAACTGTTCCGAATAAGGGTAATTCTCAGCGATTAAATAGCCATCCATCATCCATGCTAAGCTTCCATCATCTCTAATAAAAATGTATGGATCAGAGTCATATTCAAAGAACGGTGCAATTTTTTGAACCCGGTCCATAATATTACGGGTCTTTAATAATCTACTTTCCGAATCGAGTTGATCAGATACGAGGAAACGGAAAGACCCTTGGTCGATTGCAAATAATAAACGATTAAGACCGTTCAGCTGAATCCCTGCTTCTTCTTCATACCGGGTAGAGACGTTCTCGTCCCCTGATGGATAATCAAATTCGTCCACCTTTGTATTCACAATAACATCATTATAATCTTCTTCACCGAAATAAATCTGTGGACGGTCAATATCAATCGTTCCTTCAACAGGAATGTTACGCTGTAAATATTGTGGTTGCCCTTGAGCAGTAATTTCATTTACATGACTCATCGCAATCCCGTATCCATGTGTATAACGAAGATTTCTGTTTACCCATGTCTGAGCTTGGTCCGGTAAGTCTTCTGTACTTAATTCACGAGCTCCGATAAACACTTGCTGATAATCGCCATCAATTTCGTACCGATCAATATCGATATCATTAAAACGGTAATACGTACGGAACGTTTGAATTTGGTTATAGATATCTAATAATGGCCGTGAATCATTAATCCGAATGTTGTCAATGGTGAGGGAGTTCCTCTCTATCATTTCTTGATCAAGTGAATGGTTTCCAGGGTGTTCCTCTTCTGTAATCCCATCCAAGTCATAGGCTGCTCGTGTAAACTCCAGGTTACGCTCCAAGTATGGAGATTCTCTTTGAAACTCATTTGGAGAAACGACGAAGTTTTGCACAATCATCGATGCACCTTGTCCGGCAATCAATACAACAACATACACAGCAATTGGAATTATTGCCGAATTGATTCTGCCGCGGTATAGTACAATAATCGTCCAAACAGCTGCGATAATTGCAACTCCCGCTAGGATGTAAGCTTTCGGTATATTGATGAGCTCATCCGTATAACTTAATCCATAAACGACACTCGTCTGGAAGATATTCACCTGGTTTGATAGCAAGGTGTGATAGGGCTGCAGAAAATGAATCGCTGCCACCATTAGTCCAACAAGTCCGATTGTAATTCCAATGTGAAGCTGTGCCCGCTTACTTAAGCGATACATATGAAAGACGGAATAAGCCCCGATTACAACAAGCAGAGCTAAAATCGCCAATGTTAAGATTAAATAGACGATAAACTCCAAGAATGGTAAAACAAACATATAGAATGAAATATCCATATTAAAATGTGGATCGGCTACTCCGAACTTTTCATGCTGCAAGAACTTGAGCAGCGGTTCCCAGCCAAGCCCTTGGACAATCGAACTTCCTAAAATCCCTACGAAGAAAGATGTACCAACGATAATTAAGCGACTCAGTTTTTTCTCCGCAAGAAATGGCGGTAACTGACTTTCATGAAAGTGATTTAAATATGAACTGCGGATCCACTGTAAAGTTATGAATGACGCAACAAAGAAAAGGACGAACCCTACTCCGATCAATGTCATTTTACTTCCAAGAATCGTTGTGAATACGCTGCCGAACCCTAAGTTATCCAGCCATATATAATCGGTTATCCAATTAAATGTAAGTAAAAATAAAAGTCCTACCACTAACAAAATTCCAAATATCCAGCCGAAAATCTTTCCAATTTTCCTCAATTTTGCCAGTTGCTCTGGCGTTAATGTAGGTGGTTGTTTATTCAATGTGACCCTCCCTTTCTTTTTTATCTATATCACTATTAATCATAACAGAAAGTGAGCTAAGACGCTCTTTACATCTCTTGCTATGTTCATTCTGTCTTCCTAACTATACGAAAAAGAAGAACGAAATGTTTCACTTTTTGAATATAAAATGAGACTTCATTCAGTGGGTGGTTCTTTATCTCCCCATCTTGACATGTTTAGAGATGAGGTATTACAGACCGTTAATCCGTGAGAAAAAACCTAGCCTACAGACCAGGTATGAATTAGTCTATAAGCTAGGCTCTCATTGGTTGATTTTCTTTTTTGCGCACAAATTTCTCTAGTTTATCGAGTTCCGCAAATAATTCGATGAGACTGTTCGCTACTGGGAATACATATGTCCACTTATCATAGCCTGAACCTTGCAGTTCTTCAATTAGATTATTAATGGTCAGCCGCATTGCATTTTTTGTTTCTCGCTGCAGATCACGGTCTAGAACGATTTTATTTTGATAAAGTAAAAATACGTTTTCACTGTAATTTGCCATCTCATTAATTAACTTTTTTATGACATGACTTTTACCGCTGCCGAGTGCTTCTATTTCTTCTATATTTTTTTCCAATTGGGTAATAAGTGTATATTGTTTCTCAAGCACGCGAATCATATGTTTATAGATGACGATACTACGAAGAAAGTGAATCTTATTCCGGATAAATAATCGGCTGCGTTCTTCAACAATAATATCGAAGTAATCCTTGATTTTTGTTATTTTTTTTTCAATCTCTCGATCTTCCGTTTTAAGTGTAGGCACACTCATCGTCTTATTTGGAATAACACGCAGTAAAAAGAGTGTCTGATTAATCGCATCCTCAATCTGGTTAAAGAGCATCTTCTGATGATTCGGCGGGAAGACAAATGCATTTACAATAAATGCCGATACGACTCCAATCACTACAAGGGAAACCCGATTAATGATAAAAGGTACATTGATCCCATCAGCACTTTGGAGCATGATTGCGATAATCGTTAATACGGTTAAATTGACGGTTTTACTTAAGCCGAGGCGAACGTTAATCGCAATCGATATGATTACTACCGCACCAACGGATAGCGGATGGTTACCAAGTAGAAAAATCCCGATTAAGGAAAAAACAACGGCCACTGAGTTCCCTATCACGACTTCTTTAAAATAAGTAAAGGATCGCATGATCGATGGCTGCATTGCTAAGACGGCGGCTATAGCGGCCACTAATTCGAGTTCCATTTGCAATGTGTTTGTAATGACAAGGGTTAATATCACTGCGATTCCTGTCTTCAACATCCTCGGACCTATATTAAAATCCATTTCTACACCTCTATATTTATTGCAATTATAATTGCATCAACATATACCATCTTATTATAAATTCTTCCCACCACTTCCGCAACTACATTTACTACTCAACCGTAAAAGAAACTTGCTTTTCAGGTACCTAGACAAAGCTTACTAATCACAGTCACCTTCATCCAGCGTAAATGTTCCAAACTCTCATCCTGGAGGTCCGCAGTCCAGAACCTCTCGCACCTGCTGAGCGGCCGGCAAGTCTCCTCGCCAGGCCTATCCTCCCGCAGGAGTCTCGAGGTGTCTGGACTGCTCCTAAGCAAAGGCCGAATTTAGATCACTGTTTATTATTCCAAAAATATTATTTTTATCGAGATATGGCACTGGAATAATGCTTTTAATATTAATCATCCCTACCAGTTCAGTTGCCCGGAGGACGGTGACTCCTACGGGAAAAGCACGTGCCCAGACCTGAGCAGGAAGTGCCCTTCTTCCGAGGCAGACTAAGAACGCCACGTCCTGTGGCAACGTCTGCATTGGCACGTCCTTTGGGGCGAGGCTGAGGCTGTGCCCGTGGATGCGCATCCGTCCTCCGGGCAACTGAACGGCGATTAGAGAGCGAACCATGAGAACGTGCAGAACACTTACGCTGGCTGAAAGTGATTGGTTGCTCTTAGGGTTGGTAAGGACGGTGGGATATCATTTTAGTACAAATGCTGTTTCACTGTGCCCCTGTCGGGTTTTTTTGACCTCCAGGATGGCTGGGAAGATTTCTTTCAGCTCTTTGACGTGGGAGATCACGCCGATCATGCGCCCTGATTCCATGAGATCGACAAGAGTGTCAACAGCTTTAGCCAGGGCATCTTCATCAAGGGAGCCGAATCCTTCATCGATAAACATCGTATCGATCGCTATACTGCCCTGGAAACTCTGAATCACATCAGACATTCCTAAAGCGAGAGATAGTGCCGCATTGAATTTCTCCCCGCCGGACAATGTTTTTACATCTCTCGTTAATCCAGTGTGGTTATCGTACACATCAAGCGCGAGTCCACTTTGTTTACCATGGGATTCTTGTCTGTCGCTTCTCGTTAAATAATACTGGTTATTCGAGAGCTTCTGTAGCCTGCTATTAGCTGATTGAATAATTTGCTCCAAATACTCCATCTGTAAAAAACGCTCAAACGATATTTTCTTACTGTTTTGTCCGCGCAGCATGTCATGTACATCGGAAACTGCGGAAACAAGCTGTTCTTTCTTCCCTAATTCCTCTTCCGCTTCCAGAATCTCTTCCTTCCGCTTCATTGCACGTTTCCGGAAGTCACGTGCTTCATTAAGCTGCTTGAATGTTTCTTCATATTGGATTTCAAGCTCATCCAATTCCTGTTTTAGTGCAACTAAATCTTTTGGTTCTTTTCCTGTTAAGCTTGCCGCCAGCTCTTTCGTTTGCTTGGTTAGTATCGCAAGCTGTTGCTTGAATTCCGTCAATTCCTGTTTTAATCGTTTCTGTTCATCAATTTGTAGCTTTGCTTTTAAATATGCTTCTTCCGTATCAAAATTCGCTTCCATTAATTTATCGCGGAAATCTTTTTTTGCACCTTCTACTTTTAATGTAATCTCTTTTAGTTGTTTTTCTGTATGCAATGTATGTGCTTCACTCTTTGTGTATGCTTCTTTTTTCGCCTCAAGCAGCTTTTCAGCCGATTCCCATGCTTTTTCAAGTTGTTCTTTTTTATCTTGCGTCCATTTAATCTGGATTTTTAATTCCTTTAAATCCCTTAATGACTGAGGGATAACCCGCAATCTTTCTTCAAGGAGTGCTGTTTCCATCTTATATTCTTCGCGCAATGTATAATACTGGTCTTTCAGTTGATTAAAGTGTGGTTCTAACTTTCGCTTGATGCCTGCATATTTCTCTTCTTCTACCTTTTTTGTTTTTCGTTTTTTTCTAGCAGCATCATATTCCTCTACCTCGGCACGAACCTTTTTGCCAGTGACAACAAGCTGTTCATAGAAAGGTTTGATTTCTTCTCCTGCCGTTATCACAGTTACCTCTTCTACAATCTCTTTCTGCTGGGTACGCTTTGCCTCAAGTTGAATGCTTATTTGCCGATACGCATTTTCCATCTCTTCCAAGCTGGCTTTTGCAAGCTGAAGTTCTTCCCTGGTCACGCTTCTATCAGAGCTTGTTGCAACCTCGGGATGCTCGAAGCTCCCACAGACCGGACAAGCTTCTCCTTCGTGAAGATGACCGGCTAGTACAAGCGCTTGATTGCTGAGCCAGGAATTTTCTTTTTCTTGATAGCTTTCCTTTGCTTTCGTGTAGGATGCTGTAATCGAAGTTACCTTTTTTTCGATTTCACTAATCTCTGCAGTAATATTCCTATACTGCTCAAAAATTCGCACCTGATCCTTTAGCTTCAAGTACTCTGCCGGCTTATCACTCAACTTCTCGATTCGATCATCAAGGAGAGTGATTTCACGCCGGTACGCCTCGTACGTTTTTTCTGTTGACTCAAGCTGTTTTTCCGTTTCTTCAAGCTTTTGTTTCGTCTTTAAACCACGGCTCTTCATTTCGTTTATCTTTTGTTTCGTTTCCTCAATGCCTTGTACGATAGGTAAAAACTTCTCGAGCTCATTCAATTGATTCGCGACTTCATCTCTTTCTGTTTTCCTATTTTTTTCTGCCTCAAAAGTCGTTTCAGCTTCCTGCAATTCCTTTTTCGCTTGCTCTAATTGAATTTTCGCTTGTTTAAGATTTCCACGAGTCGTTTGTTCATCCTCCATCGCTTGTTCCTGTTGGCTTTCATAAAGCAGTAAACCATTCGCTCTTTCTGCAGCTTCTAAACTTGCTTCTTTCGCAGCGAATTCAGCCTCCCTTTCCGTCCATTCTTTTAACTGTTGCTCTTTAACCGCTAACTCACGGAAACGTTCATTCATATGCTCGGCTTCGTGAAATTGTTTTTGTCGTTTATTTCTTAACTCATAAGCTTGCTTATACTTCTCTTCGCTAGAACTGATTTGTTCCTCATAAAAGTCTGTTTCTTCCTCTAGCGCAGCAGCAACTTGATTAATATTGGGGTATTCTGCCTCGAGCAACTCACTCATTGCCGTGTCCGCCCGTAACGGAAGATAAGAAGAGATTCCATGAATATAATCATTTCTAATTTGCAATTGCCGATCATAATCTATTTTGGCTTGGTCGCGTTTCTCTTTTAAGACGGAATTAATTGATTGATAGTTTTCCGTTTTGAAGAGTCTGCGTAAAATTGCTTCTTTATTTTCCGTATCTGAAGTGAGAAGTTTGCGGAACTCTCCTTGCGGTAGCATGACAATTTGTTTAAATTGGTCTTGGGTTAACCCGATTAATTGCTCGACGCGTTCATTCACTTCCGAAACGATCTGCCTGTCGACACACGGTACTTCTTCCCCGTCTCTCTGGATGAAAAAGAAAATATCATCACCCGTTTTTGACTTATTTCCATGTTTCACATGACCGAGCTGCCTCCGGATGCGATAGTGCTTTCCTTTTAGTTCAAACTCTAATTCAACCGCAGTATGGACATCATCATCAGCAAAATCACTGCGGAGCATTCTTGACTCCCCACGGTCTTGTCCACTCGCCGTACCATAAAGGGCAAAACAAATTCCGTCAAATATCGTCGTTTTACCAGCTCCCGTATTTCCAGAGATGACAAATATATCGTTATCTCTCAGTTCGGAGAAATCAACAATTTCCGTGTTTTTATAAGGTCCAAATGCTGTCATCGTTAATTTTAATGGCCGCAATTCTATTTCCCCCTTTATTTCCGTTATTTATCTTCATTCATAATCGCTTCAAGCGCTTCTTTAAAAATATCCTCTGCCGCATTTCCTGGCGCTTCTCCTTTTACTTCTTCATAAAAGGCACGAAACAGTTCCAGTTCTGTCATTTTTCTTCGTTCTTTGATTGCTTCTGAATCATCAGTTAGATGGAGGGCTGAGTAAATTTTGCGTTCAACATGCATCGCATTCGGGTAAACCGAGCGGATTTTTTCCATTGGAGAAAGTACAGGAGTTTCATCCAACAACTGGACAAATACATAATCTTCACATACCGCTTCCTCTAAAATATCTTCCATAAACCCTTCTACTGTGTACATGTCTCGCCTAGGAGTGAACAATCGTTTTTCCAATTCGACTTTGCCTTCTTCGTCCATCGTTACAACATAATATCCTTTGTTATGATGTTCTTCTGAAATCGAATATTTCAATGGCGAACCAGCATAGCGAATCGTTTCGTTTGCAACATAATGAGCCTGGTGCAGGTGCCCAAGTGCCGTATAATCAAATGCATCATAAATTGTGGCATCCACATATTCAGACCCGCCGATAGATAACGGCCGTTCGGATTCACTCGTGTTCTCTGCCTCCTCCCCAAATGGTGTGACAAAAGCGTGAGCAATCGCAACATTTCGCGTATTCGGCAAAATGGATGCTTGTATTTTCTCCACAATCTTTCGCTGTGCCATGTTATGATTGCGTATCGAATCATCTTCATACAGATTACGAATCATACTCGGATCAGCGTAAGGGATTGGATGGAAATAAACTTCACCAAATTCATCATTTAATACAACAGGTTGATAATCCTTCTGCAATCTGCCGATCACATGAAACCCATTCTGCTGCATGAACCGACTCCCGAAGTCCAATCTGCTTGGGCTATCATGGTTCCCTGCAATTGCAATAACCGGCACATGCAAATCAAGAACAATTTTGTGCAGAACGTCATCCAGCAGCTGTACCGCATCAGTCGGCGGAACAGCTCGGTCATAAAGATCTCCCGCTATAATCACTGCATCCGGCTTTTCCTCTTCAACAGCCTGAACGAATTGCTCTAGTATAAATTCTTGGTCTTCCGTCATATAGACACCTTGGACAAGTTTGCCCAGATGCCAATCTGCAGTATGAAAAAACTTCATCTCGTTTCCTCCCGTTCTAATTTTCCCTATTAGAAGAGGCATTCGCATGTTTTAACTACGAATGCCTCCCTTCTACTGAATACGAAACAATAATCTATTTACGAACCTTCTTCAAGAACATCTTGATGA
Organism: Oceanobacillus alkalisoli; assembly: GCF_022213125.1. NCBI lineage: Bacteria > Bacillati > Bacillota > Bacilli > Caryophanales > Bacillaceae > Oceanobacillus > Oceanobacillus alkalisoli. The sequence goes on along the minus strand of NZ_JAKNRA010000007.1, from coordinate 108,151 downwards.
TGGTGTGGTGCTTCAATAAAAAGTAGTCCCAATCTGTAATGATCACTTTCATAAAATGCACTTTGCACGAAGCGCATTTCCTCTTGGTCATCCAGTATTTCTAACTTAAAATAAGCACCTGCAGCCTGAAGTCCCTTATAAAATTCATCTGAGTTGTTAACTCTTCGATCATTTATTTTCGTAATTACTTCACCCGCTTGAATATCCAACCGTTCAGCAGGTGTGCCAGGAATAATTCCCAGAACACGTAGACCCTGTTGTTCCGGTTTGAAAAAGGCATTTTGCTTCTTCTCCTGTGTACGTAATCGATACGTAATGAATTCCCTGCCGAAAATAGCAAGTATCAAAGCAATTGGAGACAATCCTTCGAAAAAATAGCCAGTGACAGAAATAGCGATGACGAACATCCCCAACCAAAAGATTTGTTTACTTAACTGCTTGCCTCTAACAGGTGCAATACTCGCCCTTATCCGGTGGGAAAATCCGAGTAGAAAAGGAAATAGTACGATACCATATGATTCCTCGCCAAGTGAAATTAATGGCCAATAAGGAGCAAAACTCTCGAGCACCCCCCCTGGTACAAGGAAAAACAATGGAATCATCGACATTTTTCGCAAATGATGTTCACCGACCCAGATACCACGCTCACTCTTTACTAAGCGCGGGAATGTCTCATTGCGTTTTACCCGACGAACATAAATTGCTTCTGCAACTAACATGATACCAAGTAAAAATGTTAAACCGACGAAATTATTCTCTGCAAAATATGCAGTAGGAATAACATCCTGATTCTCCAGCAGCGTTGGCAACAAAAGTAATACGATATATGTAAGTCCAATCGTATAACTTGCTGATAGCAATGTAAAACGTAAATTCAAGGATAAGAGAATCATCACGAAGCTCAGGGTGATTAACGAACCATATGAAAATACAACCCCTCCTCCGATCAAAATGAGCGATACAAGTATTCCAGTGATAACAGCAGGAAGCAATGTCCGTCTCCATTCACTGAATAAGTCAAAGACTTTCACTCCGAACTGTTCCCTTTCCATCTTAATCCGCCGGTAACCAACTAAAAAGATTAATAGAAATATCCAATAAAATAATGGATTAAGAAATAATTTTAATATCCCTATCCCCAATTCTTGAAGCCATAATTCAACCAAGCAAACCACCCTTTACGTATGGATTCTTCTATACAGTATACCACGAAAAGTGGGACATGGGGTCAGAGCATTTGTCCCAAAAAATTAGAAATTTTGGTTGTCATCATTCCTTACGGTGACAACCAAGCCCGCACTTATGCAGTAAGAAAGGATTGATACTTATCTTTCTGCCAAAAAAAGACTGGGTTTCCCCAGCCTCTCCTGTCTTACTTATATAGTTCTTCCAATGCTTTTTCCAATTGGACATCATCTTCACCAGAACGAATCTGCTCGATCACTCTCGTATCAATTAATCCGGCTGTTTCTTCATCGACTTCACCAGTTGCCGATAGATCATTATCTTCCTGGAATTGTTTTACAGCTTCTTCCGTCTCTTCACTAAAGTAGCCATCCATTCGTCCAGGATCATAACCGATTCCATCCAGCATGAGCTGAATATTGGCAATACCTTCGTCCGTATCATCCAAACCAAACGGCTCTTCAATCGTAATCGGGTTAGCATAATAATAATCCGGCTGATCTACAGGAATGGTCGGCTCAACCCCTACTTCATTAATCCACTCGCCACTAGGGGATAGCCATTTGAATGTCGTTAATTTAATCGAACTTCCGTCACCTAATGGAACAGCAGTCTGAACAGTGCCTTTTCCGTAACTTGTCTGACCGACTATATCATTATCGAGCTCTTTTAATGCTACGGCAAGAATTTCAGATGCAGATGCACTACCTTCATCAATCAACACACTGATTGGATATTCTTTAGTTTCCTTCAGGTCAGAATGAATTGCTTCAACATTTCCCTCCGCATCTTCTATTTGAATGAATGGAAGATCCTCGGGTACAAATAATGCCAGCATATCTTCAACGACATTCAGTAATCCACCTGGATTTCCGCGAACATCAATGACTAATCCGTCCAATCCGCTTTCCTCCAGCTCATTTAAATGTTCCATGAACTCTGTTGCTGTATTCTCGGAGAAGTTCGTAATTTCAATAATACCAGTTGTATTTCCATCTATTGTTTCTGTTTCACTATAAACAGTTTCTACCGGAATGGTATCCCGGACTATGACTACATCAAAAGGATCACTTGCTGCCCGAATAATTTCAAGTGTTACTTCTGTTCCTTTTTCTCCACGAATTTTAGCGACAGCTTCATTTAAATTCAGTCCTTCAAGATCTTCGCCATCAACCGTAAGAACTTGATCATTCGGCCGTAAACCAGCTTTCTCTGCAGGCGAATCCTTGATTGGCGAAACAATCGTTACAACGCCGTTCACCATACTAACTTCTGCTCCGATTCCCTCAAAGGAAGATTCAATCTGCTGATTAAATTCATCCATCGATTCAAGGTTCAAATAGGATGAATGCGGATCTTCCAGTGTGGCAAGCATACCCTCAATTGCACCTTCGACCAATTCATTACCTTCGACTTCTTCAACATAATTTTCTTGAATGAGAGCATAAGCTTCCTCAATCTTTTGCAAATCACCTGTGAGTGTTTCCGGCTCATCACCGGGTAACTTTTCTTTCAGGTTTTCCCGGCTTGCTGTTTGCTGTCCACTATCATTATCTCCGGCTAATGAAATGCCTGCATACGCTCCAAGAAAACCGAGTACTAATGCAGCAGCTAATAAAAAAACTATTTGTAATCTGTTTAATTTCATCATTCCACCTCAAATTTCTTCCGTCCATTATAGAAAAGCATACCATTATATTTCTTTCATGACTATGCACAAGACCTAACATTGATGAAATTCTTTACAAGGTCATTCTGAAATATAATGCCCTACCTTTCTCACCTTTACATAAAGCAAATTTTAACATAAACTACTAATTGCTTTCATTCAGCGTAAGTGTTTTGGCTCATTAACATATTCAAAGCTTTAATCACCGTTCAGTTGCCCGGTGGACGGATGCGCATCCTTAGGCACTGCTAGAGCTCCTCGGGCTGCCGCCCTGCGGGGTCTCCAGGCTCGTGCTGTTCCCGCAGGAGTCACCGTCCACCGGGCAACTGAACTGGTTGGGACGATTATTAATAGCATTTATTTCAGTGCCATGTCACGATTAAATTATATCTTTGGAATAATAAACAGTGATCCCAATATGGCATTTCCTGGTAGCAGTCCAGACACCTCGAGACTCCTGCGGGAGGATAGGCTTGATGAGACCCCTTAATGCTCAGCCTGAGGAGGCTCATCAGCCGCTCAGCAGGTGCGAGAGGTGTCTGGACTGCGGACCTCCAGTAGAAAGTTTCCGAGTTTGGCACACTTACGCTGAATGAAAGCGATGATTTATTGGGTAAAAATTAAGTTATGATTATCACTATGGAAAAAGGTATCGTAAAAAATCACGATACCTTTTTCTTCTTTATATTATCTTAAATATGGCATTGGGTCTACTGGGTTACCGTATCCGCCAAGGTGAACTTCGAAATGGAGGTGTGGACCAGTCGAATTACCTGTGTTACCTGTTGCTCCAATCACTTGCCCCTGACTTACAGCCTGTCCAGCTGAAACATCCATTCTGCTTAAGTGCGCCATGACGGTTGTATAGTTTTTACCATTTATGTAGTGAGAAATCATGATGACATTTCCAAAACCGCCCATGGCACCTGCCGTACTTACTACTCCGTCCGCTGGAGCAAGAAGTGATGTCCCAGTTCCAACTCCAAAGTCAACTCCAGCATGCAAGCGAGGAATATTAAAGATAGGATGGTTTCTCATACCGAACCCTGAAGTGAGACGTCCATTTGCAGGGTGGATGAAAATTCCCCCTCCGGTATTTCCGGAATCAATTTTCGTCTCTGGTGCAGAAGCGACTTTATCTCGGTTATCATTATTATTGTTGTTATTATTGTTGTTATTATTGTTTGATTCCCGCTCTTGTCTTTCCTGTTCCATTTTACGACGCTCAGCTTCTTGGCGTTTTCTTTCCGCCTCTTCTCTTGCCAATTGCTCTAATTCTCCTACCTTCTGCTCAGCAAGAGCAATTGCTTGAGATTTTGCTTTTTCCTCAGCAGCAAGAATCGTCTGTTCTTCTTCAATCGTTAACTTAATCTCTTCCAAATGTTCATGTTCTTCTTCAAGCTTAGCCATAAGCGTTTCTCTTTCGGCTTTTTGATTATCCAGTTGATCTTTTAAAGCGAGAAGTTCTGTCTTTTGACTTTCCAGTTCTTCTTTCTTCGCTACGACTGTTTCTTTCTTTTCTTCCACTTCTTGTTTGTGCTCTGCAAGCAGTTGTTTATCAGCAGCTTGTTCTTCCATAATCTGCTTATCTTGATCCATGATTGTATTTACCGCTGACGTGCGGCTAATAAGATCTACAAAGTTTTTAGAACCGAAGATGACCTGAATCAGCTTGATTTGTCCACCGTTCTGTTGAATAGCACGAAGACGTTCTTTTAATAATTCGTCACGTTTTTCAATCTTATCTTCTAAAACCTCAATCTCGTTCGTAAGTGTTCCAATCTGCTCGGTTAAATCATCGATCTCATCATTCGTAGTTTTTATCTCGTTCTCTTTAGTAGCAATTTCATTCTGTGTTGTCGCAAGTTCATCTTCTATACCCAAAATCTCATTTTCTACTGTTTCCTGTTCACTTAAATTTTCATTGATTTTCGATTCTGTGTCCTGTTTATCCTTACTCAGGTTATTCTTATCCTCGGATATTTTAGATTTTTCTTCTTCATGTTGGTTGATCTGTTCTTTCAAGTCATCGATTGACTCTGCAGAAACCGGAGTTCCTGCTGGAACTGCAGTTGCTAGTAAGAGTGTAGCGGCTATACTCGATAGGATCGATTTCTTCAATTCGTATTCTCCCTTCATCATAATGCGTTCTTATCTTCTAGTTGTCTCTTAAACTTTCAGGAACTTACGTACGCTCATGACACTTCCCCAAACACCGATCGCTGCTCCAATTAGCAGAATACCTAGCGATAAGTACCAAGCAAATGGATTAAATTCCAATATCTCTACGAAACTAATATTAATTTGACTTGCAAGGTTTTCGGCTATGTAATGATATCCGAATAACACAACTGCAATTGGAATAATCGAACCTAGTACACCAAGCAATAATCCTTCCACAAAAAATGGCCAACGAATGAACCCATTGGTAGCACCAACAAGCTTTTGAATGGAGATTTCCGTGCTTCTCGCTATGATGGTGATTTTAATCGTATTGGAAATGAGGAATACTGCGGTGAGTACCAATGCAGCAATCAACACAAGCCCGATGATTCTTGCGTAGTTATTAAACTCAAACAATTTATCTACAATATCCTGACCAAACGTTACGTTATAGATATGATCAAATTCCATTATTTCTTCGGCAATTCTTTCTGTCTCCTGCGGGGTTTCCGCTTTGACGACGTAAGCATGGTTTAACGGATTATCTTGTTCAAATAACTCCCAAGCCCTTCCTTCTTCTCCTAAACTATTAGTCAAACTTTCTAGTTCTTCGTCATTAGAAGAAAAGTAGACGTTTTCGACACCTTCTATCTGTCTAAGTTGGTCTCCCAAGGCAATAACATCATCTTCTTCTGTTGTTAAATCAACAAGCACTTTAATTTCAACATCTGATTCAATATTTTTCGCAAATTCATTAAGGTTAAGGACGATTGCGAGGAATACACCGACGAGGATCAATGTTGTCGTTACGGCTCCTATGGAAGCAATAGTCATCCAACCATTCCGGAAAATGTTCTTCGTTCCCTCTCTCAGATGGCGTGTAAATGTTCTAAACTTCATAGCCGTATTCACCTCGTTGTTCATCTCTCACAATTACCCCGTCTTCAATCGCGATGACTCGGTTTTTAATCGTGTTTACAATTTCCTTACTGTGGGTAGCCATAATTATAGTAGTTCCTTTATCATTAATTTCTTCAAATGTCTTCATTATCCCCCAAGACGTCTCAGGGTCCAGATTTCCAGTTGGTTCATCCGCAATGACAATACGCGGGCGGTTGACTATGGCGCGTGCAATTGACACACGTTGCTGCTCTCCGCCGGAAAGCTCTGCAGGAAGAAAACGGGCTTTATTCTTTAAACCGACTTCTTCTAATACTTCCATAACTCTCGTTCGTATCCCTTTTGGTGTTTCTTCAATTACTTCAAGCGCATATGCAACATTTTCATAGACTGTTAATCTTGGCAAAAGCTTGAAGTCTTGGAAAACAACGCCAATTTCTCTTCTTAAATATGGGACTTTTCTTTCTTTCATCTTGCTTAACTCGATATCATTGATAACAATATTCCCTTTTGTCGGCTTCTCTTCCCGGTATATAAGTTTAATAAAAGTGGATTTCCCAGCTCCACTGTGGCCTACAATATATACAAATTCACCTTGTTTAATATCAACATTAATTCCGTTTAGAGCTGTGACTCCATTCGGATACGTTTTATGCACATCTTCCATTAAAATCATATATGTATCACCTTTTATTTATTTCAAATTATTTTTGTTTATTTATCAGACTTAACCATTTACTAGATTCCTTAGCTATTATAACATCATTAAGCGCACTTTTTAGACATAAAATTATTACATTTATGTTTCAAGAATACCGTTCATGTAATGTTAGAGGGATATTTAGGATGTTTTGTCGAACAAGCGGCATGCCACCTGAGATTGAGTGATGTTACGGAGGCGTAATAATAGGATTAGACAAAATAAAAGTTCGACTCACAAAATGCAAGTCGAACTTTTTTCATTTCGTTCGTTATTATTGTTCTTCCAACCAAGTCACTAATGCGTCAAGGTCGTCACCAGAAACATCTTGTGGAGGCATAGAACCTGTCCCATTCTGAACAATATCTGCAATTTCATCGCTGGAGAATTTACTTCCTACGTCTGTTAATGCAGGGCCTGCTCCACCGGAGAGATCTGCCCCGTGACACATTGCACAGTTGTTTTGGTAAATCTCTTCACCACTCGCAGTGTCAACAGCATCTCCATTGTCAGCTGGTTCTTCTGTGTCTGTGTCGCCGTTGTCTGCTGGCTCTTCTGTACTTGTATCATCTCCGCCGCCACAAGCTCCAAGAACTAAGACTGCTCCAAATAGAACCGCTAGTAACCATTTCTTCATGCATAAATCCCCCATTCGAATTGTGTAATAAGTACATCAATACTATTATATCCTATTGATTATTTTTTAAAACCTATTTAGAAGAGAGTCTGTGAACAAAATCCAACATTTTCCTAGTCTTACCACCATTTGGAGGCAGTTTCGCTTATTTTAGAATAATTTTCCGTTCATTGTATTTGAGAACGTAAATACGCATCGATAAACAAATCAATTTCTCCATCCATTACTGCTTGTGTATTTCCTACCTCCACATTTGTCCGGTGGTCTTTTACCATCGAATAAGGATGGAAAACATAAGAGCGGATCTGACTTCCCCAACCGATTTCTTTCTGTTCACCGCGAAGTGCAGCAAGTTCTTGCTCTTGCTTCTCTACCTCAAGCTGGTATAACTTGGATTTCAACATTTTCATCGCTGACTCCCTGTTTTTAATCTGAGAACGCTGATTTTGACAAGTTACAACAATATTTGTTGGTAGGTGGGTAAGACGAACAGCTGAGTCCGTTTTATTAACGTGCTGCCCACCTGCACCACTTGCCCGGTACGTGTCAACTTTGATATCCTCATCCCGCACTTCAATCTCGACATCATCATCCATTTCCGGCGTCACGTCGCAGGAAACAAAGGATGTATGGCGCCGACCAGAAGAATCGAAAGGTGAGATCCGCACTAAGCGGTGAACTCCTTTTTCCGTTTTCAAATACCCGTAGGCATTATGCCCTTTTATGAGCAACGTGACGCTTTTCACACCTGCTTCATCTCCCGGGAGATAATCGAGGGTTTCGACTGTAAAGCCTTTATTTTCAGCCCAGCGTTGGTACAGCCTTAATAGCAAGCTCGCCCAGTCTTGAGACTCGGTTCCTCCTGCACCAGGATGCAGTTCAAGGATTGCATTTTTCGAGTCATATGGTTCACTTAATAACATTTCCAGTTCAAAGTCATTAATCTTCTCCATATATGTTTCCAACTGTTCATTCAGATCTTGAAATAACTCCTCGTCCGCTTCCTCTTTCACCAGTTCATAGGAAACTTCGAGATCCTCCAGTGTCGATTCCATTTTTTCAAATGATTCCACTCGGTATTTTAAGCCATTCGTTTCGTCAATCACTTTTTGTGCGGCTTTTTGATCATCCCAAAATGTTGGATCTGTCATTTGCTGCTCTAATTCGGTAATACGTGCACGCTTGTCATCTAAGTCAAAGAGACCCCCTGAAAGCTTCAACACGTGAAGTTATTTTATCCAATTCATTTCTGATTTCTGCTAAATCCATGATACATCACCTCATAATAAATATATTTTATTTTACAGTTTCCTATGCAATAAAAAAGGAAAAGAACGAGGTCGGAATCACCCTGTTCCCTACCTCGTCTGAATTCGTTTAGTTTTTACCGTGACAGTTTTTATATTTCTTGCCGCTTCCGCATGGACATGGGTCGTTCCTGCCGACACGGTTTTCTTTAACAATTGGCTTACGAACCTTTTTCTTGCCGTCTTGTCCGCCTCTGGCTGCGGTCGTATTTTTCACAACTTCTTCCCGTTGTAAATTCTCACGGATTTGTGCTTTCATAATGAATCTTGCTACTTCATCTTCAATGGACTGAACCATCTGCTCAAACATCTGGAATCCTTCCATTTGGTATTCCCGGAGCGGATCTGTCTGCCCGTATGCACGCAGGTGAATTCCTTGACGGAGCTGATCCATTTGGTCAATGTGATCCATCCATTTCGAATCAACCGCACGAAGCACAATGACTTTCTCAAACTCTTGGAACTGGTCCGGTTCCAATTCTTCCCGTTTCGCATCATAAGCTTGCTCAATTTTTTCTAAGATGAGTTCTTTCATTTCTTCCGGTTCTTTACCTTTTAAGTCATCTGCCTTAATCGCATCAGGACTTAATACATTCGCATGGAGATGCTCAATGATCGCATCGATATTCCATAAATCCTCATCTTCATCTTGAGTGTGAGAGTCGATGACCCTATCGACCGAAGAGCGGATCATGTTCATGATGATTTCCGTTAAGCCGTCTTCCGCGTCAATTACTTCAAAGCGCTGTTTATAAATGATTTCTCGTTGTTCACGAAGAACGTCATCATAGGAAAGAATTGTTTTACGTGCGTCGAAGTTATTTCCTTCTACCCTTTTCTGTGCAGATTCTACCGCACGAGATACCATTTTACTTTCAAGCGGCTGATCCTCATCCATTCCAAATCGGTCCATCATCGCACGGAGATTGTCTGAACCGAAACGGCGCATTAGCTCATCTTCCATGGAAAGATAAAATTGCGTTACACCTGGGTCACCCTGACGTCCAGAACGCCCTCGAAGCTGGTTGTCGATCCGTCTGGATTCATGACGCTCTGTCCCAATAACAGCTAGACCACCAAGCTCAAGAACACCTTCTCCAAGCTTGATATCTGTACCACGCCCTGCCATGTTCGTTGCAATCGTGACAGATCCTTTTTCTCCTGCGGTTTCAATAATTTCCGCTTCCCGGTAGTGGTTCTTCGCGTTTAGTACTTCATGACGAACTCCTGCTTTTTTAAGCATTTTTGAAATTAATTCTGATGTTTCAACAGCTACTGTACCAACAAGGACAGGCTGACCTGCTTGATTTCGTTCTTTGATTTCTTCAACGACCGCACGGAATTTTGCTTCCATTGATTTATAAATCAAATCGGAGCGATCATCCCGAATAATCGGCTTATTCGTCGGTATAACGATGACATCCATATTATAAATATTACGGAACTCTTCCTCTTCCGTCTTTGCAGTACCTGTCATCCCGGATAGCTTGTTGTACATCCGGAAATAGTTTTGGAAGGTGATGGATGCAAGGGTCATACTTTCATTTTGAATTTGCAAACCTTCTTTCGCTTCAATCGCTTGATGCAGTCCATCACTATAGCGACGGCCTTTCATTTTACGACCGGTAAATTGGTCGATGATGACGACCTGTCCTTCTTCAACCATATAATCATCATCACGATGCATCGCTACATGAGCTTTCATTGCTTGGTTAATATGATGAGTTAAAGAAACATTGTCCAAGTCAAACAAGTTTTCGATATTGAAAAATCGTTCTGCTTTATTAATTCCTTCTTCTGTAAGCTGGACACCCTTCGTTTTTTCATCATAAGTATAGTCTGTTTCTCTATTCAAGGTCGTTACAAAACTGTTCGCCTGTGTGTAAAGTGATGCAGACTTTTTAGCTGCTCCTGAGATAATTAATGGGGTTCTTGCTTCATCAATCAATATCGAGTCGACCTCATCAATAATAGCGTAGTTAAGTGGTCTCTGTACCATCTGATTTTTATAAAGCACCATATTATCCCGTAAGTAATCGAAACCGAACTCGTTGTTCGTTCCATACGTAATATCACATTGGTAAGCTTCACGCTTTTGTTCTTTCGTCAGACTGTTTAAGTTAAGCCCGACTGTAAGACCAAGGAAATCATACAGCTCTCCCATTTCCTTCGCATCACGTTCCGCTAAATACTCGTTAACGGTAATAATATGAATGCCGTTTCCTGTCAGCGCATTTAAATATGCCGGCATGGTGGAAGCTAATGTTTTCCCTTCACCTGTTTTCATCTCTGCAATATTTCCGCCATGCAGGGCGATTGCTCCCATAATCTGAGACCTGAATGGGCGCATGCCGAGCACTCGTCTCGATGCTTCCCGAACTACCGCATAAGCTTCCTCCAATAGATCGTCTAATATTTCACCGTTTTCCAATCGTCCTTTGAATTCTTCTGTTTTATTTTTTAGTTCATTGTCTGAAAGTTTTTCCATCTCTGGTTCTAAAGCATCTATTTCATCTGTTCTCTTTTCAATTCGTTTAACTTGGCGCTTGTTTCCATCGCCAAAAATCTTTGTCAACAATCCTGCCATATATTATACGCTCCTCAATATAATCAATACCATATCACTATAATCATAACACTATATGTCAAAGCCTGACAACAAACAAAGGCGAAACAACCTAGTAAAGACACTAAAAGGATTGGCAAATTAAAAGGACGATTCTTCTGGGAAGAATCGTCCTTGCTAATATCCTATTTCTTAAATAGTTGGTTCAATTAGACCGTATTTACCGTCTTTTCGGCGATACACCACGCTTGTCTCACCTGACTCCACATTGTTAAATACAAAGAAGGTGTGGCCAAGCATGTCCATCTGAAGAATAGCTTCCTCAGAATCCATCGGTTTCAAGTCAAATCGCTTTGTACGCACGATTTCAAAATCATCAGATGTATCTTCTTGATTATTCGCAATTTCTTTTTCCATTTCCGCAAATACATGTTTAGGTGAACCATTTTGACGGGATTTACGATTAATTTTTGTTTTATATTTGCGAACCTGTCTCTCTAGTTTGTCTACTACTAAATCGGTCGCTGCGTATAAATCATCATGTCGTACTTCCCCACGCAATAGGAGGTTGGTCATTGGAATTGTTACTTCGATGCGCTGCTCATCATTATAGACACTTAAATTTACATGAACATCACTTGTTGGAGTAGAATCGAAATAGCGCTCGAGCTTGCTGATTTTCTTTTCCACATATTCTCTGATAGCATCTGTAACCTCAATATTTTCCCCACGAATGTTAAATTTCATAAAAGTGTCCTCCTTTAATTCTTTATATATATAGTATACTATGTTTCCCGCTATATTTCCTCTCAAACGTTAATCTTCTGTAAAGGCTTTCAGCGGAGTGCGCCAATAAAGGTTGATGCAGCAGCGTTTAAGCTAGCAACATTTTTTTATTAATTTTTACAATTTCTTCACTTTAAATTCATATTTTGCTAGATTCTGCTTTTAGTTAATAATTTAATGAATTTCATAATACGTATTTAATGCTTCACCATCACCATATGTAGTTGAGTTGGTTCGTTCCCAACTACATATGGTGATGGAAAAGCCGACTTTGGTAATTATGAAATTCAGTCAATTTACAACAATATTGGATAACGACAAAAAGTGCCATAACTTTTCCGAATACAGGTTGAAGTTATGGCACTTTCTATTCCTTAATTTTTACGGTCTAAAAAAGTACCGTCCGAGGTGGAAACATTTTTATACGGATTTGTGTAAGATTGCTGTGATTTTTTTTGCTGCTTCATTTGCTTCATTTCTGTTTTCAAATCTGTAAAGAGCATTTCCATTTTCATTTGGATTTTCGGGTTCAATTGAGCAATCTCATTACCAAGTTTCATTTCATCCTCTGAATATGGTGGAGATAGTTGTTCCATGCATTTCCCCCGTTCTTCAATCAGTCCATTTAGCTGTTGGATAACGTCATCCCGATTCTTTGATGTTACCGGTTGTTCAAGTAACATTATCAATTTTTTAGTCAGTTCATAGACTTTTTCCAGTGCCTCCATTAGACAGTTGGTCTCTCTGAATACTGCCGTTTCCGGTGCTGAAGAAGGACTTGTTTCCAAGTATCCCTGAATTCAGTTACAAGTTCAAGGACACCTTCCAACTTTTCACGACTATTATCAATATTTGCAGCTGTTAGTTCCGTAAGCATAAATTCATAAAGTGGCTGAAATTGCTTAGAAATCTCCACTTTCGAGTCTAACGTAATTAATAATTCACGGACGATATTCTGTGCTTTTTGGATATTTTTATTCTTTGCTTCAAAGTCCTTTGCATCCACATCTTTCATTGCCTGCTTTACAAATTTGATGCAGCCATTATAAAGCATAAGTGTCAATTCGCCGCCAGATGCGGTGTTCACTGAATTATTTTGATAAGTTTGATAGGCTTTATTCATGTTTCATACTCCTTATTGAGGCATATTACCGCCGAAATTCATTAACATGGCTGATTGGTTGTTCATCATGGAAATTGCCCGCTCCATTGCTGTGAACTGGCGCCAGTATCTATCCTCTACTTGCACTAAGCGATCTTCAAATGCTTTAATTCGTTTTTCCATCGCTTCTAGTTCGCGTCCCATTGTATACATCTGATTCGTGAAGGAACCTTTTCCTGCTCGTTGCTCAATTCGGCCAATTGTCGTCTCAAGCGAATCTTCCAATCGATTTAATAGCCCACGGTCTGAACCTTCCGAACTATTGAATAGCAAATTTTGGACAGAACTTACATCTTCCTCCAGCTTCTCACGTAATTGAACTTCATCGATTTCGAGCATTCCGCCATCCAAATAATCTTCCGTAGTCGTAATTCCAATCTCGGCCATCAACCGAAATGCCCCGTCATTATCAACCGTGGTTGACCAGGTCGAACGAAGACTCGTTAATGCAGAAGGGATAATGGATTCTCTGCGCAATAGTCCACTTCTCGCTTTTTCTTCCCAAAGTTCAATTTGTTTATCAGACATTTCTTCCATTTGTTGTTCTGTTAACGGTGGGAAGTCACGATAAATCGGTTCTTGCTGGGTACCGTTTAATGTCATAATCAGTTCATTATATTTATCGACGAATTCGGTGATATTTTCCACTGCTTTATCAACATCATTCGTAACTGTAAGTGTTGCGTTGATTAGCCCGCCACTTTCATCTTTTCCAGTAACATCGTGGAACGTGAATGTCATCCCGTTTAAGGTGTAGCGGTTGTCTTTTGACTCTAATTGAACAGCATCATTATAATGAAATATTGCATTTTCTCCGCCTTGTTCTTGATTATGTTTCATACCAAAAGTCTCAGTAAAAAAACTGCTTTCACCACTTTTGAATCCTATTTCGGCTCCGTCAAATTCACCGGTCGTGTTATATTCACCAGTACGTTTCGTCTCCATGACAAACTGCCCCTCAGCTTCATCATAAAAAGCACGAATGTTTTTATCTGCAGCTTGGATCTTTTTTATAACTGAATCGATTGTATCGCCCTGTTCAATTTCAAATGAACGTTTTTGCATCCCTGCTTCCAACCCTTTATCAGGATCAGCTTCTCCATAGGTGTAAAAACTTACTGTTTCACCATTATTATTGGAAATGAAATTCTCAATTTTTTCTTTTGAGGCCTTGCCCGTATTAATCGCATTAGTAGCAAGCTTCTCCACAGCAATCTTAAAAGTACCATTTCCCGCTGCGGCAGATCCAGTCGCTGTCACTGCGCCTTCCATAGAGGATGTAACCTTCTTCGGATTAATCGTATTACTGTTTAACCGCATATCTGTGATCAGTCGCTCCAGCTCTGATATCTGTTTATTAATATCACGGAAAGCATCACGCTGCCATTCCATTTTCGTCCGTTGCTGTTCGAGTTTATCCAATGGAATCCGTTCTGCGTTCATTAAGTCTCTTATCATGGAATCTGTATCTATTCCACTGGCCAAGCCACCTATACGCATATTTTCACTTCCTTATATTTTTTCATCGACTAGTAATCCCATGAATTCTGCCATTGCGGCATACATATCAAGAATTTTCTTTGGTGGGATTTCCTTGATTACCTCATCTGTCGCTTGGTCAATAACACTCACATAATATTTATCGAGCTTATCATGTAATTCGAATTTCAAATTGCGGCGAGAAGGCTCAAGAAACTGATTCAGATTATCAACCGCTTCTTCTACCGCTTCACGCTGTGCTTTCCCGTATTTTTCAATTTTTACATTTGTAGTGTTTTTTTGTTGGTGTTCTTTTGTAGCGGATCGATCAACTTTTATATCTTGTTGAAGTTGCATATTGCTCTGAATGATTGTCTGAGATCCGACCACTTTTATCGTCATCCCCACTCATCCCCCTCATCGTTACCTACTAATAGTATCGGCATATTCCGGATAGTTTGAAGGGAAATTATCAAATTACTTATCTAATGTATTATCGTTCATCAAATCAAGTAAATCGAGTGATAGATTAGCTGCCGCATTATTTTGTTCTTTAATATCCAAATAAATTTCTTTACGGTGAATATCCACGGATTTCGGAGCTGCTATCCCCAACTTCACTTGATCTCCTTCCACCCCAAGCACTTTGATTTCAATATCGTCTCCAATTTGGATGGCTTCATTTTTCTTCCTCGTTAACACTAACATGACGCGTCCCTCTTTTCGTCTGGGGCAATCGGCGCGCGGGAAGTATACTTGTGTTCGTTCAAAATATACTGTTTACCGATTAATCGCTTCGTATTGATAATTACAGGGGCACGCAGATTCATCGTGCTTTGGGTGAATGGTTTATTTAACGTCACAATTGAATAAACCGCGACATCTTCTTTATCCGTAATTTGTAATACCTCGAGAAAATCTTGTTCCAGCTTCAGTTCATAGGCTTGGTAAAATAAATATGGATTGGTGATTACGAAAGCGAGACTGCTAGTTTTTGTTGATTGTAACAATTGAAATGCTGTATTATTCGGCAATTCCAAGATGATGAATTCTGTTTCTTCAGGAAAACCAGGCAGACCATTTGGAAATCGAATCAGCTTCTTTTCGTCGATTTCCACATTGCCTAAATATTTAGTATGAAGTTTCATCGTCATAATACCTCTCTTTTTACAGTTTTTATTGACTAATAAATTTACAGGATTTATTTTACGAAAAAAACCCTAAGTCCTTTAAAAGGGCTAAGGGCTCTCTGTTTTTATATCGCAGTGTAACCGGACGCGCGACTCCCACTTCAAGAAATAAAAGATACTTCTTATTTCTGAGCGGGAGATCCAACAGCCGATAACGACCCGATTCGTTCAACTAACCTTCAGTCGAAGATAAAAGACCTCCCGCTAAGGTAAATTTCACTTATCTAAGAAAATCGAGCAGGCTTGGTTGAATCATTCGCGAACCACTGGAGAGTGCTGCACGGTGGATGCTCTCTTGCGTCATCAAATTGGTAATTGCCTCCGCATAGTTCACATCTTCATTAGCAGATAAAGATCCAGTTGCGATGATTTCTTGCTGTTCCAAGCGGTTCTCTACCAAATCTAACCGGTTCACTCGCGCACCAAGATCAGCCCTAGCATTGATTACATTATCAATAATTCCGTCGATAGCAGCAATGCTTTGGTCGATTTCCCCGTCCGCATTCCCTGTATTCAAGCTTGTAATGAACGAGTCGATTACCGCAAACATATCTGTTTCTCCGTCTGTAAATGCCTTATTCCCGTCGACATTTGCAGCTAAAGTCACACCTGCTGCGACTTCAATTTCGACTGAGCTCTCATTAAAGTCGGATATCACTTCACCGTCTACCATCTCAACAGGAGCTTCATTTGTTCGCGTACCATTGAAAATATATTTGTCATTTACTTTTGTATTCGCTACATCTATTAGGTCAAGTTTAATTTGTTCGGCTTCTTCTGCGATATTTTTCAGCTCTGCTTCACCATATGTGCCATTGCTTGCCTGGACAGCAAGATAACGCAGACGCTGCAGACCGCTATTTGTCTGATCCAAGGCGGCATCTGTATTGTCATACCAGTTCTGCACCTCGCCAGTATTCCGCTGGTATTGTTCGATTCGGTGCAATTCCGTACGGTAGCCGATTCCTTTCATTGCTGCTACCGGGTCTTCCGATGGACGGCTGAACTTCTTGCCTGTATTCAATTGGTTGAAATACTTATCCACCTCAGCATAACTTTTATTTAAATTTGTCAAT
Source organism: Oceanobacillus alkalisoli (assembly GCF_022213125.1). Lineage (NCBI taxonomy): Bacteria > Bacillati > Bacillota > Bacilli > Caryophanales > Bacillaceae > Oceanobacillus > Oceanobacillus alkalisoli. The sequence goes on along the minus strand of NZ_JAKNRA010000007.1, from coordinate 91,331 downwards.
AGATTATTTGAAATCATACTTTGTGTGACGCGCATGTATATGACCTACCTTCCTACAAGCCCCATATTATTAATAATGCGGTCCAATAATTCGTCTGTCGCAGTCATCGACCTTGCGGCTGCATTGTACGCATGCTGGAACTTGATCATATTCGTCATTTCCTCATCCAGCGAAACAGAACGGATGGATTGACGACTGCCTTCCAACTGGCTAAGTAACACAGTTGTATTACGCTGCATTCTTTCAGCATCCTCGACTTGAACAGCTAAAGATCCAGTTAATTGCGCGTATGCTTCTTTAATTCCCGCCTCATCAAAAACTTTCGCAAGCTCCAAAGCATTCTTCCCGTCGCCTTCACCTTCAAGCGCGGCAGTAATCCATTCCGGGTTATCAATTATCTCCTGATTCACCACCATATTCCCGTTATCATCGATGACAAAGAAATCAACCGGCTCCACTGTTTCGTCAAGGGGAACTCCTTCATGATGAACCACATTAAAAGCTTCAATGAAATTATTTCGCAAATCTGTTAAGTCTTTAAGACCTTTCAGGAAATCCCCTTCATTTTCCCCACTACCGTAAGCATCGATAAGGGATTTTAATGTTCCTTCTCTGCCAGTCTCCAAGCTAAGCGGGGATCCGTCAAGATCAAGCTGGATTCCACTAATATAAGAAAACCCTTCACGAACTGATTCGGCAAGTGAAATTGACTGATACGTTAAATTCTCTCCGCCAACAAGCTTGTAACCGTTCTTTGTATTTCCGTCTGCATCGGTATATTCTTCTGTCTTCACTTCAATTACAGCTAACCCTTGTGCAGCGTCACCAACATGGTCACCTGACTTCCCATAGCTTACATCAATCGGGATGATCCGTGATAACTCGTCAATAAGCAAGTCGCGTTGATCATATAAATCGTTTGGAATATAGCCCGCTATTTCAAGTGCTTTAATCTCTGTATTCAATTCATTAACCTGCTCTGAAATACGATTTACATTTTCGACAGAATGATTCATTTCCGTTTTTAAATCATTCCGAATCTGTGTTAAGGACTGGTTAAGATAATTAAACGTGTCGCTAAGCGCAATTCCACGATGGACAACAACAGAACGGGCGCCCCCATTCGTCGGATTTACCGCGAGATCTTGGAGCCCACTCCAAAACTGGTCCATCGCTTCAGACAATCCTGTATCATCCAAGTCATTCAGCACATTCTCCATGCGGCCAAGTGCTTCTGCGCGTTTTTCCCAATAGCCTGCTAAACTATTCTCACCGCGGAACTGATGATCAATAAAGTGGTCACGTATCCGCTGAATCGAACCAGCTTTCACACCTGTTCCAATTTGACCGGGCATGCCAGATCTATTTCTTGAAGCGCTCGGCATTGCCAGGTCAGCTTCAAAATTCACTCGTTGCCTCGAATAACCTTCTGTATTTGCGTTTGCAATATTATGACCAGTTGTATATAAAGCAGATTGCTGGGCAAATAATGCTTGTTTTGCCATTTCCAATCCGTGAAATGTACTCATTTGCTGTTACTCCTTTAATTTAAATTATGCCTTTGAGTCGAATATGGATCGATTTGGCTGTTCCGTACTTGGCTTATCCGTATTCGAGTAATTCATATTTTTAAGGGACGGACTCATTAAATCGAGCGACATATGCACAAATTGCATGGATTGATTAATAAGCGCGAGATTCAGTTTTTCTTGGGCTTTCAGTTCCGTAATAACTTTCGTTAGTCCAATCGCTACTTCTTCCAGCTCACGTTTGTCCGTTTCATTTATCATTTGTTCCAATATGAACGTAATTGTCGGGTTTGGTTCGGTCATCCCTTCTGCTTCAACCCAGTTATTTACAAGTCGAGTACGGATTTTCTCCGCCTTTTCAATCTTTCGTACAAGCTGTCGTTCATTGACTAGGGTTTGTTGCAGGTTATCGATATTTCCAGCTTTAATCCATTCCGTTTTTTCTACGGATATATCTAAAAGCTCCCGATGCAAATTTGTTAATTCCGTTAATGCTAGTCTCAATTCATTCATGGACTACATGGTCCTCCTTTGAATGGGGTTACCTCCCAGTTAAACTTACTTCGTCCAAAAATCGAGCATTTTTTGTGCGGTAACTTCATGATTCATTTTGTATTCTCCATTTTCTATCTGTTTCTTAATCTCCTGAACCTTCTCCGCGCGCTTATTGTTCGGCTGATCTTTTTCTTGAAGTTTTAGAGCTTCTTTGGAAATTTGCAGTTCATCCGAACGCTTTGCAGCCTTTTTCATTTCTGTCTGTTTTTGAAGCTGCTGTTTATAAGGATTGAAATTCAGTTGATTGGATCGATTGATTTTCATTCCTATGCCTCCTCCCATCTATTCATCTATCTATAACGAACAGTCGTTTTTAACTAATCCTATACTTAATATCGGCATATCATTAAAATTATGAAGGATTATTTACTTTTTAGCAGTCACAAAGTATAATTCCTTTCTTACTGCATAAGTGCAACTAAGGTTGTCACCCACAAGCTTGGTGACAACCAAGTTTTCTAATCTTGATTAAAGGAAAAATAAATGTTCTCTCGTTCTCTTTCTTCTCTTTCCTGTTTCATTCGTTCCTCTTCTTCCAGTACAGCCAAATCATTCTTCAATTCCTTTTGGCAATTCTCACAAAGCTTACCAGCCGTTATACCATTACCACACCTCTCACAAGGATAAGCAAGGTTGGGGAAATCTGTTGGCTGCAACCGTCTTTCTTTCACAAATTTAATAATCAATTCTTCTTCTACGCCCGTTTCTTCCACAATTTCTAGAATCGTTGCTTCCCTATTCTTCTTTTCACGAAGAAATTGAGAAACTGTTTGGAATGCTTCTTCCTCTTTTTTAAAACAATCCTGACAAATATCACGAATCGTTTTTACATATACTGTACCACAGTGGGAACAGTTTGCTAATTCTCCCATGGAAAATTCTCCTCTTCCTTTATTCTTCTTTTATTATAACAAAATTTCTACCCGCGAATTAGTGTTAAGGCATAAACACTTGGGCAGCCGTGTTCCTTTAATCGCCCAGCAGCATGCCGTAATGTTGTTCCGGTTGTATATATATCATCGACTAATAGAACGGGAGTGTTAATCTTTTCGATAAGAGAAAATGGATTTTTTGCCGTGATTCGTTCTCTTCGGTTTCTCTTCGACTGCTTTTCACTGTCTATTCGGATAAAAGCTGTCTTTGTTTCGAGCGGCAAAAAATGAGCAAGCATTTCCGCTTGATTAAATCCCCGCTCATCCATTCTCTTTTCACTTAAAGGAATCGGAACGGCAATTAATTCCTTCTTTTTCTTTCCGAACTTCTTACTGAAAGCTGCCCGTATATACGGGCGGAATAATTCCCCCAAAACGTAATCACCACGATACTTCCATTTTGCAATGATTTCCTGCATGAATAGGTTGTATGGAAAGATAGAATAATTAAATAGTAACGGATCATCTTGCATCTGTTTCTCCCAGCGGATGCAATCAAAACAAATCTTCTCTTCTGACTCTCTGCTGCATTTTGTACAACGGCTTGGGGTTTCATAAAGAAAAATCAGATTGGAAACACAGGAATCACATAGTTCATAAGGGTTCATTAAGTTTAAGAAATTTTTCCAGCCGATATGTCTGCTGCGTTCCTCCTCACACCATAAACAATTCATATTAAAAGCCTCCCCGCTTATTCATTTGCTTGATTACATAAATTGCAGCAAGCATCGCCTCTGTTTTTCCGTCATGAAAAAATAGGACTTCCCCTGTCGGATCATTCGAATTTCTTCCTGCCCGGCCAGCAATTTGAACGAGAGCTGATTCATCAAACACATCATGTCCAGCATCGAGGATTGCAACATCAACAGACGGAAAAGTTACTCCCCGTTCAAGGATTGTCGTCGTTAAGATAACTTTTAATGTTTTTTCGCGAAAAGACACGACTTTCCTTTCCCTGTCAGGGTCTGAGGCATGGACGGAACCGAGTTGATTAGGATGATGAATCAGCTTGTGCTTGAGCATTAAATTCGTTAATGGAGTTTTTAATTGACCAGCCCGTTCTACTGTCGGAACGAAGACTAGAAGCTGCCTTTTGGGATTTTGTCGGTTAAGAAGCCAGTAAAGGAGCGGATTAGAAGATTGCAATTTCGGGAGTTCTTTGTTTAGGGAATGCCACATTTTTAATTTAGGAACGGGCAGGGGATGACCGTGATAGCGAACAGGTACAAAAACATGTGTTAATTTACCACGGCGGATCTCAGCTTTCAAGTCTTCTCTAGGAGTCGCAGTTAGGTAAATTGTTGTACAATTTCGTTTGGCAGATCGTTTCTGGGCAAAGGGCAATGCTGGATCGGCATGAAAAGGAAAAGCATCGACTTCATCGATTATCATGACGTCAAAAGCTTTTTCATATCGGAGAAGTTGATGTGTTGTCGCGATGATAAGCTGTGCTTGTTTATGCTTATCTTTACTGCCGCCGTACAATGCTTGGATTGGAATATGCCGGAACGCTTCTTCCAGCCGGGGCTTTAGTTCCCGCACCACGTCTGCCCTGGGAGTAGCCAAACAAATGCGCATTCCCTCTTCAAGAGCTTTGGAGATTCCAGGGAAAAGCATTTCTGTTTTTCCTGCTCCGCAAACTGCCCAAGTCAGGATTTCTTTCTCTCTATTTGTAATTGCTTCTTTTATTCTTAGCGCTGCTTTTTCCTGGGCTCGGGTTAGTGTTCCTTCCCACGAGCAAGGATTTTTTTGTTTTGACCAAACTGCTGACGGGCCATTCCAATAATATAAGACATCACATTCCATCAGCCTTCCCATATCCATACAGTTTCTGCAATAAAAATGGGCTTTATTACATTTTTGACAGGGAATCTCAGCGAATTTCCGGGGAGTCTCATTGCCACAACGCATACACCGGGTACGAAGAAATGATTTGGTAAGAGCGGGCTTTGTTTTTAGAAGATTTCGAGAGAGGAGGAAGCGAGTCAGCTTGCGATCAATAGGGAGTTCTTCAAGTCGGAGCAGTTTACCATCTAAAGTAGAGGCTAATTCGGCGAGATCACGTTTTAATTTTTCTTGAATCAAAAGAATCTTCCTTTCTAAATAATATTAAATTTCAGTATATAATATCTCTTTTTAAAAAACAACAAAAAACAGCCTAATCCCTAAAGATAATAGACTGTTTCATGACAAGTTGCTTATTTCTCGTACCAGCCAACTCCAACGGCTTTTTCGCCGAGATGGGTGCCGATAACCGGTCCGAAATAGGAGATGGAAGTTTCGATATTTGGAAACTTTTGATTGAAATCTCTTTCCAGGGCTCGTGCAGATTCTTCGTCATTCGCATGGATGAAGCAAACCTTCAAATCCTTCCCTTTTTCTGCTTCACTTTCAAGCATTCCAATAATGCGGTTAATTGCTTTTTTCCGTGTGCGGATTTTTTCAAATGGAACGATTAATTTATCGACAAAATGGAGCACCGGTTTTACTTGCAGTAAGCTTCCAATGATTGCCTGGGCGTTTGATAGTCTTCCACCCCGAGTTAAATTCGTTAAATCATCCACCATAAAATATGCACGCATCGATTGCTTCATCTCATCCAGGCGTGCAATAATTTCTTCGGGTGTTTTATTTTCCTTACTAAGCTTCACAGCTTCATAGACATAGAAGGCTTGGACAAAGCAACTCGCTTCTGAATCATAAGCATATACATCTATACCTTCCACCATCTCACCTGCACTTAAAACAGTTTGCAATGTCCCACTGATCCCACTGGATAAATGGACGGAAATTACTGCATCGAAATCTTCGGCAAGTTGCTCTAGTTTCTCTGTGGCGTACCCAATAGATGGCTGGGATGTAGTTGGCAGTTCTTTATAATTCTTCAATTTCTCATAAAATTCTTCGGTTGTAATATCAATTTCCTCACGGTATGATGTATCATCAAACACGACGCTTAATGGCACCATATGAATGTTTAGCTCTTCACGGATTTTTTCCGGTATATAAGCTGTACTATCCGTCATGACAGCAATTTTCATCGTAACCTTCTCCTTATTCCATTTATTATTCAATTTCTGCAATCTGAAGCGGGTGGCTATTCCCTCTTCTATAACTCCATCTAAAAAATAACCGAAAGCAATTACAGATTCTGTTCATTTTAAAAAAAGCTTATTTACTATATTCCCGTATGTATGACCTATATTCTACATGAAAACCGGAAAAAATTCATTATTCATCAACTATTGTTTAACCAAACAAAGAGCCCCCGTTTTACCGGGGGCTCTTTAAGCTTACAATACTTCTACCCAACCTTTTTTAATCGCGGTTACGACGGCTTGGGTTCGGTCGTTAACATTCATTTTTTGTAAAATATTACTCACATGGTTCTTTACTGTCTTCTCACTTATATACAAGGTTTCTGCTACTGCGCGGTTGCTTTTACCGTCTGCAAGCAGCTGGAGCACCTGACATTCACGCTTCGTAAGCAAATGGAGTGGTTTATGATACTCAACGACCCTTTCACCTGCATCTGATGCAACGCTTTCCGTAGCAAGACGGCGGTACTCTTTCACTAGATTATGGGTAACTTTAGGGTGGAGGTAAGATCCGCCTTCACTGACGACACGGATTGCTTCGATTAAAGAATCGGAATCCATTTCCTTTAAAAGATACCCCGCGGCACCAGTTTTTAAAGCATGGGTAACATAAGCTTCATCATCATGGATCGATAAGATGATGACTTTCGTTTCCGGGAAGTAGCGAACTAAATCGCCTGTAGCTTCAATTCCATTAATATTGGGCATGTTGATGTCCATCAAGACAACATCTGGATTATTTTCCTTAACAAGCTTTGCTGCTTCAGTCCCGTCATCGCCCTCGGCAACGACTTCAAAGGATGATTCAAAATCTAGAATCCGCTTCACACCTTCGCGAAATAACTTATGGTCATCGATTAGTACAATTTTAATTACTTTGTCATTTGTCATCTGGACTTCCTCCCAAAAATCATTTAATTATCGATTTGTTTCTATTTGTGTAAAGTTCGGTTGTCTTATTCAGCTGCATCAGGAACGCGAATGATGACCGTCGTGCCTGCATTTGGTTCTGAACTGATGTCAATTTCACCGCTCAACATCTCCACTCTTTCCTTCATGCCGATAAGACCAAAAGAATTCTCTTTTTTTATATTTATATCGAATCCTTTTCCATTATCTTTAATAATCATGATGATACTTTTTTTCTGAATTTGTAATTTCACTTGAATAAGTGTCGGCTTGGCATGTTTAATTGCATTTTGAACCGATTCTTGCATTAACCGGAATAAAGCCACCTCATATTTATCATTTAACCGCTTTTCTTCCCCAATCAAGACAAAGTCAATATCGATTTGATGAAAATCAATGAGATTTGCAATATATTTCCGGATTGTTGGAATTAGTCCTAAATCATCAAGTGCCATCGGCCGTAGATCATAAATTATTTTTCTTACTTCATAGAGTGATGAACGGATCATTTTTCGTACACTTTGAAGCTCATTTACCGCTGCTTGAGCGGAACCTTCATTCAATACCCGCTCAATAATCTCAGAACGGAGGAGGATATTTGCAAGCATCTGAGCTGGTCCGTCATGTATCTCACGTGATAATCTTCTACGTTCTTCTTCCTGGGCTTCAATGATTTTCAGACCAAATGCCTGCTTTTCCTTGGCCGTTTCAATCATCTCATTAACCTGGTAGAGATCTTGTTCAAGATACTGTTCAACAACTGAGATTTTGCTTGTAATTCCTTCTGCTTTATTAATTGTATCATATAGATTAAGGAGTCTGCGCTCGATATCGTCGCGTTTTTTTCTTAGATCTGCTTCTTTGTCCCTGTACAGCGTCATCTGAGCTTGTAACCAGTGGGTTTCTTCATATGCTTGATGGATATCTTCTTCTGTAAAACGTACGAAATCTTTACTTACCTCCGCTAATCGTCTACGCGAGGCCCGCACGTTTAATTCCAAGCGGTCCCCCTCTTCTATGTACGTTATTACAAGTCTTTTTGTTTCCTCCAGTTCTGTTTTTAGGGTATCATATTCGTGACGAGCTTGTTCACTTATGTTGAAAATTTCATTCTTGCTACTCTTAACTACACGAATCATTTCATCGATGACCTGATCAATTGCTTTTTCACCGATATTGATCGACATCGTTACCACCACCCTATGTGTTATAATATACGCGATGCATTTCTATTTTCATGGGGTCTATTCCCTAGTTCCCTGTTTTCGGAACCTTTTACCTATTATTATCTACCGTTATGTAGTACACCATACAGGGATACTCGTGACTCAAGTATGATTGTAAGGAGTGATTCAATGCTATCACATTATTATACCGTAAAACAAGAAGGACAGGACGAAATAATCATACAGAAATCCCGTTTTATCGGTTACGTCCGGCGTGTCGAATCAGAAGAAGCAGCCCAAAGCTTCATACAGGAAATAAAGAAGAAACATTATGATGCCACCCATAACTGTTCATGTTATATGATTGGCGAAAATAATGAAATTCAGAAAGCAAATGATGATGGCGAGCCGAGTGGGACTGCCGGAGTACCCATGCTGGAAGTATTGAAAAAGCAAAATCTGAAGGATACTGCAGTAGTAGTGACCCGTTACTTTGGCGGGATTAAGTTAGGTGCAGGAGGTCTGATTCGTGCGTACGGAAATACGACAAGCCAGGCGATTAAAACGACCGGGATTGTAAAACGTGTTCTGATGCAAGGTGTTTCCGTCACAGTCGAGTATGGCATGCTTGGTAAACTGGAAAACGTTCTAAGACAATCTGACCATATACTGGAGACGATTAATTATCTGGAAAATGTAGAATTTATCGTTTATGTTGAAGTTGGGGAAAAAGATAATTTCATAGATTGGATGGTTGATTTAACGAGCGACCAGGCTGCTATCCACCTTACCGATCAAAAATATCTAGAAATTGAAGTAGAAAACACGACCGATTAAATATTCACAAAAAAAGCTGCATTCTTCATTAGAATGCAGCTTTTTTACTTGACTAAAGTGTGTTGTGATTTCACACCAATATTCGTTGTGAGTTCATTTATTAATGTGCGGATTAATTCTTCGGACGTTTGAATTTTTTCATTTTCAGTTGCATCGATCACTTTTCTTAACATGTTCTTGTATCGTTCTTGCTCACCCATAACTCTATTCCCGCCTTTTCATTGCAATTGATTCTAGTATTTTTGAAGTTCAGCCTCGTGATGCATTGTCAGTGTAAGCTTTCTCTAGAGGTCAGTGAATCAATGTTATAGCTTACGTTACGAACTTCATATTTTTTCTATCTTTTCATATAGGACATTATACAACTAAATTCATAGAGTTTCATCTTTTTTCGCGAAAATTTTTAAGGATTTTTAGGGAAAGCTTATAGTGTGTGTTCAAAAAGGAGGATAAAAAGGACCGAGGTCGGCTAAATAAGCAACGTCCTGTTGCAACGCCGACACTAGCACATCCTGTGCGTCGAAATTCGAGGCGGCGAAGCTCACGGCACCGGAATGTACGTTAGTAGGTACATGAGAAGCGGAAAAGCGAGCCAACGAGCTTCCACAGGAAGTGGTGAGTTCTACGTTGTCCACAGGACGTGGACGGACTTAGTAGAACCTCCCATTCACGAAGTGTCATTTTTACCGAACTTTTTGAACAACCTCTTATATAATACTATTTGGACCAGTTGATTTTACGAATAATAATCAAGAGAACTACAGCAATTAAACTACCCATACTATCAAGGAAAACATCCCCCATGTATGCGGTACGATTTGGGGTAAAGCCTTGATGAATTTCATCCATAATAGCATATGCAGCTGTCAGCAAAAAGGAAAATAATACTTGGTTTTGAAAGCGCATCTCTGTTGTCTTGTCGAAAGCGAGCTTGAACAGAAGTGTAAGGATGAAAAAGACGAATACATGCGCACCTTTTCGAATAAAGAACTCAACAATCCCTTCCACACCGTGGGTTTCGATACTTACAATGGATTCGTTATATGTAAAGCGCACCTCATCTGCCAAAGGCTCCAAAAACTCCAAGTTAACAGATTCGCCTAGAAATGGCTTCATGTCTTGCTGTTCATACGGTGTAGCAGAAGAATAGAAAATAATCCCCATCCATAAAATAGGAAACAACCAATACAAATATTTTTTATCCAATCTGGAAACGCTCCGATCCCTTCATTATTCGTTTATATTTTCATATGCAGTAAAAAAACCATAGTATAAGATGATACCATGGTTTGCAGGTTGTCCATTAAGAACGTAGAACAAGATAAAATCTCTAATCCAACTCTTGTTCTTTTCTCCATTTATTAAATTCAAGATATTCCTTAAATTGTTTTTTGGATACTCCTGACTCCATTGCTTCTAACACAATCTCAAGCCATTCCCTGTCCAGATCCTCAATATCAACTTCATCACCATCATAGAGAAGTTCATTTATCGAAACACCTAAAGCTTCACTAACTTTCTCAATAAATTGAATGGATGGGTTTGTTTGCTTGTTTCGCTCAATCGAGCTCAAATATGATTTGGCTACCCCTGCTTTTTCTGCTAATTCTGATATAGACATCTTTTGTTCTGTTCTGAATGTTTTAATACGTTCACCAAGCAAACCCACTCACCTACTTTCAATGGAATTATATCATATAATAGGTGAGGCTTCTATCCTTTGTTTATTGTTTTAATAATTTCTTTTGCTCTTCAAGGAAAAAACGCACCTCTTCCGTCTTCAACCCTATTCCTTTTGCCTGTAAAATTAATAAGACCCACTCCATATCCACCTCTACCGCTCTTTCCGTTTTTTCCACTTTGCCGCCCCCTGTATAAATCCATCCCTTTTTTAAATGCTCCATCGCTTACCCGGTAACTAGGACAGATGAACTGTAAACGCTTGACCATTTACTAAGTCTATTATACTACATCATTGATTGAATAAATTGACTTCCTTTGTCGACTTTCCTTATTTGTGATACGGAAAGGCAGTGAAAAAATGTTGCAACTTGTTTCATCGTTGCAACCGTTTTTTTCTTTTGTTCGAGTAACCAATAATGCCTCCAATAAAAAGCAGAAATAAACCAATTAACAGGTAGGTAAATAAGTGAGTTGCGGTTCGTGGTAAAGGGAATCCGACTCCTTTACCATTACTGAATTGTGGCTTACCTTCCCCTTTCAGGGTAGCAGCACCCACACTTTCCTCTATAATCGCCTTTGCAGTAAACTCCAGATGGAATGCTGCGTTCAAACCTTGATATTCGTTTCCAAGCTCTTGGGGAAACTCTAAACCGAATTCAATGGTTTCTTCTGTATGGGATTTCAACGGCCGCTCGACTATTCCTTCGTAATCTTTTAGTTTCCCATAAAAGATAACTTCATCCAAATACATTACTCGCAATAATAATGCATCATATAAAGTTGGATCACCAGCATTATGCAGTTCCATCGTATAGGTGATGTCTTGATTATGAATATTTTTGATGGCAAGTGTTCGGTAAGCGGCATCCCCTGGTTTCATATTTTCCAGTTGAAACAATACTTCATCTGGGTATCGTTCAATGGATACTTCTTTCGTAGCCGTATTCCCACTAACCGGATTTACCTCAAAGGTCCAAAAACATAAAGTCAGCAGGAAAACGACAGGAACATGAATAAAAAGTCGTCGCTTCATAAACTTCTTCCTACCTTCCGAAACATTTGCCGTTTATTTTACTTCCGCTTGTTCATTCTCTTTCTTCATATCTAATCTCCGGATTACCAGTGTAATCGTAATAAATGAATACCCAACCATTAAGATGCCAGGAAGAATTAAAAATGCTAGCGCACCATTTGGAGACTGGGCAAAGGAAGCGATATAGCCAATATAGGGAATGGTGAACCCTTCGTAGCTTGCGATAACATTGGCAGCAAGAACCGGGTCTCGGTCCTGACCGTTATTATTATCTCCTTTTGTTATATACAGCGCGCCATCTGCAGATTGCTTCACGTCGATGATGCGGTGCGTAATACGTTTATCGTTCGTTTCCAAAAAAGTAATAACATCACCGACCTTAAGATTGTTTTTCTCTTGGTCTCGAAGTGTCTTAACAGCAATAACAGAACCAGTTTGAATTTCCGGCTCCATGGAACCAGATAGCACTGTTTTCAGCTGGTATCCGGCAACCTCTGGCGCACCGCCCTGCATTTTCGTCATCATGACTAATCCAGCTACGGTTACTAATAATACGATGAGTATCGTGGAAACGACGTGATTTAACCATTTAAATACTGTCTTCATTTTCACTTGCTCCTTCCTCCTCTTCTTCAGTTTCTTCTGGGGTAACGGACTCTTCGTTTTTCACTTCTTCTTCAGAATGTTGCTCTTTATCTTCTATTGTTTCTTCTTGTTCCTCCTCTTTCTCTCCCTCATCAGACTCCGTTTCTTCTATTGGGTTATCTGTCTCTTCATTTGGAGGTTCCTCTGTTACTTTCTCAGTTTGCTGCTCTTCTTCCATATTTTTTTCTTCATCGGCTTCCGCATCGATTTCTTCGTTTTCTGCATGGATGCTACTGATGACTTTATAATTCTCTGTGAAAACAGCACCGGTTGGCGCATTCATATAAGTTAAAGTGAATAACAGTAAATATGAGATTAGAATGAGCTTACTAATAAAGAAAAATAGGCGATAGGTATCTCTGAATTTTCTTAAGCGGGTCAATCTCACTTCCTTCTCCACCTTTTATTGGATTTCTTTAATCATCAGTCTGGATCGCTTCAAAAGTCCAAAGCAGATCTATTTTATTACCTTGGAATTCATTCTGCTTTTCCTTTGTTTTTTTAAATTCGAATTCAACATAAACTTGGACTGTCGAGGAATTGACAGCTATATTTTCCTTTAAGATTACTGGGGTTTTACTTAATTTTTCTAAAGACATTGGTTTCTTAAGAATATTTTTATTGTCCACTTCAATTCTTTTCAAGATGATTTGGTTAGCAAAGCCATTATTTTTCTTATTTCCTTCACGATTGTAGGTTGTATGTTTGGAGTGAAGGCTAATATCCCTCATATCAAGTGTCCCGTTATTTTTCATGCTGAAACTGTGACTGAATGTATCTCCCGGTTTTTTATTCTTAAATTCAAATAAAACACCCTCATTATTTACGTTGCCAATGTCCAAATCCATATAGCCGGATAGTATTTGATTTTCCGTATCTGTTGCATCACTGAAATATGCGATGGTTCCCCCGCTTATCAGTGCCATTCCAATTAAACCGGTCATGATCCCTATGATGAGATTCTTCTTTATATCCAAGAAATCCCCCCTAAATTGAGTGATGTAAAATCTTGACATTGAAGTGTTCATTATGTAGAAAGAGAAGAGGGTGGGGCCTCTTCTCTTCTTATATGAAAACTTATCTTTCTTCACCTTCTGTTTGGAATCCTTCAAATGTCCACTTTAAATCCAACTTAAGATTTTGAAGCTCATTTTGTGATTCTCCTGAGTCAACGAACTCAAACCTTACATCAAATGGAGCAGTTTCTCCCGGCTCTAAAGTTTTTATATTTTCGGTTGGAATGTCATTTTTCTCCCAATATCCTATCCAATCGAAAGGCCAAGGTAATAGGGGAATCCATTGTCTAATTGTTTCAATATCGATTTCTGTTAACAACTCTTCAATATCATCTTCAGTCATATTCACAAGCTGATTGACGGTAAGTTCGAAAATCACCTCATAAGGCTTATCGCCACCAGTATTTCTTAAAAACTGAACCATCATAGCATCACCATATGCCTCAGCTACACTTGCATCTACCGGCATATTATTTGATGCGTTTTTTACAGTATAATCTGTTTTTAAGGTCACACTCCCAATATCTAAGCTTCCGTCATTAAGTAGTCCAAATTCTTCTTGTATAGTATCCCCGGGTTTTAGATTGTCTAAATTCACAACAACTTCCGGAACAGATTCTAGTGAGAGTGTACCCGAAGCAAATGTATTCGTTTGCTCTGTAGTATCACTGAAATAAGCAAAAGTCCCCCCACCAATTAGCGCCATCCCTAACAATGCTGTTGCAATACCTGATGTTAATTTTTTCTTTAAGTTCATGTTTTGTTCCTCCTGTTTTTTGTTTTGTAGATTTCTACATCCCCTTATACTGTTTACCTTCCTTTATTGACTGTCCGCTTTTTTCCACATGACCCTCCTTTTGCTCTATGTAATGTCGTTCTTAATAATTATAATTTGTTCTTTTTAAAGAACACACAACTAGAGTATAATTTGTTTTCTCAAAATAAGAAAACCATAAAAACAGCCTTTCGTACTATATAAAGAACACTTTACTTGAAATACCTTCCATTTACTTTGTTTTAAATAGTTTTTTCTATTTCTGTCCTTCCCGCCTGAAACTTGATATATACTATAGTTGGAATTATTTTTCTAATAATGGATAGTCCGTACAAGGAGCTTTTAAATTTTGATTCATCACGCTATACTAAAGTTAACGCTTATAATGAGGTGGAACAGATGAAACTTCTCTCTTACTTGCTCATGATTGCGGGTATTGTTGTATTAGCTTTTAGTGGTTATCAGTGGTATGCAACTACGACAGCACAAAATGAAGCAACAGCAGAAGCCCAGGCAATGCTCAAAGAACGGGATACTGATACTGCCAACAAGGCAGAAGATTTTAATGCACAGGAGGTCGCAGAAGGGTATGATCCAGATATAGGTGAAACCGCTGGGATCCTGCATATTCCTGCGCTTGAAGCTGATTTACCGATTATTGAAGGAACTCATGAAGACGAGCTCGCTCGTGGTGTTGGTCATTACCGGGGAACGGCTTACCCTCTGCAAAATGAGCAAATTGTTCTTTCGGGGCACCGGGACACGGTCTTTCGTCGTATGGGCGAACTTGAAATAGGAGATCAGTTGGTTCTTAAGATGGATTACGGTGATTTCATTTATGAAATCAAAGAAACGAAAATCGTCGATGCAGATGACAGAACGATAATCGTTCCGCACGGTGAGGAAGTACTTACCCTTACTACGTGCTATCCCTTCAATTTTGTCGGCTATGCGCCAGACCGATATATCATGTACGCTTTCCCTGTAAAAGCTCAAGATGAATAAAGTCATCTCGGGCTTTTATTTTTCCTTGATAAGCGACATACTTCCACATATTTTACCAAATTCATGCAAGTTCTTATAGACGAAATGAACTAATTCGGCTATAATTTTATACAGTAAAAGTAACTGACAATTGCTTAAGGTCTATAGGGCCTGTTTTTTTAAAAAAACGCTTTCCCTGTCCATGGGGAACATTATACATAAGAGGAGAATTTACAAGTGGTAGCGAGAATGCAAAGAAGTAGTGGAAAAAAGAGACGTAAATGGCCATATTGGGTTGGTGGAATTTTATTACTGTTCATTATTACAATTGGAGGACTTGCTTTTTACGTATATAGTCAACTTGGCAGTACTGTAGATACAATGCACACTCCGCTTGCAAGAGATGAAGACCCGGAGCGGCAAAAGGTAATCAAAGAAATATTTGATGAAAAAGCTTCTGTAAATATGTTATTGCTTGGAGTCGACGAACGGCCCGGGGATCAAGGAAGATCTGATACGATGATTCTAATGTCTTTGAATCCGAGGACAGACTCGATGATTATGTTAAGCATTCCACGGGATACATATGTTAATATTCCGACGCGTGGAATGGATAAAATTAACCACGCCTACGCTTTCGGCGGAGTGGAATTAGCCGTCCAAACGGTTGAAGAGGCATTCGATATTCCGGTTCATGTGTATTCACGCGTAAATATGGAAGGATTTAAACAGGGAATTGATGCAATTGGCGGAGTAACCGTGAATAATACGCAAAACTTCTCCCAAGGTGGTTCTAATTTTGCTGAAGGGGCGATTCACTTAAATGGAGAACAAGCACTTGATTACATCCGGATGCGAAAACAAGATCCACGTGGTGATATGGGACGGAATGATAGACAACGGGCGGTTATTACTGCTGCAATGAACAAAGGTGCAAGTTTCTCCAATATTACGAAATTCGGTGAGATTCTTGATATCCTTGGCGGCAACGTTCAGACCGACTTGGATATGCAAAAGATCCAAACCCTTTTCACTGGATATCTTGGAACAAGACATAATATTGAAACGCTTGAGATTGAAGGTTCTGGTTCAACTATTAATGGTATTTGGTACTATGTGGTGCCAGACTCAGAATTCAACAGAATTAATTCTGAAATTAGAAGTCATATGGAAGGTTAAAGAAAAACGCCAAGGGAGTTATTGTCCCTCGGCGTTTTTCTCTAATCACATTCATTTTACCCAGTTATAATTGAAACATTTTTCACAGATTTTTTCCTATAAACAATACTTACATGATGATATACTAGGTATATATGACGAATCAGGGGGCGGAATAAATAAAATGAAACGTGCTTTTCTATTGATATTTGTTGCTTTAGCATTAGTAGCATGCTCCAAGGAAGAACAAGTTTCACCAAATGAACGATTTTCCACTTTTACTTCTCATTGGAGTGAGCAGGAATTTGAAGAGGTCTATGATATGTTCAGCAAGGAGACAAAATCGAACATAACACCCGAACAATCAGTCGAACGATACGCAAAAATCTATGAAGATTTAGATGTGGAAAATATCGAGATTACCTTTGATGAACTTTCTGAGGAAGAAGTAAAAGCATTAGCTGAGGAAGAGAATCCGAGCGTCACCCTTCCCTTCTCTGTTGAGCTGGAATCCTTTGCCGGACCAATTGTTTTTAATTATGAAGCAACACTTGTTCAAGAACCAGTCAGTGAGGAAGATGATGCCGAATTAAGCTGGTTTGTTAATTGGGATGCTGGTTTTATTCATCCGGAACTTCAGAATGGCGGAGAAATCGGCATTCAACCTGTACAGCCAGTGCGTGGTGAGATTCTCGACCGGAATCAGATGCCGCTAGCAATAAATGATTATGTTTACCAAATCGGCATTAAGCCTGGAGAGTTAGAGAACAAGGAACAATCAATCGCGGAAATGGCCGGCATTTTAAATATGAATGAAGAAAAAATTAATGAAGCACTGGATGCTGATTGGGTGGAGGATCATCTATTTGTTCCGATTACGACAATCCTCCCGACGGACAAAGATATCTATGATCAATTAATGGCAATATCCGGTGTGCAAAAAAAGGATATGACAGGCCGCATCTATCCGGGCGGTGAGGCAACTGCTCATTTAGTCGGTTATATCGGTGACATTACAGCAGAATTCCTGGAAAGTACAGACAGCGATGAATACGGGCCGAATGACAAAGTTGGCCGGCGTGGTTTGGAACAACTATATGAAGAGCAACTGAAAGGTAAACGAGGAGTCACCGTGTTCATCCGTAAAGAAGACGGCAGTGAAGTTACCATTGCAGAAAAGCCGGTTGAAAATGGCAAAACGATCCAACTTACAATTGATATAAATA
The DNA here is from genome assembly GCF_022213125.1 of Oceanobacillus alkalisoli. NCBI lineage: Bacteria > Bacillati > Bacillota > Bacilli > Caryophanales > Bacillaceae > Oceanobacillus > Oceanobacillus alkalisoli. The sequence goes on along the minus strand of NZ_JAKNRA010000007.1, from coordinate 73,785 downwards.
CTCAAGAGAAAATTTTTAACGTTTATAAAGAAGATGCCGGTACTGCTGCAGCAATTGACCCACAAACAGGAGAGACGCTTGCACTTGTGAGTGCCCCATCATTTGATCCGAATGAAATTCTTTATGGCACCAATAACGTATGGGACGATTTAGAGAAGGATCCGAAACAACCTCTCGTCAATCGGTTCGCAGCAAGTTTTGCACCTGGGTCCGTCATCAAGCCTGTCACAGCAGCTGCTGGTATCCATGCAGGTACACTTGATCCAGAGGAAACATTTGAGATTGATGGATTACAATGGAGTAAGGGTGAAGAATGGGGCGACTACAAAGTGACACGAGTTTCTTTATCGAATGGTCCCGTCGATTTAAAAGACGCCCTCCTCCGCTCCGACAATATTTACTTCGCCATGCAAGCAGTAGACATGGGCAGTGATGCGTTTATTGAGGAATTTAAACGGTTCGGATTTGAAGAAGAATTCCCTTACGAATATCCAATCGCAACGTCAACGATTTCAAACAACGGTGGGTTAGCTGATGAGGTCTTGCTCGCGAACTCTAGTTACGGTCAAGGAGAACTTGAAATGACTGCACTACATTTAGCCACTTCGTATACGACATTTTTAAACGAGGGAAATATGTTGCAGCCTACCCTGCTTCTTGATGAAGAAACAGGACAAATCTGGAAAGAAGGTCTCGTTGCAAAAGAAGAAGCCCAACGAATAGATGACATTCTTCGGGCTGTTGTTACAGATGGTACAGCACAGCAAGCGGAAGATGCGAATGTCCCGCTCGCTGGTAAAACAGGAACAGTAGAATTAAAATTGACTGCCGAAACAGGCGGATCCATTAATAGTTGGTTTGTCGGTTATCCGCATGAATCGCGGGATATTTTAATTGCAATGATGATGGAAAAAACGGAAGATAAACCGAATGGCTATACAGTCGGACAATTCGTTGACGTGATGAATCAAATTTATCCAGGCGAACAAGAAAGTCAGGATGATTAAAAAGCTGGCAGAGAAATTTCTCTGCCAGCTTTTTCTTTTTTCATTGCTGCTCCTGCTCCATATCCACTAAGATTGTTGCCAATGCTTTAAATGTATCTTCATCTCGTTCGTCTAGTGCTTTATCGATAAGTCGTAATACGTTTTGGCGTTCCAGTTCGGTAATAACCGCTGTATAATCTTCGCGCGTTTCTGTTTCTACCTGTTTTTGGGCACTGAAGTAATATGGTCTTGCAATATCATGAATCTGTTCCAAAAACTCAGGTAAGGTAATGAGCTTCACCATTGGGACATTAACAATTTCTTTGCCATTCTGAAAAGCAAAGACCGCATCGATGTTCTCAATTTTCTCCGTGCGGCGGTTAACGCGAATTTCATTGGATTCTACAGGAATGAACTGATAGACTTTGTTTTTAATAATGACGGAAAAATATTGATACGCTAAAATGATTCGGACAAAGTTCTTTTCATTCTTAATGTAGTAAGGTTTCAACATTTTCAACGTTACCATAACTTCACCACCCTTTTTTAATGTCCTATCCTAATTTTCAGTTAATTAATTGTAACCGATTTCAACAAAAAACACAAGGGTGATTTACTAAAATAATCAAAATACTCCTTTTGTTTGAACTTCTTATGACTGAAGTCGGGGGTATTCTTGGTTTATTCATAAAAAAATAAAGTACAGACCCGCTCTCCATTCGGGTCTATACTTTATTTTTTTAATGGCTTTTCTGCAGGTCCTTCGATTACTTCACCCGTATAATCGAATCGTGAACCATGACAAGGACAGTCCCATGTCCGCTCTCCGTCATTCCAATTCACCTCACACCCAGCATGCGTGCAAGTCGTGTCAACGATATGAAGCTGTCCTTGTTCATCTTTATAAGCACCTTTTCTTTGACCATTCAGCGTAACGATTGCACCTTCATCGTTTGCCAGGGATTCCGGAGATCGGTCCGGTCTTTCAAGTTTTCCTTTTACAAGGCTCGTAACGACCTTTTTATTAACCTCGACAAGTGAAGGAATGCTTGCTTTCGCATGGAAACGAGACGGGGTGTACAGCTCTTCGTATTTATTTTTCTGCCTAAGTACTCGGTCATAAAAAAGCTTAGCTGCAACAACACTATTTGTCATCCCCCATTTCCTGAATCCAGTCGCAACCGTTACATATGGATGATTCGGAGTCAATTCTCCAATATAAGGCACTTTATCCAAGGTAATTAAATCCTGTGCCGACCAATGGTATGGAATATCTTCTATTTCAAATAATTCATCACCAAAAGCCCGCAGCGACTCATACAACTTGTGTGTTTCCGTTTCCTTACCTGTCTTGTGGGTCATTCCGCCGATGAGAACCATTTCTTCTCCATCAATCGTTACACTTCGGAGCGAATGTACGGGGGGATCTGCTTGAAGGTACATTCCCCCTGGATAAGTCTTTTTCATTTTAGCAGCGATGATATAAGAACGTTCCACATCCATGCGGGCTGCATATAGACCGAACCCTTCATGAAATGGAAAGTGGCTCGCAACAAGTATATGTTTACTTAAAACTTGCGCCCCATTCCTCATGACAACTTTTTGATTATCACCTTTTTCAACTTTCACTGCTGTCGTCTGTTCGTAAATCTTTACATCCTTTTTCTTCAGTTCTTGAACGATATACTGTAAAAATTTCACAGGATGAAATTGTGCTTGCTCCTTCATAATCAATGCATTCTTAATAGGTATATCAAGTGGAATATCCGTTGTAAGTGTACCGGGAATACCGAGCCGTTCATAGGCTTTCGCTTCCCGTTCGATTTTCGCCTCATATTCCTTTGTCGTTGCATAAAGGATTGCATCTTGTTCTTTATAATCACAGGAGATATCCAACTGATTGATCATCTGTTTCAGATATTGTTTCGCTGCTTCATTTGATTCATAATATAATTTAGCTTTTTCTGCTCCCACATTGGATATCAATTCATCATAAATTAGTCCATGCTGTGTTGTAATCTTCGCCGTCGTATGTCCTGTTGTACCGCTCATCAATCGTCCTGCATCCACTATAGCGATGCGTAGTCCTTCGTTTGCTAAAAGATAAGCTGCTGTGAGTCCGGTAATTCCTGCGCCGACAATCGTAACATCTGCTTTAATATCCTCTTCCAGTGGTGGGAATTCAGAGAGTGTGTCATTGCTTGTTAACCAATAAGATTCTGGAAATTGTGGAATAGTATGGCCCGTCATATACTTTGTCCTCCAACCTGTCTGTTTTGCTTAGTTTACCCACTGGCTGGAGATTTTAATCGAGTTTCATTTGAAGGTTGTCGACACTTTCATTTATTTCGGTTTGATTGAACGGTTTCTTCGCATCTTGTGCAATGATTTCTGCACCTTCCCTTTGTAGAGCGGCTAATCCTTTTTTCATATAGCTTTTATATTGCTTTGTCAGATTGCTAATTTCGTCCGCATACTTTTCATCTGTACCGGGTGTAACGGTTTCTTTGTATAAATCAATCACTTTTTCTTTTGTTTCATCTTCTGGTTCAAAAGCGTGTGGGTCTGTACTATCAAATAAGCAAATATTCAGTTCCGGTATTAAAACCATATCGATACTGTTAGGATCGAAACTGCAATAATAAATCTCAAGGTCTAAACCTCGCGCCTCGCATGCCTTTACGATTCTTTTCATGAAAGTCGATTTCCCTGTGCCCGCTCGGCCTTTGATATGATAAACCCTATCCAAATGAGCAGTCAGATTGGGTACTTCATTTACAACACCGTCCATTGTATTCGTACCGAAAAGTCTCCGAAAAATCTGAGGGTTGCGAGATCCTTTTACGTTCTCCGGAAGCAGTTCCTCGATATACCTCTTTGCTAAATCATCCGCCTTTTCGAAGTCCATTTCCTGGATAAATACGAGTTCAAGGTCATCGTGGATATGCAGACCTTTTTTAAATAAATCATATGCCTGGTTCGAAAACGGGCAATCCCTGTTACCAAGAATGGCTATCTTCTTCTCCCTGAAAATGACCCCTTCAAGAAATTCTTCACTAATCGGGCTTTTTAAGACTTCAACTTGTGTCTGCTCTTTATTTTGCTCGATCAATTGTTTGATGATAGCCGTATTTGTCTTATAAGAAGCATTACCGAGTTGAATCACTTCTTCTATGCCATGTAAATTAGACTCTAAGCTATCTACATAGCCTTCCGCTGTATTTCCAGAAACATAATATTCTTTAAGCTTCATCAGAATCATCCTCTTCTAGCCTGATATGTTTAGTTTATGCGCATTAAAATCCCAGGTGAGCAAATCGTTATAATTTCAAGTCTACCCTACTGAGGTTTTTTAATAAGGCGTACAGTAAACCAACTTCAACTGGATAAAGAACAATCGCTTTAACAATCCGTGGCCCGGCAAATAATGGACTGCCAAACATAATATTCAACCAAATCGGTGTCAAGATCAGCGAAATGATAATCGTAACAACCAAATTAGCTGTCGCAATTCTTCCGAGGGTAATTGTTTTCCTATAAAAGAACCAACCGAATAATAGCCCGATCAATAATGCATTAAAAGTAAACCCGGGGAAAAAGAATCCGGCAGGTCGTAAAACAAAACCGATCGTATCAGCAACAACAGAAGCTATTCCCGCATTCACTGGTCCATAGAGAAAGCCAAGCACTGCAATTGGTAAAAATGCGAATCCTATTTCCAGCAAAGGACCGAATGCTAAAGTGAATTGATTCAACACTAAATTGATTGCAACTAGTGCAGCTGTAATTGTTAGCATTTTAGTCGGACTTTTTGTTCGTCCGTTCACTACTTCTTTTTGCTTCTGCATGTTTACGCACTTCCTGACGTCAAAATAATTCGTTCATCTGTCCTCGTATCATATCCTATTTTTAATCATTCGCCAACCGCTTAGCTTCTATCTTTATCGATTCAGACCCGTTTAAAGTGAAACTTCAATCAGTGGCGGTTAACCTCCGTTATCTCCCACCTAAACTTTCTCGAAGACCCTAAAGTCGGGATAAATGATTTCACATCATTCCTTTGAATAATTATTAATAAAATTAAAAATCACTTTAACTTTATTAAGTTTTATGTTAAGGTATATTTAAATAATAAAAAGAGGTGAAAGGATGGAATTGAATAAAATACCCGCTTGGATATTAGCTTTAGAAGCGGAAGACATTGAATTTATCAAGAACTTTGTCGTGCACTCCGGTTCATTAAAAGAAATCTCCAAGCTCTATGATGTCTCATACCCTACCGTTAGAATCCGGCTCGACCGATTAATTGAAAAAATTAAGGTCAATGAGAAAGTAGAAAATGAAGGATTTATCCAATTTATTAAACAGCTGTCCATTGATGACAGAATCAACTTAGAAGAGGCGAAATTAATTATCGATAAGTATAAACAGGAAAGGACTAATGCGTAATGTTTGGTTACGGTATTTATGATGTATTGATCATTGCGGCTTTTCTCGGGGTACAGTACTTCTTTTCCACGAGGAATAATCCATTCTGGGGTGCGATTGTACCTATTCTTTTTGCTACGTGGATGACCATTTCATTCATAAATGGCAATATAGAAAGCTTCTGGTTCTACCTCATCATCCTAATCATCGGACTGCTCTTTTTATTCGAGCAATGGAGCGAAGGAAGGAAATCGTTAAAGAAAAAACAAGAAAAAGAATTAGAGAAAATGCAAGCACATGATTTGAATTAATATTATTGATTTCTATTTGTAAAGCCAGCTTTCACAACCTAAAACAGCCGGATAATTCATCCCAATCTTTTAAAAGCTATGAATTGCTTTCACTCAGCGTAAGTGTTTTGCACGTTCTCATGGTTCGCTCTCTAGTCGCCGTTCAGTTGCCCGGTGGACGGATGCGCATCCTTAGGCACTGCCGGAGCTCCTCGGGCTGAGCACTAAGGGGTCTCCAGACTCGTACTATTCCCGCAGGAGTCACCGTCCACCGGGCAACTGAACTGGTAGAGATGATTATTATGAATAGCATTTATTCCAGTGCCATTTCACAATAAAATTAGATCATTGGAATAATAAACAGTGATCTAAATTTGACCTTTCCTGGTAGCAGTCCAGACACCTCGAGACTCCTGCGGGAGGCCGGCTAAGAACGGTCACGTCCTGTGACCAACGCCGGCATTAGAACTTCCTGTTCGGAGGTAAGCCTGGCGAGACCCCGCAGTGCGATAACGCGAGGAGGCTTGCCGGCCGCTCAGCAGGTGCGAGAGGTGTCTGGACTGCAGACCTCCAGTAGTAAGTTTCGGACACTTACGCTGTATGAAAGTGATTAGCATGTTGTTGAAATGATCATGTATAGCAGATTATTGGTGATGAGTACTTGATAAAATTGTTCCATTTTTGATTTTCGAGTGCAATAGTAGAGCAAATAAAAATAAGGCGATTCTTCATGTTTTAAGAATCGCCTCTTACTATGCCGGCCGGTTTATACATTCAAAACAAATTTTTCAATCGCCACCCCAACACCTGATTCATTATTCGTCACTGTCGTGTGATCTGCCACTTTTTTAATCGCTTCCTGGGCATTCCCCATTGCGACTCCTACTCCTGCTTCCTGAATCATTTTAATATCATTCAAACTATCTCCGCAGGCTAGAACATTATCCATCGTTATGCCGATTCGCTCACATAAGAAATGCAGCGCATCTGCTTTCGAAACACCTTTCGCATTCACTTCGATGTTTGTAGGAAGTGAGTTCGATAGCTCGAGCTCTTCGTACTTAGAAAATTCTTTGATAAGAATATCTAGCTTCCTTTGATCCGTCGTATGACAGCCGAATTTCAGCCATTCGTATTCGTTAAAATCTTTCGGGAAATCTCCGTTAAAAGCCCCCTCCGTAGAAATCATCCACATACCTGCCCCTACTTGTGTGGCAATATTATAAAGCTTTTCCATCATTTCCGTTTCTAATTTTCTTCTTCTAAGCAATTCCTTCTCCATTGTCCAAATTTCCGCTCCATTGGCGGAAATGAGGTATGTTGGCAGCTCCAGGTCCACTGCATAAGGGTAACACGTATTAAATCCGCGACCGGTGCTTAATACAACATGAACATCTTTTGCAAGTGCTTGCTCAATTGCTTTTCGGTTCCTTTCCGGCACTTCTTGATTATCATTCAATAAGGTACCATCCATATCTAATGCAATTAATTTAATATCTTTCATTATAATCCTCCTTGTTCGGCTTTTATTTTTTTGTCATACAGGAAGGTGGTTATATAAGGTATTAACAGTAACCCTACTAAACAGAAGAATAAAATTTCAATATGATAGTAATCGACAATGAAACCGCCGACTAATGGACCTGTCATTCTTCCCACCGTTGCAATACTATTAACTAATCCCTGATAAAACCCTTCTCTCCCTTTTGGTGCTAGCTTGTTGGCTAATGTTGGGAAGGCCGGCCACATGAGAACCTCACCGATTGTCAAAATAATCATCGCCACAGCAAACATCGTAAACTGCTGGGCATTCATAACAACTAGAAAAGAGACAATCATAATGGTCGTTCCTATATAGATGTGGTGCTTCTCATTTGTAAAACGATTCGTAAACCATTGTACCAAAGGTTGAGCGAAAACGATAAGGAAACCATTGATTGCCCATATTGTACTATATTGTTCAACCGGTATACCAATGTCTTGTGTATAAGAAGCAATTGTTGTCATCCATTGGGAATAACTAATATGTATGAATAGAAATCCAGCACAAAGAATCAATAAAGCTATGAATGTTGTACTGTTTTTAACTTTTCCTCGTTGCTCAATTATCGACGTATGCATCTGTCTGTTTTTCGCTTCGTCCAACTGTTTAAATGCAAACAATACGAGCAGAAAAAAGAGAGCAATGAAAAGGGCATTTGCTATGAATATATAATCGAATGAAAAGCTTGCAACATAACCACTCAGCGTAGCTCCTAGCGCGACCCCGAGATTTTGGGCTACATAAACCGCATTAAATGCCTTTCTGCCACCATCTGGCCAAAGTGAACCCGCCATTGCAAACATAATTGGCCAAGTAATTCCATTTCCAAATCCAATGACGACAAGTAAGATGGCATAGGGAACAATCGAATGATTGAAAGCCATCGTGATTGCCGCAATAAGAGCAATGCCTGTTGCACAAAGGATAGAGTAATAAGCGCTGAAACGGTCATACAACGCTCCACCAATCAAATTCCCTATAACAGCTGCACCCTGATTCAACATTAAAATAAACCCGGCAAAAGCTAATGATTGCCCGAGCTCATTATGCATATAAATCGTATTCATCGGCCATAAAAAAGATCCGCCTGTAACGTTAATCGTTGTTGCTATCACTAATAACCAAATCACTTTAGGCATCATTGCATCGCACCTTCTACATTTTTTTCAACGCCTTAAATTCCCTATCTCATTGTAAATTACAAATGAACATCCGGCAATTGGGACAAATGCTCTGATTCCCTGTAGTTGGGAACGAACCAACTCAACTACATATGGTGATGGTGAAGCATTAAATACGTATTATGAAATTCATTAGTTGCAAGTTTTTGTGCTTCAAACGAGCCGATGTTCTTGGCAAATTTCGCTTGCATGGGTGCGACAAAGGCATGAAGTTGATATTCTGAATATCCGTAGCTTTGTTCCATCGCATGGACTTCATCGATCAGTCGTTTATATTTACATGATTTCTTTTTCCCCCGCTGTCCGTCCCTTTGCCTTCTTCGCTTTAGCGGAGTGGTAAAAAGAACGAGAAACTAAAAAGTTCGGCTTACGACACCCCACAAGGGAGTGCCCCACTCCGAACTCCCTATCATCCTCCCCTTAAAGGAGTGAGCTTTCTCGTTCGTAAGTTCTGTAAACATGAAAGCCCGGATGAATTTTTTCATCCGGGCTTTTCTCTTATCATCGCTATTGTAATACTTCTCTTAATCCCTCTGTTTCTTCCAAATTAAGTGTTTTTGCGATGTTTAACAGGAGAATCAATTCTCCATTGACTTTTGCAACACCTTTCAGATAGGCAGCATGGACTCCAGAAATGATTGGGGGAGCTTCTTCTATGTTACTCGGTTCAATATCAATCACTTCTGTCACCGAATCTACAATTAGGCCAATTTGCATCCCTTCCAATGTAACGACAAGAATCCGGGTGTCATCCGTATTCGCTGTCGCCGTTATATTTAATCCTGTCCGCAAGTCAATAATGGCAGTTGTTTGATGACGGATTTCCGTAACACCTTGAATAAATTCCTCTGTTCGCGGAACCTCCGTAATCGCCTGCATCCGTTCAATCGATATAACATGCTCTATTCCAACAGCAAAGGTTTGAACATGTAGTGTAAATAGTATATATTTACGAGATTTTTCCATTCCAATACCACCTTACTTTATTAATGCATTTGGATCGATTATTAAAGCTACTTGTCCATCACCTAAAATCGTCGCTCCAGAGATTGCAAATACATCACCTAAATAATCACCGAGAGATTTTAAGACGAGTTCTTGCTGACCGATTAGATGATCAACGACAAGCCCAGTAAGTTTGTCACCCTTTTTCATGACTACAACAGCATGCTCTTTCTCCTCTTCTCCATGACCCGGAATCGCCAATACTTCCCGCAAATCAAGTAAAGGGATAATTTGTCCACGGAAATCTATAACTTTTTGACCATGACTTGTCATGATTTGTTCTTTCTGAAGCAATACCGTTTCAATTATTGAAGAAAGTGGTATCGCATAGGTCTCTGCCTGAGATTTTACGAGCAAAGTAGAAATGATGGAAAGCGTTAATGGCAATTGGATGGAAAAAATACTCCCCTCTCCTTGTGTCGATTCAATGGAAATCGAACCACCGAGGGATTCAATTTTATTTTTTACGACATCAAGCCCAACACCGCGTCCGGATACACTCGAAACTTTTTCAGCCGTACTGAAGCCGGATGCGAGAATCAATTGTGATACTTCTTGCTCAGATAATTGTTCTGCTTCGGCATTCGTTACTAATCCGTTATCGATTGCTTTTTGCTTTACCTTTTCCGTATCAATTCCTGCACCATCATCTTCAATTTCAATGAAAACATGGTTTCCACTATGGAATGCGCGCAGCACGACATTTCCCTCTTCAGGCTTTCCGGAATTTTTTCGTTCTTCCGGTCGTTCAATTCCATGGTCTACCGAGTTTCGGATTAAATGAACGAGCGGATCACCGATTTCATCAATTACCGTCCGGTCGAGTTCCGTATCTGCTCCAATAATTTCCAAGTTAATTTGCTTATTCAAATCCCGGGCAAGACCGCGAACCATTCGCGGGAACCGGTTGAACACCTGCTCAATTGGCACCATACGCATTGCGAGAATTAAACTTTGCATATCGGATGACACTCGGTTCATATGCTCTACCGTTTCTGTTAATTCCAGGTTATTAATCCCGGTTGCAACTACATTCAATCTGCTCTGATCAATAACGACTTCTTCAAAAAGATTAAGCAAGTCATCAATCCGGTCTAAATTGACACGAATTGTTTTAGCAGGCTGATGACTGGGGGCAGCTGCATCTGGCTGATCAACAGGATGGACTTTTTCCGGTTCTTCTTCTATTTCAATTTCATCCTCTTCTATCGCCTCATTCTCGGAATGGAAACTCACTTGATTGATTTGAACATTATGAACCTCAGATACTTTTGAAATCAAAGACTCTAACTCTCCTGGACTTTCTTTGGAAAGGAAAATCATTTCAAAAGAATGATCAAAATTACCTTCTTCGATATCTTCTGTCGCAGGATTTGTTTTAATAACTTCCCCTTTGTCTTCCAATGCTTCAAAAACCATATAAGCCCTGGCACCTTTCAGAATCGACTCTTCCGAAAGCTCGACGATGATCTGATAAGCGGCAAATCCTTGTTCTTCGCCCTGTTCAAGAATTGTCATCTGAAACTCATCAAGATCAACGGGAACAGCTGTTATTTCTGCAGTAGGTTCCATCATGCTCGGTTCGACTGCAGCAGCTGCTTCGCCTTTTTCAAAGCGATCAAGGCGGGCCACTAATTCAGTGACATCCTTTTTCCCGTCAAGACCATTGCTGATTGCTTCGACCATTTCTTCTAAGTATTCAATTGCTATAAAAATAATATCAATTACTTCCGTCGTAACTTGTAATTGCTTATTACGAATTAAATCCAGGACATTCTCCATCTTATGTGTTAGAGAAGCAATATCTTCATAACCCATCGTTGCGGCCATCCCTTTTAATGTATGAGCTGAACGGAAAATTTCGTTCACCAAGCCATCATTCTGTGGTTCCTTTTCTAATCGTAAAGTATGGTCATTAATCGCTTGAAGATGTTCCCTGCTTTCATCCAGAAAGACATCCAAATATTGATTGGTTTCCATCATGTACATCCTTTCCAAAACTCCGTTTCATCACACTTAAGCGGGCCAGTTTAATTAATTTTAAATCGGTTAATCTCTTCGTTCATTGTGCTTGCGATTGCTTCTAAGTCTGTAGCTAAATCAGTCAACATTTCCATCGAAGCAGTTTGTTCTTCAATTGACGCAGAGATTTCTTCAGTACCCGCAGCCGTTTCCTCACTGATTGACGCATAATTTTCCGTGTTCTGAATGAGTTCTTTTTCCATTTCTACAATCGAATTCGTAAGCTTCATAATCTGTTCTGCCATTTGGCTGTTCTCATTCACTGAACCAGAAATAGCAAGGAAAGCTTGTCCAGTTTCACCGACACTCTCCGTTTGCTGTTCAAATAAACGCATTGTTTGTTCTACGATTCCAACTGATTGCTTTGTTTCTTCCTGCATCTCAGCAATAATTGCTCCAACATCTTTCAAGGCGTCTGTCGTCTGTTCTGCAAGCTTACCAACTTCATTTGCAACAACGGCAAAGCCATGACCATGTTCCCCGGCACGTGCTGCCTCGATGGACGCATTTAGGGCAAGCAGGTTTGTTTGGCTTGCAATGTTTGCAATCTTGTCAACGATGGTATTAATATTTGCCGATTTCTCATTTAATTGTTCAATCGCGGTCACAACCTGCTGCGCCACTTCTGACGTTTCAGCAGATCGGGTTGCAAGCGCCTGGATTGATTTTACCCCAGTACTGGAAAACCGCCCCATGTCCTCAGCTTTAGCAAAGATTTGTTCATTCTTTTCTTTAATTTCCTGAATCATTTCTGATAAAGATTGGAACGCTTTTGTGTTCTGTTCATTTAAGTCGGCTTGATTACTTGCACCAGCAGCAATCTCTTCCATCGTCCGGGCAACTTCACTTGCAGAGGCCGTATTTTCTTCTGAACTTGCGACAAGATTTTCGGCAGCATCCGATACTTTGTATGAACTATGGGATATCTGATCGATTACATTGCGCATTTCATTCACCATAAAGCTGAAACTCTTGCTTAATGCACCAATTTCATCCTTCCGGGGAATAACCTTCGTCGCTGTTAAATCTCCCTCTTCCACTCGCTTCATTGATTGTTGCAATTCCTGAATCGGATTAATCAAACGATTGGAAATGATTGCTGCAGCAATTATCGCTAGAACTAACACGATAAGCAGCGTAATAAAGATCGGTAACATAACAGCACTTGCTTTATCTGCAAATTCATTCTCATCGAGAAATCCTGCAATAATCCACCCGGTTGTCGAATTTTTAATAAAACCGATGGTTAAGGATTCTCCGTTTACATTCGTCTCAATCATACCTTGCTCACCTGCAGCAAGTATCTCCTGATAGAAATTTTCCTCTGCTACATTTTCTCCAATCCGTGTTTCATCGGGATTCGTAACGAAATTTCCAGCCTCGTCCAAAACAACTGCATACCCGTTATCTCCAATTTGAATATCATTAATTAAATTCAACAAGGCATTTGTATGAACATCAATCCCCGCCACGCCAACGAGTTGATTATATTCGTAAAAAGCTTTTGCAGCTGTAATGACGATATCCCCTGAAAGAGCATCTTCGTACGGCTCGGTCCAAACAATTCCTCCATCCTGTTCTACTGCTTCCGTATACCAATTCCGTTCTTTCGGGTTAACATCCTCTATCGCATTATCATGAGGATAAATAATGATTTCTTCACTATCATCGTAACCTGCAAATGTAGCCTTTAAATCATCACTCGCCAAACTCGATTCTTGCAAATAGGAAAATAGTTCACTGAAATTATCCCCGCTAAATCTACGTAATGTTGAATTCGATGCCATTCGAGTCAAAGCATTTTCCATATAGCCAAAATACATATCAAATGTGTGATTCACACTAATCATTTGCTGTTCCACATTTTTAGATAGTTCATCTGTAGTCGTCCGTACACTGAAATTATAACTAACAAAGGCGACAATTCCCACCGCAAGAACAATTAATATAGCGAAGGGAACCGTTAATTGCATGCGGAGACCTGCTGTAAATTTTTGCCGTTTATTTTTCTTTTGTGCTTCTTTCTTCTTCAATCACTTCACTTCTCTCTATATGTGTTGGTTATTATGTTATGTATTTCTGTAAGTCTACCTATCTTATATCGGCAGCTTCATCCATTTCTTAAAGGTTCTTGACAAATTAATGTGATTAAAAAGACCTAAACCCTTTTTTCCTTCCATTTTGTAGAACAGATAATAATATTTTTCTAGAATGTCCTTTTATTGAAACGGATTCGATTTATACGTTAAAATAAACAATGGAAGATGGAGGGATTATAATGGCAAATATATTACTACTTTATATTTCTACAACAGGGAATACAGAAATGATGGCAGAGGCAATTGCCGGCTATCTTGAATATAAAGAGCATGACGTAGAAATCAGGACCTTCGACTTCGACCCAATTGATGTTGATGAATTATCCGACTACGATGCTGTATTTATCGGGACCCACTCATCCGATGACGGGGAAGTTCCGTTTGAAGCAGAAGATTTTTATGATGAATTGGATGATGCAGATTTAGGAACGACGACATTCGCTGTGTTTGGATCTGGTGATACTGCTTATGATGAATTTTGTTTATCTGTCGACTTAATGGGAGATAAGCTAAAGTTTCTTGGAGCAAAGCTTGCACCAGTTCGTTTTAAAGTTGACTTAACACCATCCAACGAAGATATCGAGCAACTCGAACAATTTGCAGAAGCCGCTATTCAAATCGCTGCAAATGAAAACAAGGACAGTTAGGTGTTTGCCTAATTGTCCCCATTAATTTCAATAAGACTAATCTGACTTTGATTCAGAAAGCGAACAGGTATCATACTCGTACCTAACCCACTATCTACGTAGATATACCTATTCCGCTTCCATTCACACGTCCCTTTATCAAGTTCTGGAAACACTCCACCTCCCGGAGATATGACAGCGCCAATGAACGGCAAGCGCACCTGACCGCCATGCGTATGACCACTTAATACGAGATCCGCCGGAAGATTCGGATACGTCTTAATCACATAGGGAGAATGGGATAAAAGAATCGTATACCCGGTTTCACTTATCTGTTGAAATGCCTCCTCCACATTTTCATGATGCGTGGAACTATCATGGACGCCAACAAGAGTGAGCGGAATACCTGCAACTTGAATCCGGGTACTTTCATTTCCTAGAATCGTTATATTCCGTTTCCTTAATTGTTTCATGAATTTTTTTCTCTTTCTATTTCCCCATTCATGATTTCCTGTAACAAAGTAAATCGGAATGTGCATATTGATCAGCTGATCGAGAAAATTAAATATCTGTTTGAAGTTCCTTGTCCGCCGGTCGATCAGATCTCCTGTGATCACGATAATGTCCGGTGATGATCTATTTATTTTATGAAGTAAACGTTGATGAATATTCCAAGCCCTTTTATTATGCATATCACTCAGTTGAATAATCCGTAAAGATTGACTAGGCCTGAGCTTGTTTGTTTTAAATTCTATTCTGTTTATTTTTACATGATTCGTATCTTTCCATGTTTTTAATGTTAGCCACATCGCAAAGATTGTAAAAAATCTCCATACATATTTGAGCAAAATGTCACCTGATTCCTTAACTTCTTTTCATAACCATCGCAATTCCTTGACCGCCTCCGATACAAAGACTGACAAGTGCATATTCCTTATCCCTGTTTCTTAGTTCATAAGCTGCGGATAATGCTAGACGAGTACCGCTTACTCCAACTGGATGGCCTAAAGCAATCGCTCCGCCGTTAACATTCGTTTTCTCTCTATCAAGTCCAAGCTCCTTCTCCACGGCAAGATATTGGGCTGCAAAAGCTTCATTTACTTCCACGAAATCAATATCTGTAAGTGTAAGTCCAGCTTTCTCCAACGCTTTCTTCATTGCCGGAACCGGCCCAATTCCCATAACTGATGGGTCGACACCTGATGCGGCCCAAGAAACGATTTCAGCAAGCGGTTGTAATTCCCGCTCTTTTACCGCTTGTTCTGAGGCAATGACAACACTTGCTGCTCCGTCATTGATCCCCGAAGCATTGGCAGCAGTTACCGTGCCATCTTTCTTAAATGATGGGCGCAATCCACTGATTTTTTCTAATGTCGTATCCGGTTTAATATGTTCATCTTGGACAATGGATTCCGTTTTCCTTCTTGATTTCACGTCTACAGCAACAATTTCTTCATTAAAACGGCCGGACTCCTTTGCCTTTCTTGCACGCTCATGGGAAAGAACTGCATATTCATCCTGTTCCACCCGGGAAATATTATATTGTTTTGCAAGATTTTCCGCAGTTACCCCCATACCAAATCCAGTATATTCATCAAATAATGTAGATAGAAGCATATCATGGAATTTTAATTCACCGAGTTTTGCGCCACCGAATCTTTTTTCGAAATTCGCATATGGTGCTTGGGACATATTTTCCACCCCGCCAGCGAGGACGATTTCTGCATCGTTCAGCAATATTTCCTGCACACCCGAAACAATGGATTGCAGCCCGGAACCACAGAGCCGGTTCACAATATAAGCGGGGACTTCCTTTGGCACACCTGTTTCCAGTCCAATATGTCTCGCGATGTATGCCGCATTTGTCTCGGAATGGATAACATTCCCGTAAATCACATGGTCAACCTGTTCCGACGCAACATTCGATCGCTTTAAGGCTTCTTTCGCTGTTACGGTTCCAAGCTCTGTTGCTGTTACACCAGCGAAAGAACCACCAAATGCTGTGAAAGCTGTTCTTGCTCCATCAATTAAATAAACCTTTTTCATGATCATTCCCCCTCTTATTTCTTTGTACTACGGATGCCAAATAAAAACAAGCAGGATCGTCAGCATATCGCTGACGATCCTGCTTGTTTCTATTTATCCATAACTAGCTCAATTTCTTCCGGTTTTATTGTTTTAATATGATAAATGAAGTAGTAATGTTTGATAAGTCCTAGTGTAATCATGATGATCCGAATAATAAGTATATCAATCATCACTACAGAAAGGATAATAAAAAAATCGGCAATAAGATTGATCCGAATTTTTTCCCATCTTGTCATATATCGTTTAATGAAGTAGCGGTCTACATATTGTTTATAGAATGATGTGCTTTTAAACCATCTGTCGAGACGTTCCGAACTCTTTGTGAAACAATATGAAGCAAATAGGAAGAAAGGTCCTCCCGGCAGTACTGGCAGTATCGTTCCAGCTACCCCAACTCCGAAAGAAATAAGTCCTAGTGTAATATAAATCCATCGTCTTAGATTACTGATTGCCATCACCTAATTTCAAAATAACCTCTCCTCCTATTTTACCATAGAATTCATCTTTCTTTATGAAATGTTTATGAAAATTTTTGGCCATTCATGAATAATCCAACCTAGTAATGAGACGGTTATTTCTCACCCCGACCCAACCACGACACCAAATCAAAAAATCACTTTTATTCAGTGTAAGTATTTTGCGCATTCTCTAGACTGGAGTTCTAATCACCGTTCAGTTTCCCGGTGGACGGATGCTTTCCGCGGGCACTGCTGGAGCCTCCTCGGGCTTCCGCCCTGCGGGGTCTCCAGGCTCGTGCTGTTCCCGCAGGAGTCACCGTCCACCGGGCAACTGAACTGGTAAGATGGTTATTTTAAATAGAAATTATTCCGTCGCGATAAGGATTCAATTCCTGGAATATTAAACAGTGATCTAAATTCGGCCTTTGCTGGGAGCAGTCCAGACACCTCGAGACTCCTGCGGGAGGATAGGCTTGGTGAGACCCCGCAGCGGGCTTGCCCGCGAGGAGGCTCACCAGCCGCCCGCGGAAAGCGAGAGGTGTCTGGACTGCGGACCTCCAGAAGTGAGTTTCAGACACTTACGCTGAATGAAAGCGAGTGCTTTATTTTAGTTTGATGGTTAAGTTCTAGTTCTAATCACAGAGCATAGCAATATAAATGGGATTGTAATTTAGACGGATAAGGCGGGTGTTTAATAAATGGATAATAAACCATCAAGAAATCAAAGTTCCAACACTGAAAACGAAAAAAATGAACAGTTGAATGAATTCCGTGTTAAAAATACTGGAAAACCAATGACTACCAATCAATCGTTAAAGGTATCCAATGATGAAGAAATTTTAACTGCCGGAGAGCGTGGACCAGGTTTATTAGAGGACTTTCATTACTTTGAAAAGATGACACACTTTGTTAAAGAAAGGATACCGGAAAGGGTCGTTCATGCAAGGGGGTACGGGGCACACGGAGAATTCGAATGCTATGAATCCATGAAACAATTTACAAAAGCTGGATTTTTACAGGAGGCTGGGAAAAAGACTTCTGTATTTGTCCGGTTTTCTACTGTACAAGGCGGCAAAGATTCTTATGACACTGCACGAGATTTACGCTGCTGGGGAACAAAATTTTATACAGAAGAAGGAAATTATGATTTAACGACCATTGCCATGCCTGTGTTAATTAACCAAGATCCGATGAAATTTCCAGATGTGATACATGCATACAAGGCCGAGCCACGTTCGGATATCCCAACAGCTTCTGGGGCCCACGACAACTTTTGGGATTATGTAGCAAATAATCCAGAATCCCTGCACATGGTATTATGGATCATGTCTGAGCGAGGTATTTTACGAAGCTATCGCATGATGGAATCTTGGTCCATTAATACGTATCTCTTTGTTAATGAACATGGGGTGGCTACCTTTGTAAGATTTGTTTGGAAACCGGTTCTTGGTGTGCATTCTTTACTGCAAGACGAAGCACTAAAAATAGGGGGGCTCGATCCAGACTTCCACCGCCGGGATCTCAGGGAAGCAATTAATCGTGGAGCTTATCCGGAATATGAACTAGGTGTTCAACTCATACCGCTTGATGATGAATTCAAATACGACTTTGATGTTCTTGATCCTACCAAGTTTTGGCCAGAAGAACTTATACCTGTCCAGCTTGTTGGTAAAATGACATTAAATAAAAATGTGGACAATGAATTTGCCGAATTAGAACAAGTAGCATTTAACCCAGCAAACGTTGTTCCAGGAATAGACTTCTCGAATGACCCTGTCTTGCAAGGTAGGTTGATTGCTTACCAAACGGCCCAGTATCACCGCCTTGGTTCAGCTAACTTCCAGGATCTGCCGATTAACCGACCGATCTGTCCGTTCCATAATAACCAGCGGCAAGGGTTTATGAGATACCGTATTGATGTCGATCAAGTAAACTATCATAGAAACTCAATCGCAAATAACACACCATATACAACGCCTCCTAAGGAAGGCGGATATGCACATTATCCAGCGAAAGTTGAAGGGCATGTCACTCGGAATCGAAGCGAATCTTTCTATGATTACTTTTCACAGCCAAGAATTTTCTGGAATAGTCTAACACCTATTGAAAAACAGCATACGATTGACGGGCTTAGTTATCAGGTTGGAAGTGTGAAAAGAGAATTTGTCAGGCAGCAGGTTGTTGATCTTCTTGTTAACGTTGATAAGGAGTTAGCAAATATTATTGCTGATAATATTGGGGTTAACCGTCCTAGTGGGACGAATGTTCCTGTTTCCACAAGCTACCCTTCCCTGAGCCAAGCAAACACCCCTAAATATGCTGCTACACAAAAAGTCGGTGTATTGATTGGCGATGGTTTTAATTATAATGAAGTATCCAGCGTACTGAACACCCTTGAACGTTATCGCGTATTTGTCGTTATTGTAAGTGAAACACTCGGTACCGTTACAGGATCTAATGGCACAGAGCTCAAAGTGGATGAAACATTTCTTACCTCGAGTCCCTATCTCGTAGACTCACTATATGTCGTTGGCGGAAATGCTAGAAACCAGAGGAAATTCAATACTGACGTGACAGAGTTTGTTCATGTAGCATATAGGCATTATAAACCAATTGGCATTGCAACAACCGGACAAAGCTTTATTCAGTCATCAGCTGGAAATAACCTAGCAGGTGTTATATTTGCAGCGAATAATCCAAATTTCGGTGAGGAGTATGTATCGGCAATTGCACAGATGCGTTTTTGGAATAGAACGTAATCAAAAAAAGGAAATGGCTACTACGTCATTTCCTTTTTTTGATGGGATGGAATTTAAAGATTAGGTTAAAGCTTTCTTACGCTTCGTGACGCTTTACGAAAGCAACATAAGCTTCTACTATGGATTGCAAGAATCCTACTGTATCCTGATTTGTAATCTTTCCGTCTTCACCAAGCAATTCGTGGACATTTGCAATATATACTTCTGGCTGCTGTACAACTGGCATGTTTAGGAATGCGAGCACTTGACGCAAGTGGTGGTTTGCACCGAATCCACTTAAATTACTTGGAGACTGGCTCACAATTAGAGCTGGTTTGCCGTCCCATACATTTGAACCATAAGGACGTGAACCAACGTCAAGAGCATTTTTAAGTGCAGCTGGGATGGAGCGGTTATGTTCTGGTGTTACAAATATAACAGCATCAAGGGCCTTTATTGTATTACGGAAAGTTGTATAAACTTCCGGGATATTATCATCAGAATCCTGGTTATAAAGTGGTAGATCTGCAATTTCGATAAATTCTGCTTCATAACCTGCTGGGAAGAACTCTACAATATTTTTAGCAAGCTGCTCGGAGAATGAATTATTACGGATACTTCCAATTACAATACCTACTTTTGTCATCTCAATCATCCTATTCTTTTTAAATTTAATTACAACTCAATAGTAAGTTATTATTAATAACCCGTCAATCGAATTGCTCTTTCCTTCTATCTTGCACAATCCTTCAACTTTCTATGTCTGGTTATTTTAAATAGAAGTTATTCCGCCACGATAAGGAGTATACTTTTTCCAGAACATTAAACAGTGATTCAAATTCGGCCTTTCCTGGTAGCAGTCCAGACACCTCGAGACTCCTGCGGGAGGCTCACCAGCCGCTCAGCAGGTGCGAGAGGTGTCTGGACTGCGGACCTCCAGAAGTGAGTTTCGGAGTTAGGCACACTTACGCTGAATGAGAGTGATGAGTTGTTACAAGGGCTTGACAAGGTTGGGGGTGCTTTGGTTTTATTAAGTGAGATTGTTGATTTAAAAAGGAGGAGTTTTAAGTGGCAATGACAAAAGCTGTGAAAGATGCGTTAATGCAATCGATAGAAAATAATAAAGAACATTATATCCAAACAAGTCACTCCATACATGAAAAACCTGAGATCGGTAATCAAGAGTTTTTCGCAAGTGATTTACATATTAAAAACTTAAGCAACGAAGGGTTTAAGGTTGATAAAGCTGTAGCTGGCCATGAAACATCCTTCTACGCGATAAAAGAGAGCGGAAAGCCTGGCCCTACTATCGCATTCCTTGCAGAATATGATGCCCTCCCAGGTCTTGGCCATGCATGCGGGCATAATATTATCGGAACATCAAGCATTGCCGCGGCAATAGCACTCTCAAAAGTTGTCTCGGATACAGGTGGACGAGTCGTTGTGCTCGGGACGCCTGCTGAAGAAGGTGGACCGAATGGCAGTGCGAAAGGGAGCTTTGTAAAGCATGGCTACTTGAAAGATATCGATGCTGCACTCATGCTCCACCCAGGTGGTAAAACGACGCTTTCTCAAGATACACTCGCTGTCGAACCACTTGATTTTAAATTTTACGGAAAATCCGCCCATGCGGCAACTTCTCCAGAAGAAGGTATCAATGCACTTGATGCAGTTATCCAATTGTTTAACGGTATCAGTGCATTAAGACAGCAGCTACCTCAAGACGTTCGGATTCACGGCATTATTACAGATGGCGGTGATGCACCGAATATTATTCCAGAATACGCAGCTGCCCGCTTTTTTATCCGGGCAGACTCATGGAAAAAGACGGAGAACGTTGCAGCGAAAGTCCGCGCAGTCGCTGAAGGGGCAGCTCTTGCCACTGGTGCGAAAGTGGAAATCGAGCGGTTCCAAAATGAAGTAAAAGACTTTGTCATTACTCCCCTGCTAGATGAAGTACTTGGAGAGGAGTTAACAGATGTTGGAGAAGAACTCGTTATTCAAGAAACGGAAGGGAAGATTTCGACGGACGCTGGCAACATTAGTTACGAAATTCCAACCGCCCATTGCTATATTAAAATCGGTCCCGATGATCTTATTGCTCATACAGTTGAATTTCGGGAAGCAGCCAAATCCAAGCTTGGAGATCACGCACTCCTAAACGGTGCCAAAGCGTTAGCAACTACCGGTTACCGGCTACTCACCGATCAAACTTTGCTTGAGCAAATCAAAGCGGAGCATATGCAATCTACTTCAGAAAAAAGTTCCTTATAAAGTGAAACTACTTCATTGAGGGGGCTTTCCCCCGCTGAATGTTGGTTGAACAGAATCAGGGATTTACGAACTGTTTATCCCCCATCTTCACATCTTAGATGTCCATCGTGTTTAGAGGTGGGGGATTACAGACCGTTAATGCGTGATAATAACGAAAAAAAAGATGCACCCAGTATGAAGGTGCATCTTTTTTATCTGAATAAATCTAAAAACCGTTCCCAAAGTGATTTCTTTTCCGATTCTTCTTCCGCTTCATCTGTTTCCTCTGCTTTTTCAATCGGTTCCGTTTTTAAAACAAATTGAACCGAATTTACTTCCTCATTTTTGTCGGACACAAATGAAACAGCTTCAAAATCGGACTTATCATATTGGGCGAGCATTTCATCAATTTCTTCTGTTACCTGTTCCGGCATATCCTGCGTCGCTTCTGCAAGTTCATCCGTGCCATCCCGAAGTTCGGAAACACCACTTGCCAGCTCACCGGTACCATTATTTAATTCACCAATACCTGCATCGATTTCCGTATAGCCTGCAGCAAGTTCTCCGACGCCTTCCGTATACGTAACAAGCCCGGAATGGAACGCTTGATAGTTAGCTGATAGGGTAGAAATTCCTTCTTGTAATTCCTTTAATCCGCTCGTCGGGTCCATTTTTTCAAGGAATTCATTGAATCCAGCAATCAGTTCCTCTATTGAACCTACAATCGTTTCCAAGGATGTTATCATTGTTTCCAGTGTGCTTGTAACTGCGGAAAATCCGTCTTTCACCTGTTCATACGTTCCTTTAACCGTTAATGCCGCAGTATACACTTCAAGCAGTTTATCCACCGTATCTTGGTTTGCATTGCTTTGTTTTAATGCAATGATTTCTTCTTCACTAACTTCGTGTCCGGGAATTGCTGTAATGGCCTCATCAAGTGCTTCATAAGCTGCACCGAATCCATCTTTTAATTCAACTAAGCCATTTTTAATTTCTCGTAGTGCACTGGCAAATTCCTCGAGGCCTTCTGTCATCATATTAAAATCACCGCCGTCAATACCACCTGTATCGCCAAGTGATTGATCAATCGTTGCCAGTGCGTCTTGAATAGCTTTCGAACCACTCACAAGCTCCCCGGAACCGTTATTTAAAGCCTGTATTCCCTCTTTATATTCGGTTGAACCGCTCTGTAATGCCGTCGTCCCTTCGTGTAGTTCTGTTGCTCCACCCTTCAATTCAAGAACGCCATCATCAATTGATTGCAAAGCATCAGCAAGTGTACCAATCTCCGCTGTGAATTCATCTGTATCCGGCGCATCGATCGACATATTTTGCGGGATAGCCGATATATCTATACTAGCTAGTTCAAAATCTGTTACATCAGCTGTCACCGATAATACCGCTTCTTCTTCCGGCAGTACCGTATAAGTTACTTGGATGTCTTTTCCTGCATTTGCCAGAATACCTTCATCTGTTTCAATATTACTTGTTTTCTCTCCGTCAAACGCAAAAGATATCTGGAGTAAATAGTTTTCATAAAAGATGGGGTCAATCGCTTCGTTTTCACTTGTATCAATCTCTATTTCAAGGGTTCCATCTTTTCCTGCAAGTTCTTCCGGTGTCACTTCTTCCCCGTCAAGGTAGTACGTCATCTTGAAATCCCAAGGCAAGTTTGTATGATCTAACGTACCTTGGTAATAGAACTTCCCAACAGATGCACTCATTTCAACCACATCACCGGATTGGCTGATCTCAGATAAATCGGTAAGGTTCTTCACATTCGAGTATGCTCCATAATCAGCAATCTCGCCCGCTTCCGTTACTTCGAGACTATTAACGATATAAAGCTCTTTTCCTGCACCAGAGGGACTTAATGTTGCATAAACCACTTCATCTTTACCAGCTGTTTCTCCTGCATCTTCCGCTTCAATTTCAGTCTCATTCTGATGATTAGAAGCAGCCGTAAACGGTGCAAGCCAAGGCAGCACGAGGAATAAGCAGAGTAAGGAAATTAAAATTTTCTTCATACTTTTCATTATCGCTCCTCCTTGTAGAAATTCGCTTTCCATGTCGTTTTTTCAATTACTTTATCAAATAATACGAGTAATGCCGGCAGGAAAATAATCACTAATAGGAACGCTAGCAATGCTCCCCTGCCAAGCAAGAGTCCAATCGACGACACAATTGGATTCGTCGATGTAAGCCAGAGGATGAAGCCGACACTGGAAAGAATCGACGCCGAGATAAGAATAGCGAAGAACTTATCATTCAGTGCCTGTTTAATAGCCTGAAAGACAGGCATTTCTTTCCGTTTCAACGTATAGTCTTCTGTCAGCAATATCGCATAATCAATCGTTGCCGCTAGCTGCACCGTACTTACGATAAGATACCCGACAAACACAAGCGGAGATTCCGTAAAGTATGGAATCGCCAAGTTAATCCATACCGATGCCTGAATCGTGAGCAATAGGACAATCGGGAATGATAATGACTTGAATGCCACAATAAGTGCGAGAGCAATGGTTACAATTGTCATGACATTCACAAACGTATTATCTTCCGTCACAACAGATTTTATATCGTAGAGCGTGACACTCTCACCTAGCATATAAAAATCATCGTAATATGCTGATGCCGATTCATCCACCTTTTCTACAAATGAAAAAGCTTCCTCCCCTTCATCTTCCGTTGTCGTATTTAAAATAAATCGACTATAATTTTCCGAATAGAATTGTTCCGTTACTTCTTCATCTAAATACTCAGGCGGAACAGCTGCGCCGACTGTTGTAACATAACTCATGATGCTTTTCACTTCGTCATTTCCTAATAGATCTTGTGTGAGCTGCTCCTCTTTGCCGATATCACCTTTAGGAACGAGAAGAACGACCTGCGTATTTTTCCCAAACTCTCCTTCGATTTTTGCAATATCCATACCTGCTCTCGTCTCTTTTGGCTGCTCCCCTATGCCATAGATAAAGTCGGTTTGACTTTGTGCTAAAAACGCTGGAACAATTAATAGAATGACAAGGACGAATACGGGAAATCTCAATTTTAATAGTCCTTTTCCTACCTTGTTCAATCTAGGAACAAACGGACGGTGCTTTGTTTTATCAATCCATTTGTAAAACATAATCGTAAATGCCGGCAAGAAGACCATCACACTAATAAAGCTAAAGATGATTCCCTTTACAAGGTTGAACCCAAGGTCAGAACCAATTTCAAAGTTCATGAAGCTTAGTGCGATAAATCCGAAGAAGGTTGTTGATGCACTAGCGATTATTGCCGGGAATGAACGCTTGATCGCAAGCTGCATCGCCTCTTTCGGATCCCCGACCTTTTCCCGGTAATCGGAGAAGCTGTGCAGTAAGAATATCGCATAATCCAGTGACACGGCGAGCTGCAGAATTGGTGCAACGGATTGTGTCACGAACGATATTTCACCAATAAAGATATTCGTTCCAAGGTTAAACAGAACCGAAATTCCAATTGCCGTTAAGAAAAAGAACGGTTCGACCCAAGAGGTCGTGGAAAGAATAAGAATAATAATGATGATTGGTACGAGCAATGCTGCTGCATACATCGTTTCGGTAAAAGCCATTTTTTGCTGTGTCGCTGTATCCATCGCTTCCCCAGCCATCGCATTTTCTTCACCAATCAATTCATAAATTTCATCGGTAATCCGCACCTCTTCCCCGTCACGGACAACAAAAGAAAAGAGTGCATTATTATTTTTATAATAGCCCTCGACGACATCTGGGTCTTCCATTTCAATCGGAGTCTTGATATCCATGACATCATCAAGCCAGAGCACATCCGTCACGCCATCGATTGCTTCGAGTTGTTTTTTAAAAACAAGTGCTTCCTGCAAGGAAACATCATAAATCATTACATTCGTATTCGGGATTGCTCCCCCATACTCTTCCTCCATCACTTCAATCGCTTCGGTTGATTGGGCATTATCCGGGAGATAATCTACCATATTATAATTAACCGAAACGAAAAATTGAAGGATGACACTAATAACAGCAAGACTTACGAACGTAATGACAATTGACTTTCTTTTTTCAATAATCCAGGCTGCAATATTTATCGTGGTTCATCCTCTCTGTTCCCCTGCCTTTACATTTTAAAAATGTCACGATATTATTATATAAAACACGATGTTGGTTTATCAACAGTCAGTTCGATAAAATCCGTCTAATATCCAACGTTTTTAATTAAAATGTTGGATAACTCCGGTTAGAAAGGTGACAAAAATATGACTTCTGAAAAACTAGATCGCAGAAAGAAATATACACGAATGGTTTTAAGGAAAAGCTTACTCCAATTGTTGAAACAAAAAAGCTTCTCCTCCATCACGGTAAAAGAAATCTGTGAGCGTGCAGATATTAACCGTTCTACCTTCTATGCGCACTACAGCGACCAATTTGAACTTCTTGAGACGATTGAAAATGAGATCGTCTCTGATATGAAGCAATATATTGATACATATAACTTACAGGAAAAAGAAGACGCACTGCGCATGACCGAGAAGCTAATCAGCTATTTCGCAGCCAAGCAAGAAGAATTAATCATCTTATTAAATGCCAGCGGAGAGACCTCTTTTGAACGGAAAGTAAGAGAGGTCGCACAGACCTCCATCCGCAACGAATGGATTGACACGGAAAATGCCAATCAACCACTTTCTTCTTATATGAGCGCTTTTATCATTAGTGGGAGTGTGCATGTATTGAAGATGTGGCTGCTCGGCGGCATGGAAGAACCACCACATGCAATGGCCAAACTGATTAATAATTTAATTAACCATGGGATCTATGGAAGTAATTGGGATAACTTCGCTTGATTGTAAGATTTGCTTGGAAGGGACAGTTGAAATATTAATGCCAAAAGATTTTCATTATACAACAGATAAAATGTCCATGTCAATAGATAACTTGTGTTTTTCACTAAAAAGTGATATACTATAGTTGTAGTAATTTTACGATGATACTTTTCCAGCGCATCTTCATTGAGTTTTGAATTGGGATGCTCTATTTTCATCCCAAAACTCCCCCGCTGTTGGACCGGTAAACATACTTGCAGAAGTCGTATCGCTCGAAAAGAATGTCGTGGGCATAATCTAAAGGAGTGGAAAAATGAATCTGATTGACAAAAAGGTCATGCACAAAAGTTTCGGTAAAGGTAATATTGTGGACCAAGATGATGAGTTTGTAACGATTGATTTTGATAAGGAAACGAAGAAGTTTGTTTTTCCTGATGCCTTTGGAAAGTTTTTAAAGCTCAAGGATGATTCAGCACAAGCAACATTAAAACAAGCTATTACAAAGTTTGAAGCAAAACAGGAACAACTGGAAAAAGAACGGGAAGAAGAACAAGCACAGCGTATTTTAGAACAGCAACGCAAGAATGAACTTAAGAAATTATTGAAAAACCACCGGCTTCATGAAAAATCCCAACTTGTATTTTGGCTTGAGGATACAGAAGAAGAGCAAGCATTTGCCGATTGGCAAGTATTCGCTGGCGAAATTAGAAGCGGTAAAAACAAAGGGAATCCGAACAAGCCCGTTCGTCTCCATCAAAACAGCCTC
The DNA here is from genome assembly GCF_022213125.1 of Oceanobacillus alkalisoli. Taxonomy (NCBI): domain Bacteria; kingdom Bacillati; phylum Bacillota; class Bacilli; order Caryophanales; family Bacillaceae; genus Oceanobacillus; species Oceanobacillus alkalisoli. The sequence goes on along the minus strand of NZ_JAKNRA010000007.1, from coordinate 46,480 downwards.
GTGTTGCTTACCAAACGGGATGATGAAGAAGATGAAAACGAACGTAAAATCGTCGGGCTATACATGGTAGAAGAAACATTTATCGGGAGACTCGCAGAAGACGGGCTCATTCCTGCTCATTCTGAACTTCGATTAAAACTTTCCGACGAAGAAGCCGAAGACATGCTGTTTTGGAATTATTATATTAATGAAAAATACCCGCACCGCATGACATGGAACACTGGGAAATATCGTTATTTCGATAATATTTGGGCTGCACAAATTTTGAGAGATATCGTATCACTCAAAAAAGATCCAAATGAAAAACAACTTGCGGAAGAATTCTTTTTGCATTTCTGTAAAATGAACCAGCTCGAACCAAACGAAATTCCAGAACCAAATGGTGCTTTAAAGTATAATAAATGAACTCAAAAGGTTAGGCCCTACATGGCTTAACCTTTTTTCTGTTTCCGTTTTCCTTTTACAACTTTAGGGAAGTGTAAATTAGTCGTAAAAGTTTAACAAATTGTCAGAGAGATGTCAGGTAAGCACCTTTCCTTACTGTATAATGAAGCTAGAATCAGATCATGCCAATAGACACTGTTCGATTTCGAGGAGGAATCAGCACATGAAGATCAATAAGAAAAGTTTCGTCATTCTACTTATCGCAACTGCTGTCATGTTCATCATCTTGTTCTTACCTAACCCGGAAACATTACCTGTAGCCGGACAACGTGCACTCGCAGTGCTCGCATTTGCTGTCATTCTCTGGATAACGGAAGCTGTAACATATCCAGTAAGCGCGGTGATGATCGTCAGTTTACTTGCATTATTCATCGGTTTATCCCCGACAATTGAAGACCCATCGGTAACATACGGCACAAGCCAAGCTCTTAGTTTGGCAATTGGGGGATTCAGCTCTACTGCTGTCCTGCTCGTCGGTGGCGCACTCGTTCTTGCAGCAGCGATGGAGATTACCGGACTGCACCGGCGGATCGCTTTATACATCTTATCTAAAGTAGGTACACAACCTGGCAGACTCGTAATGGGAACGATTCTAGTGAGTTTCATTTTAGCGCTGTTTGTCCCAAGTGCAACTGCAAGAGCTGGAACGCTCGTACCGATTTTACTCGGAATTGTTGCAGCTTTTGGACTAGCAAAAGAAAGTAGGCTTGCGGCTTTATTAATGATTACAGCTGTGCAGTCTATTTCAATCTGGAATATCGGGATTAAAACAGCAGCTGCCCAGAATATGGTCGCTTTAGGGTTTATTCAAGCTGAATACGGAATGGATATCACATGGGGAGCATGGTTCCTATACGCAGCTCCTTGGGCGATTATCATGTCATTTGTCTTGTATTTTGTCATGACCCGACTCATCAAACCTGATATTCCAGATATATCGCAAGGAATCAGTCTTAAAAAACAGCTAGAAGCGTTGGGTAAAATGTCAGGTAAAGAAATGAAACTCATTATTATCGCACTCGCCCTGCTTATCCTCTGGTCAACAGAAGGATTGCTTCACCCATTCGACTCCACGACAATTATGATTGTCGCTGTAGCTGTCATGCTGACTCCGATTGTTGGAATTTTTGGCTGGAAAGAAGTTCAACAAAAAGTGCCTTGGGGAACATTGATTGTTTTTGCTACAGGTGTATCGCTTGGAACTGTTCTTTTGTCGACAGAAGGAGCATCCTGGTTATCAGCAAACTCCTTTGAAGCCATGGGAATTAATTCGATGTCACTCGTGATGATGATTGCATTGCTTGCTGCTTTTAATATACTGATCCACCTTGGCTTTGCAAGTGCAACAAGTCTTGCTTCTGCATTCATTCCAATCGTCATCGCTCTTGCAGGCAGTATGGAAGCAACGAGCTTTAACGCAATTGGGCTTGTACTTATTATGCAGTTCGTCGTCAGCTTCGGATTCCTGCTTCCAGTGAACGCACCGCAAAGTATGCTTGCTTACGGAACAGGAACCTTTACGGTAAAAGATTTCCTGAAATCCGGAATACCATTAACTGTCATTGGCTATCTCCTCATTATTATTTTCAGTGCCACGTATTGGCAGTGGATTGGATTGCTGTAGGTTGTAATACGCCGGGTTGTAAATTACATTTGGTCGTTAAAAGAGCGTCGATGGGGTGATTAAAAGCTTGATAAACGACGGTGAAACTAGTATAAGAGCATCATCTAGGCAATTAAAGGCACGATAAACGACGCTTCCTCGATGGAAGAGTATCATTCGGTTATTTAAAGCCCTCCTAAGCGCCCACTTTAATCTAAGAGTACAAAACAAGTCTTTCATTATCCTAATAAAAATCAGCAGGTCACTCATAAGAATTCTTCCCATGAGTGACCTGCTGATTTTTACTTCGCGGCCTGCACCGCTCCACTATCTTTTTTCGTCAACTTCGCCTGGACAACGAATCTTCCTGTTAATTCATCCAACTCATAATCACATGTCGATAACGTGAGGATATGATCATCTGCAGTGACATCCACACCTGTGTCATACAAGGAATGCCCGTCAATTTTATTTAATAACGCGTCAAAATCCTCATCATTTGCAAAGTCGGTTTGAATATAATTGAAATCCGTCGTCGTATTATAAACAGCAAAGATTTCCGCTTCATAACTGTCGTACAACGTATCAAAGGTGAATGATTGATGCTCTTCAAAAAATGCCTGATCCTCGTATTTCGTCAAGCCTTCAAACATCGATTGGTCCTTCGTCCGGTGGCCATAAACAATCGTATTTTTACCGAGAGATGTAATATCATTCCGGAAATCCATAAAAATACTGCCGAGAATATTATAGTCATTATGAAAATCATGACGTAAATAATCAAAGTTATTATCGGATTGAAGGATTGGATAATCTATTTGCGTCCCGTCGATTGTAATCCAGCCAACCAATTCTTCATTTTCTTCCAGCAAAACATCGAAACCGGAACGGACGTTCAGCTCATCGCCGTCATTATCCGCCCATTCCGTAAAACCTCCACCTTCATAAAAAGTCTGCTGGAGATCATCCATTGTTTTACTGTTGTTGTGATAATCAAGATACGTACTGATTAATCCATGGGCCGCATAGACAAAAACCCCTGCACATACGAGGGTAACTCCAATTGACAGTATACGTTTCAATTTATTGTTCATAACATCCACCTCACCTAAGTCGGTTAAATCCCAATCGGCACGATATACATGCCGAGCTCTGGGTCATCTTTGACAACGACATTTACACCATACACATCCTGCATCAATTGCCTTGTTACGATATCCCTTGGATTACCATGGGAAATGATCCGGCCGTTTTTCATCGCAATGATTTCATGGCTGTATTGAACCGCCTGATTGATATCATGGAGTACCATCACAATCGTGAGTCCTTCCTCTTTACAAAGCTCCTTTACCAGTTCAAGTATTTCGTATTGGTAAAAGATATCCAAGTTGGCAGTTGGTTCATCTAAAAATAAATACGGTGTATCCTGGGCAAGTGCCATCGCAATCCATGCCCGTTGTTGCTGACCGCCGGATAGGTTGTCTAACGGAGCATGGCGCTTTTCGATTAATCCGGTACGTTCCAGCGCCCAGGCCACCTTCTCCGCATCCTTGTCTCCGTGCTGCGTGAAGGCTTGCTTGTGGGGAAGTCTTCCGTAATAAACAAGCTTCTCGACCGTCATCCCGGACGGGGCGCTATTTTGCTGATGCACTACCCCAAGCTTTTTCGCAAGTTCTTTCGGTTTATATTGTTTAATCACTTTTCCATCTAAGATGACCTTGCCCTTTTGGGGCGCGAGATTATTCGTAAGGACGCCAAGAAGCGTTGACTTTCCCGAACCATTCGGGCCGAGTATCGTCGTAATTTTCCCTGGCGTAATACCAGTTTCAATCCCATGCAGTCTTACTACTTTATCCTGATAGGCAAAAGTTATATCTTTAATTTCCATAAATCCGATCACTCTTTCTAAGTAGGAATATCAGGAATGGTCCACCAATTACGGCCATAATGATCGATGCCGGAATCTCAATTGGCGCCATGATTGTCCGTCCTAACGTGTCTGCTGTTACAATAAGCAAAGCACCCGCAAGTGCTGAAAACGGAATCAACACTTTATGGTCATTACCGACGAGCACACGTCCGATATGCGGGACAAGCAGGCCGACAAAGGTGAACATCCCAGCAATCGCTGTTGCAATCGATGCAAGCAGGACTGCGACAACAGAGATGGTGAATCGCGCTCGGTTCACTTGGAAACCGAGGTTACGCAACGTTTTATCCTTTAAGCCTAAATGGTTACACCATGCATAGAGCAGCAGGCTGAGCAGAAGCCCAATCGTCCCGTACAGTACGATAATCCCCACATCATCCCAAGTCTTCATCGTGAGTGTCGATGCATCAACGGAAATACCTGACATCAGGCTGCTTGCATTTTGCGCGGATAACAATTGACTAAGTCCAGTGAACAATGCGTTAATCGCGACCCCGATGAGAATCATCCGGAGCGGATCGAGCCCAGACTTCCATGCAAACAGATAAACGAGCAAGAATGCTGCCGCCCCACCGATGAAAGAGAATAATGGCGTATAGAAATAAAGTGTCGGGAAAAAGGTGATCATCACAATCGAAACGAATCCTGCACCTGAAGATACCCCAATTATACCCGGTTCTGCAAGCGGGTTCCGTAAAACGGCCTGTAAGAGCACACCGGAAACCGAGAGACAAGCACCTGCAAACAAAGCGATAATAATCCGTGGCAAGCGCAAGTCTTTTATAATTTCCACATTTTCATTCGTACCTGTAAATAATCCAGTAATAAGTTCTCTTAGACTAATTTCAATACTGCCCGTGATCATGGAATAAAGACTTACAAAGAGAAGCAAGCCAAGCACGGCAATGAAACTGATTAACTTTTTGTACATCTAAAAAACCTCTTTCGTAAGCCCTACTCTGCTAATTCCCGGTGAAGTAATCCAACTAACTCTTCGAGCGCTTCCACGGCTGCAAGGTTAGCTGTAGTACCAAAACGAGTTTCTTCCAAATCATAGACCCGATCGTTTTGAACTGCTTTAAAGTGACTCCAAATGTCATTTTCTTGGAACTCTTTATGAAACATTTCCACTACTTCATCTGGCATCCCGTGGGACATTCGTAAAATAATATCCGCATCGGTCTGTTGTAATACTTCTGTATTTGCAGATACGTACTCTAGGTCTGTATCCTCAATCGCATTGGTTCCGCCGGCGCGGCGCACCAAGTCACCAACATAGGAATTTTCCGTTGCGACGAGGTAACTGCCGGGAACACCTAGAAGGATAAGTACTTTCGGAGATTCTTTTCCTTCAATCTTTGCTTCAACTTCCGCTAATTTCTCTTCAAAATCTGTAACGAGTTCAGCTGCATGCTCTTCCCGGTTATATTTGTCGCCAAGCGCCTCAATTTCTTCATACATATTTTCAACACTATCTAAATTCATATATGTAGCTGGTACGTCTGTTTCTGAAAAGGAATCCTGTACATAATCAGTCAATGTCGTTACGGTAAGCACATCTGTCGGTTTTAAGGAAAGGATCGTTTCCATATCGGGATCCATTGCCATACCGATTTCCGTAACACCGTCATAACGGGCCGGGAGATCTTTATAAGATGTCGGAACCCCTACAAGATCCAATTCCAGTGCGTCCATCATTTCTACGATTGCTACGGTTGTTGCGATGATATCACCATCTGTTTCGAGGGCCGGTTCCGCTTCTTCAGCCTCTTCGTCTGCCCCCGTTTCCTCTGTTGTTTCTGCGTCTTCCTCTTTGCCTGCACTCGCATCAGAGTTCGCTGCTGATTCATCCGATCCACAAGCCGCTAAGACAATAATAAATAAAAGCATTAAACATACATATAGTTTATTTTTCATTCTTTACACCTCTGTTTAAAAAGTTGCGCATCATTATGTATATAAGGATAGAAGGAGAAATAATCCGAAGCGCTAGAGAGTTGGGGAGTTAAAATACAAGTCGGGACAATTCAGAACCTGACATTTGCCAGGTTCTGCATGCCCCGTCTTGCACTTGGAACAAATAATATTCGTTCCTATTTACACAAAGCGTCTTTTTAGTTGAACAGCTAATGGGATTGCAGATGCAATCAATAGCAGCATGTACAACATGACATTTGTTTCTTCCCCTGTTTTAGGGTTAAGTCCGCTTGAGTTTGTGTTCGTATTTGTTGATTTGCCGCCATTGTTATCTGAATTGCCAAATTGCGGTTTTTCCGGTGTGTTTGGATCCAGTTTGTTATTACCAGGTTTGTTTCCACCAGGTTTAATATTATCTTCTTCTGGAGCTACATCTGCATTTTCTTCCGGATCTTGGGCATTTTCAGCGTCAGGACCGTTTTCATTTGTGGAAGCAACTAACAGATAGTTACTTGCATCGATAGCTTTCATACTGCTTGGATCAAGTATGAGTCTTGCAGAATGCGCTTGGTTTTCATAAACGCCTGGAACTGTAAGCAGCATATCAAGCATAATTTCATCCGTTAATTTACCGTCAATCTTAAGCTGGTAAACAACAGAACCATCCATATTTTCCCGAACGAAAACAAACTCGCCAAACTCATTTTTGATAGAGTTGATATATTCGCTTCCATTAACAGTGATCTGCAAGTAGTAGACACCATCTTTTTCTAAAAGAATAGCTGGTTTAACAAAGAAACTGTCTGCAGCAGATGGACGATCCTCTGTTTCATGTTTGATTTCATAATTAATTTCGTACGCTTTATCTGGAACTAGACCATCGTCTTTTTTTGGTGCTTTAGGTGTTTCTTTGTTGTCTTTATCATCATTTGCAGGGTTCTCAGGTTTTGTCGGCTTTTCTTTATTTTTATCTTCGTCTTCTTTAGGTGTTTCTTCTTTGTCTTCATCTTCTTCTGGAGCTTTTTCTTCAGGTTTTTCTTCTGGCTTCTCACCTTGCTCCGGTGCTAATAGAGTGTAATTATCCACGTCGACTTCCTGTTTCGTATCTTCTACAAACGAAATCTCTGCAGTATGTTCCATATAGCCCATCGGAGTGTCTATGTACATACCAAGTTCATATGTTGCATCGAGTGAAGTAACTTCGAACTGGGCAATGTAATGATCATTATTATCTACATTACTTAACGTGACTTTCTCACCATTGATTGTCAGATAATCAATAAACTGTCCCATGTTACCAACAATTTGGATATATGTTTTTCCATCTTTATATAGTAATGCAGCTGGGTTATGGAAGTAACGATCTAGAGCAATATCGGATTCATACGTAATTGTGTATGCTTCCTCTGGAGTGAATTCCGAATCCACTTTTTCTTCTTCATCCGCCTCATTTTCATCTTCCGGTTCTGTTGGCTGCTCCGGTTCAGTTGGTTCTTCTTCAGGCTGCTCTGCTGGCTCTTCCGGTTCAGCAGGGTCTTCTGGTTGTTCAGGTGTCGGATCTTCTTCTGGTTCTTCTTCAACAACTGGTATTTCGTCCAATCTTTCTAAAATAAATCGGAATGGTTCGTCACCTTTCATGCCAATCGCTGGAACCTCATATTGTACTTGAGCGTGAAGTTCTGCTTTAACAGTTTCCAGTGGAAATGCCATAGACCTTGCAGCATCATCCTCGGTTACAGTAGCTTCGATTCCTTCAATTTGAATACCTGTAACTTCAGCCATTTCATTATGCGGCACTGTAATAACCAGAGTAGCTTTTCCATCCACTATCTTCAATACAGCTTTTTCATCTATGAAACCAGCTGCACCAGAAGGGTCATCTGAATCTTTTTTAAGAGCTACTGCATTTATTGTATACTCTCCGTCCTCATAAACAACTTCCTCTTCCGCAAATACAGACGTGCCGAATAACGGCAGCGCTAATAATGCGACAATTAAAGCAAGAAACCATTTTCTCATTTCATTCTCTCCCTTGTATCTTCAATTAGTTACGTGCAGGTCGGAATTTCCAAATGGAAATCAATGCGATTCCCGATACTAATAAAAGGACAGTGTACAATACGATTGGCGTTTCCTCTCCAGTTTTTGGATTTTCAACTACTTCGCCACCGACGTTTGCTGTAGATTCATCTGTTGCACCGCTAGTTTCGCCGGAAGTACTTGTCTCGCCTGCATCTGTGCTTGCTTGTGCACCAGCTTGCGGTAATCCGCTGGCATTGAATACTGCACGAGCTGTATGGACCGTATCATATAAATCTGGAACAACAATATGCATGTCCATGTTTAAAGGTTGAGATAGATCTCCATCTACACGAAAACTCACGGTTCTCGTTTCATTGGCGGAGTCTTCGCTTACTACATTGACTGCCCCAGCAGGTGTGGAAAGGGATTCGATATAATTACTGCCAGTTACCGTTAACGAAACAGTCTGTACACCATTTTCCACCGTCAAAGTAGCAGGACTAACAAAATATCCATCGGCAATGGACGTGTTGTCACTGCTCTGTTCCTTCATTTCATAAGGCACTTGATATGTACCGTCTGCGATTTGCGCAGATACTGGTGTTGCAATTAACGTAAAAATGATTGCAGCTAACACCATACCAAGTGGAAATCTGAACTTCATTATTTTTCCTCCTTATTATTCACGATAAACAGGAGATTAATAGATTCCAAGTGACCGGTAAGCGTATTTACACATTCGTCCGGCTCCTTTTAATCTTATCAACTGCTTATAACGTATTTATTTCTCACATATTCTAATCTATCACAAGAACGCGTTCACATACAGGAGTATTATGAACAAACGATGAACAATCAATGAATTTCCGCTAACAAAAAGGTTAAATAAACAAATAACGGACTAATTGAATGAATTTCTTAATTACCAAAGTCGGCTTCATCATCACCATATATAGTTGGGAACGAACCAACTCAACTACATATGGTGATGATGAAACATTAAATACGTATTATGAGATTCATTAAATTCTTTCAATATAAAAATAATCACCCAATGAATTCAAGGTGATTATTTTTATTATTTCCAATTGATTTTTCCGTCATCTTCAAGGATACCTAGAACAACATCAGCTACATCAGGCTGATTCAAGAGCATATTTCTCAGATGAATTTGTACATCGTCGGCTTCGTCCAGCATCATTCCTTTTCGTAATTCAATCGTCCCTTCGACATGGTAAAGCCGCCCCTCCTGTATAATGCGTATTTGTTGAATATCAACTATATCTTTATGTCCAAGGATGATATTGGTGATATTCTCTTCCACTTCAGCTGGTGCAGCAACTCCAATTAATCCGACCATATTATCATAGCCAACTCGGTATGCTACATAAAGCATCAAGATTCCAATAATGATGGATGCGATTCCATCTGCTGCAAGTACATTGAAAAATTGGGCGAGCACAATTCCAATAATCGCTAAGACGGCGCTGAATGTCGCAACTAAATCTTCATAAAAGACGAGACGAGTTGCTGGTGCCGCCTTTCGAACTTGTTGGAACGCAGTACGAATGAGTCCACCTTTTTCTGCAGTGCCTGTTTCATCGCGGATTTCCTTCATAGCCTTGACTAATATAAAGCCATCTACGAAAAATGAAATGAGAAGAATGATGATGTTAAGAAAAAAGTTTGTCGCCTCTATTGGGTGTTGCAATAAATGCCAGCCTTCTTTAATTGTTTCATAAGCCATGATAGTTACGACTACAACAGCAATCATGCAAAAAATATTTATGACTCTGCCAAATCCTGTCGGAAATCGTTTCGTGGGCGGGAGTTCAGCAAGCACACTTCCAAAAAACACAAATCCCTGGTTTATCGAATCAGCGAGAGAATGCATGGCAGAAGCAAACATCGTCCCGCTTCCACTAATGGAAGCTGCAACCGCCTTAATTCCAGCAAGAAAAATATTCCCAACCGCAGCAACACCAGACGACGTGTTCCCCTTTTTTATCTTCTCCAACAAACCCATCCATTTTCCTCCATTTCATTGGGACGTGGGGTCAGAGCATTTGTCTCCGGGACAAATGCTCTGACCCCACGCCTCACCTTCTTACAGCTAGTTTGTATCGCAGGAAATTATTTATACAGGAATTAATGGAAATCATTGTTCTTCTGGTTCCCTGCTCCGATTTAAACTTGCATTCAAATTCTCTTCTACTTTTTTATAGTAGAGATAATAAGCGGTCCAGAATATCGAATAAACGACCGTAAATAAAAGTGTTGTCACGAGCATCGCAATAAATGTCAATGGCACCCAGCCACCTACCAGAGCAATGATGAAATAAAAAACTACCGACATGCAATAGTGGATGATTGTCTGCTTGAGCATACTCATTCCATTTTCCACAAAAATTAGAGAAGACAAACCAAAGTAAATACCAAGGATGAAAGATAGCAGCATGTAAAACCAAATTTTAAAAACGGTAGTCTCCGTCCCTGTCCACATTACGATTGTTAAAGCAATGAAGGTTACAATACCTCCAAAAGCTATTCCGGTCATAATCCTTTTAATTGCCTCGGCTATCATTGGCTCTTACCTCCCATCTCCAACTTTTTCTTTACTGCCCCCACATATTTTTTTGTAATATACTCTTTGTTTCCCGATTGAAAATACACACAGAGATTCCCATTGAAGGCTAATTCAAACCGTTCAATTCTACTCAAGTTACCAATAACGGATTTAGAAAAGCGCATGAATTGATGGGGATAGAGCAACTCCTCCACTTCATATAATTTCATTCGAATCTCCACTTGTCGTTTGCCCATACAGGCGAACACTTTCCGACTCTCCGCATAGACAAAATCAATCCGTTTCGGATCAAGGAGGATGGTTTGCTCATCCTCCACCCCGAATATACGCTTCCTGTTTTTCCGCTTTAAAATCATCACAATTTCCTCTAACTCTTCCGTCCATTCATTCGTTTGAATCGTAATGGAAGGTTCATCATATTGGTCATCAATATCGATATTGATTTTCATGAAGCTCCCCCTATCCCGTTGTTCGTTTAAGAAAGTTCGGATACCTGACAACTGCAAGGATAAAACCAACAATACCGAAGCCAAGCAGAATACTTGAGGTTTTAAGGAAATCACCTATCTCGAGTGTTCCGGCCATCGCTGCTTGCAATCCTTGATGTCCCCAATACTGTGGTGTGAATCGGCTGATTGTCTGTATGAAATCAGGCATCATATCGACTGGCATCCACAAGCCGCCAAGCACCGCTCCGCCTAAAGCAAGAACCTGAGTAAGCGCAATTCCCATATTTGTTGTTTTTACAAGAATGGCCAGCGCCAGACCTACTCCAGTCACCATGAATGTCAGCACAAGTGCCAATACAATAATATTAAACAACTGCTCAAGTGGAACATTATAAACGAGCTTTCCAAACAATAACAAAATAACGATCTGTATAAAAACGATATACATGTAGGGAATCCATTTGCCCAGTAAATATAAATTACGAGAAAGCGGCGTACTTGCAATTCGGGCAACGAGACCGTTATTTTGATCCTTTATCAGCGACTCTGTCATCGTTATCATAATAAAAAAGACGAACATTACCGTGTATCCTGGAACAATCGTCAAGATCACAGGCCGACTCTCGGCTTCATTAAGTCCTGAAGTAAACACGGAAATAAATAACACCGTGAATAATAGTGGTAATACTAGCGTCCAGAAAATCATTCCCCTATCCTGCATGTTCTTTTTTAACTCTAGCTTCATGATCGCTTTCATAATGATCTCCTCCCTTTATTCCCTTAATAGGTTTCCTGTTAATGAAAAGAAAACATCTTCAAGTCGCGGTTTCGCAAGCTCCAGGCGTTCAGGATAAGTGCCGTTCTGTTTACAATAACCAACAATTAACTCCATTGCGTGCAGTGGAGCAGAGGTGATAAGCAGATAGCCTTCTTCTTTTTCCTGAATATCTCCAAGCTTTTCGATTTCCTCCGGCAGACAGTCTTCCCCGCGGACAAAAATCGAAGGGGTACCATGTTTTTGCAATATCGCTGAAATCTCTCCGCTTTCTATCACTTCCCCGTGATCAAGAAAGACAGCTTCATCCCAAATCCGTTCAATCTCTTCCATATAATGGCTCGCATAAATAATTGTCGTCCCCTTTTGCTTCAATTGCTCAATCATTTGAAATATATACTGACGAGACTGGGGATCGATTCCGACCGTCGGCTCATCCATTATGATGAGATCGGGTTGGTGCAATAAAGCACAGCCGATATTCAACCGCCGCTTCATTCCACCCGAAAAGGTCACGACTTTATCCTTCGCCCGCTCCGTAAGACCTATTTCTTCAAGCACTTCTGCTATCCGTAATCTCAACGCTTCCCGAGAAAGTCCATATAGTTTACCGAAAAATAAAAGATTATCCTGTGCGGTGACCGTTTCTTCAAGTGCTATTTCTTGGGGAACATAACCAATCGTCCTATCCATATCTGCTTGTCGAACCTTCCCTTGATAATCACGGATGACTTTTGCAATGATTTTCAGAAGTGTCGATTTCCCGGCTCCATTCGGACCAACCAAACCAAAACAGTTACCCGGCGGAATCTCCAGCGAGACATTTGCTAAAGCTGTCTTTTTTCCGTATGCCTTTGTTATATGATTCACTTTCAACATATTTATCACCTTCCCTTTTTCTTAATTTCATTATTACAAATACCTACGAAAAAGAATGAAGAACGTGAACAACATACACCGCTTCCTGCATGAAATAACAGAATCATGTTATAAAGAGCTCTTTCGTTCGGGATTTAAATATTGGACAATCGAGCAGGGAAGAGCGTTCGGTAACCAATATAATGACAAGCGCAAAAGGAAGAAATATCAGGGAAGCAAGTCTTCATGTCGACCGGAATATCGCCGGTACATTTGATCCAGCAAAAGGGAGAACCGTCATTTTGGGAAAAGATCTTGCTAGGGAAAATATTTATCAAGCATTCGATTCAGTGTTTCGTAAACCGCGGGTCAATATAAATGCATATGTAGCAATGACAGATGGAACAGCCGAAGATCTCTTGACCCACTTATCCGAAAATGAAGTAGAAAAAGCAGAATTCTTCTATGAACTATTCGATAGCAGCGAATAGTTTACCGAGATCCCTTTTATTACACTTCAGAGTTGCTAACGTTATTATTTGATGAAGGGAAGGATTTCTTTATTCCGTATGTAGGTATCGATGAAGAAGTAAAGATGGCAAGTGTCAAAGGTGGTGCACTTTTCCATCAAGAAGATTTACCGCTAAAGGAACTAATAAGCTCTATCTATGACCTGAGGTGGTGATAATCCGTCGCATAAGGAACTGACACGCTTATCTATAACCTATCACAGTAATAACAGCTTACAACCAGCATTGGTATGCTCGTTCAATGCCTTGAACTAAAAGTAATTCACCAGCTTGGACGTATATTACAAAGAAGAAGCAGGGATTGACCCTGCTTCCATGCGCGAGACTGCTATATCAATTCTCAAAGAATTTTATTTAGGAATTCTTTCGTCCGCTTGCTTTGCGGGTCGGTAAAGATCTGATTAGGGTCCCCTTCCTCCATGATAACCCCCTCATCCATAAAGAAAACCCGATCGCCCACCTCGCGGGCAAATCCCATTTCATGGGTAACGACAACCATCGTCATCCCGTCCATGGCGAGGCGTTTCATCACTTCAAGCACTTCTCCAACAAGTTCTGGGTCAAGTGCTGAGGTCGGTTCATCAAACAACATCAGCTTCGGCTCCATTGCAAGCGAGCGGGCGATGGCTACACGTTGCTGCTGACCACCGGAAAGCTGGGATGGATATTGTTCCGCCTTCTCCGCAAGTCCCACTTTTTCAAGCAGATCCATCCCTCGCTTTCTCGCCTCCTTATTTGATATTTTCCTCACTTTCATTGGCGCAAGCATTAAATTTTCAATAACCGACTTATGAGGGAATAAATTAAAATGTTGAAACACCATTCCGACTTCTGTGCGGATTTTATTAATATTTACCTTTGGATCTGCTAAATTATCCCCATCTATAACTACTTCTCCATTGGTGATCGCTTCAAGTAAGTTCAAGCAGCGTAAAAATGTACTCTTACCAGACCCGCTCGGCCCGATCACACAAACTACTTCTTCGTCAGCAATCTCACAGTTAATTCCTTTTAAAACTTCATGGTCTCCAAACGATTTATGCAAATCCTTCACCGTAATCATTGAACATCCAACCTTCTTTCTACGTAGCGTAAAATATAAGACAGGGACAACGTAATCGCCAAGTAAAACACAGCTACCGTCGTATATATCTCAACGGCATTAAAATGGTTTGAAGCGATTAATCTGCCTTGGAACATCAACTCAGGAACGAGAATGACAGATAATAGCGAGGTATCTTTAATACTGATGATAAACTGGTTACCTAAAGGTGGAATCATCCGCTTAAATGCTTGCGGCCAAATGATATATTTCATCGTTTGTGACTGATTCAGACCTAAAGACCGGCCTGCCTCATGCTGACCTTTATCAATTGATTGAACTGCACCACGGACAATTTCCGCAATATAAGCACCAGAGTTAATCGAAATAACGACAATCCCAGCTACTACGGAAGCCATATTGTATCCAGTAATAAGCGGCAAAGCAAAGTAAATCCAAATAGCTTGCACGAGAACCGGGGTACCACGTATCACTTCAATATAAATCGAAGAAACCGCATAGAAAAATTTATTTTTAGAAATCCGTCCGAGCCCAAAGATTCCGCCTAAAATAAAACCAATTAACAGTCCGACTACCGAAATTAACAGAGTATAGTAAAGACCTGTTCCTAAGTTGGGTAAAAAATCAATTACACTTGCCCAATTAAAACGCGAAAATCGCTCTAGCATCCTTTCACCTCTTCAATTGAAATAAGGCTTATCTTATCTGAATGAATTTCATAATTACCAAAAACGGCTTCTTCGCCACAGCATGTAGTTAAGAAAGCTTCTACGAAACTACATATTGTGGCGTAGAAGCGGTAAATCCTTATTATGAAATTCATTAATCTGTTTGGATAAGCCTTATTATTTACGTGTTTTATTTAGTCCTCTTCCGTTCCCTCTTCACTGTCACCTTCCGCATCGCTAAACCATTTATTATAAATCTCATCATATGTTCCATTTTCTCTTAATGTAGCTAATGCATCGTTAATGGCGGCAACTAAATCTTCATTCCCGGCGGTGATGCCAATCCCATAATCTTCTGCTTGATAAAGTTCGCCGACCACTTTCATACTGCCATTTCCTTCTGTTGCAATATAATATTCAATATTCGGTAGATCATACATGACCGCATCCGCACTACCATTTTCTACAGCAAGGTAAACCTGGTCCATTTGCTCATACTCATTGATTTCCGCACCTGGAACATTCTCTCTTAGATAGTTACCAGAAGTAGTTCCTAGGCGAGTCGCTACGGTTTTCCCATCCAAATCTTCCAGTCCATTAATATCATCCCGGTCAGCTAGCACACCGATGGCAATCCCTGATTCATAATAGGGATCAGAGAAATCAATAACTTCTGCACGCTCTTCCGTAATACTCATTCCTGCAATCGCTATTTCAAATTGACCGGTCTGCAGTCCTGGAATAATTCCGTCAAAATTTGTTGTTTCAATTTCATCATTCTCAATCCCAAAGCCTGCTTCTTCAGCAATTGCTTTAATTAATTCAATATCAAAACCGACAAGCTCCCCGTCTTCCACGAATTCAAAAGGGACGAAGGAATTATCGCTAACAACCGTATACGTATCTTCCAAATCATACTCCCCATCAGCAGAAGCTGTATCGGAATCTCCCTCATCCGACGTCCCGCAAGCCGCAAGTAATGTCACGAGCCCCACAAAAAATAGAATCCCAAGTTTTCTTAAATCTTTAACCATCTAAAATCCTCCCCTTATGTTTTTGTAGCAACTACGATAAATAACCACTACTCGATATGTAATGCTACATTTTTAATTATTTAATCTATAACCTAAATTCGGACAATTAAAACATCAGTAAATGGAACTGGGGTCAGAGCATTTGTACCAGTGGGACAAATGCTCTGACCCTGATGTCCCGCATTCACCTTTCCTTGGCAGTGACGACTTCTTTGATTTGCTGGATTGCTGCCGGGTCTTCCAGACCAGTTACGTCCCCTGCAACGTCACCTTCTACTTGCAGTTCTTTCAGTAACCGGCGCATAATCTTTCCGCTGACCGTTTTCGGCATTGCTTCGACAAAGAAGACATCACGTGGTTTTGCAATTTGGCCGATCCCTTTTACAATGCTCGCTTCAATCTTTTTCCTTAAATCCTCATTTCCTATATACCCTTCCGCAACGGTGACAAATACAATCGGCACTTCCCCCTTAATTTTATTAGGCGCACCAATCACAGCAGCTTCCGACACACCAGGAACTTCAAGGACCGCACTTTCAATTTCCATCGTACTTAATCGGTGACCGGATACGTTAAAGGCATCATCGGAACGACCGACAACCCAGAAATAACCATCTTCATCAATTAAGGCGATATCACTTGCATAATAACTTCCTTTGACCTGGCTAAAATAGGTCGCATGATAACGTTCCGGCTCTTTCCATAATGTGCGAGAGAGCATCGGGAATGGATTGCGGATAACAAGGTTTCCAAGTGTCCCTGCTGGAACTGGTGCTCCTGCAGCATCCACCACAGCTGCATCAATTCCAAGGAAAGCAACACCGGCAGATCCAGGTTTCATCGGTGTCAGCCAAGCCGCTCCTGCAAGCGGAGTCCCAGCGGTTTCCGTTTGGCCCCATGTATTATTTACACAAATATTTCCACCACCTAAAACATCCCTAGTCCAGTGCCACGTATCCGGGTCAAATGGTTCTCCTACAAGGGATACAACATCGAGACAAGATAAATCATATGCACCGAGCGCCTTCTCCCCGAGACTCCGCAGCATTCGTAATGCGGTAGGAGCGGTGAATAGCTTATTGACACGATACTTTTCAATCATTTGATAGATTCGGTCCTGATCCGGATAGTTTGGTGCTCCGTCATAAACTACTGTTGTTACCCCGTTAGCTAAGGAACCCGCAACACCCCAAATATGCATCGTCAGCCAGCCCACATCAGCCGTACACCAGAAAACATCATCTGATTGATGATTCATATGATACTTCGCATAAATATAATTCTGAATGACAAAAGCCATCCCTGAGTGTACTACCCCTTTCGGCTTCCCAGTCGTACCACTCGTATAAAAAACAATTCCCGGCTCATTCGCTTCAACCCACGCCGGTTCACAATGAATTGCTACTTTTTTCCGTTCTTCATGCCACCAGACATCCCTGCCCTTTTTCATTGCAATTTTGCTTCCTAACCGGTCGACAACAAGTACACCGGTAACGCTCGTTATATCACGTACAACCTGGTTCACTTTACTTTTAAGCGGAATCGTTTGCCCGCGCCGTACAGCCGCATCGGCCGTTACAACAACTTTCGGCTCAAAAGCTTGTAGACGGTCACGTAAGGATTGCTCGGAAAAACCGGAAAAAATGGTGCTATATACTGCCCCAAGCCGGAAACATGCTAGTATCGCAATAAAGGATTCAGCAAGATTCGGTAAATAAATCGCTACTGGGTCACCTTTTTTAATTCCTAAAGACTTCAGCACATTGGCGAAACGGCTCACTTCAACCAGAAGCATCTGATACGTATAAAAACTTGTTTCCCCGTCTTCCCCTTCCCAGATAAGAGCGGTTCGGTTGCCGGCACCATTTTCGATATGACGATCAAGCAAGTTATAACACGGGTTACTGATTCCCCCTTTAAAAAACTCAAAATCAGGCAGCTCACCAGTCATCGTTTCTTCCCATGGTTTGAACCAGTGCAGTTCACTCGCAACCTCTGCCCAAAATGCTTCCGGATCTTCCTGTGACCGCTTCAATAACGCTGCAAAAGCTTCACTATTTCCAAGCTCTGCTTTTTGTTGTTCCTCTTCTGTCGGATGAACTAACTTGCTGTTCCTGACGATTTCCTGAATTCCCCCAACATCCGTATGCATCTTATATAACCTCCTTTAGCTAATTTCGTTAGAAACAAAGATGAGACTTCCCGAAATGATAACGCTTCCAACATTATGCATCTTAAAATTCGTTTGTTCTAATAATATATCTATTCAGAATGAAAAGTCAACAAAGTTGAGTAGAATCTTTTAACTTTTTCCAAATCATTCGCAATTGAAAATAACCCGCATGTTTTATAGTCCATAAAATATATATAGTAGTAGCTTATGACAAAGGGGGAAGACATGCTGTGAATGCAATTTTAGTTGCCATCATTGGAATGCTTATTTTAGCGCTTGGTTATCGCTATTATTCCAAATTCGTGGCGGAAAAGATTTTCAGACTAGATCCGAACTATGTCACACCTGCCCACCGGTACAATGATGGAGTCGATTATATACCCACGAATAAGCTTATCTTGTGGGGACATCATTTCACCTCTGTAGCAGGGGCTGCTCCGATCTTAGGTCCGGCAATTGCGTTATATTGGGGCTGGCTTCCGGCATTTCTCTGGGTTATCCTCGGAACGGTTTTTGCAGCGGGGGTTCATGATTTCGGAACACTGGCAATATCAGTGCGTAACAAAGGACAATCTATCGGAACCATTGCCGAAAAGTTGATTGGAAGACGCGGGAAAATCTTATTTTTATTTATCATTCTTACCCTTGTTCTAATGGTTAATGCTGTGTTTGCTTGGGTTATCGCCAATCTGTTCATCTCTTATCCAGCAAGTGTTTTTCCGGTATTCATTCAAATTCCTTTAGCAATCTGGATTGGCTTTGCGGTGTACAAGCGGAAAGCGAAAATGCTTCTTCCATCATTAATTGCTCTTGGTGTAATGTATTTAGCTGCTATTTTTGCGGCCGAATACCAATTTCTCCAAATCGACCTCGTCCAGTACATGGGAGGAGAAAATGGAACTGGGATCTTCGGTTTAGGTGCAGTTGGAACCGCGTTTATGATCTGGATTATTATATTGATGATCTATGTCTATTTCGCTTCAACTTTACCTGTATGGATGCTCCTCCAGCCGAGAGACTTCATCAATTCTCATCAGCTCGTCGTTGGGCTCGGTATTCTTTATCTCGGTCTTTTATTTACAAATCCTACGATTACGGCACCAGCGACAAATGCAAATCCGGATACTCCTTGGCTGCCGTTGCTCTTTATCACGATCGCTTGTGGTGCTATATCCGGTTTCCATGGCCTTGTTTCATCGGGTACATCGGCAAAGCAATTGAATAAAGAAACGGACGCCCGATTTGTTGGCTATTTAGGGGCAGTTGGAGAAGGTATTTTAGCTCTTATCTCCATCCTAGCAGTTGCAACTTTATTCCATAATGCAGACGCTTTTAAAGAAGCATATTCCAGCTTTAGTGCTGCAAATGCTGGCGGTCTTGGGAATTTCGTTGAAGGTGCATCCGTTCTAGCAGGCGGTCTTGGCATACCAGCTCATATTTCCGTAACAATCGTATCCATCATTGTCGTCAGTTTTGCGGCGACGACATTAGATACTGCCGTTCGACTAATGCGCTATATTATTGCGGAGATTGGCGCGGAATACAATGTACAACCACTCACAAAAAAACATGTCGCCACATCTGTTGCCGTTCTATCTAGTGCTGCCCTTGCAATTCTCCCTGAAGGACCAAGCGGATTCGGTTCTGGCGGATATTTAATCTGGCCGCTTTTTGGAACATCGAACCAATTACTTGCAGGGATCAGCTTACTGCTCATCTCCATTTGGCTGAAGCGGAAATGCATCAACTATGCCGTTACCCTCATCCCAATGATTTTCGTCATGTTTATGACGTTGTATGCCATGTTCCAGCAAGTATTCTTTGAATGGATTTGGTTCGGAAATGAAGCAAATAATCTACTCTTTGTCCTCGGATCGGTCATTTTTGTCTTTGCGGTATGGATCACGTTGACTGCGATACAAGTGTTCAGAGGGAAATTCGAACAAGAGAATGTGGATGATGAGCGGACAGATAAGTAATTTTAAAAGGGATCATTCATTTGGTCCCTTTTCCTATATATCAATAAAGAAGAAGGTGTTAAAGTGCTGGACCGTCTTAAACGCATCATAGAAATATATGAAGAAATCCTTCGTATGCCCCATCGTACGGAAATTGCCCGTGAATTACGGGAAGAGGACGATATTTTTTTACTCTTGCTTTACTCCGAAATGATTGGAATTCCGAACCCCGTCTACTACTATACGCTGGAACTTTATCCATACATGATTGAGAAGTTCCATGACTGGCATTTACGGATGGGTATGGAGAAATCCCCCCTATCCGGTATTCGTTGCTGTTAATTATTGAGGAAAGGTGGCTTCACATGTTAAACGATACAAAGAAAATCTTATTTATCGGGGGTAAAGGCGGTGTAGGGAAATCAACTTCCGCTTCAGCTATTGCTTGGAGACTCGCTATAATGGGGAAGAAAACCTTACTTATTTCTACAGATCCAGCCCATAATCTAGGGGATATTTTCTCCGTAAAGATTGGCGGAGAACCGAAAAAAATTGTTCAAAATTTATATGCGCTTGAAATTAATCCGGAACACGAGACGACGAAATATATTAATACCGTAAAAGACAATATAAAAGGGGTCGTCCATTCAAGCATGGCTGACGAAGTATACCGTCAGCTCGACACAGTAAAAGCTTCACCAGGTGCAGATGAGGCAGCATTATTTGATAAACTCATTTCCATTATCATTGAAGAAAGGGAAGAATATGACCATCTCGTATTTGATACTGCACCAACCGGACATACAATCAGGCTCCTAACCTTGCCAGAACTAATGGGAGTTTGGATAGAAGGAATGCTTAAGAAACGGAAGAAAACGAATGAAAACTATGTACAGTTATTGAATGATGGTGAGCCAATTGAAGATCCAATCTATGAGGTATTACTGGAAAGGAAAAATCGCTTCCGTAAAGCGCGGGAAATCCTGCTTAATCAGGATCGAACAGGCTTTATCTTCGTTCTCAATCCGGAGAGGTTACCTATTTTAGAAACGAAAAAAGCTATTGATTTATTAGCAAGATATGACCTGCACGTCCATACAATCATCATTAATAAAATACTGCCAAAAGAAGCAGACGGAGCATTTATAAAAAAGCGAAAAGAACATGAAAAGCTGTACTTGGAACAAATCCAACAGCTATTCAGACAGCAAAAACTCATTCATGTACCACTACTCTCTGAAGACATTACAACGACAGATCAATTACACACCTTCAGTAATTATTATTAAAATACGGGACATGGGGTCAGTGCAAACGTCCCAATTGGGACATTTGCACTGACCCCATGTCCCAACTTCAGTCATGAGAGGTTCAACCGCTTACGATTGTTCCACCGTTTACATGGATGGTTTGGCCTGTGACATAGCTTGCGTCTGCACTTGCCAAATAAACATAGGCAGGTGCTAATTCTCTCGGTTGACCTGGTCGTTTCATTGGGGAATCGCCGCCAAACTGGCCAACTTTTTCTTTATCGAAAGATGCGGGAATAAGTGGTGTCCAAATTGGTCCTGGCGCAACTGCGTTCACACGGATTCCTTTATCCACAAGGGACTGGGACAGGGAACGTGTGAAGGAAGTGATTGCACCCTTTGTCGCGGAGTAATCGATTAAATCCACATTACCTTTGTACGCAGTAATCGAGGAAGTATTAATGATTGCACTGCCCTTTTTTAAATTCGGCAAGACAGCTTTCGTCAAATAAAACATGCTGAATACGTTGGTACGAAACGTTTTCTCCAGTTGTGCACTTGTAATACCCATAAAATCTTTCTGCTGATGCTGCTCCCCTGCGTTATTCACAAGGATATCGATTTTTTTATAATGCTTTAATACTTGCGTCACTGCCGATTCACAAAATGTTTGGCTGCCAATATCACCGCTAATAAGCAAACAGTTCTGTCCTTCCTGCTCCACCAACCGCTTCGTATCATCAGCATCTTGATGCTCATCCAGGTAGATAATCGCAACATCTGCCCCTTCTTTTGCAAAATAGACGCTGACAGCACGGCCGATTCCGCTATCTCCACCAGTAATGATTGCTACTTTTCCTGCTAATTTACCACTGCCTTTATAATTTGGACTTGTATATTCTGGTTCCGGCTTCATTTTTGATTCAATCCCCGGCTGCTTGTCCTGCATTTGTGCAGGTGGGGTTATTTTCCCATTCTTCTCTTCCATTTCCATCGTTCAATTACCTCCTTGGATGTAAGATTATCATGTACGTTCGCGTGTACTTTTCCCATATTCGCGAAAGGTTAATCATCAAGCATCTTTTTGGGATATTTTTTGTTGATTATTGGGGGATTTATCGATAATATATGGAATGTTGGTTAATAACTTTAAGAGAGAATGGTGTGTATGTTAGAGAAATTCTTTAAACTGAAAGAAAATAATACAACGATTCGTACAGAATTCACAGCAGGTCTCACAACCTTTCTTACGATGGCTTATATTGTTGTCGTGAATCCAGCAATCCTCCATAGTGCGGGAGTACCTTTTGAACAAGTGTTTATGGCAACTATCATCACAGCCATCGTTGGCTCATTGATGATGGGGTTACTCGCAAATTATCCGATCGCAATCGCTCCAGGCATGGGGTTAAACGCCTATTTCGCCTCCGTAGTTGCTACACAGGGATTGTCTTACCAAACTGTGTTCGGCACGGTATTTATTGCTGGTATTCTATTCCTCCTTCTTAGCTTAACGACATTGCGGGAGACGTTGATTAATAAAATACCAAATAGCTTAAAATTCGGGATCACCGCTGGTATTGGTTTATTCATCGCTTTCGTTGGATTGAAAAATTCAGGGCTTGTCGTTCCAAATGAGACCAATATTATCGGGATGGGGGATTTAACCGATCCGATGGTGATGCTCACCATTGTTGGATTATTCCTTACGTTAGTGTTCTATATGCTAAACATTCGAGGCGCACTATTTCTTGGTATGATTCTGACAGGAATTCTGGCCTACTTCACGGGACAAATTCAATTCGAAGGCGTTATTTCTGCACCGCCTGCTCCAGTATTTTTCGATTTAGATATCGCAGGCGTTTTCTCACACGGCCTTTATACCGTCGTTATTGCATTTTTACTTGTTACATTATTTGATACAACAGGAACAATCATCGGAGTCGCGGAGCAAGGCGGGTTCATGAAGGATGGAAAATTACCGCGCTCTAAACAAGCCTTGATGGCTGATGCAACAGCTACAACGGTCGGGTCTGTATTCGGGACAAGCCCGGCAACTGCTTATATTGAGTCAACTTCAGGTGTTGCTGCGGGCGGGAGGACAGGACTGACTAGCTTTTTCGTCTCCCTACTATTTGCCTTGTCAATATTCTTCACGCCGATTATTAGTGTCGTAGCTAACGTTCCGGCAATCACGTCGCCAGTCTTGATCATCGTTGGTTCATTTATGATGCAAGGCTTGGCAAAAATTGACTGGAAATCGTTTGATGAAGCATTCCCAACCTTTATTACAATGATTGCCATGCCATTTACAGCTAGCATCGCAACCGGAATCGCAGTCGGGTTCATCACGTACCCACTCATGAAACTAGCAAGAGGTAAAGGCAAAGAAGTTCACTGGCTCATTTACCTGTTCGCTTTGCTTTTCCTTTTGCAGCTCCTATTCTTTCCGATGAACGGGTAATTAGCGGGACAGGGGGTCAGTGCAAATGTCCCAGTTTTTGGGACACTTGCACTGACCCCATTGCTCTCTTCCATCATGCATAGATTTCCGTCATCCAATCAACGATGCTTTGTTTGTTTTCTTTTCTAATATTGTCAACATTATGATGTGCGATGATATTTCCGTCCCTGATTGCCACAATTTCATCTAGAATATTTTCCACTTCTCTAATCTCGTGTGTCGTAATTAAGACGAGTTGTTTATCTAAATCTACAAAGGAAATAAGTCCTTTGACAATTGAGTTTCGCACCATCGGGTCAAGACCCGAAAAAGGTTCATCCATCAAGACAACTGACGCATTCCGACCTAAGGTAAGCACGATTTTCACCCGGCCCCGATTCCCTTTTGACAAATGTTTCAACTTCTGCTGTGGCTCAAGCTTCATAAACTTCATAATTTCATACGCCTTCTCGATATCGAAGTCCGCAAATTGACTCGCTTGAAACTCAATTGCATCCTTCACGGTGAAGAAACGATAATATTCATCCAGCTCCGATAGGTAGGATACAGAGGTAGCAATTTTCCGAGTGACTTTTTCACCGTTTACCGTAATATCTCCGCGTGTTGGATGATTCAAACCGGCAATCAGCTTCAGTGTCGTCGATTTACCGCTCCCATTTTCCCCGACAAGACCAATTAACTTTCCCTTGGATAAAGTTAAATTCACGTCTTCCAGTGCCATTTTCGTCCCATACTTCTTCGTGACATCCGTTAACTTAATCATTCCTTACTCCCCTCCTCATCTAAAAAATCCGCCAGTCCCCGTGTGATTTCCTCTTTTGAATAGCCCATTTCATCCATCTGTCGCGTGAAATTCTGTAAGATTTCAGCTTTCATTTCTTCCCGGATTGCAGCAAGCACTGCTGTATTCCCCGTAACAAAGGTTCCTTGCCCCCGCTTTGACTCAACAATTTCCATCGATTCCAACTCCCTGTATGTTCGTTGTACCGTATTCGGATTTACATTCACCTCAATCGCCATCTCACGAACAGACGGCAGCTTATCACCCGCATGCAATTCTCCCCGGATGATTTGCTTCTTGATCAATTCTGCAATCTGTTCATAAATCGGCTTTGAAGAATGGAATAAATCTGCCATTCCACTACACCTCAACTTTTCTATCAATCATCCAACAAGCTGCGAAAAACATAATAATGGAAACAATAAGATCTCTTATAAAATGTCCAATATAAAAAATGGAAGCTTCACTCAGTGTGTTTGCTTCGAAAGCATTATCCATGTAACCAAACTCGAATCCGACGATAATGTCATCCACTCTGATCGGCCCCCATGTTGTGATTGTCTCAACGAATCCCATACTCGTAATTAAGCCATAAACCCATCCGGTAATAAGAAAAAGCATGAATGTCAAAATGAAACTGAGAAAATCATTCATCTGCTGACTAAAGGTTAGAAATATCGACCAGAAGAAAATAAATGTGACAGCTAACCATATTGCCCCGTTAAAGACAACCGCTGTAGAAAGTCCCATAATATTATAAATAGTTTGCTCATTGAAAAAGTCAATGTTTTGATTGAAAAATAGGGAAGATGCTGACAAAGTAACCACGAATGTAACAGCCATAAACACGATACCCGTGAACAATTTGGATAGGAGCAATCCAGCGATGGACATCGGTGTATGCAACCAGAGATGTAATCTTTTTCTTTCTGAACTTAATGTGTAGTGAAGATAAAAAACTAAGAAAAGAATATGAACCCCCATTACAAACATAAATGCCATCAAAATTAACGCTTCTTCATGATCAATTTGTTTCCCTAAAAAATACGCACCAACCATCATTCCAGCATACAAAATCAAAGCAGTAATAAAAACTGGAAAACCAAGCCGAAACTCCTTCTTCGTTAACGCCAACCAAGCACCCATTTTTTCATCCTCCCGTACATTGCATTAGTGTACCACTCAAATAGTACACTAATACTAAAAGAACTGTCAACACCCTTTTTAAAGTTGGGACAGCGGGGTCGGAGCATTCGCCCCAAACACTGGGACAAATACTCTGACCCCACTTTTCAATCTAAATAAACAGATGCGATAACATAATTTTACATTTAGTAAACTATCATCTAAAATAAATTTACAATTCATCTATAGATTTTAACTTTGAACTTTTATATGATTATTTAAAATACTTTAAACAACACGCGTGTTTGTAAGCGCTATCTTTCGTTTGAAGTAGTAGAATTATAACTTTACAGTGGGAGGAATTGGGATGAGTAATCAGCAAGGTCAATTGAAATCTGATTTAAAAGTGAGACATATAAGTATGATTTCAATTGCAGGTGTTATCGGGGCAGGTTTATTTATTGGTAGTGGGGCAGTCATTAATTCCTCTGGACCAGGTGCACTTCTTTCGTATGCTTTTGCCGGGTTAGTTGTTGTCCTCGTGATGAGAATGCTTGGAGAAATGGCGGCAGCCAGGCCAACAAGCGGGTCCTTTTCCACATATGCAAGTGATGCGATCGGACCATGGGCCGGATTTACGATTGGTTGGTTATACTGGTTTTTCTGGACGGTTGTCATTGCAATTGAAGCGATTGCTGGTGCAGCCATTATCCAGTACTGGATACCAGATTTTCCACTCTGGCTCATGGCGCTTATCCTAACTGTATCTCTTACGATGACGAATTTATTTTCCGTCAAATCCTTTGGTGAGTTTGAATATTGGTTCTCCCTCATCAAGGTTGTTAGTATTGTTGCATTTCTGATATTAGGACTCTGTGTTATCTTCGGCTGGTACCCGGGCATCGGCGCTCCTGGTACATCCAATCTATTTGGTAATGGCGGGTTCATGCCAACTGGTTTCAGTTCTGTCTTGATTGGGATAACCGTTGTTATTTTCTCATTTATGGGAACTGAAATTGTCGCCATTGCGGCGGGCGAATCGGAGCACCCAGCGAAGTCCGTGCGAATCGCAACCAATAGTGTCATTTGGAGAATACTTATCTTCTATATTGGTTCCATTGCCATCGTCGTCACACTATTACCATGGAACTCGGCAAATATCTTGGTAAGTCCATTTGTTGCGGTGCTTGATTATGTCGGCATACCAGCCGCAGCGCAAATTATGAATTTCGTCGTTTTAACAGCTGTACTTTCTTGCTTGAACTCAGCCCTCTATGCAAATTCCCGGATGCTATTCGGAATGGCGCAGAAAGGGGAAGCACCGAAAGCTTTCCAGAAGTTGAGTAAAAAAGGGGTACCAGTTCGAGCAATTTTATTCAGTACATCATTCGCTTATGTTGCCGTTATTTTCAGCTATATTTCACCGGACAAACTGTTTCTTTTCCTCGTAAATTCGTCAGGTGCAGTTGCCTTACTTGTTTATCTTGTCATTGCCTTCTCCCATTTACGAATGAGAAGAAAGCTAGAGGAGGAAGATCCAGGATCCCTGAAAATAAAAATGTGGTTATTCCCGTACTTAACCTATGCGACTATTCTATTCATCGTTGGGATTTACGGGGCCATGTTCTTTATTGAGTCCTTAAGAATTCAAGCGATTCTCACTTCCCTAATAGCCGTATTTACCGTTGCTTCCTATTTTATGTTTGTCCGGAGTAAAGAAGCCGTTAAAAATTTGCAGGAGGACATGACGCAAACATCTTCGGAACATACGAGATGATGAAAAGATGTCAGGCACATTGATTTGTGCTTGACATCTTTTTTCCAATCGGGACATGGGGTCAGTGCATTTGTCCCAAAATTCTGGGACAGATGTACTGACCCCATGCCCCAGTTTCTTTCCCTCTCTCCCATATGGTATAATGACCAGGTAATAAAGATACGGCAGGAAGGAGCTGAAAGCTATGGGAAATGATAAATCATGGTACAAATTAGATAATGCCGGGAAACTATATTCCTCTATCATATCCTCCCGTGCGACAACCCTATTCCGACTTTCTGCCACACTTACAACCCAAATTGATCCAGCCTATTTGCAGCAGGCCCTGGAACTAACCCTGGAACGCTTTCCTTTTTTCAAAGTTCAATTAAAGCAAGGCTTTTTTTGGTATTATTTTGAAGGTACCGAACAAATGCCGAAAGTGGAAAAGGAAATGTATTATCCATGTATCAGCTTATCGATTAAAAAGCGTGGTTCTTTCCCTTACCGGGTATATTATTATAACAATCGAATTGCTTTGGAATTGTCGCATAGTATGACGGACGGGACGGGCGGTCTACAATTTTTAAATGAACTCGTCAAACTATATTTGCATTTGAAGGAATCCATCCCGATTGAGGTGGAGAATATAAGTAATGAACAGCTGCAAATGGAAACAGAAAATGCTTTCCGTAAATATTATGATAAAAAAATACCTGCTCCAAGAACGCGTGTAGGAAGTTCATACAAATTGCCGCTGGAATTAGATAAAAAGGGGTATTATCATATTGTTACGGGAATTGTCTCAGTAGAAGCGCTAAAGAAAAAAGCGAAAGAATATAATGTGTCGATCACTATCTTTCTTACTGCTGTTTATATCCAATGTCTGTTAAAAATTCAAGAAAAAACGTCAAGGCGTAAACGGCCAATTGTCATCAATGTTCCAGTTAATATGCGCTCTTTCTTTCCAAGCGACACGATGCGGAACTTTTTTGTAAGCATTACACCTTCAATTGATGCGCGGCTCGGCGAATATGAATTTGAAGAAATCATTCAGGAGTTAAACATTGAATTCAGCCGTCTATTGACACCGAAAAAATTAAAGCAATACATCAAGCGCAGTGTTATCAGCGAGAAATCTTTGGCGTTACGATTAATGCCATCACCAATTAAAGACATTGTTGCTCCGTCCATTTATTCTTTTTTTGGTGAGGGTCAATATACAAGCGGCTTATCTAACTTAGGCGTTGTACAAGTTCCTAGTGAAATGGAGGCATTCATCGAAAGGATCGAATGCTATCCGCCTCCTAGTATTGGAAATAAAGTGAAGGTCATCCTAATTAGCTACAAACAGCATATGTATATTTCATTTGGTAATTTATCCAGAGATCGCGTAGTTGAGCGCGAATTCTTCCGTAGCCTCAGGCGGTTCGGAATTGAAGTAGTAATAGAAACAAACGATGAGGAGAATTAAAATGGCCTATTGTCCAAAATGCGGTATAAAAGTGGAGAGGGATAACCGGCCATGTCCACTCTGCAACTTCCACATCCCAAAAGTACAAGAAGAAAATGAGGATGTCCTAAGAGTTAAAAAGTTTCCTAAAACAATAAATCCCTATCCGACTTATACAAGAAGAGTGTTGAACCGAATCTTTATCTTTATCACTTTATTAGTTTTCGTTGCGGTCAGTCTTCTGTTTTACATCGACTATGAACTGAATAATACATTTACATGGTCAAGATACAGCAACTTAAGTGTGCTGGCAGGTTGGGTCATGGTCTATTTCACGTTCGGATATGTGAGAAATTATTATAAAGTAATCATCGGCATCGGCTTAGACGCTCTTATCTTATTATTTGGACTGGATATGTTGGATGGCAGCTTAGAGTGGTTTATTCCGTTAGCATTTCCGATTGTCACTGGAACAACGGTTATCGGGATTAGTTATTGGAGTGTGATACGAGCATTATCCGTTAGAGGTTTTAATGTGATTGGATTCTTATTCATCGCGATTGTAATTCTCACGATGTGGGTTAACTTTTTCATTCAAAATTACCAAAACAAAACAGATCCATTATATTGGATTATCGTTACCGCACTACAATTACTGCCTGTTTTATTAATTATGCTCTATGTCAGATATGGCATGCCCGAGCGAATCAAACAAAAAATTGCACGGAAATTTCATTTATAACGTGAAACGTCATTCAGTGGATTTTTCCTTATCTTCTCCACTCCATGTTAGTTGAAAAGGATCAGGGATTTACGGA
Organism: Oceanobacillus alkalisoli; assembly: GCF_022213125.1. Classification (NCBI taxonomy): domain Bacteria; kingdom Bacillati; phylum Bacillota; class Bacilli; order Caryophanales; family Bacillaceae; genus Oceanobacillus; species Oceanobacillus alkalisoli. The sequence goes on along the minus strand of NZ_JAKNRA010000007.1, from coordinate 16,822 downwards.
ATGTCTATCCCCCAGCCTTCACAAGTTGGGTTTCCCTTATGTTTAGAAATGGGGGATTACAGACCGTTAATCCGTGATAAATAAATGGAGGGTGACAGCTAAACTGCACCCTCCCCTTTTATTTAGATTTTTTTATGAAAGACGCTGGTACATCCGCTTCAAACGTCATCAATTTATTTGTCGCCGGATGATGGAAAGCTAATACCTTCGCATGTAGTCCGAGCCTTCCAATTGCATTTCTCTCCTTCGATCCATACTTTTTATCTCCTACAACCGGGTGGCCCAGATCTTGCATATGAACCCGAATTTGATTTTTCCTGCCCGTTTCTAGATTCACTTCCAATAAAGAAAAGTCCGCATTACCCTGAATAAATTTATAGCGGGTTTTCGCGAGTAATCCGTCATTAGGCGTTTGGCTGGAATACATAATATGTGTTTTCGTTTCTCTAAGCCAAGACGTGATGTACCCTTCTTTTTTTGAAACTTTTCCTTCCACGAGTGCCGCGTATGTCCGTTCTTTCACCATGGTCTTCCAATTATCCTGCAGTTTCCTTTTTACGTCATTTGACTTGGCAAACAGCATAATCCCTGACGTATCCTTGTCTAAACGATGTACGATAAAAATGCGGTTATCGGGATTTTCCCTTTTCACATATTTCATTAATTGATGCAGAGCGGTATGTCTTTTCTCTTTCTCTGTTGCAATCGATAATAATCCCGCTTCTTTATTGATGACAAGAATATCATCGTCCTCATAAAGAATTTGCACGCCAATTAACGCATCTTGTTTGATAGCAGCTTTGTTTTTTAAAATGGTGACCGTTTGACCGGGTTTTAATTTGTAATTAAACTGCTTCTCGATTGCGTCATCGATCATTACTTGGCCTCTGCCGAGAATCGATTTTACAGAGTTCCTGCTTCGAGTAGGCATTGCCTTGAATAAAAAAGATAGTAATTCATCGGGTTCTTTCACCCGGACGATAATTGAGTTGGCATCTTTCCTGTAGTTGGATTTCTTTTTAGGCATGTGATATACTCCTTAAAATAGTGAAGTTGTAATGATTCCATCATACACCCTTTAACTAAATAAGAACAATCCCTAACCTTTTTTTAAGAATTAACAACCTTATTGTCAACCGCGAAAATAAATAGTTGACAATTAATTTATTGCGTTATACAATCCAAATAATAAGAAAATTATCGGGTAACTTATCACAAATCAAAAAGGGGTTTTGTTCGATGGATGCAAAAAGCAAAAAACTTAGAATTTTACTCAATTGCTCAATGTTCGCAAGCGTTACAGCAATACTGGCACAAATTGAAATCCCCCTCCCCCTCATTCCCATCAGTGGTCAGACGCTCGCAGTTGGGATAGCAGCGACCATTCTCGGCAGCCGACAAGGCGCACTAGCAATGGTTTGCTATGCAGCTATCGGCGGAATTGGACTCCCTGTCTTTGCCGGTTTTGCTGGTGGTCCGCAAGTTTTAGCAGGACCATCTGGAGGATACATTTTTGGCTTTATCGCAGCTGCTTATGTGACCGGATTAATCCTTGAGAAAACGAAATTCTCTATTACAATGGCGCTTGTTGCTAATATAGCTGGAATGGTTGTGACACTACTTTTTGGTACGGTACAATTAAAAATTGTATTGGATTTGAGTTGGAGTGCTGCACTTGCAGCTGGTGTCTATCCGTTTCTTGTGGTGGGATTTATTAAAGCATATTTGGCTAGTTTGATTGGGATTAAGGTAAGAGAGCGGTTGATTGATGCGAGGTTGATTGTGGATCGAAAGAAAGTTGCATCCTAATATACTAGATACTTGATAAAAATCCATTGTCCAAAGCTTTAAAAACAAAAAAATCCCAATACCAATCTTTTCTGGTATGGGATTTTTCATGCACCACTATTAACGCATGCAACCAATTTGAGAATAAAAGATATCAAGTTCGGTATGCAAATGTTGTTATGAATATTTTAATCTATTTAATTTTTTCTTAAAATCGATGTACCCAACCTACTGACTTTGACCGGAGAGCCCCATCGTAATATCCAAATCGGCGAGCATATGCTGCAATACTTCCTTAACCCCCAGCTGACCGGCAGCAGCAAGTGCCGAACCAACTTCTCCTTCCTTATGAATAATGGATTGCACACCAATAGGTGCATGCAAGATAGGAGACGGATAAATCTGGCCAAATAAATTTATTGACAAGTCCCGCTGTTCAACATCCCGAAGCATTCGTGGGACAACTTTAATGTCAGTAAACGCTTTCAAATTTTCTCGCATTGTATGTTCTGCACCAGCTCCGCCTGCGATATAATAATATGGTCCATCTTCTAGTTTTTCCCGAGCAAGTTTTTCTCAATCCTCAATAATTACTGGAAGCCTATCAGGATCAGGACGATGCATCGTGGAATAAATCTGATATTGAATCATGTTTCCGATATTTTCCATGAAATATATCTCCAATTCCTTACTTTTGAAGATTATTTACCATTACTTTGCAAATGAAAATAGTCTTATCTTTTAGTTACATTATCTAAATATCTCGCACGCAACTGATATTTAAGTAACTTTCCTTGAAGACTTCGCGGCAGTTCATCAACAAAATCGACGCGTTGGGGAATCTTATATTTAGCTAGTTTCCCGGAACAAAAATCTATTATTTCCTCTTGATTTGCAGATTCCCCTTCTCCTAAAACAATAATAGCAATTGGTATCTCTCCCCATTTTTCATGAGGTATACCAATGACTGCCACGTCGGCAACTTTAGAATGCTCATGTAGAACTTCTTCAATTTCGGCAGGGTAAACATTGATAGCACCTGAAAGAATCATATCTTGCTCCCTATCGACGATATAGTAAAACCCCTCTTCATCCTGTACACCTACATCACCCAAACCGAGCCATTCCCCTTTAAATGATTCAGCTGTCGCATCTGGTCTATTATAATATTCATCAAACAATGTGATTCCCTTTACGTAAAATGCTCCCGCTTCACCAGATTGGACGGTATTCCCTGCTTTATCGATAAGCTTCACTTCCATGCCAAGCATCGGTACTCCTACAGATCTGTTTTTATTCCTTTGATCTTCCGGGAATAAGTTTGCAGCACCACCGAGTTCCGTTGCCCCGTAGAATTCATTAAGGTCCGCAGTATTGAAGTATTCCAAGATTTTATTTTTGGTATTCGTATGGAGTGGTGCTCCCACCGAGATTATGGACTGTAAAGAAGAAACATCATACTTGTTTTGAATCTCTTCCGGCAACGAAAAAATAGCATCAAACATTGGCGGGGCCAAAAAAGTAGAAGTCGGCTTTTCTCTTTCAATTGCTTCTAAAACTTCAATTGGATGAAACTTTTCTAGAATATGAACTGGATTCCCGACAAAAAAGTTCGGCAGCGCAATTGAAAAAGCCGCTGCACCGTATAATGGGCCTGATGCCAACCCTTTTCCATTTCTTCCTATAGCAAATTCAATGCTGAAAAGTAAAGCAACCAAATATAAACTTCGATGTGTTCTTAAAGCCCCTTTAGGACGACCAGTTGTTCCACCAGTGTACATAATCGATATCCGATCAAGTTCATTCAATGTTTCAGATGGGATTGGTTCATCATTCGAAAAACTAGAAATCCAGGCTTCATATTCGAAATCTCCAATATCAGTGGCATTTCCAACAGTTATAAAATGCCTTGTCGTTCGAACCTTGTTTGAAATAGCAATTATTTCATTTGAAAATCGACTATCGAAAATAAGAACACAGGAATCTGAATCATCTAATACATGTTGGATTTCAGGACCAACAAATCTGGAATTAATCGGAACAAACACTGCACCAATTTTGCTGCATGCAAAGACAATTTCAAATAACTGGTTGCAATTCATTAACATAAACGCTACTTTATCACCTTTTTTAACTCCAATATGTTGCAAGGCATGTCCCAACTGATTAATGCGACTATTGAATTGGTGATATGTAAATCTCTTCTCCATAAAAGATACTGCTTCTTTTTCCCCGTAGCGAATTGCATTTAATTTGATTGGATCGCTGAACAGCATGTGCTGCATCCGTCATTCCCCCTTGGAAGTTTTATTCTAATACGTGATCTAGTCGTATTACCTGTAAATCCACCCACCTTTCCAGCTAGCGTTTACTATACATTTTACCATAAGATTGATTATTTTCTATAAACTATTTATAATTATTTTTCAGAATTCTGCACCCTGACTCTTATTTATGCTTTGCTAAACTTAATGAATTTCATAATACGTATTTAATGCATCACCATCACCATATGTAGTTGAGTTGGTTCGTTCCCAACTACATATGGTGATGGGAAAGCCGACTTTGGTAATTATGAAATTCATTCAAACTAACTAACAAAGGAGAAAACCAATCTCATGGTTTTCTCCTTCTATCATTCTAATAAATTTAGCATTCTTAAATCCCCTGCTTTTCAAACCAACTTTTCACAAGGTAAGCAGCCCCAATCATCCCTGCATCATTGTCCAATTGTGCAAGCTTCACTTCGCAACAATCACTTACTCTAGGGAGGGCATACTTTTTAAAGGCAGCTGTTATTTTGGCAAGCAGTGGCTCCCCTGCTTTAGAGACGCCACCGCCAATTATAATGTGACTGGGGTTGATTGTAACTGCCAGATTTGCCATTGCCATACCTAATGCTTCTGTCATCCGATTAATAATCCTTTGACTCGCTTCATCCCCAGCCATTGCACAATCAAAAACATCTTTCGCTTCCAGCATACCACGTTGGTTATAACAGGCAGCCAATACACCATGAGGGGCTTTATTTATATGATCCATGGCCATATGCACAATTCCCGTTGCTGAAGCTATTGCTTCCAAACATCCCACTCTTCCGCAATTACAGCGGTATTCGTTTGGTGCAACCAGAATGTGGCCAATTTCACCGGCAGTGCCATTCGTTCCGTTCAAAATCTCTCCATTCGCGATAATTCCACCACCAACCCCGGTGCCAAGCGTAATGAAAATAAGGTTTTCAGCAGAGTTGCCGCTCCCTTTCCAGTTCTCAGCTAATGCCGCTAAATTAGCATCATTTTCTATAAATACAGGTAAATTGCATAATCGGTGCAGTTCTTCTGTCAAATTGAAATTTTTCCAACCAATATTTACAGCCTCTTCCACGATTCCGGTTTCTGGGTTTATAAAACCAGGAGCGCCCACACCAATTCCTATTATTTCATTTTCTATTTTATGTTTTGCTATCATTTCCGTTATCGATGTCCATATGTCATTTATAACTGCCTGACCCGCATTATCTTTATTCGTTGGAATTTCCCATTTAACTAAAATTTCCCCATCATGATTGATTAGGCCGATTTTTACAGTTGTACCTCCAATATCTATACCTATCATCAACTCGTTCATCCAGATGCACTCCCTTTCATATGAAATGGAACAGGCTGCTCCAGTTTATATTAATTAATGATCAATCAACACCTCATTTTATCTGATACACTCGGGCTTCATAAGGACGAAGTGTCATCGTATCCAGTGTTTCATGAATCTGTTCCACCTCATAGTTGCTTAATCGCAATTTCGCCTGCTTCCCTGTTAAATCTTCAGGGAATTGGGCATCTGCGGTACCATCCGATAAGTTTGTCAAAACAATATACTTCTGATGCCCCAGCGTTCGCACGTAGGCATATACTTGCTCATGCCCTTCTAGAATAAGTTCATAGCTTCCATAGATGAGTGTTTCATTTCCACGACGCAACCCAATCAACTTTTTATAGTAATGATAAATCGATTCAGGATTTTTCAACTCTTCTTCTACATTTATTTCCTTCACATTCGGGTTTACTTTCATCCATGGTGTTCCCATTGTAAATCCGCCGTTTTCCCCACTATTCCATTGCATCGGTGTTCGGGAGTTGTCCCGGCCATTCTTCCAGATGATTTTCATTACCTCTTCATGGCTCTTGCCTGCTTCCCGTTCCTCATAATAAAGATTTTTTATTGCCACATCATTATAATCATCAATGGAATCAAATGCGACGTTCGTCATCCCAATTTCTTGTCCTTGATAAATAAACGGTGTCCCTTGCATTAAAAAATACATGGTTGCAAAGCTTTTTGCCGATTTTTCCCGCAAGTCCGTATCATTTCCCCACGTAGAAACAGAGCGGGGTTGATCATGGTTTTCTAAGAACAGGGCATTCCAGCCGACACCATCCAGACCTTTTTGCCATTTGCTGAGCGTTTTTTTAAGCCCTTGCATATCGAGCCCGCCTGTTGCACTCTTGCCCCATAGATCCAAGTGTTCAAATTGGAAGATCATATTGAAAAAGCCATCCTCCTCGCCAACCCATGCATCTGCTTGTTCAATTTTGACCCCGTTTGCTTCTCCGACAGTCATAATATCGTATTTATCAAACGTTTCTTTTCTCAATTCCTCGAGGAAAACTTCAATTCCAGGTCGGTTCATATGCCCCTCATACGATGGAACATATTTTTGGTTGTCAGGATTCGGCATATCCGGAAAACCGGGAACTTTTTTAATATGAGAAATTGCATCGACTCGGAAACCATCGATCCCCTTATCGAGCCACCAATTCACCATTTTATATAAATCATGGCGAACTTCCGGGTTTTCCCAGTTCAAATCCGGTTGTTTACTGGCGAAAACATGCATGTAATATTCTCCAGTCTTCTCATCATATTCCCAGACTGATCCCCCAAAGATAGATTCCCAATTATTTGGGGCTTCACCGTTTATTCCTGGATGCCAAATGTAATAATCACGGTAGGCATTGTCCTTGGATGAACGGGATTCAATGAACCATTCATGCTCATCCGATGTATGATTGATGACAAGATCCATAATCAATTTCATCCCCCGGGAATGTACCTCCCGCAGCAATTCATCAAAATCTTCCATCGTTCCGAATTCAGTTGAAATCCCTTGGTAATCACTAATATCGTATCCATTATCAATATTCGGAGATGGATAGATCGGCGAGATCCAAATGACATCAATCCCTAAATCCTGTAAATAATCCAATTTTGAAATGATTCCTTGTATATCCCCGACGCCATCTCCATTTGAATCCATAAAACTTCGCGGGTAAATTTGATAGGCTACCGCTTCTTTCCACCACTGGCTAGTCATACTGTTCCTCCTTGAGCGCCTGAGACTAACTTTATCGATTGTTGATAAATCCGAACAACTTATAGAAAGCGTCAACTGCCGCTCCGGGAATATACGGAGCTAGTTAGCAGAGTTGTTCGGAATTAATCCTTGTTAGAATAGTTAGGTCCCAGCAACAATACTTTCCCTTTAAGATTTTATTTTTCAAAGTTTTTTAGTTCATGATTTCAATGTTCATTTTTCTCTAAACGACTGGTTACGCCATGAATATTATGCCCACCACATATCAGCAGGAGCTTCTTCCATATTGACCGCCTTCAAATTTCGTACTGCTGCGCGAAAGCCTTCATCAATGGACATAATCGGGTCTTCGTGTTCGATGCTAATAACATAATCGTAGCCGTACGTCCTTAACGCGCTAACAATATTAGACCATTCCTGCATGCTATGGCCGTATCCGACTGAACGGAAACTCCATGCCCGCGTTTGGACAGCTGCATAAGGCTGCATGTCTGTCAGACCATACATATTGACATTATCTTGATCGATATAGGTGTCTTTCGCATGGAAATGATGAATCGCATTTTCCTTACCTAATATTTTAATCGCCGCAACCGGATCAATACCTTGCCACCATAAATGACTTGGATCCAGATTGGCTCCAATTGCGTCGTTCGTTGCATCTCTAAGCTTCAGTAATGTATAAGGAGTATGCACGAGAAAACCTGCATGAAGTTCCAATCCGACTTTCACCCCATGATCTTTCGCGAATTGAGCTTGCTCTTTCCAATAAGGAATCAATTTTTTCTCCCATTGCCAATTTAGAATATCCGTGTATTCAGTTGGCCATGGTGTTACAGGCCAGTTAGGGTACTTCGAATCTTCATGTGAGCCGGGAGTACCAGAAAACGTGTTAACGACTGGTACATCTAGCATTTGAGCAAGTTTCACCGTTTTCACGAATGCATCATGGGATTTTTCTGCATGTTCTTTATTTGGGGAAACTGGATTATCATGACAGCTGAACGCACTGATTGTTAAGCCTCTTGAATGGACTTTATCAATAAATTCCTTCCGTTTATCCCCACTCGCGAGTAATTCATCCACATTACAATGAGCAGTTCCCGGATTTCCGCCTGTACCGATTTCAACTGCATCCAGGCCAGCATCTTTTACATGATCCAACATTTGTTCAAAAGGTTTTTCAGAAAATAATACGGTGAATACGCCTAATTTCATGGATATTGCCTCCAGTTAAATTAATTTTATACTTGATTGAATTTCACTGCTTTTATATATGGCTTCGATTATTTTGGTAACAGTTCTAGCCTGTTCGGGTTTATTCACTAATTCCGCTTCCCCGAGACAACTTTCAATAAAATTTTTAGCTTGAAGCAATCCTGCTTTTTCTTGGTCTTCCTCCACTTTTGCTTGCGTCGTCAGGAATGCTCCATGTTTCGGTTGATAGAATTCAAATGGAAATACACTTAGCCCACCAGTTGAACCGGATATGCTTACATTTGTCGTATCTTCCTTTATATTTGCTGCCCAGGAACATTCAAATAGCATAGAGGCTCCATTTTCAAATCGAATATAGGAGGATACATGGTCATCCACCTCAAACGATTCATGATCAAAGGTACCCCACTCATTAAGCTGATTTGGTGTTTTGCTTAATATGTTATAGGTCGTCCCTGCGACTTCTACGGCGGTTGGCTCATCTAAAAGCCAGAGTGCTGTATCCAAAAAATGACAGCCCCAATCAATCAGACTTCCACCGCCCTGTAATTCCTTATTCGTAAACACACCCCAGCCTGGAACTTTCCGGCGTCTTAACGCCTGGACCCTCGTTACAAGCGGATCACCGATTTCTTTCATCGTTTGTTTTGCCAGCTGAACAGATTCCAGGAAACGATAATGATATGCAATGCTCAAACATTTATCCGCTTTCTTAGCTGCTTCAATCATTAAATCGCACTCTCCCGTGGTAATGGCCATCGGTTTTTCACATAAGACATGCACTCCTGCTTCTAATGCTGCGATAGAAATTTCTGCATGAAATTTATTCGGTGTGCAAATTGTAACTGCATCAACGACTTCGAATAGTTCTTCATAATCAGTAAACACGTTAGGGATAGTAAACTTTTCCGCTACTTCTTTTGCTTTTGTAATTTTAAGGTCTTGTATAGCGGTAATTTCTACTTTGTCTGATAATGCTTGATAGGCTGGGATGTGACGATCTTGCGCTATCCCACCAGCTCCAATGATTCCCATTTTCAATTTCTGCATCATTTCACTTCTCCAAACTAATAATCCGTTTCGTTTCCACCGATTCTAAAGCACCTAGAATCACTTCCAATGATTTCTTGCCTTCCTCCCCATCAATTAATGGATTGGTATCTTGAAGGATAGATTCGACGAAATGATCGATTGTATGTGACGTTGTTTGCCCGCCATCTTCATTCGATTGAATACCATCCAACTCATACTTCACTACCTCTCCATTATTGTATTGCACAATGAGAGAGTATTCCGGGTCATCTTCAAGCCGTAACGTTGCCTTCTCCCCATAAAGAATCGTTGAATTATCTTCTTTTGCTGTATATGCCCAGCTTGCTGCGAGGGTCCCAACAATCCCGCCTTTTGTTTTTAAAATCAACGTTGCGTTATCATCGACATCGGTATTTACTTTGGCATTCGTTTCAACAAAAGCTCCAACCTCTGCAAATTCCTCACCTAATAAATAACGGAGTAAATCTGCTTTATGTACGCCTAGATCACCCATCGCTCCGATAAAAGCCTGATCTTTTTTGAAGAACCAACTGTCCGCTCCTTCTGCACTCCAGCCTTCCGGTCCACCATGGCCAAAACTCGTTCGGAAACTATAAATCTCTCCAACTTCACCTTGTTCAATTAACTTTCTTGCCTTTTGATGAGAAGAAACGAAGCGCTGATTATGACCGATCATCAGTTTTTTATTATTTTTCTTGGCCGCTTCAATCATCTGTTCCGCTTCTTCATAAGAGGTTGCCATCGGTTTTTCACATAGCACGTGAACACCTGTGTTTAAAGCAGCTATAGTTACTGGCGCATGTAAATAGTTAGGAAGGCAGACACTCACTGCATCGATAGCTTCTGATCCAAGCAATGCTTCATAACTTGTATAGGCTTTCGCATGATATTTTTCAGCAGTTTCTTTTACTCTTGCTTCATTAATGTCACAAACAGCGACAATCTCCACATGGGGGTTATTACTATATTCGATTAAGTGGCGGTGTTGTGCAATACTTCCACAGCCGATGACGGCAACACGGATTGTTGACATCCTACGATTCCTCCTTTGTTTATCTTTTTGCTAGATTCTCTAGGGTTTCTGTACTTCCATACGCACGGAGCACGACATGTTCCGTACTCACTCACCCTTATATTCACTTACTGATTCACGATAAATGACCTTATGCGGAATGATAATTCGCTTTGCTGGTTCAGCTTTGTTTACCGTCTTTTCTATTAACGCTTTAGCTGATTGTGCGCCTAATTCATAGATTTGTATATCAATTGTCGTTAAGGCAGGACGAGTGATTTCTGATAAATATACATTATTAAAACTCGCTAACGAAATATCCCTTGGAACTTGAAGTCCCGAATCTTCCAACATGCTTAAAACACCTAAGCTGATTAAATCATCACTGATGACCATCGCTGTTGGGGGATGTGGCAACGTTAATAAACTCTCTACCGCTTCCCTTCCACCTGATTTCAGAAATTCGGTATGAATATGATATTCCTCTTTGTTTTCTAATCCTGCCTCGGCCAGTGCTGCCTTATAACCTTCCTCACGATCTACTGTTACGAATAAATCACGTGCTCCACCAATAAATGCAATTCTTTGGTGACCTTGTTCAATAAGATGCTCTGTAATTTCCTTACCTGCTGAAAAATTATCATTATCGACATGCGTCGTTTCACTGATACCCTCATAAGGTTTTCCAACAACGACAAACGGAAATTCCCTTTCTCTAAGGAACTGTGTCACAGGATCATTCATCCGGGAATAAAGTAAGATCATTCCGTCGACATAACTTCCATAGACCATGCGTTTGACTTCTGCAAGTATTTCTTCCTCTGTTTGTCCGCTGGATAGCATCATCGTATATTGCTTTTTATGTGTGACTGAACCAATTCCCCGCAATATTTCCGGGAAGAATGGATTTTGCAATGCTTTATCAGCAGATGATGGCAAGATAACACCGATTGCTTTTGTCGATTTGACAACTAAGTTGCGCGCATGGATATTCGGATGATAACCCAATTTTTTCATTGCTTTCCGTACTTTCTTCTTGGTATCTGGGCTTATCCTTGGATTATCGGCAATTACTCTAGAGACCGTTGAAGGTGATACACCTGTTGCCTTTGCTATGTCTTTTATTGTGACCATTTTCCATTTCACTCCACATCTATACTCGACTAACTTCCCTTACTGATTCTGTGTTTTCTGTTGTTGTTTCCTTGCAACGTACTCCTCACTGAAATGAGTCTGATAAAATACGGCGAGCAGAACGAAGATTAGAGCTGTTGACTGTGTCATGATAATGACAATAATATCAAATCCTAACAACCCCACGATCATTGCGATTAAGGTTGCCAACCCTAGTGTATTTACAATGAGGTTGACAGATTCTTTATAGGTCCGTATTGATGAGGTTTGGCCTCTTTTCGTTAAATAGATGAAGAATGAGGCACCGATTACAAAAAAGAGCAAACTCGCAAAGGTAATATTAAATACTGCAAACAGCAAGCCACCAACAACAATTGCTTTATTCTGAGTAAACCATTGGTTTGAAATGGCTGCTTTCAGTTCTTTTTCATCGGTTACGCCGGACAAATCGAAATCCGCAGTATATTTAATCGTTGCAATTGGCTCTCCCGCTTCTTTGATTGTTATGCCTTCCACTTGGAAGAGAACTGCATTCTCCTTCTCCAGCGCTTCTTCCGCTTCCTCTTCAGATAAGTTCCCACCAATCACGCCAGTTGCTTTCTCATGATAGAAGGTAGGAGCATGCTCCATTTCTCCCTCGGAGAACGTTGCACTTTCCAATGAATTCACGGTTGTATCATCAATTAATTCAAACGCAAATGGATACGTATCATCAATTTGGAACGTATCCATTTTCGCAAAATTAAGCGACACCGGAATCAAAATCAAACCATTTAAAAAGAGAAACACGATGATGATTTGAAACCAGTTTAATTGATGTCTCCCCGTAAACATGTTAGTTGGCCTGAATATGCTTGTAAAGTAATTTAATGGGAAAATATCTGTTTTCATCTCTACTCACTTCATTTCTATTATTTAAATCAATTATCCCTTTGTTCCGCCTGCAGTTAAACCGGAAACGAAATTCTTTTGCAACATAAAGAATAAAATACTGATCGGTATTGCAATCAAGATTGCCCCTGCAGCAAAGAGCGCTACTTTCTGTTCTTGCGGATTACTGATGAATGTATGTAATCCAATCGCCACCGTATAATTCTCCGGTGAACGGAGTAGGAACCTTGCTAACATATATTCACCAAATGGTGTCATAAATGCCCATAATGCTTGAACGGCAATCATCGGTTTTGCCATTGGCAGCACGATTTGCGCGAATATCCGGAAATGACCGGCACCATCCAGTTTCGCCGATTCATCTAAATCATACGGTATCGTATCAAAATAGCCCTTCATCAGCCATGTATTCATCGGAATACCTCCACCGATGTAAAGGAATATTAAGAACCAACTTTGATCGAGTGCACCTAACAAGAGTGCCATCACATAGAAGGCGACTAAGGTAGCAGTGGTTGGTATCATTTGCACGAGTAAGAAAAACATCAAGCTTTTTTTACGTCCGATAAATCGATAACGGCTAAATGTATAACCAGCCAAAGTAATGAGTGTCACTTGGACAAACATCGTGACGAAGGCGATGACTAACGTATTAATATACCATTCGCCATATAGTGTTTCTGTAAATAATCTGCTGAAGTTATCCAATGTCCATGTTGCATCGAAATTCAAATCAAAGGCAGAGATATTTCCGGCTTTGAATGCTGAACTTGCTGTGATCAACAAAGGGTACAAGATGATAACAGATAACAGTAATAAAAATGCATACGTGAAAAATTTTGTAAAGAATCGGGAAGATTTTTGGGATCGCAATAGATTACTCATCGTTAATCCTCCATTTCAAATGCTTTTGTCTTTTTAAATACAACTAACGCAATCGCAATGACAAATATCGAAATAAATAATGTTACTGCTGCTGCGATTGAATATTGTGGTGAGGTTCCAGTTGTAAGCTTAAATATCCATGAAATCAAGATATCCGTCGAACCCGCCCCAGCCCCGATACTTCCTGGTCCTCCTTCGTTAAAGAGGTAAATCATATTGAAGTTGTTAAGATTAAAAGTATACTGTGTAATAAACACTGGTGCCGCAATCATTAATATCGTTGGAAGTGTAATATGACGAAAGCGGCCAATTGGACCAGCTCCATCAATTTTTGCTGATTCATATTGCTCTTCTGGAATAGATTGCAAGATTCCGGATACCAACACATAAATATAAGGGAACCCTAACCAACCCTGAACGAGTATAATGGCAATCTTCGTAAAGAACGGGTCCGTCTTCCATGGCAATGATCCCAAATCGATGAACGGAATCAGTGAATTGATAAATGGAATAACCTGTGTATTAATGGCTCCCAAGCTGTCATTAAACATGTTGGAGAAGCTCATAATCGTAATGAATGCAGGTACCGCCCACGGAAGTAAGAATATGATTCCAAATAAGCGTTTAAACTTAATGAACTTTTGATTTAATACAACAGCCGTGAATATACCGATCGCTATTTGCAATGTAGTCGCACTGAGTGTCCAAATGATTGTCCAACCGAGTACAGCGATAAATGTATCACGATAGGAGCTGAGGAAGAACATATTGATAAAGTTATCAAACCCAACCCAATCAATTAAACTAGCTGGTGGTATATGATAGAAATCATAGTTCGTAAATGAGATAAAGATCGTAACTAAAACAGGGAAGATAATTGCAAAAATCATGACTAAGTATGCTGGTATCGTAAACAAGTAAGGAAACCCATTATGATACACATTCTTCAAAGTATCTTTCGCCGTTTTATTGATTTTCTTTTCCTGAACGATTCGTATTGCCACTTTCTTCGCATCATAAATATTAATTGCATAAAACAAGAGGAATATAACCGTCAACAGAAATTGCAAGGAGCCTTCGATAAGCAAGAATAAAGAGTGATCCTCGCCTGGTGTTAACCCTAATGTAACCATACCAGTAAATGCCTCAAAGCCAAACACAATCATTTCATAAATAAACAAAGCAAATATAGCTAGAAAGACAACACCTTTAAATGTTTGTTTATTATAAAACTGACCTATTCCTGGAATGACCGAGAGCCATGTCGCTGTTCTTATTCTCTTCTTCCCGTCCTCTGTATGTTCCACAACCATGTCACTCCCTTTTCCAAATGCCCGGCAGAGCCCAATCAGGCCCCTGCCGCTACATTATTTTCCTTATTGATATTTTTGTTCGATATTTTCTTGAATGACTTTTACTGCATCATCTGCAGATTCTTCCGGTGTTTTATTTCCAGATGCTGCATCGAACATTAATGTTTCAGCACCTGTCCAGACTTCCGCCATTTCAGGAATATTCGGCATTGGAATAGAAGTGTTATATTGTTCAATTACCGCAGACGTTAATTCGTTATCCCCTTGACTGACTTCTTCTTTCGTGAAATTGTTAGCTGGGATTTCTGCTCGCATATCATATAATGTTTGTTGATTAGCTTCATTTGTCACATAAGTCAACCATTCTTCTGCCAGTTCTTGATCTTCTGCATATTTACTAATGATCCAGGCTTTCCCACCGGCAAATGGCTGGTAAGCTTCACCATTTGGTAGAGTAGGAATAGCTGATACGCCGTAATTAACGCCTGCTTCATTATAGTTGGCAGCTTGCCAAGGTCCACCGATAATAGCTGCAGCGTTTCCATCCGTGAACTGTGCATCAATGAAATCTCCTGCTGATGTGGCATCCATCATCCCTTGTGGCCATACATCCTGGAACCATTCTGTCGCATACGCAATCCCTTCGATTGCTCCAGAGTCATTTAAGCCAATATCTGTCGGATCTGTACCGTCTTGTCCAAACACATAGCCACCATGTCCCGCAAGTAATCCATACGTGCTATAGAAATCCAACCAATTTGCCAAGAATGCCGTACTCTTACCGCTCTGAGAAGCAAATGCAAAACGCTCATCATCTGTTAGAGCTTCCAACTCCTCAAAAGTTTCCGGTGCCGCATCTAGTAAATCTTTATTATAATAAAAGACTAATGCTTCAATAACGAATGGTGCGCCGTAAATCTTTTCTTCAAATGTCACTTGCATTTGGTCTGTTTCATCATATCTTTCATCCTCAGGAAACGTATATTCCGCTAAATGCCCTTGTTGGCCTAAGTTTCCAACACGGTCATAAGGAGCAATCATAACGTCCGGTGCAAGTCCAGCCGGACCATCTAATGGCAGCGCCTCCAATGTGTCGAACATGTCTTTTTCGGAAATACTAATCGTGACACCATGTTCTTCTTCAAACGCAGGAGCTATTTCTTCTATAAAACTGACATAGCCTTCTTCTACGCCAACTTCTAATGTAGCGGATCCTGTACTATCCCCTCCATCTGTTGAATCGGATGAATCAGATGTATCTTCTTCTCCACCACTACAAGCTGCCAGAAATAGAACTGCAACCATAAACATGCTTAAAGTGAATTTTTTCCAATTCATTGTATTCATTCTTACATCTCCTCTTTCTCATTTTTAATGTTGATAACCTAAACCATTTGCCCCCTAGCAACTACTAAAACGCTTTCTTTAATGCCAAAAAAAGAATGATTTTTGTTTTAAGTATGATATCTCCTTTCCATATCGTAGGTTTTACAAAACTTGCGAAATCGTTTGCACAACCTCTATTATTTATAATATACTAAACTCAAAGTTTGCGCAAACGATTTCACCAAACTTTTTATATTATTCTATTATAAATTCATGAATAAGTAAGAAACTTGCTTCCGTCTTCTATTAAAGGGATTAAAAAATTGCTATACCCTAATTGGTATAGCAAATTTTTTTCCTATCTCGATCTCCGTTTTCTTTGCACGACAAATACAATTAATCCTGCCAGCAGTAAAACGAGACCAGCAAGTATCCAGCTATAAGTAGCTGTCGCTGTTTTGGGTAATTTTCTACCTTCAGTTTTACCTTTTGTTAATTGATTATCGTTTCCGTTTTTAAGCTTCCCTTTACCTCGGTCATCTTTACCTTTGTCTTTACCCGCTCCTGGATTTTCATCCTCTCCAGGCACTTTATCATCTTGCGGTTTTTCAGGTTCCTCCGGACCTGATGGGGATTCACCATCTCCTGGATCATTCGGATCCTCCGGTTCTGATGGAGGAGTCTCATCTCCTGGATCACTCGGGTCCTCCGGTTCTGATGGAGGAGTCTCATCTCCTGGATCACTCGGGTCCTCCGGTTCTGATGGAGGAGTCTCATCTCCTGGATCACTCGGGTCCTCCGGTTCTGATGGAGGAGTCTCATCTCCTGGAT
>NZ_JAKNRA010000075.1:0-219 GCF_022213125.1 Oceanobacillus alkalisoli | reverse complement strand
TAAAAAATCGAAATCGAACGCCACTCATTACATACAATCAATATCGAAAGGAGAAGAAAAAGAAACACAAAGAGAATGCTTTTCATGTAGACAACTGGGAATACAGCGAAGAAGAAGATGCATATGTATGTCCAAATGGAAGAAAAGTGAAATTTAGTTATCATTCGAAACGAACGGACAGATATGGATTTACACGTGAATTTAAAGTGTATGAATGTG
>NZ_JAKNRA010000074.1:0-234 GCF_022213125.1 Oceanobacillus alkalisoli | reverse complement strand
AATCGAGGAATATGACGATAAGATTGAAGCGTGTGAAGTTGGAAGTGAGCGTAAGAAAATCCGTTCGGAACGTAAATTTCCAAAACAAGTTCGGAAGCAATTTGTGAACTTTGTGACGCGTAAACAAAAGTATCAAAAAGATATGGAGATTTTTGGTGACCGCAATAGCTATTCCAAGACGGATCCTGATGCAACCTTCATGCGTATGAAGGACGACTACATGAAGAACGGTCA
>NZ_JAKNRA010000073.1:0-236 GCF_022213125.1 Oceanobacillus alkalisoli | reverse complement strand
CACATTCATACACTTTAAATTCACGTGTAAATCCATATCTGTCCGTTCGTTTCGAATGATAACTAAATTTCACTTTTCTTCCATTTGGACATACATATGCATCTTCTTCTTCGCTGTATTCCCAGTTATCTACATGAAAAGCATTCTCTTTGTGTTTCTTTTTCTTCTCCTTTCGATATTGATTGTATGTAATGAGTGGCGTTCGATTTCGATTTTTTAGGATATCTTCGTAATTC
>NZ_JAKNRA010000072.1:0-239 GCF_022213125.1 Oceanobacillus alkalisoli | reverse complement strand
TTTCTCGTCTGAAAGCTTCGTGCGTACATATTCTTTTTGTGATTCCCACTTCTCGTTGAGGAATACTTTTCTGTTATTTCCTGGTTTGGCTTTCGTGCACAAATCACGAAGAGGACAACCGGAACAGTCTTCACATTCATACACTTTAAATTCACGTGTAAATCCATATCTGTCCGTTCGTTTCGAATGATAACTAAATTTCACTTTTCTTCCATTTGGACATACATATGCATCTTCTT
>NZ_JAKNRA010000071.1:0-251 GCF_022213125.1 Oceanobacillus alkalisoli | reverse complement strand
TACCTGTGTCGGTTTGCGGTACGGGCACCTGTGATCTGGCTAGAGGCTTTTCTCGGCAGTGTGAAATCAGGAACTTCGGTACTCAATTTCCCTCCCCATCACAGCTTGAAATTGCCAGACGGATTTTGCCTATCTGACTTTCTCACTGCTTGGGCGCACACTTCCATCCGTGCGCATTCCTTATCCTTCTGCGTTCCCCCATCGCTCATAACGATCATGAGGTGGTACAGGAATATCAACCTGTTGTCCAT
>NZ_JAKNRA010000070.1:0-251 GCF_022213125.1 Oceanobacillus alkalisoli | reverse complement strand
TGCGTTTCTAAACGGTCGTTTCAGCCTTTTAATATGATGTCGTTGTTACTCTTATTTAGTTTTCAAGGTACAAATAGAGAGATTTGCTCTCTCAAAACTGAACCAAACAACCCAGTATGTTCCGAAATAGTCTAGCTCCAGTGGCCGGTAAACAGCCACTTGCGCTTTCTTATTTATATCCTTAGAAAGGAGGTGATCCAGCCGCACCTTCCGATACGGCTACCTTGTTACGACTTCACCCCAATCATTGG
>NZ_JAKNRA010000069.1:0-253 GCF_022213125.1 Oceanobacillus alkalisoli | reverse complement strand
AGGCTACGAGCCGACTTATCGCACGATTAATCGCTTTCGTTCAAATCCCCTTGTTGAAAATATCTTACGAGAATGTTTTGTGCAGTTTCGTAATCAATTGGTGGAGAAGGAATTGATTGAAGAAGAACGATTGAAGCTAACTTTTTTGAGCTGCCGGAATTTATTGTCGCAGATGCCGGATATGGTAGTGAACAGAATTACGAAGATATCCTAAAAAATCGAAATCGAACGCCACTCATTACATACAATCAAT
>NZ_JAKNRA010000068.1:0-254 GCF_022213125.1 Oceanobacillus alkalisoli | reverse complement strand
TACCTGTGTCGGTTTGCGGTACGGGCACCTGTGATCTGGCTAGAGGCTTTTCTCGGCAGTGTGAAATCAGGAACTTCGGTACTCAATTTCCCTCCCCATCACAGCTTGAAATTGCCAGACGGATTTTCCTATCTGACTTTCTCACTGCTTGGGCGCACACTTCCATCCGTGCGCATTCCTTATCCTTCTGCGTTCCCCCATCGCTCATAACGATCATGAGGTGGTACAGGAATATCAACCTGTTGTCCATCGCC
>NZ_JAKNRA010000067.1:0-255 GCF_022213125.1 Oceanobacillus alkalisoli | reverse complement strand
CATGGTGACATGTGGAGCTGACGAATACTAATCGATCGAGGACTTAACTAACTTCTATATCTTGATGTCGTGAATTACTCTTATTTAGTTTTCAGGGTATGAATATACTCTTGCATTAAAGTTAAATCTTGTTATAATATAGTATATGTCTGGTAATGAGGGCGGAAAGGTCACACCTGTTCCCATACCGAACACAGCAGTTAAGCTTTCCAGCGCCGATGGTAGTTGAGACCTTGTCTCTGCGAGAGTAGGACG
>NZ_JAKNRA010000066.1:0-255 GCF_022213125.1 Oceanobacillus alkalisoli | reverse complement strand
CGTTTAGAAACGCAACGCTAGCAAGGGGCTGGAAAACGCTTGTTTTTTTAGCGTTTGGAAGACCATTGCTTATGACGGGAGTTTCTAGGAGCTGAAGCTAGATTCAATAGATTGGTCTTTAACAGACGAACAAGGCAAAACAAGCTATATTTACTGTAACTTAGTTAAGTGAATAAGGGCGCACGGTGGATGCCTTGGCACTAGGAGCTGATGAAGGACGGGACTAACACCGATATGCTCCGGGTAGTTGTAAGT
>NZ_JAKNRA010000006.1:0-161682 GCF_022213125.1 Oceanobacillus alkalisoli | reverse complement strand
CCCTTCGACATACTCCGATTTAAGTATACCGAAAGGGATATGGAATTAGTAAACCGTTTAGTCTTAATTGGTGAAAACTGTTTACTCTTATTTGTGGAAAACTGTTGAGTCTAGTTTAGCAGTTACAAGTGTGAAGAATTAAATCTTTATGCACCATCATATGCAACATTTTGTAAAGCGATTAAACACCGTTCGAAATATGAAGTTGAAAGGGCAAGAAAAGGTAGAAGAGCTTCTTATAAATACGAAGAATTTTATACTGAATTAGAATTTACAACACCTAAACATGGGGAACGAGTTTTTGAATATGCACATATTGATCATACGGAGTTAGATATTGAACTGGATATTGGTAATGGTTCGATCCGACCTTGGCTTTCTTTAATGATCGACGCTTATTCAAGGAGAATTCTTGCATTTTATTTAACTTTTGAAGCCCCCTCCTACCGATCAGCTATGATGGTTATTAGAGAATGTGTAAAGAATTATAATCGATTACCAAATTATATAGTTGTAGATGGAGGAAAAGAATTTAATAGTGTTTATTTTGAATCATTACTTGCTCTTTACGGTGTTCATAAAAAAGAAAGACCACCGGCCAAAGCTAGATTTGGTAACGTAGTCGAAAGATTATTTGGTATAACTAATAAATTGTTTGTCCATAACTTAAAAGGTAATACGCAAATTATGAAGAATGTTAGACAGGTAACTAAATCAGTTAATCCAAAAAATCATGCAGTTTGGACACTGGAAACATTAACTGAGCGACTCGATAACTGGTTTAGCTCTGTATATGATCATATTGAAAATCCGTCACTACATCAAACGCCTAGGGAAGCATTTGAGGAATCCATCGCAATTTCTGGAAGTCGCCTTCATACCTATATACCTTATAATGAAACATTCATTTTAACGACATTACCTTCTCCTAAAGTGAATACAAGGAAAGTTTTTCCGGGTCAAGGCATAAAACTAAATTATTCTTATTATTGGTGTGAACAGTTTCGTGATCCCAAAGTAGAAAGTACAAATATTCAAGTTAAATATGATCCATTCAATATTGCAATAGCTTATGCGCATATTGAGGGTCAATGGATTAAGTGTAAATCGGCACAATATAAATATCTAGATGGTAAGACGGAAAATCAAATCAAACTTATTGCGGAAGGGATTAGACAAAACAATAAAATATATTCTAAGAACAATACAATAACAGATAGAATGATAGCTAGCTATATACTTGAATCGGAGGAAATTGAAAAGGAACTTATTAACGAAAAAGAATTGTCCTCAACAAAAGCAAATTTGAAGGTAGTTGACAAGCGTACTCATCCGATTACAGAAAATGTGGATGATGAGAATTTAAATGATGCAGAGGATATTTATAAAGATGATGATGAGCTTGAGGTTTTTGGGGAGTTGATATAAATGACAAAAAAACAAAGATTATTTGATGAAAATTTATTATCCAAATCTAAAAAGGAACGTGAAGATTACTTTAATGATTTCACAGTAAGTCATCCTAAAATGCAACAAGTTTTAGATGAATTAAAGAATGAGATATATAACGGGTCACAAAATATTATTATGGTAGTTGGGCCATCTGGAGTAGGGAAATCTAGACTCTTTATAGCAACGATGTTATCTGTGTTTAAAGAAATGAAGAAAGAACTTGAAGAAGATAAAAGCATTATTCCGATTTCTGGCATAGAGCTTCCAAATCCAGATCTGGGAAAGTTTAACTGGAAAGATTTTTATTATAGGGCGCTTTCATCATTAAATGAACCTTTAATTGATAATAAGATCGATGTGTACAAATATAAAAATAATCAAAAAAATAGTAGACCAGGAAATGTTGGGACTGCAGCCGAGTTGCGTAGATCTATTGAAAATGCCTTTTATTACAGAAAAACAAAAGCACTCTTAATTGATGAAGCCCAACATTTTTTTAAGATTGACTCCGAAAGTAGAGGGAACAGTGAAAAAAATCAGAGGCAATTTAATTCAATTAAGTCACTTGCTAATATGAGTAATACAAAAATTGTTCTATTTGGAACTTATGATTTAAATGCTGTTTTTAATTTAGATGGACAGTTGTCTAGGCGAGTTAAAGAAATTCACTTTCCAAGATACGATTATGCTAAGGAAGAAGATAGAAAAACGTTTAAATCCCTTTTGTTTACATTTCAAAAGCTATTACCAGTCGAAGTAGAACCAAACTTATATAAACATTCAGAGTATCTATATGAGGGATCTATCGGTTGCGCAGGTATATTAAAGAACTGGTTGCAAAGATGCCTTTCAGATGCAATTAAACATGATGAGAAAACAATAACTTATGATAATTTAAAAAGAAATGCATTGCAGACAAGAAAACTATTAACATTAGGGAAAGAGGCAATTGAAGGAGAATTAGCATTTAAAGATAGCGATAAAGATAAAGAAAAACTTAAAGAACTATTAGGAATAAATAAAAATGAGGAACAAGTAGTGAGAGAAAGAAAGATTAATAAAACTCCAGGTAAAAGAAAACCTGAGAGAGATAGTGTTGGCACAGAATTACCAATGCGACATATTCAATAGAACTGTAAAAATTGAGAGGAATTTCATACTCAATTTTTATTTTTTTGGGGGTATAAAAAATGGAGAGTAGTATTCAAAGTTTACAAAATAACAGGACAGAGCATAATAAATTTCTAACTACAAGAAGTGTCTTATACAATTTGAATCCAATAGGAATTGGTACACCATATGTTTAAAGTTTATCAAGCTATATTGCTAGATTGGCAGAAAAACATAATGTCCAAGAAACAGTGTTGCTTAGGGGAGTTTTTTCACCTGTTATGGAAAATGTAGATATAAAAAATAAGATGTCCAAACGAGGCAATACTTACAGAGAATATCTGATGAATGGCTTTTCTGTATTGAGCCTAGAGCTTATTCAGAATATCGAACTATTAACAGGTAGGGAGGATATTCAATATACAACAATGATTAATTGGAGTGGTATATTTAATAAGAATGTAGTTTATCATAAAAGAAGATGGTGTCCTTTATGTTTGGAAAGTTTTCAAAAAGATTTAGGGATTGTATATGAGCCACTAATTTGGAGCATTTCGGACATTAAAATATGCGATATACATCAGATAACATTAAAGGAATATTGTCCTTCCTGTGGAGAGAAGTTGGCTTATATTCATAGCAATTTAGTGGTTGGATATTGTCAGCATTGCTTTCAGTGGCTGGGAGAAAGTGGTTCTTATGATAACAAAATATCTTTAAAGGGTCAAAACTTCATTTTGGAAAATTATAAAGAGTTATTAGAAGTTGCACCAGCATTATATTCGTTTCCAAATAGAGATTATATAGGTGATTTTTTAAATAAACTAAGAGAGCAATTAGAATTTGATAGTATTCGGCAATTTTCAATTTTCTTAGGAGTAAATTACTCAGGATTGTACTATTGGCTAAATAAGGAAAGAAGCCCTGATCCAGAAAAATTATTGCATTTAGCACAGAAACTAGGATGCACAATTTATGAAATAATTTCAAATGAAGATTTATATTTGAAAGTGGAAGTCGATGATTTTGTTAGAGAAAGACAGGTTAGTAGAAAGAGTGTAAAAGAAATTGAGAATTATTTAAGGGAGGCTGCTTATACAAATTCAGTTCCTAAAAGTTTAAAGAAAGTATGTAAGGAAGGAGGATTTAGTAGAACGGTAGCTCAACAAAATTATCCATATTTAACCCAATTAATTATGGATAATTCAGCCTTATATAGGAAAAATTCCTTTACACAAAGAAAAAAGGATATTGAAAATACTTTAAAAGAAATTCTAGACCAAGAAATCCCTAAGAGTTTAAAGAAAAATTTAGACGACTATGGGATTTCTGTCAGAACGGCACAAAAATATAATCCTAAGTTATGCCAAATGATTATTAAAAGGTACAAACTGTATATAGCAGAAGAAAAGATTAAAAGAATCAAAGGTTATGAAGATGAAATAAAAGGAATTATTCTAGATTTGCATCGTAAAGATATCTATCCAAGTATATATAAGATTAAAAAAGTAATTTCTAAACCTAATATTTTTTTAGAAAGTCATTTTGAATCATATAGAAAACAAATATTAAAATCTTTGGGATATAAATTATAATGTAATGTTTCTTGGAAGTAACATCTAATCTTAGTTGAGGTTATTAAAGCAAGTTATATTGTTATTTTGCTCTCTGGTGATGAAGAAGTGAATTGATGAACAGTAAAATCAACTTTATAAAATGACGGAATTAGAAAAACCATAAAACTTCCTAAAGTATAAACATTAACCATAAAGTTTCCTAAAGTATAAAATAACTAGGGTTTATTCTCAATTTTCTTTTAGATATGTTTTTATAAAATAAGATAAATCCTTAAAAAGGTGTCAAATCCTTGTGGCTCTTAGTTTGGAAGCTTTATGGTTTATTTTATGAAGTCATATGTTTTACGTCACATGTTTAAAATAAGTTGTCTGATTCTATAGACTAAAAAAGTCTTGTTTAAATAATAATTTTTTTTTAAGAAGTTCGTGATTGTATTTGCTATTTCTCGGTGTCACGGAATCATATTTACTAAGAATCAAGTATGCTCTATTTTTCTTTTGTTCTACTCTTAGAAATGGATATGTCTCTTTTAGTATTAAATAGACGTCTGTCTTTTTTTGAAGTATAGCGTATATGAATTTTTATGTTTGTCCGGTTTGTAATTTTTCTTATTATTAATTGCACCTCCATCAATCACTTTTTGTAGATAAACTAGGAGCTCTTTATCAGTAGAGGATACGGAAATACAGGGTTTTCGATTTTCATTGTTATGTAATCTTGTAAGAGTTATACTACCTTCACTATCGATTATTCCCGCTAGATAAGCAGCTTCCCATTTCTCCATTTAATTAACCCCTTGATAAATGTGATAGAAACCTATGTTCTCTTTAATGTAACTAAAATAATGATTATTGTAAAGGATTTATATTTATGTTAGCTTTGAATATGGGCACGATATAGTCTGTCTAATGTCAAAAATATTTGCTTTAGATTATCGTACGAATCCATTTAAACGAGCCATTTACGAAAGAATGTTTATGGCTCTTTTATTAAGGGCATTATGAACAATAAGCAGGGAAAATATCTGTAGTTAAAAAAAGTGGGACAAGTGCTCTGACCCCTTGTCCTTAGCTTGCGAAGAGGATGAAATGTTTATATGAGCGGGAAACAAAGACAATTTTCGAGTGTGTTTACTTATGCTTCGATTGTAATCGGGATATTAGTACTGTTGGGTGCTGTATTCTCTGAGCAATTTGGTAATACCTCCGGTGCTATCGGTGCGTGGATTTCGGACACTTTTGGCTGGTATTATATGACTGTATTTACATTGATCTTATTCTTTTGTATATTTTTAGGTATAAGCCCGATTGGTAAACTTAAGCTCGGTCGGCCACAGGATAAACCTGAATTTCATACGGTATCATGGATTACCATGCTGTTTAGCGCAGGGATGGGGATTGGACTCGTTTTTTACGGATCATCTGAGCCATTATCCCATTTTCTCTCCCCACCTACAGCAGACCCTGAAACAACAGAAGCGTTAGCTGAGGCAATGAGGTCGACTGTTCTGCATTATGGATTCCACCCTTGGGCGATTTATGGCATTGTTGCACTTGCCTTAGCTTATTCACAATTCAGAAAAGGCGAGGTTGGTTTAATATCGAAAACATTGCGGCCTATTTTAGGGGATCGGGTAGATGGTCCAATCGGGACGGTTGTTGATGTATTGTCCGTATTTGCAACGGTTATTGGTGTAGCTGTTTCCCTAGGAATAGGGGCGATGCAAATCAATGGGGGATTGAACTATCTTTTCGGGATACCGTACAATCAGCTAGTCCAAGGCATCATCATTGCAATCGTTACTGTATTGTTCATTTATAGTGCATGGAGCGGATTAAGTAAAGGGATCCAATACTTAAGTAATTTAAACATGGTTCTGGCTGGTCTCTTGTTCCTTGCTGTCTTAATACTCGGGCCGACGTTATTTATACTAAATATGATGACCAGTACGACTGGCGCTTATCTGGACTCATTGTTGTTCAATAGTTTGGATGTCGCCCCGTTAAACGAGCAAAAACGGGAATGGATGCACTCATGGACCATCTATTACTGGGGCTGGTGGTTGAGCTGGAGTCCATTTGTAGGTTTATTCATTGCAAGGATTTCCCGCGGCAGATCAATCCGGGAATTTATCTTTGCAGTGCTGCTCGTCCCGACTTTGGTAAGTATCTTTTGGTTCAGTGGGTTCGGCCTAACGGGTATGGAGGTAGCGCAAAGTGCTCCGCAAATCTTTAACATGCCACCGGAAACCCAGCTGTTTGGTATTTTAAATGAATTGCCTTTCAGCCTTATATTATCAATTCTTACGGTTATACTTGTTGCATCGTTCTTTATAACTTCTGCTGACTCTGCAATATTTGTTATAAGTGTGCAGACAGCCTTTGGCAGGTTAAATCCTACAGGGATGATAAAAGTTATATGGGGACTTGCGTTGTCGGCAATCTCCTTTATCCTGTTATTAGCAGGTGGAGAAACGGGATTGAATGCATTACAATCTGCAGCAATCATCTCTGCATTGCCATTTAGTGTCGTCGTTATATTGATGGCGATCTCCCTATATAAAGATGCGAATAAAGAGAGGAAGTACCTTGGGTTAAGTATTACCCCTGACAAAAAACGAATGAGGGAATATATGAACAGAGTAAAAGATGAAAAAAATAAGTAAAAAGTAAGACACGGGGATTAAAAGCAAAGTCCCTGTGTCTTTTTTACTTGAATGCTAATTGAGTTTTAGCGGCAATTTACAAATTAAATCAATTTCACTGTAGCGCGAAGCCGAGGAGAAACCGTCCCTTTTTTTGCAAGATATTGTTTTAGCACGGCGATTGTATGGATATTTAGGTTGCGACGATTCGTCCCATATCAAGTCATGCCATCGAAACCAGTTTAACCGGTATTCTGCTAATCGTCATTTCAGCAATTTCATGGATTGCTTTTTTCACTGCAGAACGAAAAGCGCAGGATCCAATGGTCAATCTAAGCTTTTTCAAAAATTCTCAGTTTACGATAGGGATTGTCAGTCTATCTGGAATTGTTAGAAGCCTCATTGCAACGATGCGGAACTTTGGACAAGTTACAGGTACCGCAGTCGGTATCCTATTATTCCAAATTGGAGCGAGTCGTTTTGGCGGTAATTATGATTCCGCAATGAATGTTGCCTTAACGTTCAGTGTAGTAATCGGGATTGTTACAAT
The DNA here is from genome assembly GCF_022213125.1 of Oceanobacillus alkalisoli. Classification (NCBI taxonomy): domain Bacteria; kingdom Bacillati; phylum Bacillota; class Bacilli; order Caryophanales; family Bacillaceae; genus Oceanobacillus; species Oceanobacillus alkalisoli. The sequence goes on along the minus strand of NZ_JAKNRA010000006.1, from coordinate 154,348 downwards.
AATTTTATTAATGCTGTGATTTAAAAAGAATGCTCAGCAAGATAAACGCATAAACTAGGGATCAAACAGTGAAGCAAAAAAAATGTAAGTTCAACGGTTGACATTTTACCCGAGGGGGTATAACATAGGTTATGTACTGATTTTCCTCTAGTGGGAAATGAATGAAGGATACCTTATAAATGTCGTCATAAAGAACGACTATTTTAATTCCAATAATTATACCCGTGCAGGTATAATAGGTGTCTAATATTTTTTTAAAATAAATAATACCAAGGGGGGTAATGATGTGATTAAAGCAAATCATCATCTAGATGCAAGAGGGCTTGCTTGTCCAATGCCGGTTGTAAAAACTAAAAACGCAATTAAAGATCTGGAAGAAGGACTAGTTTTAGAAGTTCAAGCAACGGACAAAGGATCAAAAGCAGATTTAACTGCTTGGGCAAGTTCAGTTGGGCATCAATATTTAGGAACAGTGGAAGAAGCTGATGTACTTTATCATTACATCCGCAAAGGTTCGAATGAGCCAAAAGTGGAAAAAGCATTCGGACAGAATATTTCACTTGAGGAATTAGAATCTCGTGACGGGTTGATTTTAGATGTGCGTGAAGCAGCGGAATATGCCTTTGGTCATATAGAAGGTGCTAAATCTATCCCGATGGGAGAACTAGAATCCCGTATGCAAGAATTGGATAAAGATGAAGAAATTTATGTGATTTGCCGTACCGGAAACCGCTCTGACTTAGCGGCACAGCTTTTAGCTGATAATGGTTTTACAAACGTGTATAACGTTCTTTCGGGTATGAATGAGTGGAACGGGAAAATAACAAAAGATTTTTAGGAGGAATATATAATGTCAGAAAAAGTAGCTATTATTGCAGCAAACGGTGGATTGTTTGATGCATACAAAGTATTCAATATCGCAACAGCAGCAGCAGCTTCAGAAAAAGAGGTACAAATCTTTTTCACTTTTGAAGGATTAAACTTAATTCACAAGCAAGGAATGCATCAGTTAGAAATGCCAGCTGGCAAGGAGCATTTTGCTGAAGGATTTAAAAAAGCAAACACTCCGACAATCCCAGAACTAGTGGAAATGGCTCAGGAGTTAGGGGTTAAATTTATTGCTTGTCAAATGACAATGGACGTAATGGGACTTACAAAAGAAGATTTCGTAGATGGAATCGAAGTTGGTGGAGCTGTAACATTCATCGAATTCGCTAAAGAAGCTGCACCAACATTAACGTTCTAATTGGATGAATAAATTTCACGCAGTGGGGATTGCCCCACTGCAAAAAAATAAATGTAAATATACCTAGGGGGGTAACTGTAAAGGTGACAGTACAAAAATGGTCAGCAGCAAAAGTTGCTAGAAAAGTTATTGATAATGAAGAGCTTTTTATTTTGGATGTACGCAATGAAGATGCGTTCCAAGATTGGAAAATTGAGGGACATAAATTCGATTATTTAAATGTTCCATACTTTGAACTATTAGATGGTGTGGAAGAGATTCTCCCACAACTTCCAACTGACAAAGAAGTCCTCGTTGTTTGTGCGAAGGAAGGATCTTCGGTCATGGTTGCCGAAATGTTAGCGGAAGCGGGCCGTGAAGCAGCCTATCTTAAAGGTGGAATGAAATCTTGGAGCAGTTATTTAGAGCCAGTAAAAGTTGCTGATTTAAATAACGGCGGTGAACTATATCAGTTTGTCCGTCTTGGTAAAGGTTGCTTATCCTATATGGTAATCTCTGAAGGAGAAGCAGCAATTATCGATGCAGTTCGTTTTACGGATGTATTCATCGACTTTGCCAAAGAAAAAGGTGTAGAAATCAAGCATGTGTTTGATACACACTTGCACGCGGACCATATCTCAGGTGGCCGTCATATTGCAGCTGCTACAGGGGCAACTTATTATCTGCCACCAGAAGACGCTACAGAAGTAGTATTTGAATACACAGCTCTTACAGATGATCTAAATGTGAAAATCGGGGCATCCCAAATTGATGTAACTGCACTATACTCACCAGGTCACACGATCGGTTCCACATCATTTGTGATTGATGATAAATTCTTATTAACAGGTGATATCTTATTCATTGACTCTATTGGCCGTCCAGACTTAGCAGGAGTCGCGGAAGACTGGGTAGGTGACTTGCGCGAAACATTATATTCCCGTTACCGTAAGTTAGCAGAAGACCTAGTAGTCTTACCTGCACACTTCATGATTATCGATGAATTAAATGAAGATGGTACCGTAGCAAGACGCTTAGGAGATCTATTTAAAGAAAACCATGGTTTAAATATTAAAGACGAAGAAGAATTCCGTCGCACTGTAACAGATAACTTGCCACCACATCCGAATTCACACGAACGGATTCGTCAAGTGAATATGGGGAAAGTCGCCCCCGACCATGATGAACAAACTGAAATGGAGATTGGTCCAAACCGTTGTGCGGTCAGATAAGCATCACGGAGATATTAGCTCGAAACTAAATAATAAAGGAGAAAGATAAAATGAACATTACAAAAACATTAGATGCGAAAGGTCTTGCATGTCCAATGCCTGTTGTGCGGACGAAAAAAGCGATAGATACGATTAATTCCGGTGAAATACTTGAAGTACTTGTAACAGATAAAGGTGCGCTAAGCGATATTACAGCTTGGGCAAAATCTGGAGGGCATACTTTATTAGAACAGAAAACAGAAGATGATATTCTCTATTTCTATATCCAAAAAGTATAAAGAAAATCAAATAGCGAGTAGAACCCCTACTCGCTTTTCTAGTTTTCTAAAAAATACTAATTGAAAATGTCGTGGTTAACTAGAATTTTTATCAATAGCCACGTCCGGCTCCAGCGCCCAGCAACTATCAAACTTCACACTCCTCTAATCGATAAAGAAGACTTGCCGATTGGCTTCAGCCAGAGGCTTAGTCGCACTTATACCCTTGTGGTGAAAGTCAACATCGACTCACTATCGCCGCCTGAGTTTCCTTTATCTCCCTTCCGGTAAAAGGAGGTTCGATTAAGTTCGCCCCTTCCTGGAGCAACATCGAACTACCTCCCATCCTGGGAGGCACAGTTTGTACGTTGCTAAACGGGCGCTTACGCCTTTGATCTTTTAGAAAGAAGGTTAATTGATGGATTTAACATTTATCATCGTTGTATTCGCGATTGGATTTATTGGGTCATTTTTATCCGGCATGTTAGGTGTCGGCGGTTCCATCATTAAATATCCGATGCTATTATATATACCGCCATTATTTGGTTTAGTTGCTCTTACCGCGCATGAGGTTTCGGGGATAAGTGCTGTACAAGTACTGTTCGCATCAATCGCAGGGGTATGGGCATACCGTAAAGGAGGTTACCTGAACAAGCAGCTCATTATCTATATGGGGGGAGCCATCTTAATCGGTAGTCTCATCGGTAGTTATGGTTCTGTCTTTTTATCAGGGCAAGCAGTAAATATCGTCTACGGTGTTTTGGCAGTCATTGCTGCTGTGATGATGTTTATACCGAAAAAGCAAGTAGACGATATGCCGCTTGATGAGGTGACTTTCAATAAACCACTGGCAGCAATATGGGCTTTAATAGTTGGAGTAGCTTCGGGCATCGTTGGTGCTGCAGGTGGATTCTTGCTCGTACCTATATTGCTGACCGTGTTACACATTCCGACACGAATGACAATAGCAACAAGTTTAGCTGTCACCTTCATATCTTCTATAGGAGGAAGTGCAGGTAAACTCGTTACCGGTCAAGTAGATTATTGGCCAGCATTAATTATGATTGTCGCAAGTCTGCTCGCCGCTCCACTCGGAGCAAAAGCCGGTAAAAAAATGAATACGCGAATTTTACAAGTTATATTAGCGGTTATGATCGCCGGGACTGCTATAAAGATTTGGTTTGATATTTTAATCTAAATAATGAATTTCATTCTACGTATTTAATGCTTCACTATCACCGTATGTAGTTGAATTGGTTCGTTTCCAACTACACTACATATAGTGATGGAAAAGCCGACTTTGGTAATTATGAAATTCATTCAATAAACAGAAAAAAGGACTTAGGTTTTAAAATAGAATAGGTAATTTTCTGTGCTGAAATAGGGAGTGATAATAAATGGAATATGACAAAGCAGTTGTGAATCGGCTAAAACGTATTGAAGGACAGGTTAAAGGCGTTTTAAACATGATCGAAGAAAACAAAGACTGTAAAGATGTCATTACTCAGTTATCTGCTTCACGAAGCGCAGTAGACCGTACAATTGGTTTAATTGCAAGTATGAATTTAGAACAATGTGTACGAGAAAATATAGCAAATGGTGAAGGCACAGAACGAGTAGTGAAAGAAGCTGTAGATTTACTGGTAAAGAGCAGATAAGTTCAGTAACTATGAACAAAGAAGAATTGGTGAGCTTTTATTATTCAATAATAAACATGGCCGTATGGGCCACGTGTTAAAAAGTGTAGGAGGAAATTTTAAATGAAAGAAATTACAGCAAAAGAATTAGAAACAAAGCGAATAGCAGAAGAAAAGTTAAATATTATCGATGTTCGGGAAGATGAAGAAGTAGCAATGGGCATTATCCCAGGAGCAAAACATATTCCACTCGGCCAAATTCCAGAGCGTCTAGATGAATTGAATAAAAATGAACATTACTATATGGTATGCAGGTCCGGCGGCAGAAGCGGGAGCGCATGTGATTTCCTTATCCAAAACGGCTACAATGTAACAAATATGGCAGGCGGCATGCTTGATTGGAAAGGAGAAACAGAATAATAAAATGAGTATGATTCAATGGGTTCTAATAATTATCATTGTTTTGTTTATCGTCAATCGTTTCATGCCGGTAAAAGGTATTATGAATATAAGTGTTCAGGAAGCTAAGAATAAATTCAAGGATAACAATGTGCAATTTATTGATGTTCGTACACCTGGTGAATATAAAGCGAATCACCGAAAACCATTTAAAAATATTCCGCTTTCTAATCTAGCTAGTAAAGCAGGGTCGCTAGATAAGGAAAAAGAGGTAGTCGTCATCTGTCAAAGCGGAATGAGAAGTGCAAAAGCCGCAAAAATCCTTAAGAAACAAGGTTTTCAAAAAATATCCAATGTTAAGGGCGGAATGGGTGCCTGGGTATAAGAAAGGAAGAGTATTGTGGCGAAACAAGTAACTCCTGAAGAGGTAGCTAGACGCCTTCAGTACGGTGAAGAAATATTCGTTATTGATGTGCGTCAGGGGAGTGAAGTAGCAACTGGTAAAATTCCTGGCGCGAAGCATATTCCGTTAGGTCACCTTGCTTTACGTACAAATGAGTTAGATAAGGATAAAACCTATATCGTTACATGTCAATCCGGCAATCGCAGTAAAGCAGCTTGCGGAATTTTAGAGGCATTAGGCTATAAGACCTTGGACATGATAGGCGGTATGAATAACTGGCGCGGTGAAAAGGAGTAAAATATCAGTTGCATAAACTGAAGTTATAACAAGGAGATGGTTAGCGTGTTTCATTATACTGTAGAAACGGTAAAATCAATCGAAGAAGCTATCCAAACACTTGAAGCCAATTTGCAGGATGAAAAGTTTGGTGTACAGTGGCAGTTTAATGTGAAAGAAACATTAGAAAATAAAGGTTATAACTTAGAAAAACCATTTACAGTCTTAGAGGTGTGCAATCCTAAAGAAGCGCAAAATATTTTATCAGCAAATCAACTCGTTGGATATTTTCTACCTTGCAAGATCGTTGTTTACGAAGATAATCAAGGAATGACGAAAATAGGTATGCCAAAGCCAAGCGCTTTAATCCAAATGGTTGAGGATGACACTTTAAAGGAAATTGCCGCTGATATTGAGAATAGATTAATCGCTTGTATGGATAAGAGCAAGTAGTGAAAGTAAAGAGAAGAAAATGGACAAAAAAATTAACCAAATGGAGGTTTTAAAATGGAAAATAATATTACAGTATATACAACAACGCAGTGTCCCTATTGCAAAATGGTGAAGGATTTCTTAAATGAAAAAGATATTCCATTCAAGGAAGTAAACGTTGAGAACGATCCCGCTATGATGCAAAAGGTTGTGGAACAAACGGGACAAATGGGGGTTCCTCAAACAGAAATCAATGGTAAATGGATTCTTGGCTTTGATCCAGAGAGAATCCTTGAAACGATTAAACAATAAAATATAAAATGAAATTGGAAGGGTGAGTAAGTAAACTGGTACCCATGTCAAGGACACTTTAAAAAGAGAGTTATGCAACTAAGAGATGATCTCTATATTGAATAGGGGTCTTCTTTTTTAATAACGGTAATTGTTATAGTAAACCATGTAATGATTAATTTTAGATTTTAGTTCCTTTAAGCTTCTGGATGATTGATAGACAACCTGTTCCGATTGCCAGGAAGCAAAGAAATATTTATCTTCTAACAACATGCATTATGCTAATAAAGATGTTAGCGAAGATATTAGCTTAGAAGAAGATTTAAAGGGAATATCTGGCACCCGAATCGTTCCGATGCTTGCTTTTTATAAGAAAGGATTATTTGGTAAAAGAAAGCTAGTCAAATGTTTTATTGGGTTTGAAAATAACAAGGATGAAATTATGAATATGTTGAAAAAGATTGGGTAATCCTAAGTTTATTTTTTTAAAATAGATATTCATACCCTACTGGGGCAATGTATAAAAGGAAAAGTCATAGGCGCATGAATCATTAATGCGCCTATACTCTTAATGATGGACATGTCCACCTTTTTTCGGATTTGTAATCGTAAATCCTGGGTGATCACCGACATAGAAGTATTGAATGAAAACACCGTCAAGCAAATCTTCACGGGTATCCAGTAAAATATCAATATCTTTGTCGGTCTTCACGATTTCATCATGTTCTTTTGGTGTATCAAGGCTGATGCCATAATGGGCATGATTGCCGTGCATCTCTGTAATGTATACACGAATCATTTTACCTTCAGCATCGTCTTGCGCAAGAATTTTATGTAATTCTTTCGCTGCATTCCGATTAATTTTGCATCTCATAGAAAAATCTCCAATCATTAAAATGGTATGGTTTATTATCTCATAAAATTTGATTGGGTGTCATTATTTTAGCATTAGCATGGCATAATAAAAATATAAATACTTCAAGTATTTTTGGTATAAAGTTAATTAATTCTATATTAGAATTAAAAGTACGATGAAAGGAAGAGGTAGTTGTCTAACGATTTAAAGGAGAATATATATGAATAAGTTTCAATCGCATCGTGGTTTTGCACGAGCATTCAGTGAAAATAAATTAACAATAGGATTAATACTTCCTTTAGAATCTTATACGGGAAGCTTACCTGAAATGGATTTAGCCGGTCAGATGGAGCTCGTGAAAATGGTGGAGAATCTAGGTTTTGCTGCATTATTTGTGCGAGATTCTCCATTATATGATCCGGATTTTGGTGATGTCGGTGGTCTCTATGAGCCTCATGTTTACTTATCTTATATTGCTGCACATACGAAAGACATCGCGCTTGGAACGGCGAGTACGGTTACAGCATTAAGACATCCGCTTCACGTTGCAAAATTAGCCGCTTCCCTAGATGAATTATCACATCAACGATTCTTATTTGGCATCGCTACTGGAGACTGTCCTATTGAATTTCCAGCATTTAAAGTAGAGCGTGAGGAACGAGCGGCTTTATTTAGAGAATCCGTCACGGTGATGAAGTAATTATGGAGGGAAACATTCCCGAAAATCCAAACGGAAAGAGTAAATTTAACGAAAGGTGATGTTGTACCGAAACCTCCCTCCAGAAAATTCCAGGTGAATATGCGGGAACTCGGAAGATAATACAATTCCTGTTCGTGTCTTGCTGCTAAGCGGAAGAGCAGTGCTGCAATCGCAGTTGCAATATAGTAATGCAGGAATAGCTTTTTATAGTGTGAGAATTGTTCTTTCATTGCTTTTCTCCTCTTTTTTCTGTTTTGTTTTCTTAAGTGAATGAATTTCATAATTACCAAAGTCGGCTTTGCCATCACCATATGTAGTTGGGAACGAACCAACTCAACTACATATGGTGATGGTGAAGCATTAAATACGTATTATGAAATTCATTAAAGTATATATTGCATTATTTATGTAGTGGATCTCATTCCCTAGTGTAGCAGAGTTTATTCCAATTACTAATAGCAGGTTGTATGTTTATATTTCACAATATAAGATAAAGAGAAGTTATTGGAATAGGGGCATTTAGGACAGAATTTTGCTGGAAGAAGAGAGGGAACCAGAGTATTACTTATGGGTAAAAGGTATACTGAATGAAATACTATTCAAAGTTTGTCCTCGCAATTATGACTTGGTAGTGGTAATGGTGCTCTATGGGACACAATCAGTCTCTGAATCTGTGAAATTGCCTCATAGAAAGGTTCTAATAGACAAGATTGGCTCTTAGTTATGAAAACTGTCTGATAGAAGGGTTCTAATAGACAAGGTTGGCTCTTAGTCAAGAAACCTTGTCTCATAGAAAGGTTCTATCAGACAAAAGCGAATCTAAATATCTAATAAGTGAATGCCATCCATATAGCAAGGAAATTATTTTTTTCTAATCTGAATAAGCTCAATTTCAGGTGCATTTGGAATTTCATTCATGCTTAAATTTAAATCTTGCTCCGGAATGTTGTAATCCATCTGGTTAACTAAAAAATCCAGACTTGTCTTCATAATCTCCAATGTCACCCATTCACCTGCACAGCGATGACCGAGATAATGATCGCCACCACCCTGAGGGATGAAGGAGAAAGGACTGCCGCTCCAATCTCTAAATCGTTCGGGATTGAATGTGTCGGGATTATCCCAGCTTTTCGGATGATGGTTCGTGCCGTAGAGATCCAATAATGTTAACGTACCTTCTTTAAATGTAAAATCTCGCCAAATGAAATCATCTTTTACAACCGCTACGAGGAACGGGAAGAAAGGATAGACTCTCCTGACTTCTTGAATAAACATTTTGGTATATTCGTCATCAGCAGTTTTGATTTTTTTCAACTCGTCCGGATGTTTGTGCAAAGCTAGGACAAGAAAATTAATATAGACGGCATTTGCAACAATTGGGCGGATAATATTAAGCACTTCGACTGCCACTATTTCAGGTTCTAGATAGTTTCCGTCGAGATCTTGATGCCAAGAAAAATTGTATAAAGCGCTAGGTTCAGGTGGATCGATCTTACCGTTACGCACATCTTCCACTAATCCTTTTATCCGTCTTTCCAATTTATTTCGGTTCATTCTCCCAGCCCAATGTGGGGGACCGACACTTGCAGCTGATTCAAACAACGTCGCGACTTCATCTGTCAATTTATCCATATCTTCTTCAACAAGTACTCCAGCCCAGAGACAGGACGCGCGTGTTAATACCTCTCGGATTTCTTTATAGAAGATTATCTCGTCCTTCCGCTCCCATTTATTTAGCGCAAGACGTAATTGCTGTTTAAACAGCTGATTGAAGTGTTGCAGGTTTTCGCGGGACATGATTGACATAAACATGGCTTTCCGATGTTTGTGTGCTTCTCCATCAAGCCCTTGCACACCGCCCTTACCGAACAATGTTTCTTTGATCCGGTTTGGAGCAGCTCCTTCTCGTTGAAATTTATTCTCATCATAGAAAATTTCCGCTGCTTCCTCGCCTGTTAAACAGATAGTCCGCTGACCAAGCAGACGGGTTTCAAACACATCAGAATTAAAACGTTCCTGCTGATTCATGATATACATGTATCCGTCTTTCAGTATCTTAAAGGTGTTATCCATTCCTGTGTCGCGAGGCATTTCATGAGTCATATAAACCACTCCTAAATATGAAAAAAATAAACATTAGTCCTATTATTGATACTATCCATTCAGGCTTCCGGCTAAACTTAATCTCTGTAATTTCTAAAAATATAGGTGAATAAATGACCCATATCCATATTGTGAAAGGACGAAGGTTTATCAGGTAACGGAGGGAAATAAAAAAGCGGACCAGAAGTCTGGTTCGCTTTTTACATGGTTAGGGTAGAGATGTACAGAACTGGGACAATTGCTCTGACCCCGTGTCCCGTTTATGCTTTTGCGAGGAGGAGTTTTTCGATGGCGTGGGCTACTCCGTCTTCGTTGTTTGTTAAGGTTTGGTAATCGGCTACTTCTTTTAATTCTGGGATGGCGTTTTCCATTGCGACCCCGCATCCGGCATATTCAATCATGGATCTGTCATTGCCGTTATCCCCGATTGCCATGATTTCCTCTTGCTTAATGCCGAGCCTTTCAGCCAATCGTTTTACAGCATTTCCTTTTGTTGCTTTTAGATGGGTGAATTCTGCGAAATGCGGTGCGCTTTTTACCATTGCATACGTATCCGCGAGTTCTTTTGGTAACTGTTTAAGAGCCTCACTCAGTTTCACTGGTTCATCGATAAACATGATATTTGGTATCGATTGCTCTTTCGGAAATTCATCAACCGGGCAGTAATTTAACGAGATATCATTCAGAAAGGATTCGAGTACCGTGTATTTGCTGATTGCTTTATTAGGGGTATAAAGTTCTTCATGATCGAAATAGTGCATTGGTACGTTCAACTCAACACTTAAATCATGAAGTTCTACAAGATGCTTATATTCCAGAGAGAATTCGGAAACAACTTCTCCGGTGTTTGTATTTTCGATATAAGCACCGTTATATGCAATCGCATAATCATCCGCTTCATTCAAATTTAAATCGGCAATATACTGACGCATCCCGACAATTGGTCTGCCGGAACATAGCACAATTTTTGCTCCATGTTCTTTTGCCTTCATTAAGGTATCTTTTGTTTCTTTAGAAACCTGGTGATGATCGTTTAATAACGTACCATCCATATCAATTGCAATTAGTTTATACATCTATACGCTCCATTCTTTTTGTACTGCTTTCATTATACGATAAATCCGGCTGAATATCATTTCTTGCACTTGCTTATATTAAGTGAGGATAGGCGAAAATTTACCTGAATTTAATAATAATTAAATCGCAATGTGACTATAATTGAATCAACGGATGTAAATAAACATATTTTAGAAACAAGAGGAGGTTACCGTTTTGGAAAATTTTCACTTGTACAACTTTACCTTTGAGAACTTAAGCAGGAAAAATATGTCATTTCAAGAAGTGTTTCGGTATATTAAAAGTTTCATGGAGAAGGATCGATATGGCAATTATAAATTGATGTTTGGAACAGATTCCCAGGTCCATCCAACTTATACGCGTTTTATTACAGGGATTGTCATACAGTGTGAAACGAAAGGAGCATGGGCTTGTATTCGAAAAGTGATTGTTCCAAGAAGAATGGATCATCTTCATGAACGGATTTCTTATGAGACAACATTGACGGAAGAAATTGTCGGGATGTTTACAGAGGAACGGAAGGATGAGCTAATTGAGCTTATTTTGCCGAACATTTATCGAGGTGCTTCATTAACGATTGAAGGGCATATTGATATTGGCTCAGGTAATAAAAATAAGACAAGAATCTTTGTAAATGAAATGCTTGCACGTATGGAAGCACTTGGAATTGAAGCAAAGATTAAACCGGAGGCATTTGTGGCAAGTTCTTACGCGAATCGGTATACAAAATAAGTTTTAGAAAAAACAAAATATATTAAGAGCTTTAAAGCTTTGTACATAAGGCTTTGTTGACGAAGAACAGATTCTTCAATAAACTATTTTCAATCTTTTTTAAAAAAGGTGTTGCATTATAATTTAAAATCGAATAGACTGTATTATAACAAAAGGTTAATAAATAAAATTGTTATATAAAAGGAGGGGCGAAAATGAATAGACATGAACAAGTATCGTGTCCAGAATGCGGGCAGGAAGTTGATTCAAGAAGCTATACGATGGAATGTGATTATTGTTTGTCAAAAAAGGAAGATTAAATTTTTTTAGCTATATTGTTGTATAACAATATAATTATTTAAAACTATATTATAACAGTTTATTGGGAGAGTGAATTCATGCTTACGAATCAAAGTTCTGTTTCTGTACAAATTGAACACGACCACTCCTTTCCAGAAATCCTAACACCTCAAGCCTTAGCGTTTTTAGGGAAACTGCATGAGCACTTCGATGAACGGCGAAGGAACTTACTCGAAATCAGACAACAAATTCAAGAAAAACTGAATGAAGGAAGACAACTGCAGTTCTTGAAAGAAACGAAGCATATCCGTGAAGGTGACTGGACAGTCGGACGTTTGCCGAAAGATTTACAAGATCGCCGGGTTGAAATTACAGGTCCGGTTGATAGGAAGATGATCATCAATGCACTCAACTCAGGAGCAAAGGCATTCATGGCAGATTTTGAAGATGCAACATCTCCAACTTGGGATAACATGATGAACGGGCAAATAAACTTAAAAGATGCTATACGCAGGTCGATTGATTTTGAAGCAGCAAATGGCAAGCGGTATGAACTGGATGAAGAAACTGCTGTCTTAATCGTCAGACCGCGGGGATGGCATTTAGAAGAAAAGCATTTACAGTGCAACGGAAAATTAATGTCTGCCAGTTTAGTAGATTTTGGACTGTATTTGTATCACAATGCAGCAGAACTGATAGCAAGAGGAACAGGTCCGTACTTTTATTTACCGAAAGTCGAGAATCACCTGGAAGCGCGGCTTTGGAATGAGGTTTTTGTTTTTGCGCAAAATGAACTTGGTATTCCACAAGGTACGATTAAGGCAACGGTCCTGATTGAGACAATTACAGCTGCATTTGAAATGGATGAGATTTTATACGAATTACGCGAGCATGCTGCAGGACTAAACTGTGGCCGTTGGGATTACATTTTTAGCTATATTAAAAAGTTTCATCAAGATCAAGACCGGATTCTTCCGGACCGGGCGACTGTAACAATGGAAGTTCCATTCATGCGTTCGTATTCCCAGCTTGCCATCAAAACTTGTCATAAACGAAATGCGATGGCGATCGGTGGCATGGCTGCCCATATCCCGGTGAGAAATAATGAAGCGAAAAATAAAATTGCTTTTGACAAGGTGCGTAAGGATAAAGAGCGGGAAGCACGTGACGGGCATGATGGAACATGGGTTGCTCATCCGGGAATGGTTGAACTTGTAAGAGAAGTCTTCGATGAGATTATGCCGACTCCGAACCAGTTGCACCGTAAGCGGGAAGATGTTGAAGTAACAGCAGAAGATCTTGTCCAGTTGCCTGATGGAGAGATTACGGAAGAAGGGCTTCGGACGAATGTCAATGTTGGAATTCAGTATACGGCTGCATGGCTATCGGGAAGAGGTGCTGTACCAATTAATCATTTAATGGAAGACGCAGCAACCGCAGAAATATCGAGAGCTCAAATTTGGCAATGGATTCGGTATCCAAAAGGGGTACTTTCCGATGGTAAAAAGGTGACATTTGAGTTGGTTGACGAGATTCTTCAGGAAGAACTGGAGAAGATTAAGAAACAGGTAGGGGAAACGGTTTACGAACAAGGGCATTTTACAGAAGCTGCAGAGATTTTTGATTCGTTAGTGAAAGAAGATAAATTTGCAGAATTCTTAACACTACCAGCATACAAACAATTAACGAGGGGGAATCAATAATGTACCAAGAGCGGGCAGAGCAATTACAAAGGGAATGGGAAAATAAGGAACGGTGGTTAGGGATTAGAAGGGAATATTCAGCCGAGGATGTCATCAGGTTGAGAGGTTCCATCGATATGGAGCATACCTTGGCGACTCGTGGGGCAGAAAAATTATGGAACTTAATCAACGAGGAAGATTATATTAATGCATTAGGCGCATTAACTGGAAACCAAGCGGTGCAGCAAGTAAAAGCAGGTCTGAAGGCAATATATTTAAGTGGTTGGCAAGTAGCAGCAGATGCGAACCTGTCAGGTGAAATGTATCCGGATCAGAGCTTGTACCCAGCAAATAGTGTGCCGCATGTTGTGAAGCGAATTAACCAGGCATTACAGCGTGCCGACCAAATCCATTACTCGGAAGGGGACTCTGAGATAGATTGGTTTGCCCCGATTGTGGCGGATGCTGAGGCCGGATTCGGCGGGCAGTTAAACGTGTTTGAGTTGATGAAAGGAATGATTGAGTCAGGTGCTTCAGGAGTGCACTTTGAGGATCAATTATCTTCCGAGAAAAAGTGTGGACACTTGGGCGGGAAAGTGTTACTTCCTACACAAACGGCAGTTAAAAACTTGATTGCTGCCCGATTTGCTGCAGATGTTATGGGAACACCAACGCTCATTATTGCTCGTACCGATGCGAATGCCGCTGATATGATTACGAGTGATGTTGATCCAACAGACGCACCATTTATTACAGGTGAAAGGACATCGGAAGGATTTTTCCGGACAAAAGCGGGACTGGATCAAGCAATTGCACGGGGCTTGGCTTACGCACCTTATGCAGACCTAATCTGGTGTGAAACGTCAGAGCCGGATATGGAAGAAGCACGTCGTTTCGCTGAAGCAATCCATGAACAATATCCGGATAAACTGCTAGCTTATAATTGTTCACCGTCATTTAACTGGAAACGGAAATTGTCAGATGAGGAAATTGCCAATTTCCAGCGGGAACTTGGGAAGATGGGTTATAAGTTCCAGTTTGTGACACTAGCAGGTTTCCATGCATTGAATCACAGCATGTTTGAACTGGCAAGAAAATACAAAGATGAAGGTATGGCGGCTTATTCTGAATTGCAGCAAGCGGAGTTCGCAAGCGAGGTAAATGGATACAGCGCAACAAGACACCAGCGTGAAGTCGGAACAGGATACTTTGATGAAGTAGCACAAGTCATTTCAAGAGGAGATTCTTCAACAACCGCACTTGCAGGATCAACAGAAGCAGAACAATTTACAAGTTGATTGGAGAGCGGGACAGCAGGGTCAGAGGAACCGTCCCAGTGGGACATTTCCTCTGACCCTGCTGTTCCGACTTCATTTACCTTCCTGTTACAGCTTGACGTAACCGGGTTTTTAGGTTATAATATATTTAATTAAACATATTTGAATTTGTTGAAATAGATGATTAATTAAATAATATATGGGGGTAAATGAATGGTCACACTTTACGTCACACCTAGCTGTACTTCCTGTAGAAAAGCAAGAAAATGGTTTCAGGAGAATAATATTCCTTTTATTGAAAGAAATATTATGTCTGACCCGGTAACAAGGGATGAAATCAAAGAAATTTTACGCTTGACGGATAATGGTACGGAGGAAATTATTTCTACCCGTTCAAAAGCTTTCCAACAATTAAAACCTGATTTGGAAAAATTAACATTACAGGATTTATTGACATTAATTGAAGAAAATCCAGGAATCTTAAAACGCCCAATCATGTTTGATGATAAACGTCTCCAGGTCGGATATAACGGGGACGAAATCCGTAGTTTCTTACCACGTTCGGTAAGAGAATTCAACTTGCAGGAAATGCAAAAGATGATTAACTAAACATATTCAATTTAAATGAAGTGCTATTTCTCGAACAACCGAGGGATAGCACTTTTTTGATTTGTTTTATACAATCAATCTGAAAGAATTTTTAATACATGCAACTTTTCATCATCTGCCTGCATCTTAGTAATAAGGGGGAGGGAGCAAGTTGAACCTAGTCGACAGGTTAAAAAGAAAAGAGGAAGCTGCTTTACTCGAAATCATGAATCAATATGGGGACTATTTGCTCCGAATGGCTTATCTATTAATCAACGATTATCAGCGTGCAGAGGAGGCAGTGCAGGATGCCTTTATTTCTGCATTTGAAAAAATAAATCAGCTGGAAAAGGAAGAGTATCTGAAGAGCTGGCTGACAACAATAACGATTAATCGTTGCCGCCAGCAAATGCGCAAATGGAGTTTTAAGCATATTTTCCCAGATATAAAAACAGTCGAATACATCAAACAAGCGGATATGGCGGATAGTCCGGAAACGGATATATTGGCAATTGAGCAGAACAAGAATCTGACGGCTGCCATTCATTCATTGGATTATAAATATAGGGAAGTTATCACATTATTTTATTTTAACGAATTGAAGCTTGCAGAAATTACTGCCTTGACCAATATAAAGGAAAATACCATCAAGTCACGATTGAAGCGAGCAAAAAAATTGTTAAGGAACTATTTACTAGAGGAGGAGGATGCACATAATGGAGGAAAAAAATCAGATGAAGAATCGATTAGATGAGGAACTTGAAAATATTCGGTTTACAAAACAAGCAGATGTGTTGAAAAAAGTTTACCGGCCAACGTGGAAAGATAAGCTTCTTCTACTATGGAATAAAGAGATCAGCATCCCAATTCTTCCGGTGAGTTCAGCCATCGTCATCCTTTTGTTCGGGTATGGATTTTTCACCATTTCCGAGTTCAATAACCAGGAAGAATACCCGCATGAAACGATTGAAATCGGCGGTAGTACGTATTGGAAGGCAGAAATAGAGAGAAGGCTTGCGAATGAGGAATAACATAACGTTAAAAGTAAAACATTTGATTATGATTATTACAGGTGTTTTTATCCTTCTTCCCCTCGCCAGTATTTATCTGATGCCGCAACTCGAACTCGGACTAGTAAAGTATAAACATACGAATGGAAGTGGGCTTGGAAAAGATAAAATTCTCGAACTATTGGAAGACAAGATTCTGCCGAGTCAAAAATATCATCTGATTGAAGAGCATTTCTTAACTGGGGAATGGATGGATGACTATGCAATCTATGTCGGACCCTCCATGACGACAAGCGTGGCTGCGGATCGCGATTGGCCGCTCATCAGCTGGGAAGAAAAGCAACCATATATTGAGGACTATCTAGAAAATGGGCCTCTTAACGGGTATTTGGAAACAGCAGTGATCGAACTTGCTTATGAAGCAGTACGGGAAGAAGATGACGCTAGACTTCAAGAAATCTATCATCGCGCAGTCGAACGTTTGGAAAAGTCGGAGCACTCCTATATAATCCCCGAGCTAAAGTTTTCGTTTATAAAACTCCACCTGCAAGCTGGGAATCTAGCTGAAGCGAAAACTCTATTAGAGCATTTTGAAGTTCCGGATCACGCGTATGCCAAGGCGCAAAAGGAGCAATATGAAGCACTCCTTTTATTGGGGAATGGGCAGTTGGAAGAAGCTTTAGAAACGGTTCAACAAGGTTTGGAAGAATATATAGCTGCATGGGAAAGAGAAGGACAGGAGGATCCGGTAGAACAGACCGGTGTTTATGAAGAGATGAAGAAATTGGAAAACCACTTGCTAAGTGGGATTCCTGCACATGGTGTGGCAGAGGTTCGGAAGGTTTCAGGAAATATGAGCAGACAGGACGGGACCCCGATTAAGGAAGCTGGTGTATTTCTTAGGGATGCAGCCGATGTTAATAGCTCAATTCGTCCCGATGAATGGTATCAGACAACGACAGATGCTGCTGGAAATTATGAATTCGCGGGAGTCATACCGGGAGATTATCAAGTGTTTGCCGGTTTCCAAGTGGAGCAGATTGATGGCTATTTTTGGCCGGTTGAGATGAATGACTGGGTGCGAATTGATGGTACAGAAAATGTCCAATACGATATCACGCTTGCCCCGCTGCTGGAAGTGAACGCTCCTGCAAACGAAGCAATATTGGAAGAGGAAACGATTGATTTTAGCTGGGAAGCGGTTGAAGGGGCGGCTTATTACATGCTTGATTTTCATATAGAAGAAAGTGAAGTTTCTTATGGAATGAGCTGGGATAGAAAAGTGGAAGGAAACCAACTTTCATTACCTGTAGAGAGTCTTTATAATATCTATTTAAACGTTCTTTTGGATATCGCGGAAACGAAAAATGATTATTTCAACCCGGCAACGATGCTGGGCTTTGAAAATCCAGAGGGACATTATTCCTGGAATGTGAAAGCTTTTGATAAAAATGGAAATCTAATCACACAGAGTAATGGCTACCGGTTAGCGGAAGAAACAATCGGAAATCTGCCGACCATGTATTTAAAACAACGTGAGCTAACAGCGGAAGATGAATTGCTGCTTGCGGGTGAATTGGAACAGGCACTTGACGGTTACCGAAACGTTTTAACATCCAACCCAGAGGACTTGCATAGTCTTCGGATGGTTGCGCGGTTGATCGGGATTGAAGCGGACGGGAGCTTCAGTACCACGCAGAAACTACAGCAACCTTATTATGAACAACTAGCAGGGCTTACGGCAGATCCAATTTATATCGACCAGATATTACGTTTCTATTACGAGGAAAGCGATTGGGAGCAATTTGAGAAATGGTATCAGAAGTATAAGCGGTCTTTAAAAGAAACGATCGACCCGCATACAAAAAGTATCCATGCTAATGCCCTTTTATTTCAAGGGGAATACGAGGCAGCTGCGGATCTCCACATGGAAGCACTACAGGAAGGAAGCGGCCACCATAATATCGGAAATCTTTTGGCACTGGAAATTTATCTTGGTACTGATTTAGATGAAGTATACGATTTAGCGAGGCAATATCCTTATATGGAATATACGACTGGTAATGTCGGTGTAGTGGATTGGAGTGTTCTAATTTCTGATATAAAAAAAGCGGTGAATGAGCATACTCGGGTTATCGATATTTTGCATGAAGGTCTGAGATTCTTTTTTAAAGAGCAGGGAGCAAAGCTTGAGGAATGGAAGGAACAAACAGAACAAGCTCCTCTTACTAAATTTATCCATGCTTTAGAAGAAGTGAATTAAATAAAGCGTGAGGCAGTTATCCCGCCTCACGCATTTTTTACTATATAACATACCAATAGATACAAATGAAATGGAACAAGCTGCCGAATAGGATGAAAATATGGAAAATCTCGTGGAAGCCCCAATTTTTAAAGCGGAGAAATTCTGGTTTGAAACCATAAATGATTCCGCCGATTGTATAGGCGATACCGCCAAGGATGAGATAGACCATTCCACCTGTACCAAGTGCCGGTGCTAATTCTCCAGTGAAAAAGATAACGAGCCAGCCCATTAAAAGATAAATCATGGTGGAAAGCCATCTTGGTGAAGTGAACCATGTCAGTTTGAAGATGACACCAAGAATCGCCAGGCCATTGGTGACAGCAAATAGAGTCCAGCCTAATGTGTTATTCAATGCAATGATACATAAAGGGGTGTAGGTTCCAGCAATTAAAACGAAAATCATCGAATGATCAATCCGCTGCAGCCAAGCTATCACCTTATCTTTTGCAATGACCATGTGATACGTTGCAGATGCCGAATAAAGTAAAATCATGCTGACTCCAAAGATAATGACAGCTGTCAAGCCGATTATAGAATACCCTTCAGTGACGGCCTTTATAATCATTGCTACTAGTCCAAATAAAGCAAGAACTGCACCTGCCCAATGTGTCAGGCTGTTAATCGGTTCTCTAATGTACTGATTCAACTGGAAAACCCCTTTCGATATTACAAGTAGTTTTTAAAACTATGTGTTAGTGTTATAATAATTTTATAACATAGTTTATAGTGTTCAGTCAACCGCTGATGCTGAAAATGTGGAGGAATTTAGATATGGAAAACAATTTAGAAAACTTGCTGCGACAGTTACAGCTGGATACAAGACTATCCAGCCATGATATACCTAACCTGGATTTGTATATGGACCAGGTCATCCAATTATTTGAAAAAAAGTATGAAAAAACGAAACGGACAACAGATGAAAAGATTTTAACGAAAACAATGATTAATAATTATTCCAAGGGGAAATTATTTTTCCCGATAAAAAATAAAAAATACTCCCCGGAACATGTTATGCTCATTGATTTGATTTATGAGATGAAGACGATTCTTGCAATCCGGGATATTAAGACAACACTTGAATCATTGAATGAACAAATGATGGAAGAGACTTTTAATCTCGAATCATTATATGAATCCTTTTTAAAGCTTTCGAGAAATAATCTCGAACGTTTTCATGAGGATAGCAGGGAAATAGTGGAAGACGTGGATGCCGAGCAGCTTAGTGACAGCTATTTGAATAAGGTGTTGCTCATTCTATCCTTTGTTAATATGAGCAATTATTATCGCCGATCCGCTGAAGCATTAGTTGATGAGATTGTAGGTAAGGAATTGAAAAAGGACTAAGCTTAATCGCTTATGATAAAATGAAGGAAAAAGAGTGAGGAGAATGACATTGGCTACTTATCCAAACATTTCTGAGACGAAAAACTTAATTAAGCAACTTGTTTCGATTCCAAGTCCATCTGGGAATACTGGTAACGTAATTTCCTTTATTGAAGATGTTTTGAATGACTTACAGATTGAACATAAGCGAAATAAAAAAGGTGGATTAATAGCGACAATTCCGGGCGAAAATGAAAAGGAGCATCGTATGCTTACTGCCCATGTTGACACGTTAGGTGCGATGGTGAAAGAAAT
Source organism: Oceanobacillus alkalisoli (assembly GCF_022213125.1). Taxonomy (NCBI): domain Bacteria; kingdom Bacillati; phylum Bacillota; class Bacilli; order Caryophanales; family Bacillaceae; genus Oceanobacillus; species Oceanobacillus alkalisoli. The sequence goes on along the minus strand of NZ_JAKNRA010000006.1, from coordinate 133,949 downwards.
TAAGCGTGACGGTCGGCTCCGTTTAGATTTAATTGGCGGTTTTACGTATCACTCGATTGATGGAGAGTATTGTGAAATTGAAACGTCTGCTGGGACAATCTTCACTGGGACGATTTTACATCATGAGACATCTGTACACGTCTATAAAAATGCGCGGGACGCTAAACGTAATCAAGAAAATATGGAAGTGCGGATTGATGCCAAGGTAGAAAACGCAGAAGACGTGCGGGCGCTTGGCATTGAGGTAGGAGATTTTGTTTCATTTGATCCTCGGGTTGAAATAACGGAGAATGGTTTCATTAAGTCACGTCACTTGGACGATAAAGCAAGTGTTGCGATGCTTATTCAGTTAATGAAACGAATCAAAGATGAAAAACTTAGTCTTCCTTATACAACTCATTTTCTGATTTCCAATAATGAAGAAATCGGTTATGGAGGAAATTCCAATATTCCACCGGAGACGGTCGAATATTTAGCAGTTGATATGGGGGCAATGGGAGACGGTCAATCAACGGATGAGTACACGGTTTCTATCTGTGTGAAAGATGCCAGCGGCCCGTACCATTATGGGCTGCGCAAGAATTTAACTGCATTAGCTGAAGAAAATCATATCGGCTATAAGCTCGATATTTATCCCTATTATGGATCTGATGCATCGGCAGCAATCCGGAGCGGACACGATATCATCCATGGCCTCATCGGCCCGGGGATCGACGCCTCCCACGCATACGAACGCACCCATGAAGACTCCCTGAAAAATACCGAACAATTACTCTACCACTATATCCAAACCAAACAAGTGGACATATAACCGGGACACGAGGGTCAGAGCATTTGTCCCAGTGGGACATTGGGGACGGAGGCATTGTCCCATTTCATGTTCGAATAAGGAAAGTAGGTATAAAAGATGAAATTAAGTATTCTTGATCAAGTCCCTATTCCGAATGGCAAAACTGCAAAAGAAGCACTGGAAGCGACCATCGATCTCGCTGTTGCGGCGGACAAGTTAGGGTTTCACCGCTATTGGATTGCCGAGCACCATGACTTCACAGGATTAGCAAGCCCTGCACCAGATATCATCCTTGGTATTATCGGTTCAAAAACGCAGCGCATTCGCATCGGTTCCGGCGCAGTTCTTTTACCAAACTATAAACCATACCAGATTGCGGAGAGGTATAATTTGCTCGCCACGCTATATCCGGGAAGAGTTGACCTTGGACTTGGACGTGCGCCGGGTGGGTCAGCGGAAGCATCAATCGCGCTTGTAGATAATTTTCTTGAGCAGGTGAAAAACTATCCAGAAAAACTGGATGAATTACTCCATTTCTTGAACCGTGATTTTCCTGAAGAACATCTTTTTTCCAAGGTTTCCGCCCGACCCGTTCCGAAAGAGCAACCAGTTCCATGGCTACTTGGCACGAGTAAGAAAAGTGCCGTGTTGGCGCTCGAGAAAGGTTTGCCCTATGTGTTTGGTGATTTTATGAGTGAAGCAGATGGCGCATCAATTGTGCGGGGTTACTTTGAAAATTTTCAAGAAGGAGAGCCACAAGCAATTGTTACGGTGAATGTTATTTGTGCGGAGACGACAGAGGAGGCGGAAAGGCTTGCGAAAAGCAATCAAGTTTGGAAATTGATGCAGGCTAAAGGAGAGGGGAATGGAAAAGTACCTTCCATCCTTGATGTAAATGAATATACATTTACAGATGAAGACCTCGAATCTTTACGTCAATCGGATTACCGTCAAATCATCGGAACGCCGGATACAATCCGGAAATCGCTTGAGTCACTACGTGAAGAATATGGGACGGACGAGTTTATGATTCTTACAATCACCCATGATTTTGCCGCCCGTAAAAAATCATATGAATTGATTGCACGCGAATTTGGATTATAACTTCTAAGTTCAAGATAGTTTGCATATTTCTATAGTATATAGAATGCTTGGACAAGCAGGGGTACTCTAAATCCATTTAAAAACCAGGAGGTAGGCATGCAAAGCTGGGTCACATATATAATGGAGAAATTCGGCTATCTAGGCATATTTCTCATGATGACGTTAGAAAATTTATTTCCGCCCATCCCTTCTGAGATTGTTCTTCCATTTGGAGGGTTCATGACTACATATACGAGCTTGACGGTAATTGGGGTCATGATAGCAGCGACATTAGGTTCGGTTATCGGTGCGATGATATTATATAGCATCGGCCTCCTGATTGACGTGGAACGCTTGGAGAGGATTGTCGAACGCTACGGCCATATTCTTCGGATTGAAAAAGCAGATATCCATAAAGCAGATGCTTGGTTCGATAAATTTGGATATTGGACGGTGTTTTTCTGTCGGATGGTACCGCTCATTCGCAGTCTTATCTCTATTCCGGCCGGGATGTCAAATATGAAATTCTCTGTATTTCTCCTCTTAACGATGCTAGGAACATTGATTTGGAATGCAATCCTTGTATCAGTTGGTGTCCTCCTAGGTGAGAACTGGGAATCCATTTTAGTATTTATGGACGTGTATTCGATAATTGTTTATTTGCTTCTTGGAGTTGGGCTCATCTTGGTGGCATATTTATATATAAAGAAAAGAAGAAAATAAAAAGGAATGGCGCTATGCCGTTCTTTTTTTATGCACTTTTTTAGGTTCGTATAGCTGGGACATTTACACTGACCCCATGTTTCGGACGCAGTGGGACAAACACTCTGACCCTACGCTCCACTTGGTCTTAGTCAAAATACGTCTGGGGGCTTAGTTGAATTTATGTCTGGGGCCGATTATCAGGTTTTGGTTTTCACGGTAAGATGGAATCAAGATCAAGAAAGGAGGCTGTCACATGAAGAAATTTTTACTCTTTATTGGAGGTTTAATTGCATTTTTCGTGTTGCTTGCCAATATTGGACCAATGATTATTTTAGGGTTGAGTCTCTGGTTGTTGTATATTGTGTTTAAAAAGTTTGTTACAAGTGACAGGGTAGCAGCTAAGATCGGCTGGATTGTTGTTGGATTGCTCGTGTTAAGCATCAGCTTGTCGAACATCTACGCAATTATCGGTGTCGCAGCTGTTTATGTATTGTATCTGATTTATAAAAGCTGGAAGGAAGAACCGGTTGTCCACACCATGGAGGATGACGATCCATTTACGAATTTTGAACGTGAATGGGCAGACTTAAACCGCTAAATCTAATAAAAGGAGAGAATGTGTTATGACAACAAATATTTTTACACGTATCATGGATAATATTTCTGCAGACTTGCATCATTTAATGGATAAGAAAGAGGAAAAGAACCCAGTTGCTGCTTTAAATCAATATTTACGTCAAAGCGAGCAGGAAAAAGAAAAGGTTCGAAAAATGATTGAACGTCAGTATAAGTTGAAGGATGAGTTTTCCCGCGAATATTTAAAAGCTCAAGACTTGGCAGACAAACGGAAGAAACAAGCCGAAATTGCGGAGAAAGCCGGCGAAACCGATTTATATGAATTTGCGGTGAAAGAGTATGAAGAATATGAAAAGCGAGCTGCCCGCTTAAAACAAAGCAGGGAAGAAACAATTGAACAGCTTATTGCACTTGAGAATAAATATGAAGAAATGAAACACCGCTTGAAAGATATGCATATGCGCCGGATGGAATTAATGGGAAGAGAAAATATTGCAAGAGCAAATCAACAAATGAACCAAGTTATTGATGATGTATCCGATAAACCATTTGCGAAATTCGCTGAACTCGAGCAATACATCGAGAATTTGGAGTACAAGGTGAATAGTTCCTATTATAAGAGCACATTCGACAGTAAGATTGCTAAACTGGAAAAAGAATTACAAGGAAAAGAAAATGCACAATAAGATGCGATAACGATCAAGGAAAATGATATACTAAGTAGGCGTAGATGACCTCTGCGCCTTAAACTATTGAAATTAAAGGAGGGGGACTTTCATGTTCAAGCAAATACCGACAAAATCATATAACTGGATTCTGATTATTGGTATCCTCCTTCTTGTGGCTGAATTTGTATTTTCCTTTGGAGGGACAATTATACCTGCCATTATTTGCGGCTTTTTTGTTTACGTCAGCTGGAAGAGCTTTGACACCCTCTGGGGAAAAATTGTTTTTTGGCTTAGTCTCATTGGTTTAATCTTTTCGATACTTAGTCTGATGGCAGTAAGATTCCTTATTATCGCAGCAATTGTTATTTTTGCGATGAGATACTATGATTCCACGAAAAGAACGGATCGGGTCTATCCGAAACTGCCGGATGCAGATGCACTGAAGGAACCGCTTAGTCGTGTGGAACCATTATTTAATCACACAGCATTTGATGATCAATTCACAGAAGAAACCGCTTATCAGTGGAAGGACGTGAATATACACGGACTGTTTGGTGACAAGGTGATCGATTTAAGTAACACGGTTATTCCTGACGATACGGCGATAATTTCGATTCGCCACGGGTTAGGAAATATTGAAATATATGTACCTTATGAAGTGGAAGTGAGCATCCATCATAGTGCTGTTTTCGGCAATGCTCTTATATTCCACGAAAGTCATGAAAAACTGTTTAATAAATCGATTTTTTATCAAACAGCGGGTTATGATACCGCAACAACAAGAGTTAAAGTCGTCACCTCGTTATTTTCTGGAGATATTGAGGTGAAGCGCATATGAGTACGATTATCCGCCATATTCTTACCGGAATCCTATTTAGTATTTTACTGACAGTGGCCATAATTACGCTTTTATTCACTGTATTCTCGCTGGGTAGTTATACAGTTTTATGGGAAACGGAGATTGGCAATGTTTCATTTTTAATCTGGCTAGCCGGTTTCGTATTGGTAGGAGGGACGATTTTTGGGATATCGACCGGTTGGTATTGGAGACAACGGCTGCATCGGATTGAACGGAAGCTTGATCGGTTAAGTAAAGGCCAACGACTTGATGAGGAAAAAGAACCATATCATGAATTGAAAGCAATTGAAAAACGCTTAGAACTCATTCAATCCCGTATCGACCAACAGACGGAAAATGCGCAAAAAATTGCAACGGAGCGGGCAGAAGAACGAGAAAAGAGTTTACAAGAGATCGTTGTCCAAGAAAGAAACCGGCTTGCCCGGGAGTTACATGATTCTGTCAGTCAACAGCTTTTTGCCGCGTCAATGATGATCTCAGCAATAAACTTGCAAAACTTCCCTGAAAACGACGAAATGAAAAGGAAATTGCAACTCGTGGAGAAAATGCTGCAGCAATCTCAGCTTGAAATGCGGGCACTTCTACTACATCTGCGCCCGGTTGCATTAAAAGGGAAAACCCTTGTTCAAGGGGTGGAAGAATTACTTGTCGAAATGCAGCAGAAAGTTTCTATGGATATAACATGGACAGCAGAAGAACTTGCCGTTGATAAAGGAATTGAAGATCAGCTCTTTCGAATTATTCAAGAAGCAATGTCGAATACGCTGCGCCATGCGAGAGCTACAAGTTTTCATGTACTCCTGATTAAACGAGATGAAACGGTAATTTTGCGTATTTCAGATGATGGGATAGGTTTCGATATGGAACAGGTGCATACTGGTTCTTATGGACTCCATAATATGCGGGAACGAGCATATGAAATTGGTGGTACGTTCAAAATTGTCAGTTTACCAAATCAAGGTACGAAGCTTGAAGTAAAAGTTCCACTGCCTGCAGTGGCGAGTCAAGAAGAAAGAGTATCCGTTAGGAAAGAAAGTGAGGAAGAACGATGATAACAGTATTATTTGCCGATGATCACGAAATGGTGCGAATTGGTGTAGCATCTTACCTGTCTGCGCAACCGGATATTGAAGTGGTAGCAGAAGCGGACGACGGGGAACCGGCTGTCAAGCTAGCACTGGAGCTGAAACCTGATATCATTTTAATGGACTTGGTGATGAAGCGGATGGATGGAATTGAAGCAACAAAGCAAATCCTTGCCGAGTGGCCAGAAGCGAAGATTATCATCGTTACAAGCTTCCTCGATGATGAAAAAGTATACCCCGCTCTCGAAGCAGGTGCAAAAAGCTACTTGCTGAAAACTTCAAAAGCGGACAAAATAGCTGACGCAATCCGTTCGACTCACGCGGGCCAATCGATTCTGGAACCAGAAGTAACAGGGAAATTAATGAACAAGATGCGCAGTCCACAAGAAGAAGCACTGCATGAGCAATTGACAGAACGAGAAAGAGAAGTATTACTTCTTCTTGCAGCCGGAAAAACGAATCAAGAAATTGCTGAAGAATTATTTATTGCAACGAAGACCGTGAAAGTTCATGTCAGTAATATTTTGGCGAAATTGGAAGTACAAGATCGAACTCAGGCAGTGATTTATGCATTCCAGCACAATCTTGTTTAATTTTTAAATAATACTTATTTTAATGAATTTCATAATACGTATTTAATGCTTCACCATCACCATATGTAGTTGAGTTAGTTCGTTCCCAACTACATATGGTGATGGAAAAGCCGACTTTGGTAATTATGAAATTCATTCATTTCTGTTCTAGTAAAAATAAGTCTAAACATGTAGTATTCCCAAGGAGTATTGCGTGTTTTTTGCTTTTTAGGAAATATTTTGTCATTAATTGAAACATAATTGTAATATAACGATAACACGACTGCAATTTTTCGGTGTTACAATACCATTGGAATTGAAAATAATACATAATATAAATTTATGACACGAATTTGCAGGCGGCTTTCACGAACATACATAAAAAGATGCAATAGTAGTGAGGAAGTGGGGAGCGAGAAATTGAAGAAGACCTTAGTGACGATGGCTACTGTAACAGTGGTCGGTTTAAGCAGTGTGTTTTTTACTGATCATGCATCAGCAGAATCAATTGATGACTTGAAGGACAAACAAACGCAAATTCAAGATGAAAGAGAAACGATTAAAGCTAACCTATCTGACGCAGAAGCGGAGATTGCTGATTTATTAATAGACCTAGATAAATTGAACGATGAAATTGACCGCGTGAATAAAGCGCTTGACGAAAACAAAGCAACAATGGTGAAAAATGAAAAATCCATTACGGAAACAGAAGAACGAGTGGACGAGCTCGAAGCAGAAATCAAAGAACTTGAAGAAGCGATTGAAAAACGCTTCGACATTTTAAAAGAACGTGCAGTAGCTTACCAAAAGAATGGTGGTAACATTTCTTATCTGGAAGTGTTATTCGGCTCGCAAAACTTCATGGATTTCATCAGCCGTGTAAGTGCAATTAACAAAATTACCGATTCTGATGCCGAATTAATGGAACAAATCGACGCGGATAAAGTTCAAGTCGAAGAGAAACAAGAAGAGGTAATTGCAAAGCTTGATGAATTAAAAGAAATGCGTGTAGAGCTTGAAGGAATGGAGAAAACAATCAAGTCTCAACAAGCGCAAAATAAAGATAAAAAAGCAAAAATTAAAGATAAAGAAGCTGCACTCGTTGCAAAAGTAGAAGATCTTGAAGTAAAAGACAGTGAGCTAGCTTCTCTTGAAAGAGATGTAAGACAAAACATTGATGAATTAACACAACCTGCACCTGAAGTGCGCGTTGCAAGTAATGACACAAATGCAGGCAGCTCAAACAATAATAATTCTACCAGCAATAAATCAACTAACAATAACTTATCAACAGTTTCAAAAGAAGAGTCGAAGTCAAACAATTCATCTTCTTCTCGACCAGCAGCATCCGGTGGTATTCAGACTGCAATGAACGCTGGATTCGCTCACCTCGGCACTCCATATGTATGGGGAGGTAAAGGACCAGGCGGGTTTGACTGTTCTGGATTCGTATCTTGGGCATTCGGCCAAGGCGGGATTTCCGTACCGTCAAGCACTGGAGGACTAGCAGGAGTTGGTACGAAAGTTTCTGCAAGTAACATGCAACCAGGAGACATCGTGTTCTTCAACACTTATAAAACAAACGGTCACGTAGGTATATACCTTGGTGGCGGTAAGTTTATCGGTGCACAGAACTCTACAGGTCTTGCAGTAGCAGACATGTCTAGCGGGTACTGGGCAGACAAGTTTAACGGCCATGTGCGCAGCGTAAGATAATAATAAATAATTCATAAAATCCATCCTAGTTACAGGGTGGATTTTTTCGTGTTTTTATTAAATTTTAAAAAATAAAATCATCCATATAGACGGGTATGGCTGTATATATTATAATAAAATGGAGCCAATAATACTTAACAATCTCGAAATTAAATGAAATCTATTTGTACTTAGGAGGTGAAGTTCCTATTGCTTATGCATAGGAACACTAATTGGACGTATTGCCCATAATCAACTTACTTGCAGTTGCTGTACTAATTGCTTTAACCGCATTTTTTGTAATGGCGGAATTTGCAATTGTAAAAATAAGAAGTACACAACTTGAACCACACATCGAAGTGGGGAAAAAATCCGCAATTGCTGCGAAGAGAGTAATTACCCACTTGGATGAATATTTATCAGCGTGTCAGCTTGGAATAACAATCACCGCATTAGGGATTGGACGACTGGCAGAACCGACATTTGAGAAAATGCTCCATCCAGTCATTTCATATTTTAATATTAGTACTGGAATGGTTACAACGATAGCAATTGTGATTTCCTTTTTAATTGCAACTTTTCTTCATGTTGTAATTGGAGAACTTGCACCAAAGACGATTGCTATTCAAAAGGCGGAGCAGGTTACTTTATTTATTGCAAGGCCTCTCGTTTGGTTCTATCGTTTACTTTACCCGTTCATTTGGCTTTTAAACGGTACAGCTCGCCTGATTATCCGCGCGATGGGCTTCAAGCCAATCAGCAGCCATGAGGAGACACATACGGAAGAAGAGCTTCGTTTAATTCTTGCTGACAGTTATAAAAGTGGTGAAATTAATCAAGCAGAAATGATGTATGTTAACAACATTTTTGAATTTGATGAGCGAGTAGCAAGGGAAATCATGGTACCTCGGACAGAAATGGTATATTTCTTAAGAAAAGATAGTTTAGAGTCGAATTTAGATGTCATCCTTGATGGACAGTATACGAGATACCCAGTTGCAGATGAGGACAAAGATAATATTATTGGCTTAGTCAACTTAAAAGAAATCCTTAGCGGGTATCATCAGGATAAAAATGTTACAACGAATCAGTTTATCCGACCGATTCTCCACGTATCGGAAGCAACACCAATCAAACAAGTCCTGCTCAAAATGCAGAAAGAACGCATCCATATGGCTATCGTGAATGATGAATATGGAGGAACAGCAGGTTTAATAACGGTTGAAGATATTTTAGAAGAGATTGTCGGCGATATCCGTGATGAATTTGATGAAGATGAGATACCTGACGTGCAGGAAGTAAATGATAAAACCGTCATCGTTTCGGGAAAGCTTCATTTGGAAGATGTGAAGCAAATTCTTGGCATCGAACTGGATGATGATGAGGTCGATACGATCGGTGGGTGGATGTTTACAACCAATCTTGACGCACAGGAAGGTGTTATTATTGAATATAAAGACCATCGTTTCGTAATAGAGGAAATGGATGGTTATCAGATTAAAAAAGTAAAGATTATCAAACCATAAGGGTTCATATAGAAAGTGGGCATTTTGCCCGCTTTTTTTGTTCTCTTTTGTAGCTGTTATATGTTTAACTACCTCCTGATAAGGATAAATACTAGCAGAAGAATTTATCTTTTCTATTAGGAGGCGATTGAGTGAGTCTTACGATTACGGAAACAATCAATTGGCTTAAGGATGTGCGGAAAGAAGGATCGAATAAAGTATTCACGATGTATTTGAACACGGACAGATCAGACCCGAATCAGCAAGGTGGAGAATGGAAGATCCATTTGAAGAACGGAATGAGGAACTTTGAAACATACTTACAACAAGATGACAATAAAGAAGAACTAGCTAACTTTAAAAAAGTGAAAAAGAAAGCGATGGATTTTATAAAGGAAAATGAACTACATTTCCAGCGTGGTATTATTATTTATGCTACAGCAGATGATGATATTTGGTTTGCGAAGTGTGTGCAAATGCGGTTGGAGGATAAATTTTATTGGCAAGAAACACCGGAAATTAATCAGCTTATTAAATTGAAGGAAAGATATCCGAAGCTTGGTATCATTCTTGTACAACAGAATCAAATTAAAGTGATTGATTCAGAGACGAATCGAATTATGGACACGACACATTTCGAACTTGATGTAGCTACAGAAGATTGGAGAATAAAGCAGGGGCCAAGACGTCCGTCTACTGCAGGGGCCGGTGGTCCTAATGTTCAAAAAGATAGTTTGGAGTCAAGATTTTCAGCCAATCAGCATCGCTGGTATAAAAAGATTGCTCCGAAATTAGATAAAATAGCGAAAGATAACCAATGGGAACGGCTTTACATGGTTGGAGAAGGGGATAGTACGAAAGATCTCGAGAAACTCATGCATCGACCAATCGACGCTGTTTTACAAAAAAATATGCTTGACCATGAAGAAACAAAAGTGCTGGATGAGGTGTTGGCATAAAAATAAGAAGAGGCGGATCTATCCCGTCTCTTCTTATTTTTTAGAACTTATTCTTCAGATAAGTATTTTGCATTTACATAACCGGTGAATTCATCAGTCGTTACTTTGACCCATTCATCACCACGGTCTTCCACTTCAACTTGTTGGTCCATTACAAGCACACCGACCAAATCATAATCAATCCCAGGTCCACTTCTTGCGTTTAACGTTTCGACTTGTACGGTTCTTGTTGAGGTCGATACTTCCACGTCCTCGGCATCTTCTGTGCTGTCTTCATCGGACTCGTCTTCAGTTACAACTGAACCAACAGCTCCAGCTACTGCATCCGTTTCAACATCTGATTCGCTCTCTTCATCAGATGTGACGCTCTCAGTATCTGTTTGCGGAGTTGGCATAGAAGCAAAGTCAGGATTTGTAAATTTCTGTTGCATGATGCCGACGAAAACGATGAAGGCAAGTGCAACGATTGTAAGAATAACTGCAATAAAAGCTTTCGTTCTTTTCATCTCATAAACTCCTAAATTATAATATCTAGTAGTAGTATACACGAATTAAACGAAAAAGTCTTTTATTACTTACTCCTCGCAGCATGAACAGCTGTATATACTTTTGTAATCGAGAGAAGTGACGGATTGCTTTCATTCAGCGTAGGTGCAACTTTCTCATGAGGGTCCGCAGTCCAGACACCTCTCGCACCTGCTGAGCGGCTGGTGAGCCTCCTCGGGCTAACGTCCTGCGGGGTCTCACCAAGCCTATCCTCGGCAGGAGTCTCGAGGTGTCTGGCCTGCTCCCCGGAAAGGCCAAATTTGGATTACTGTTTAATATTCCAGAGGTATAATCTTTATCGTGACGAAATAATTTCTATTTAAAATAATCATCTATACCAGTTCAGTTGCCCGGAGGACGGTGACTCCTACGGGAAAACCACGTGTCCAGACCTGAGCAGGAAGCGGTTTTCTTCCGAGGCAGACTAAGAACGCCACGTCCTATGGCAACGTCTGCATTAGCACGTCCTTTGCGTCGAGGCTGAGGCCGTGCCCAAGGATGCGCACCCGTCCTCCGGGTAACTGAACGGCGATTAGTGCTCTAAATTAGTGAACAAGCAAAACACTTACGCTGAATGAAAGTAATCAGCAGTTCATGCAAAAAACTTTTGTTGAGTTAGTTATTTAAGCGACTTGGCACCCGGGGCAGAGACCGTAGATTTCGAATTTATGATCTTCAATCATGTAATCTTTTAGTTTATTTTCTACTTCATCCATCGGGCAAATATTAATTTCTTTTGTCCTACCGCAATTACTGCAGATGAAATGATGATGGTGGTGAGTCGCACATTTCATCCGAAAGTGTTTTTCTCCATTTAACTCCGTACTTTCCAAAATTTTCATCTCGTCGTATAGATGTAAATTCCGGTACACAGTGTCAAAACTGATACCTCCATATTTCTCTTCCATAAACTGATGCAGCTCTTTTGCAGTCCGATACCCATCCGCTTCTTCAAAAAAGGTTAAAATATCTTTCCTGCGCCCAGTTGATTTATATCCGCTTTTCCTTAGCATTTCCATTGCTTTTTTTAAATTCATTAGGCTTCCCTCATTTCTTGTTGTGATTTCCGACTCCGTTTAAACCCGATTGCAAGCAATAAAATGGTGACGGCAATCATGACAATTGTTCCACCTGGCGGGATACTTAAATAATATCCGCTTATAATACCAATAATAACAGATATTTCGCCAAACAAAATAGATAAAAACAACATTTGTTTAAACCCTTTCGCAATTCGCATTGCAGCAGCAACTGGAAGCGTCATGAGGGCAGATACGAGCAATACTCCGACAATGCGCATGGAAGCCGCAATAACAAGGGAAGTTAATACAATAAATAGCAAGTGGATATGTTTTGTATGAATGCCTGATATTGTTGCATGTTCCTCATCAAAGGAAAGAGTAAGCAGTTCCTTATAGAAAAAGGTGACGACCGCAACAACAATAATAAATATAATAAAAATCAGTAAAAAGTCACTTTGACTAACAGCTGAAACCGAACCAAATAAATATCCGAATAAATCTGTATTAAATCCATTTGCTATCGATATGAAAATCACACTTAAGCCGACACCTGCAGATAAGATAATCGGAATCGCCAACTCTTGATACGTTTTATAGACTGTACGCAGCTTTTCAATAAAGATGGAGCCGACTACAGAAAAGAACATCCCACTGTATAGGGGAGAGAAGGTGATAAGAAATAATTTTTCCATCATTAATCCAAACGCAATCCCCGCAAGCGTAACATGTGATAAAGCATCTGCAATTAAGGAAAGACGGCGGACGACTATAAAGGTTCCGAGTAATGGGGCTATTATTCCGATTAATAGTCCGGTTAGAAATGTATATCGTAAAAATTCATAGTTAAAAAAATCTGCTAGCATAATATTCCTCCATTACGAATGATGGGCAATCGTCGAGACGGGATGTCCGTAAAATAATGACAAATCTTTATCAGAAAGGGAGCAATATTCCTCTGGATTACCGTGGAAATGCAATGTTTTATTTAAACAGACAACATCTGTCGCATAGTCCGTCATAATTCCGGTATCGTGGGTAACTAATAGAATCGTTATTTGCTGTTCCTTATTCAATTTGTGCAGTAATTCATAGAATCGTTTTACGTTTTCTTGGTCGACTCCAACTGTTGGCTCATCCAGAATCAATAATTCAGGATCGCTAACAAGTGCTCTTGCGATAAACACTCGCTGCTGCTGACCACCGGAAAGGTTGCCGATATTTTCAGAGGAGAAATCGCTCATATCGACCAACTCGATTGCCCGTAAAATAGTTTGTTTATCTTTCTTGCTTAAAAACTTAAAGTAGCCAAGCTTTGCCGTAAGACCGGTTGAAACGACTTCAAATACGGTGGCTGGAAAACCTGTATTGAAACTATTCGCTTTCTGCGAGACGAAACCAATTTTATCTCTTTTCCGGAAAGTCTCGAGCGATTCACCAAATAAAGTTACATTGCCTTCATCGGGTTTAAGTAATCCGAGAATCAATTTAATAAGTGTTGTTTTTCCGCCACCATTCGGGCCAACGAGCCCCATAAATTTGCCTTTTGGTAATTCAAAATCAATTCCATCAAGGATTAGTTTATTTTGATAGGCAAAACTGACATTCTGCATCGTTATGATTGGTTCTTTCATGGAAACACATCCTTTTTAGTTCATTGCTTCATTGAGAACTTCCAAATTATCCCTCATAATGGAGAAGTAGTTCCGATTTTCTGTAATGTCTTCATCTGTTAGCACCGCCAGATTATGAATCATCAATGCTTCTGCACCAACTTCATTTTGTATCACTTCAGACACGCGGGTTGTAACATTTTGTTCGAATATAATATGGTTGATATTATTTTCTTTAGCTGTATCTACAATTGCAATTAAGTCTTTCTGGGAAGGTTCGTTTTCAGTGGAAAGGCCGTGAATCGAAATTTGTTCAATCCCGTATCGTTCTTCCCAATAACCGAATGCAGCGTGGGTGACGAGTATCTTTTTATTTGTCTTCGTATCAAGTAATTCGGTGAACTCCTTGTCCACTTTTTCTAGTTCTGCTTTAAGATCTGTTAAATTTTCATTAAAGCGTTCTTGCTCATCTGGATATAGTTCACTTAATTCATCATAAATGATCTCAGCAATTTGAGTCATTCGTATCGGATCAAGCCAAATATGTGGATCTTTATCTCCGTGATGATGGTCATGATCTTCATGGTCGTCATGATTTTCTTTTTCATCAGCTAAGAATAATGATTCATGTTTGCCAATTTCAAATAAGTTTACCCTTTCATCTTCCAAGGCGCCGGCAGCAGTACTTGCTAATGCTTCCAGCCCAGCACCGATATAAAAGAATGCATCTCCTTCCGCAATCTCTGTCAGATCTTTAGCGGTAGGTTCGTACGTATGCTCATCCACACCTGGCGGATAAACAGAATGAACTTCGACCGCATCCCCAGCAATTTCTTCTACGATAAACTGTAAAGGATAAATTGTTGTATAGATGGTGCCGTTAGAATGATCTGTATCATTTTTTGTGCCACAACTTGCTAAAATGAATAATAATAATAAAAAGCTAAAAATACGTTTTAAAACTTTCAATCAACATCCTCCTATCCATTGACTTCCTTCATATATACTTCTTATCTATAAAATCACCATTCGTTTCCTGAACAACCAAATAATCTTTGAAAAATTAAACTCGTACGCTCTCAACCAGCGTAAGTGATCCGGCTCGTTCACTTGAAATGCTCTCTAGTCGCCGTTCAGTTGCCCGGTGGACGGATGCGCATCCTTGGGCACGGCTGGACCCTCCTCGAGCTGCCGCCCTGCGGGGTCTCCAGACTCGTGCTGTTCCCGCAGGAGTCACCGTCCACCGGGCAACTGAACTGGGAGAGATGATTATTTTAAAGATAAATTATTCCGCCACCATAAGGATTATACTTTTCCGGTACATTAAACAGTGATTCCAAGATGGCCTTTCCTGGTAGCAGTCCAGTAGAAAGTTTCCGAGTTTGGCACACTTACGCTGGTTGAGAGCGACTGTTTTATTGAATTCATTTACTATCATATCGTAACCATTCCGGTTTGTAAATAATAATCATTCCGATTTGGGAAAATAAATGCAACAACCTTGTTGCGAAATATCAGAAAGTATTTTATACTAAAAATAGGTTAAGAGATAGCTCTTTTATTTTTTTGAAGAATAATGAATGAGCGTTCATTCAAAAGAGGAGATTGGGGGATAAAACATGAAACAGTCAATTAAGCGAGCTGCGGTTTTAGGCTCTGGTGTAATGGGGTCTGGGATTGCCGCCCACTTAGCAAATAACGGCATTCCTGTACAAATGCTCGACATTGTACCATCTGAATTAACGGTGCAAGAGGAAAAACAAGGGTTGTCGCTAGAAGACAAAAGAGTACGAAATCGGATAACCGAGAAAAGTAAACAGGCATTATTAAAGCAAAAGCCATCACCCATTACATCCAGGGCAAGTCTTGATTTGATTGAAATTGGGAACTTTGAAGATGATATGGAACGCTTAGAGGAAGCAGATTGGATTATTGAAGTAGTAACGGAGAATCTCGAAATCAAGAAGCAAGTATTTGCAAATGTGAATAAACACCGGAAGAAGGGCAGTATTGTTAGTTCCAACACATCAGGAATATCTGTAGAAGCGATGATTGAAGATTGTAGTGAGGATATGAAGAAACATTTCCTAGGAACCCATTTCTTTAATCCACCGCGTTATTTAAAATTGTTGGAAGTAATTCCAACCTCACATACCGATCCAGATGTACTTGAGTTCATGAAAGTATTCGGTGAAAATGTTCTTGGTAAAGGGGTTGTGGAAGCAAAGGACACGCCCAACTTTATAGCAAACCGAATTGGAACATATGGGCTTCTTATCACACTAAGGGAAATGCTTGAACAAGGATTTAGTATTGGGGAAGTTGATTCGGTTACTGGTCCACTTATCGGAAGACCGAAGAGTGCCACGTTCCGTACATTGGATGTAGTCGGCCTTGATACATTCTTGCATGTCGCACGAAACGTCTATGACAAAGTGGAAGGAAAAGAAAAGGAAGTATTTGATCCACCGGCATTTATGCAGAAAATGGTTGAGAATGGTTGGCTCGGTTCTAAAGCAGGAAAGGGATTTTACGAGAAAAAAGCTGGAGTCATTTATGAAATTAATCCGGATACACTTGAATTTGGTGAACGAAAGAAATTACAAACACCAGCAATCGAAATGGCAAAGCAGGCAAAAGGCTCTCGTGCCAAAATGAAAGCGCTTCTATCAATGCCTGATGATCCGGCAGCTAAGCTCGTTTGGTCTTTATTAAAGCCGGTCCTTATTTATTCCGCCGAACTGGTCGGTGAAATTGCCGATGATATTACGGCTATTGACCAAGCGATGAAATGGGGATTCGGTTGGGACATCGGACCATTTGAGACATGGGATGCGATTGGTTTAAAACAAGCAACCGAGCGGATGCAACGTGAAGGGGAAACAGTGCCAAGCTGGGTGCTAGAGTTAATTGAAAAAGGATATGAATCTTTTTATAAACAAGCAGATGGAGAAATAACTTATTATAATGGCAATGAACTTGAGAAGCTTAAGACAAATTCGAAAGAAGTGAATCTAAGACTCTTTAAAAATGAATCAAATGTAATCAAAAAAAATACTGGTGCAAGTTTAATAGATTTAGATGACGGTGTCCTGTTACTTGAATTCCATTCACCAAATAATGCGATTGGCCTTGATATTATGCAAATGGTGAACACAGCAATTGAGGAAGCCGAAGCTAACTATGAAGGGCTTGTTATCGGAAACCAGGGTAAAAACTTCTGTGTTGGTGCTAATCTCGCATTAATGTTAATGGAAGCACAGGATGATAATTTCTATGAACTTGATATGGTCATCCGTATGTTTCAAAATATGACGACAAACATTAAATATGCAAATAAACCAGTAGTCGTCGCTCCATTTAATATGGCGCTTGGAGGTGGGGCAGAAGTGTCGCTACCTGCAGCAGCAATTCAAGCGTCACCGGAAACATATATGGGACTTGTCGAAGTTGGTGTCGGTCTTATACCTGGTGGGGGCGGCACGAAAGAACTTTATCTAAAACAACTTCGCAATATGCCAAAGGGGATCGATTTTGACTTATCGAAAGTCGCGAATGATGTCTTTGAAAAAGTAGCAACAGCAAAAGTATCGACTTCTGCAAAAGAAGCACAAGAGCTAGGATTTCTAGACCAAAAAGATGCAATCAGTGCGAATCCAGATCATTTAATTTACGATGCCAAACAAAAAGTGCTGGCATTGACTCATGCAGGTTACCGGGCACCTGCAAAAGAAAAAATTCCGGTCGTTGGAAATGCAGGCTATGCGGCAATGCTGCTCGGCGCAAAAAATCTCCAGATGAGCGGTTATGCATCTGAACATGATGTAAAGATTGCCGAAAAGCTAGCCTATGTCTTATCCGGCGGAAGAATTAAAAAAGGTTCGCTTATTGATGAGCAGACAATGCTCGATTTCGAGCGAGAAGCATTCTTAAGTCTAATCGGTGAACCGAAAACACAAGCTCGTATGCAACACATGCTGATGAAAGGCAAACCATTACGCAACTAAAGATTAGGGGGAGAAAATGTGAAGGAAGCAGTTATTGTTGCCGGAGCAAGAACTCCGGTCGGTAAAGCGAATAAAGGTAGTTTAAGAGATACCAGGCCGGATGATTTAGCTGCACTGACAATCAAAGAAACATTGAAAAGGGCCGGAGATTATACTGGAAATATTGATGACGTCATCATCGGCTGTGCAATGCCGGAAGCAGAGCAAGGAATGAATATGGCAAGAAACATTGCAGGGCTTGCCGGTCTTCCGAAAGAAGTTCCGGGAATAACGATTAATCGCTATTGTTCCTCTGGACTGCAAGCAATTGCCTATGGTGCTGAACGGATTATGATCGGCGCGGTAGATACGATTATTGCGGGAGGAGCAGAATCGATGAGCTTGATTCCGATGGGAGGACACGTCATTAAACCAAACCCGAAACTCGTAGAAGATGCAGTTGGCTATTATATGGGGATGGGACATACGGCAGAAGAAGTGGCGAATCGTTTCAATATATCCCGGGCGGACCAAGATGCTTTTGCAGCACAAAGCCACGAGCGGGCAGCAAAGGCAATACAGGAAGGTAAATTCACGGACGAAATTGTTTCGGTGGAAATCACTGAACGGGTTATCGGCCAGAATCATAAGGTCGTAGAACAGACAAAACAATTTGCAATGGATGAGGGGGTACGCGCAGACACAAATCCAGAAGTCCTTGCTAAACTGAGACCAGCATTTCATATAAAGGGATCTGTAACAGCTGGAAACTCCTCGCAAATGAGTGATGGGGCAGGTAGCGTTTTATTAATGGAGCGTGAGAAAGCCCAAGCAGAAGGGTTAACTCCTTTATTAAAATTCCGTTCCTATGCTGTAGCTGGAGTGGAGCCGGAAATTATGGGAGTAGGCCCTGTAAAAGCAATCCCAAAAGCGCTTCAAATTGCGGGACTTGAATTATCGGATATTGGATTAATTGAACTTAATGAAGCATTTGCTTCCCAATCATTACGGGTGATTGAAGCACTCGATCTAGATACTTCCATTGTAAATGTAAATGGAGGAGCAATTGCTCTTGGACACCCGCTTGGAATGACGGGAACGAAACTGACCCTGACTTTAGCCCATGAGATGCGCCGCAGAAATGTTCAGTTTGGAGTTGTGACGATGTGTGTTGGCGGTGGAATGGGAGCTGCAGGAGTGTTTGAGCTTATTTAATCTCTACAATTAACTTTAAATAAAAGGAGAAGATCAATTATGAGTGAAACAAAAGATAGACTCTTTAAAGGTGGGGCCTTCCTTATT
This sequence comes from Oceanobacillus alkalisoli, assembly GCF_022213125.1. Lineage (NCBI taxonomy): Bacteria > Bacillati > Bacillota > Bacilli > Caryophanales > Bacillaceae > Oceanobacillus > Oceanobacillus alkalisoli. The sequence goes on along the minus strand of NZ_JAKNRA010000006.1, from coordinate 114,986 downwards.
GAAGAATTAACGGGTGAGGATATAATCACTCCTGAGGATTTGACGGATGAGCATAAGATGATTGCAAAAACAACAGAGGAATTTGTTAATAGTGAAGTAGTCCCGCTTATCGACAAGTTAGAAAACCATGAATTCGATCATTCCGTGGATTTACTAAAAAAAGCAGGAGATCTTGGTCTACTTGGTGCAGATGTTCCGGAAGCTTATGGCGGACTTGGCCTGGATAAGATTAGTTCCTCGTTAATTACGGAAAGAATGGCACCTGCTGGTGGATTTTCCATTACCCATGGGGCTCATGTTGGTATCGGCTCGCTGCCAATTGTGTTTTTCGGGAATAAAGAACAGAAGGAGAAGTATTTGCCAAAGCTTGCGACGGGAGAGCTAATTGCTGCCTATGCATTGACAGAGCCGGGTTCCGGTTCAGACGCTCTTGGGGCAAAAGCGACTGCCAAACTGAACGAAGCAGGGACCCACTATATTTTGAACGGGGAAAAGCAATGGATCACGAACTCCGCATTCGCAGACGTATTTATCGTCTATGCAAAAATTGATGGCGAACATTTCTCTGCATTCATTGTTGAACGCGGTTATCCAGGTGTATCTACCGGTGTAGAAGAGAAGAAGATGGGAATCAAAAGCTCATCGACCCGGACGCTGATTTTAGAAGATGCGGAAGTACCGGCAGAAAATGTTCTAGGTGAAAAAGGCAGAGGGCATATTATTGCCTTTAACATTTTAAACGTTGGTCGTTATAAGCTGGCTATTGGTGGCGTCGGTGGTTCGAAACGGGCTTTTGAACTGGCAGCGAAATATGTAAATGAACGGAAACAATTCAATGTACCAATCTCTAGCTTCTCGCTTACGCAGTCGAAGTTAGCTACAATGGCAAGTGAAATTTATGCAAATGAAAGTGCAGTTTATCGTACGGTTGGATTGTTTGAGCAAAGGATGGGCTCCCTATCCGAAGAGGAATTGGAGGATGGTCGTGAAATCGCTCGGGCTATTGCTGAATATCAGATTGAGTGCTCGATTACGAAATATATGGCGACAGAATTACTCGACCGGACAGCTGACGAAGCAGTTCAACTGCATGGCGGATATGGGTTCATGCAGGAATATGAGGTGGAAAGAATTTATCGTGACTCCCGAATCAACCGGATTTTCGAAGGTACGAATGAAATCAACCGACTTCTTGTTCCAGGGACACTCCTGAAGAAGGCGATGAAAGGGGAACTGCCATTATTACAGAAAGCCCAAGGACTACAGGAAGAACTTATGATGATGATGCCTGAAGAAGTTGGTACAGAACCACTCGATCAGGAAAAGCATTTAGTACGTCATGCTAAGAAAATTGTATTATTAGGTGCCGGTTTGGCAGCACAGAAATATATGCAGAAGCTTGAGCATGAGCAAGAAATTCTTGTTGCTCTTGCTGATATGGCAGGTGAAGTATTCAATATGGAGTCCGCTGTTCTCCGTACAGAAAAAGCGCTTCAACAGACAGGAGCAGAGAAAAATGAATTAAAACTCCTTTATACACAAGTATATGTTCAAGAGGCATTCAACCGGATCGAGGCAGCAGCAAAAGAAATTCTCATTGCAGTTGAGGAAGGTGATAATTTACGAATGATGCTTTCCTCCTTACGTAAATTGACTCGTCACGAACCAACAAACACGATTACGAAAAAACGGGCAATTGCCAAATCGCTTATCGAAAGTGAAAAGTATATCGTATAATTTCAGTTTTTCCGGGGCGAGTCGCTTGCCTCGGATTATTTTTTTACCAGCCCTCGGGTAACATAGCAAATAAATGTGTCAATAATCCTTCTATGTTAAAATAGTGGTAATTACATAAAGGAGCTGGTTTTTAACATGAGTATAACGATTTACTGGTATCCAAAATGCGGCACCTGCCGAAATGCGAAGAAATGGCTGGAAGCGAACAATATAGACTTTGAAGCGGTTCATATTGTAGAGGATACACCATCTAAAGAAGAAATTTTAAAATTAATTGAGAAAAGCGGTCTCGAACCGAAGAAGTTCTTTAATACGAGTGGTAAAAAATATCGTGAGCTGAATATGAAAGAGAAACTCAAGGATGCCACAGTTGAAGAGATGGCAGAATACCTCGCATCAGACGGGATGCTAATTAAACGGCCAATTGCGACAAACGGAGATAAAGTCACGGTCGGTTTCAAAGAAGATGAATACGAAGCAACTTGGGGATAGTACAGAAGTCAGATGAAAATGTGTTGTACAGTAGATTTTCTATTCTATCCATTGTATAGTTAGAGTGAGATGAGACGGAAAGGATGATAACCGATGAATTTACCAGAGGACTTACGTTATACGAAAGAGCACGAATGGATAAAAAAAGAAGACGGCAATAAAGTACGCATTGGAATTACGGATTTCGCTCAAGATGAACTCGGAGATATCGTGTTTGTCGAACTTCCGGAAGCGGGTGACACAGTCGAAGCCGACGATTCATTCGGAAGTGTAGAATCGGTCAAAACAGTTTCCGAATTATATGCACCAGTTAATGGGACAATCGTTGAGATTAATGAAGAATTGGAAGACAGTCCAGAACTTGTCAATGAATCTCCATATGAAGAAGCATGGATGCTCGTCGTTGAGTTAGATGATGAAGGTGAGTGGGAGAACCTGCTGACAGCTGAAGAATACAAAGCAATTATAGAAGAAGATTAATCCATCTTGACAAAAAAGGGAGGGGACTAACTATGCAATAAAACAGTATAGTCAGCCTCCCTTCTTTCATATACTATTTTAAGGGATGTTCAAAAAGTCCGGTGAAAATGACACTTCGTGAATGAGAGGTTCTACTAAGACCGTCCACGTCCTGTGGACAACGTAGAACTCACCACTTCCTGTGGAAGCTCGTTGGCTCGCTTTTCCGCTCCTCATGTACCTACTAACGAACATTCCGGTGCCGGGAGCTTCGCCGCCTCGAATTTCGACGCACAGGATGTGCTAGTGTCGGCGTTGCAACAGGACGTTGCTTATTTAGCCGACCTCGGTCCTTTTTATCCTCCTTTTTGAACACTCACTTAAAGCAGATGATTTGATCGGATAAGGAGTGGCAAGGAATGATAGCACACGAAACCGAAAAGGTTATTATTGTGGAGGGGTTGACAGATAAACGTAAAATAGAAGAAATTCTTAGCGAAGAGGTCACGATTATTTGTACAAACGGCTCTTTAAGTATCCATTGGTTTGATGAGCTATTGGAAACATATAACTTAGACGAGAATGATGTCTATATCTTTGTCGATGAAGACAAATCAGGTTTGAAATTAAGAAAACAATTGGCAAGGGAACTCCCCCATGCAGACCATATTTATATAAGCAGGGATTATCGTGAAGTTGCAACAACCCCATATAAAATCCTTGCATCCTTACTCGTAGCAAAACATTTCGCAGTAAGACCAACATTTTTATAGTAGTTAGGTGAGTTTATGGAAAAGATAGTATCAAAGCAATTGGAGGAAGATTCTTACTTATTATATATTCATACCCCGCTATGTGGTACATGTCATATTGCACGGTCTATTTTAGAAAAAATTGAGTCTGTTCACGGCGAAGAAATATTTTATGAAATGAATGCCAATTTTGAAGAAGACTTCTTACACAAACATAAAATAGAAAGTGTACCATGTTTATTGATTAAAGAGAATGGTGTAATAAAAGAAAAAATCTATACGTTCTATTCGACGGGTAATATTTATCGTTATCTGTTCGAGTATAAGCCGGGGCTATTCACAGGGTAAGACCGTTAGCAAACGATTAAAGAATTAAACATTTTGAAAACAGGAGGAAAGGGGAGCATAAGCGTAGATGTTTATGCTTCCTTTTTTCATATTACTGTATTGTTAATTTATCATTAAATACTCCCGTCTATACGTTTATATCGCGATTGAGAAGGGTAGCATCATTGTGTTAACCTTTTAATGTAGAAAACAAAGGAGTGGTTTATTATTAATTCGGTTAATAGTAAGTATTACACGCAAGAAATGGAAAAGGCAATGAACAAATATCATAAAATGAGTGTTGCCGAATATGAATCCAATTTAGCAAACCGAATGAAAGTAGAGCGAAAACGCGAACAGGAATATCAAAAATCAAAACAAATGATCGCTGAAATTGACAATCAGATAGGATGATAAAAAGAACAGAACATGGTTGTAAGGAGTCCATGTTCTGTTCTTTTTATTCCTTATTTTCAGTATCATCTATTGTTCCGCGGACTGTAAACCCATCCGTGCTGGACCATTCTGCGTAATAGATTTTACTGATATCCGTGTATCCTGATTTTGCAAGTTCTGTTTGTAACCAGGTTGCGTCTTTTCCAATTTTTTTCAGCGCTTTTTTCTCCATCTTGCCTTCATCAATCACGAGATAACTTAGTGCTGTTTCTTTTGGATGGACGGAAAGCATTTCTGCTGTGACTGGTGCAGTTAATTCATGCTTTAGCACACTCAGTTGTCCACTAGGTTCAAGAACTGCATATTTTACTTCATTTATGGAGAAAATTCCCTGTTGCCTCAGCATCGTACGCAGCTGTTCTGATTCAAGCTTATTCTTTTTCAGCGCATTTAGATCGAGTTCTCCGTTATGAACAATAACAGTGGGCTCTCCTTTTACTGCTGGTCTTATTTTATCGAATTTCTGGACAATTTTTTCAATCGTGAAGATAAGTATTGCCCATAACGCAATAGCGAACAATACTTGCCAAATCGTGACTTTATCGTCATATACGGATTCTTCGAGTAAACCCCCCAGTACAAGAATATAAACAAAATCAAATGGAGTAATTTGAGAGAGTTCCTTCTTTCCTAATAAACGAACTACAATCAGTAATGCTAGCAAACCACAGATTATTTTTATTGTCATTGATGTTGCCATACCGGATATTCACCTCTATTTTATTCTAGTAATTCTGTAATACCCTTTATTTAACTAAATAATCAGGCTGGTAGAATTCACTGCACTTTCGTTTTTTACCTGTGTGAGACGGGTATGAGATACATATAAAGATTGAAGGAGGTTTCGCCATGACAGCTGAAGTGGCAGTATTGAACAAGCAAGGAATTGCCATGGCTGCTGACAGTGCAATAACAAGTGGTAGAGAAGGAGTACAGAAAGTATATAATTCAGCCAATAAATTATTTTCATTATCGAAGGAACATCCGATTGGGATCATGGTATACGGGGCTGCGTCTTTTATGGAGGTGCCTTGGGAAGTTATCATCAAGTCTTACCGTGAAAATCTCGGCACGAAGACTTTCCCGCAAATAAAGGATTATCTGGATGATTTCTTGCGATTTTTGAATAAAGATGAGCGGTTTAGAGATAAAGGTGTAGAAGAAATTATTGTATATCGTATTTTTTCCGATAATTTGAAGCGCTTAGTAAAAGAAGTGGAAGAGCGAATGGCGAGGAAGGAGCATATGGAGGAAGGTGTCTCTTCTAAGCGGGTCACTCATTGGCTTGGAGAAGCTGCAGATCAGCAGATTCAGTCCTATCAGAAGGAAGAGCATGAGTTCATAGAGATGGATGAAAATATATTTAAAGAGCGGTTTGGTTCTGTGGTAATTGAAATAATAGATGAATTAATTAAATATGAAATACCGGAAGAGCTAACAGAGAAGTTTTACAAGCTGGCTTTTGAAGCGGTACAGAAAGATTATTTCAGTGTAGGGAGTACAGGATTTGTGATTGGCGGTTACGGAGATAAAGAAATTTTCCCGCGGTTGTTGAATTACAGACTGGAAGGGTTTGTTTTTGGCCAGCTGAAATTCAAAAAATTGAAAGATAAAAAAATCAGCTATACGACAGATAAAGATGATGGCACGGCTACAATTACGGCATTTGCTCAAAGAGATATGGTCGACTCCTTCATCAGCGGCATCGAACCGAATATGGAGGATCTCGTGTTTAATATCATTTCAGGTGTACTAAGGAACTATCCTGCAGAAATACAAAAGCATTTAGCCATCGAATTTACAAAAGAACAAGTTAGGGACTTGGAAGTAATGGGTAGAGAAATTTATGAGTCTATAGAAAGTGCTATAACTGAATACCAGGAAAGAAATTATATCGAACCTCTGCTTGGTGTCGTCCGTTCGTTGCCAAAGGAAGAGTTGGCAGATATGGCGGAAGCCCTCGTCTCTTTGACGACATTCAAGCGCCGTGTAACGAGAGCGACCGAATCAGCGGGACCACCGATTGACGTTGCGATTATTACAAAGGGAGACGGTTTCATTTGGATGAAGCGCAAGCATTACGTTAATCAGGAAATAAATGCTCGATTATAACGTTGGAAAGGGGAGAGTGACATGCTGCCTAAGGATAATAAATCAAAAAAGAATGGTTATTTTCAGCTGCCACCGGAAGACCGGATGGAATTCGAGTTGGAGGATAGAGAGAAAAAAGAAAAAGAGATTGCCGTTGAAAAGGTCTACGATAAATTGAATAAGAATAAGTAGAAGTTTTAAGATGGCATTTACTAATTGTTACTAATATTACAGTTGAAACACAACTCTATTAAATGTCGCTCTAAATGTTTAGATTTAATAAAACGTGGAATCTAGAGTAATGTACGAGCAAGAATTACTATCATGAAAGGAGTTTTTACAAATGGTTAAAAACAACAATAATGGTAAGATGTCTCGTGAGCAAGCAGGGAAAAAAGGTGGTAAAGTGACTTCAAGAAACCACGATCAAGAATTCTATGAAGAAATTGGTCAAAAGGGTGGAGAAGCTACTTCGCGTAACCATGATCAGGAATTCTATGAAGAGATTGGTCAAAAAGGCGGAGAAGCCACAAAGCGAAGCCACGACCGGGAATTCTATGAAGAAATCGGTCAAAAAGGTGGAGAAGCCACTTCACGAAGCCACGATCAGGAATTTTATGAGGAAATCGGCCAAAAGGGTGGCGAGGCCACTGCACGTAACCATGACCAAGATTTCTATGAAGAGATCGGTGAAAAAGGCGGAAAAGCAAGAGCCCGCCAGCGGAGGAACAATAACAACAAATAAAATTAGCATACACTTCACATTCGTCAAAAAGCACAGCAGTCCCAGCCGGGATTGCTGTGCTTTTATATGTCTCTAACGACAATATAAATTTTACTAGGCACTCAACTTGCAATGCCTAAAAAACAAAAACAGACATACCTTAAAGAAAATAACCCCAATCCAAACCCTTTATACACTAGCCACAAATTACTTACATTCAGCGTAAGTGCAACTTTCTTCTAGACTGCTCAGAGGAAAAGCCATATTTGGATCACTGATTAATATTCTGGAAAGGTATAGTCCTTATCGTACGGGATAATTTCTATTCGAGATAATCATCTATATCAGTTCAGTTGCCCGGCGGACGGTGACTCCTACGGGAAAAGCACGTGTAAAGACCTGAGCAGGAAGTGCCCTTCTTCCGAGGCAGACTAAGAACGCCACGTCCTGTGGCAACGTCTGCATTAGCACGTCCTTTGCGTCGAGGCTGAGGCCGTGCCCAAGGATGCGCATCCGTCCGCCGGGCAACTGAACGGTGATTAAAGAGCGGATCATGAGAACGCTCAAAACACTTACGCTGAATGAAAGTGTTTCGTTGTTCATTTATTTAAATGGTGATGTCTAGCCATAGAATTCAGTGCCAACGAGCACTTGATAGAAGTGAACAGCTTTGCGTTTCCTTGGTGTAAAAGGTAAGTTAGTTAAATGAGAATGAAATATAGTGTATACTAGATATATAATATAGAAGAAACGGGATGACAAGTTATCATGCTGTTTTTCTTATGTATCGACAACAATGATGGGAGGGGTTATTTTCGCTGAGGAAATAAGAAGGACAATAAGGGTGAAGGCTTCTGTCAGTTGGATTTAGGCGCTTATGCACAATCTTATTGCAAATAGACCGAATGGGTTGATAATTAATTTGAAATGCTTTAAGATTGGAATGAGAATAGATTGAGAATGAATATCAAGTTCATCTCGGAAAACTAGAATAAGCATTTGGAGGTATTGATTATGTCAGGATCAGTTTTAGAAATCAAAAATCTTCATGTTTCCATTGAGGATAAACAAATATTAAAAGGTGTAGACCTTACCATCAAAGGTGGAGAATTCCATGCAATCATGGGACCGAATGGTACTGGTAAATCTACATTAGCATCGGCAATTATGGGACATCCCCTTTATGAAATAACAGAAGGCAGCATTACGTTAGACGGTGAAGACGTATTAGAAATGGAAGTAGATGAGCGTGCAAAAGCAGGTCTTTTCCTAGCAATGCAATATCCAAGTGAAATTAGCGGTGTAACAACATCTGACTTCCTGCGCAGTGCAATTAACGCAAAACGTGAAGAAGGCGATGAAATTCCATTAATGGAGTTCATTAAAGAGCTTGATGAAACACTTGATTTCTTAGAAATTGATAAGAGCATGGCTACGCGTTACTTGAACGAAGGATTCTCCGGTGGAGAGAAGAAGCGTAACGAAATCCTTCAGTTAATGTTACTGAAACCTGCAATCGGTATTTTGGACGAAATTGACTCAGGACTTGACATCGACGCGTTAAAAGTAGTTTCTAAAGGTATTAACAAACTGCGTGACGAGAACTTTGGAACATTAATCATTACTCACTACCAACGTTTATTAAACTACATCACACCGGATTATGTGCATGTCATGATGCAAGGCCGTGTCGTGAAATCTGGTGGTCCAGAGTTAGCTAAGCGTCTAGAAGCGGAAGGCTACGAGTGGATTAAAGAAGAGTTAGGAATCGAAGACGAAACAATCGAACAAAATGCATAAACGTTAGGAGGAGTATCATGACTGTGGAAACAAAACTGTCATTTGATAAGGCTTATGTTGAACAGTTTTCAAAAGATAGGAATGAGCCAGAGTGGATGCAAAAATTCCGCTTGGATGCAATAGAACAGGCTGAAAGCTTGGAAATGCCAAAGCCTGATAAAACAAAAATTAGAAACTGGAACTTTACAGCGTTCAATCATGATTTCAAAACTGGTGAAGCAGTATCTTCCATCAAAGATCTTCCGGAAGAATTGCGTGATTTCTTTGACGAAGATAAGGCACCAGAGAACTTGATTATTCAGCGTAACCATTCTGTTGCTTACGCTGCATTACGTGATGATTTAAAAGAAAAAGGGGTCGTCTTTACTGACATCCATACAGCAATCCATGAACATGCGGATCTTGTCCAGAAGTATTTTATGACAGAAGACGGTGTTTCTGTTAGCGAACATAAGCTGACTGCACTTCATGCTGCACTTGTTAATGGTGGTGTTTTCCTTTATGTACCTGAAAACTTGGAAATTGAAACACCAATCCAGTCCATTTTCTGGCAAGAAGATCCGGAAATTACACTTGTGAACCATGTGCTCGTTGTCGTGGATAAAAACAGTTCTATCACATATGTGGAAAACTATATTTCCCATAACGAAGAACATGAAACGGTAGCGAATATTATAACAGAGGTATATGCACTTGACGGAGCTAAAGTTGCATACGGAGCAGTTGATAACTTTGCTGCAGCTACAACAACGTATGTTAACCGTCGAGGTATCGCAAGCCGTGATGCGACGATTGATTGGGCATTAGGGCAAATGAACGATGGAAATACAGTTTCAGAAAACGTAACTCGCTTAGTCGGTGATAACTCCACTTCTCAAGCGAAAGCTGTTTCCGTAGGGCGTGGAAAACAAACGCAAAACTTTACATCTGTTATGCATCATGACGGAAAAGCTTCCGATGGTTTCATTTTACAACGAGGTGTAATGACAGAAGGTTCAGCGGCAATCTTTAATGCGATTGGTAAAATTGAACATGGCGGAACGAAAGCAAACTCTGAACAAGAATCCCGTGTACTTATGCTGAGTGAAAAAGCTCGAGGCGACGCTAACCCTATTCTGCTTATCGATGAGGATGACGTTACAGCAGGGCATGCTGCTTCAGTAGGTCGTGTTGATCCACTGCAAGTATACTACTTGAAGAGTCGTGGGCTTTCAGAAGAGGAAGCGCAACGTCTATTGATTCATGGATTCCTTGATCCAGTTGTTTCACAGTTGCCAATTGAGTCTGTAAAACAACAATTAAGACAAGTGATCGAAAGGAAAATTAACTAATGGACGTAAGAGCCATTAAAGACCAGTTTCCGATTCTGAATCAAGAGGTGAATGGGCACCCACTTGTGTACTTGGATTCCTCAGCTACTTCACAGAAGCCTGTTTCTGTGATAGAAGCTGTGGACAAGTACTACCGGGAGACGAACTCGAATGTTCACCGTGGCGTGCATACGTTAGGAACGCGTGCGACCGACCTATATGAAGGTGCACGTGAGAAGGTTAGAGCTTTCATTCATGCTAAAAGTACTGCCGAAATCATTTTTACCCGTGGAACAACTACAGCTATTAATACAGTGGCTTGGAGTTATGCACGTGCCAATTTAAAGGAAGGCGATGAGATTGTTATCACGCAGATGGAGCATCATAGCAACATCATTCCTTGGCAGCAGGCGGCTAAAGCTACTGGTGCAACATTAAAATATATTCCGTTACAAGAAGACGGCACTGTGTCACTGGAAGCTGTTCGAACAACAGTTACCCCAAACACTAAAATTGTCGCTATCACTCATGTTTCAAATGTTCTCGGAACAATTAACCCGATTAAAGAGATTACAAAAATTGCCCATGAAAATGATGCAGTTATTGTTGTCGACGGAGCGCAAGGTGCCCCGCATATGGAAGTGGATGTACAAGATCTCGATGTGGATTTCTATGCATTTTCCGGGCATAAAATGTGCGCACCAACGGGAATTGGTGTATTATATGGGAAACGCGAACTTCTGGAGAACATGGAACCAGTAGAATTCGGCGGGGAAATGATTGATTTCGTTAACCTATATGATTCTACCTGGAAAGAGCTTCCATGGAAATTCGAAGCTGGTACTCCGATCATTGCTGGTGCGATTGGTCTTGGAGCAGCGATTGACTTTCTAAACGAAGTCGGCTTAGATAATATTTTAGAACACGAGAAGAAATTGGCGGCATATGCGATTGCCAAGCTGCGTGAAGTGGATGGGATTGCCATTTATGGTCCAAAAGAGCGTGCTGCCCTTGTAACCTTTAATTTAGGAGAGGTCCATCCGCACGATACGGCAACGGTGCTTGATGCGGAAGGAATTGCAGTTCGTGCAGGTCACCACTGCGCACAGCCGCTGATGAAATGGTTGGACGTTACGGCAACAGCAAGAGCTAGCTTCTATTTGTACAACACAGAAGAAGATGTTGACCGACTCGTCTTAGGACTGTTAAAAGCGAAGGAGTATTTTGGTGATGTCTTATAATTTAGATACGCTTTACAGACAAGTAATCATGGATCACTATAAAAATCCGAAGAACCGAGGATTAATTGAAGGTGATTCTCTTACCGTTGATATGAACAACCCTACTTGTGGCGACCGGATTCAGTTGCAGTTGAAACTGGAAGATGGCATTGTAAAAGATGCCCGTTTTGAAGGAGAAGGCTGCTCTATCAGTATGTCATCTGCTTCGATGATGACCCAGGCAATCAAAGGGAAAAAGGTTGACGATGCACTTGCAATGTCTCATCTTTTCTCCGATATGATGCTTGGTAAAGAAATTGATACAGCTAGCTTTGATTTAGGAGATATTCAAGCTCTTCAAGGCGTATCCAAATTCCCAGCCCGGATTAAATGTGCAACGATGGCCTGGAAAGCACTCGAAAAAGGTGTCCACGAACAAGATTAAGGTGAGTTTTGAAATATCTGAAGGAGGCTACAACTATGGCTAGGAATATGCCTGAAATAGGAGATTATAGATATGGTTTCCGTGACAAAGACGTATCGGTTTTCCGAACTGAAAGAGGATTAACCCGAAAAGTCGTTGAGGAAATCTCCAAAATGAAAGAAGAACCGCAATGGATGTTAGATTACCGCTTGAAAGCGTTGGAGCATTTCTATGCGCGTCCAATGCCGCAATGGGGCGGTGACTTATCAGGACTTGATTTTGATGAGATCATCTATTATGTAAAACCATCCGAAAAACAAGGTAGAACGTGGGATGAGGTTCCAGCAGAAATTAAACAGACATTCGACAGACTTGGAATTCCTGAAGCAGAACAGAAGTACCTTGCTGGTGTATCTGCTCAGTATGAGTCTGAGGTAGTTTACCAGAGTCTGAAAGAGGATCTTCAAGAATTAGGAATCATTTTCACAGATACAGATACGGCTTTACAGGAGCATGAAGAATTATTCAAAGAGTATTTTGGTACAGTAGTACCATACTCTGATAACAAGTTCTCCGCTCTGAACTCTGCAGTATGGTCAGGCGGTTCCTTCATTTATGTTCCAAAAGGAGTAAAAAGCTCAACCCCATTACAAGCATATTTCCGTATCAACACGGAAAACATGGGGCAGTTCGAGCGTACACTGATCATTGTAGATGAAGATGCATCTGTTCACTATGTTGAAGGCTGTACAGCACCAACTTATACATCTGCATCCTTACACAGTGCAGTAGTTGAGATTATTGTTAAGAAAGACGCTTATTGCCGTTACACTACAATCCAGAACTGGTCCAGCAATGTCTACAACCTTGTAACGAAACGTGCAACCGTAGATGCAAACGGAACAATGGAATGGATTGATGGTAACTTAGGTTCGAAATTGACGATGAAATATCCTTCTATTCTTTTGAAAGGTGAAGGAGCAAGAGGTAATACATTATCGATTGCGCTTGCTGGTAAAGGACAATTACAGCATGCTGGTGCGAAAATGCATCACTTAGCACCGAATACATCTTCAACGATTGTATCTAAATCCATCTCTCGTAACGGTGGTAAAGTTTCTTATCTTGGACTTGTTCACTTTGGACGTAAAGCGGACGGGGCACGTGCGAACATTGAGTGTGATACATTGATTATGGATAATGAGTCTACTTCAGACACAATTCCATACAATGAGATTCTAAATGATAATATCTCACTTGAGCACGAAGCGAAAGTATCCAAAGTTTCCGAAGAACAGTTATTCTATCTTATGAGTCGTGGCTTAGATGAATTCGAAGCAACAGAAATGATTGTTATGGGCTTCATCGAGCCATTTACAAAAGAACTTCCAATGGAATATGCTGTTGAAATGAACAGACTGATCAAATTCGAAATGGAAGGCTCTATAGGTTAATTATTAATAAAAGTTACCCGTCACGGACATGTGGCGGGTTTTTTATCATGCTTTAATGGGGCCTGTAATACCCCTAGTCTAAATTAGGAGGGAAGTCCAACATATGAAGGTTGGGATATACAGTCCGTAAATCCCCGATTCCGTTCAGCCAACATTCAGTGATGGAGATAAGGCTTCCCTACTGAATGGAGTTTCACTTTATGTGCCCGCTAAGATTGTGGAGTTTTTCACGTAAATAGTGTATTTTAGAATGGTGGAGACAATTCAAAGAAATACACTATTAGAATGAGGTAAGAGTAATGAAAAATATATGGGAAATTTTTAAGACCGATATAAATAACATACGGAAGAAACGTGCTGCAATCGTCGTGATTGTAGCTTTAATGATTTTACCTTCCATGTATGCGTGGTTCAACATTTTACCTTCTTGGGATCCATATGCCAACACAGAGAACGTTGCGGTAGCAGTTGTGAACTTGGACGTTGGTGCAGAAGTAGAGGGCAAGCCGATTAATGTCGGTGATGAGGTTATCACCTCCTTACAGGACAATAATCAGCTGGGCTGGCATTTCGTTGCTGAGGAGGAAGCAGCAGAAGGTCTAGAAAAGGGCGATTATTATGCTTCCATTATCATTCCGGCTAACTTTTCAGAGAAATTAACGAGTGTTCTGGATGATGAACCGGAAAAGCCGATCTTGGATTACTATATTAATGAGAAAGTGAATGCTATAGCACCGAAAGTTACAAATGCTGGGGCAACCGGCATTGTGGAAAGTGTCCATCAAGGATTTATTAAAGTTGCCAATGAAGCGATTTTTAACGCCTTCAATGATGCAGGGATTGAGCTCGAAGCGAATAAAGAAAACATTGAACGTTTAAGAGATGCCATCTATCAGTTAGAAGAAGACATGCCTGAAATTGAGCGGCTCTTAGGAGTTGCAGAAGAGGATTTAGACAAAGCGGAAGATGCGAGTGAGAAAGCGCATGAGGGAATTAAAAAAGCAGAAGAAGTTAGTGTAGAAGTTCAAGCACTTAGTGAAAGAGCTAAAGAGATTCTGAATGAAACCGATCAGTATGTAAATGAGTATGTTCCCATTGTTAAAAATGATTTAGCAACAGCCCAAACAGTAATCAATGAAGTCCCGGAGATAATTAATCAAATATCCGAAAAAGAAGATTCTTTTGATGATGTTGTTACAAAAATAGAGAATAGCACAGCAAAAATCGATCAAGCAACTGAAGTCCTACACGTATTGGAAGAAGCACTGGAAAATGCTGATGAAGAAGCAACTGACAGCGAGCGGATTGCGAATCTAATTGCTCAATTGGAAGAAGATGATGAACAGCTGGAAAGAACGAAACAAGATCTGCTGGCTACGATTGATATGATTGAAAATGCAGAAGACTATGGCGAGGATACACCTATTGATGATGAAAAATCATTAGAACAATTAAAAGCAATGGTTGAAATTATAGAAGCGAGACAAGAAGCAATACAGCATGCAATCGAGGCAAGTAAACAAGTGGAAGAGTCTATCGCTAATGGTATTTTCCTTGATGGAGCCGAGAAGGTTGCGAGCTATGAAGAAGATCTAAGGCAATTCAAAGTAGAAGTCCTGGCAAAAGTTGCTGAGGCTGAGGCGGGAAAAGCGAAGTTAGCCGATGTATTAGCCTATATTGATGAACAATCGAAACGAATCAATGCAACCATTAGCGATTTACTAATATTTATCGATAATGATTTAATGCCGACGTACACGAAAGAAATGAGTACTGCTCGTAACGCAATCGACGAAGCGGATAAAAAAATAGAGAAAGTCGTTTCTTACTTCCCGAGAGTAGAAGAAATCTTAACGAAGATCGATGCAGGAATTGATACTGGTAAAAAAGAACTTGATAAAATCCATACTGCTTTCCCGGAAGCAAAAGATAAAATACTGGATTTAGCGAAAAAAACGAGAGAATTAGAAAGTAAAGGCGATATCGCGGAACTGATTAACTTTTTACGTAATGATCCTAACGCAGAAAGCGAATTTTTCGCAGATCCAATTGTTTTAGAGGAACACGAACTATTTCCAATTCCAAATTATGGTTCAGCAATGGCGCCATTCTTTACGGCGTTAGCCCTTTGGGTCGGTGGATTAATTCTCGTTTCTTCCTTAATTGTCGATATACCGAATAAGCATAAATATAAAAGTTATGAAGCCTATTTCGGCAGATTTTTAACATTCTGGTCCATTGGTATCGTACAAGCGTTAGTAGTTACGTGCGGAAATATGTTCTTACTAAAAACATATGTATTACACAAATTACTATTTGTCATATTTGCTATTCTCATTAGTACAGCATTTATCGTTATTATTTATACGCTTGTGTCTGTCTTTGGGAATACTGGAAAAGTAATTGCGATTATTTTACTTGTTATGCAACTGGGGGCATCTGGCGGTACGTTCCCAATCCAGACGACACCGAATTTTTTCCAAAAGATCCATCAATTTATGCCATTCACACATGGATTAGGTTTGCTTAGGGAGGCAACTGGCGGAATCGTTTGGTCTGTGACACTCATGCATATTGCTTGGCTCGTTGGCTATATTGCTGTTTTCTTATTTATCGGGATAAAACTAAAAGAAATTATTAATAAACGAAGCGATAAGTTCTTAGAGGAAGCACGAGAAAGTAAAGTTATATTATAAAATCTCTACCTGTCATTATTTCTGATGACAGGTTTTTCTTATGGTTGGACAGAATAGGAATAACAAGTATATTCAATCGGAGGTGGATATGATTCACAACTTACGAACGAACACTTGGATAATGACCCAAACCTGGAATCATCTGCTTTTTATGCATATACCAGTCCCGCAAGAAGAGTTGCGTGGGCAAATTCCGAATGGATTAGAGCTGGACACGTATGATGGGGAAGCTTGGATTTCAATTATCCCTTTTAAGATCAAACATATGCGTCTTCCTTTTACTCCGCCGCTTCCCTTGCTTCATTCTTCATTGGAATTGAATGTGCGGACATATGTAAGAAGAAATGGAGAGACGGGAGTTTATTTTTTCAGCCTGGATACGAATCAGTTGCTGACCGTTCTTGGTGGACGGCTTTTATCAGCACCGTACCGATATGCAACTATTCGTATGAGCAGAAGACATGGATGGATTTATTTTGAAACGAAGAGCAAAGGGAAGCCACACATCGGTTTTACTGGAAAGTACCGGTCAGTTTCCCGGAAGTATAAGCCAGACACTGGAAGTCTTGCTTACTGGCTTGTGGAAAGATATATTTTTTGGACGGAGCGAGATGGTTCGTTATATAGAGGAACTATCAATCATGAACCATGGGAATTGTATGATGCAGAAGCCATTTTTTCCAAACAAGCGATGTTGCCAGATTTTCTAAAGCAGGTGACAGCTCACCGTCCAGTCTTTCATTATGCAAAGAAGAAAAAGGTATATGCTTATCAAGTAAAGAAAGTGGAAGAAATATAAAAAATGCCCCCTTTAGATTGCTGGAGAAAGGGGGCAGTGCTTCGTATAGAATTATACATACGTATAGCGAAATGCTTTTTTCGGCTCTATCTTCCCGTCTTTTCCTTTTACGTGAATGAGAAAAAGAATGAGTAAAGCAACGAGAAAAGTGAAGGCAGCAATTGTTGTGAACATGCCGGTTCTTGACCATTCCATTAATCGAGTGAATATTGGTGGCCCAAGAGCGACACCAACAAAACGTACAGAACCATATAACGAGGAAACGAACCCTCTCCGTTCTTTTCCGACTGCCCCGGTAATGAGACTGTTCATACAGGGTAAGGTCAGTCCTGCCCCCACACTGCTTAAAGCAAGACCAAATAGGAATGGGACAAGGCTTGTAAGCCAAATCAGCGAACTGTAAGATATCGTCATAAAAAGGAGGCCAATGATTGAAAATCGTTTCATTCGCACGAGATTGCTGCCTATCTTGCTCCCTGTTAAATAAGACGTACTCACCATTACGAGAAGGGGAATTGCCAGGATAAGTCCTTTTAACAAGCCATCAATATGATAGGTGGTCTCTAATACATCTGATAAGTAAAAAAGAATCCCAAACAGCGTAAACAAGCAAGTTCCACCTGCAAGGTAGGCAGTAAGGAGCCATCTGCCTTCCAATTTAAACACACTGAGAAGTCCCCGAGCATATTTGCGAAACGGGGGAGGTGCCTGCCGATTTTTCTTTTCTTTTACAAAAATCCAAACTAAAACTGCTGCGATCAAGCTTAGAACTGGGAAAACGAAGAATACAGCGTGCCAGACGATTAAAGCGAGCAGTGAACCAAAAATGGGAGATAACACTTTACCTAGCCCGTTGGACGCTTCAAAAATTCCAAGAACCCGACTACGCTCTCCTCCACTAAATAAATCACCGATCAAAGCCATTGCTATCGGTGCACAGCCAGCTGCCCCGATGCCCTGTATGCCCCGGCCGACGAGAATCCAAGCATAGGAATCAAACAGGGCAGCCCCAATGCCAGCAAGTAAAGCGCCACAGGCAAAAAGGATAAGGGATGGTAACATAATGATTTTCCGAGAATAACGGTCAGACAGATAACCGACAATCGGAATCATTATTGCTGCGGCAATTGAAAATACAGTAATTATTAAGCTTACTTGGAGTTGCGATAAGCCGAGTGAAGACTTCATTTCCGGTAAAACGGGGATTAGCATGGAATTTCCAAGTGTCATCATGAGCGGAACAGACCCGACGGCTAGTATTGTCATTCCTTTATTCGTTTTTCTCAACGTTTGTGCACTCCTTGCGCGTACTCTATTTGATATTAATTGGTGGAAGGACGAGCCATCCTTTTTCCTTTGCAATATCCAGTATTTTTTGTTCGTATTCCTCTTGTTGACCATGGAAATCACTGAACATAGAACGAATGTCTTCGTTTATAGCGATGCTTATCAGATAACTGCTATTAGACCTTAAAGACATCAGTTCCTTATGAATAAATGTGAAAATTTCCGGATCATTAAATCTTGCTCCAGCAGGAATATCTTCCACCTCTACATTCGGCCTGTCCGGTGGTGCGGGTGGCAAGCGGATACCAGCCTCTTTTAATATTCCCTCAACTTGCTGTTCTTCTTGAATAAGGCAGCTTTCCACCAAGTCTTCACCATATGTTTTTAAATCATGATCTCCTGTATGGTTGATTAGCACTTGCATTGTAACGAGGAGATGCTTTGTATGATATAAATAATTCCATAAATGATACACTTCTCCTGAATGGAACGGTTCATTCGCTTTATTTCGTGCAGTCATTATAATCCTCCTTTCTATCCTGCATAGTTTCTCTCCATTCAGCGAATATTATCCAAGAAAATAAAGAAGGGACACACCCTATATAAAGGGTCATGTCCCAACTTTTGATGCATTTCAATTCGTTATAGGGTTACGATTAATTTTGCGAAATACTTGCTCAAGATCGCTGATGAGATCGTCGACATGTTCAATGCCAACTGAAAAGCGCAGGAGGCGATCGTCTACCCCGCGCTTGAGCCGGTCTTCAAGCGGCATGTCGGCATGTGTTTGTGTTGTTGGATATGTAATGAAGCTTTCCACTCCTCCTAAACTTTCCGCAAACGTAATCAACCGCAAGTTTTGCAGGAAGGGGTTGATTAAATTCGCATCATGTAACCGGAAGGAAAGCATCCCACCAATACCTGGGTATAAAACATTCCGAACAGTATCATTCCTCTCTAGATATTCTACAATTTTTTTTGCGTTTTTCTCATGACGATCCATTCGGATTCCGAGTGTCTTTAGCCCCCTAACAACTAAATAAGAGTCAGCAGGAGAAAGCACTCCACCAGCAGCATTATGGTTCGTTTCAAGTAATTCAGAAACATTTTCATCTTTCGCAACGACTAACCCTGCCAATACATCATTATGTCCACCAATATATTTCGTTGCACTATGAATGACTATATCAGCACCGAGTTCCAATGGCTGCTGCAGATATGGTGTTAAAAATGTATTATCAACAATAAATAGCAGCCCATGCTTTTCAGCGAGTTCGGCATATGTTGGAATATCAATTACCTGCATTAATGGGTTTGTGGGAGTCTCAATGAAAATAGCTTTCGTATCTTTTGTAATCAGCGCTTCAATAGCATCGGTCGGTGTGAAATCAGAATAGCTTGCTTTTATATTGTATCTTTCCTCATATTGCTTTAACAAACGGTACGTCCCACCATAAACATCTGCTGAAAATATTAAGGAATCCCCAGAGTTAAACAAGGAGAGGACTAGTTGAATTGCAGCCATACCAGAGCTGCAGGCAAAACCTGCATGACCATTTTCTAAATCAGCAATGCCATCTTCAAGAATTTGCCTTGTCGGATTTTTCGTCCTGCTATAATCAAATCCCGTTGATTCTCCGAGCCCTTGATGTTCATAAGCAGTCGATAAGTAAATTGGTGTACTTACTGCTCCTGTTCTTTCATCTGAACGATTTCCTAATTGAACTAAACGGCTTTCAATCTTTTGCTTTGTCATTTTATCACCCTATTCTTCATAATAAAAAGAGGCCTTCTCTAAGAAGAAGGCCTCGGAATCTACACAAGTACACTCTTCTCATCTTCAAGACGGCAAGAACCGTCAATTGGAATTAGCACCATGCTCATGTGTTTAAGCTGGTTGCTGAGACTTCAACGGGCCAAATCCCTCCGCCTCTCTTGATAAGAAATAATGCTATACAATTGTTATGGATTGAATACATCTTAGTACAAATCGTTGGTAAATGCAAGAAAAGTAAAAAATAATGACAGAATGCATGCAAAATAGTTTGCAACCCGGTAAATCGCTGATATAGTTATAGGAAAATAAAAAAGCTAAACAAATGGTAAGGATATTTTTTAGTATGTGAATGAATTTCATAATTACCAAAGTCGGCTTTTCCATCACCATATGTAGTTGGGAACGAACCAACTCAACTACATATGGTGATGGTGAAGCATTAAATACGTATTATGAAATTCATTAATGTGTTATGTTATTAGTTTAGTGACTGTATTTACCCTATTTGCATGATTATGGAAGGATTAGGTTAAGGAGCAAGATTTATGAAGGAAAAAATATACTTTTACTATACAAATGATCTGCATAGTAATTTCAATCAATGGCCGCGGACGGCTGGCTATTTAAAAGATATGAAGAGCAGTCGTCAAACCCGAGGAGATGCCCACTTTCTAGTTGATATCGGTGACCATATGGACCGAGTTCATCCTATATCAGAAGCTTCTATGGGGAAGGCGAATGTGGAGCTTTTGAATGAAGTCGGCTATGATGCCGTTACACTCGGGAATAACGAAGGAATAACACTTTCTCATGACGACTTATATCATTTATATGATGAAGCGGACTTTCAAGTAGTTTGTGCGAATTTGAAACATAAAGAAGAGCATCCTCCAGATTGGTTGCATGATACGCAGGTTCTTCGGACTGAATCGGGGGTGCGAATTGGACTGATTGGATTAACTGCCCCGTTTAATGCTTTTTATCAACTGCTTGGTTGGCATTTAACTTCACCATTTGAAGAATTGGAAAAACAACTGGATTCTCTAAAGCAAAAAACAGATATTATTATCCTTCTATCCCATTTAGGACTTAGTGAAGATGAGGCAATAGCGCGGAAGTTTCCGGATATCGATGTTATCATTGGTGGTCATACCCATCATTTGTTACGGACGGGTGAGTACGTGAACAACAGTCTTTTAACTGCAGCCGGAAAGCATTGCATGTACGTTGGCGAAGTGATTTTAACTTATGATCATGATAAAAGAGAGCTTACACATAAAGAGGCTTATACAACAGATGTTTCCAGTTATTCCGAAAATGAGGATACGAGTATATTGCTTGATGAACTCGCTGCAAAAGCGGGTAATGTGTTGGAGGAAGAGGTAGTCTATTTAGAAGAGGGATTTGAAACGGATTGGTTTCATGATGTGCCAATGATGCAAGACTTAACGGAAACGGTCCGCAAATGGACAGACGCTGATGCTTCCTTATTAAATGCAGGGTTATTACTGGATGGATTACCGAAAGGAATGGTAACTTATGGTGATATCCATCGGATTTGCCCGCATCCAATCAATCCGGTCGTCGTACATCTACGGGGAGATGAGTTAATTGAAGTGATCCGCGCTTCCTTGCAGAAAGATTTTATGGAGATTCAATTGAAAGGGTTCGGTTTCAGGGGGAAAGTGATTGGCAGAATGCTTTTCTCTGGCTTATCCATTTCAACAACGATAAGAGCAAACGGGAGAGAGGCGGTGACCGGGGTTATGTTTCAGGATGGCTCAGCCGTGGAGAAAGAGAAAACATATTGCATCGCTACTGCTGATACATTTACTTTCGGGCGATTGCTCCCGGAAATTGCTAAGTCTGAAATGAAACAGTATTTCTTACCTGAGTTTTTGCGGGATTTACTACTTGATACGCTTAAGAATAAGACACCGCAAGCGTGAAATTGATGCCAGTGACAGGGGAGCCTTCTTTTGCATACTTTATTATGTAACTAAAGGAGGCCTCCGGAGATGATCACGGTTAATCCAATTGAAATTGAAGGAATGCAGTTCACAGCAGTAAGTGTCGAACTGCCAAAGACGACATTACTCACGGTTTCAAACGAAGTCGGCTATATTATGTGTGCTGCGCTGGATGTGGATATTTTTAATGAGATTCCGAAGCTGCGAGAAAGAGAAGTGATTGCTGGGAGAGCAATAGGCGTGCGGACGATTGATCAATTACTTGCTGCTCCACTCGAAAAAATTACAGATGCTTCAAAAGAATACGGCTGGAGAGAAGGAATGACAGGAAGAGAAGCTCTCCTTCTCATCTCATAAGATTAGCAAGTCTAACCCCTCATATTGATGCATACGCATGATGTGAGGGGGTTTTTACATGCGAAAGAGACGTATCCCTAGAAAATTTGGCTCACCTCCAACGCAAATTATTTTGCTGCTCACGGTGATTATCTTTGCAATATCCATTCTTGTCAGCATCATGGTCATTGATAAAGGAATTAAGCCGACATTGATGGAGATTGCAACGGAAAAGACGAATGAGTTCGCCACCCGGGCGATTAATCGTGCAGTTAGTTTCACGGAGGACTATGACTTTTCTGATATAGCAAATATTACATATGATAATAATGGAAATGTTGCCGCCTATTCCCCGGATGCAGCGGCAATTGGTGAAATAAATCGAAATGCGACCAATCGGGTGGAGGAATATTTTCACCGTTTAAATCGAGGAGATCCGATATTTCATGAGGACGAGGAACCTTTCGAGTTTGAGGAAGGGGCGGCGGATCGCATTTTGGATGATCCTACCTTAGTGGAAATCCCTTTAGGGCAAGTTACCGGGAACACCGTTTTAGCTAATCTCGGGCCGAGAATACCAATTAACTTGGAAGTGATTGGAACAGTACGAACGGATATTACAAGGGAACAAACAGAATTCGGGATTAATGGGGTATGGATTTCTTTTTATTTGACAGTAGAAGCAGATGTGCAAGTTATTATCCCGTTTACTTCCGATGTGACAACGGTAACTGCTGAAATTTATATTGATGGGGGGGCGATACTCGGGGATGTACCAGATTTTTATGGAGGAAATAGCGGACCATCGATTGCTGTTCCAAGGGATGAGATAGGTCGTGACTTGCAGAACGCGGAATAATCTAGTATAGTAGTTTCAGAACTGAATAGTCGCCTTTTTGATCGGTGAGGTAGAGGTGCAAGTAATATGAGTAGCCAACAGGAGAATGACAACGATGATTGTTAGTGAAAGGATTGTTTGCCGAAGCGTAATAAGCGTCAACTTATTATTTGCTGGTATGTCTTTGAATAAGGGGCATACTGTCATGCTGTTGTATTGCATGGAGAACTACTGATCGAAGGAGGATAACGTATATTGTGGAAGAACAATGATGGTTATTTTCTGTCATTGTTTTTTTATGTAAAATATGTGCCTTCCATTCGTTCAATTTGTACTCTATGCTGCGAAATTTATTTAATGGAGGAAAAACGATATGGTAGGTACTTTTTATTCTCTGATTCCTGCACTTGTTATGTTAGTGTTAGTAATTGTGACAAAACGAATTTTGCTTTCTTTAGGAGTAGGAATTGTATTAGGAGCCTTTTTCATACATGAATTTAACATTATAGACTCCTTGCAGGAAGTATGGCTCGTATTCTATGAAATATTTGTTGATGAAGGTGCTCTTAATATTGATAATCTATACTTGCTTGGATTCCTATTGCTTTTAGGAATAATGACAGCCTTCCTTCAAGGCTCAGGTGGTAGCCGGGCTTTTGGAGAATGGATGTTAAAACGAGTGAAGACTCGTGCAGGTGCAAAGATTATGACCGGAAGTCTCGGTGTTATTATATTTATTGATGATTACTTTGCGAGTTTAGCAGTTGGACAGATCGCAAGACCAGTAACGGACCGGCAAAATATATCCCGTGCGAAATTAGCCTATTTGATTGACTCAACCGCTGCGCCAATGACTGTGCTGTCGCCGATTTCAAGTTGGGGTGCATTTATTATTGGTTTGTTAGGCTCCATTTTTGCGACAAATGGTATCACGGGTATTCAGCCGATGGAAGCATTTATCAAAATAATTCCGATGAACTTATATGCATTGTCAGCAATCTTACTCGTTTTCCTTGTAGCCTATTTAAAAATGGACATTGGACAGATGCGTGTACATGAAAAGCGCGCCATGAAATCAGGCGAATTGATTGATCCAAATAATAGCAAGGTCCCTGGTGACTTAGGTGATACAATTGAGGCTCATCCAAAAGGGAAGGTGTATCATCTGATATTACCTATTGTTGTGCTTGTTGTAGCGACTGTATCAGCCATGTTAATTACCGGGGCAATCGCAACAGAGGGCAGTGTGACACTTCTTTCCATGTTTGCGAATACGAATGTGAATCTGTCTCTCATTATTGGAGGGGCAATAGCTGTTTTGCTCGCACTTGTTTTACATTTGATGCATGAAGCTCCAAAAGTGAATATTGGGAATATCTTTATTCAAGGAATGAAATCGATGCTTCCAGCGATCTATATTTTAATTCTCGCATGGATGATCGGCTCAATCATTTCATCCCTTGAAACGGGGACTTATTTAGCAGAGCTGCTTCACGGTGCGAATGTTAATTCCATGTTCCTCCCTGTGTTATTCTTTATTATTTCTGGCTTAATGGCACTGGCAACAGGTACTTCTTGGGGAACATTTACGATTATGCTTGCGATTGGTGCAGAAGTTGTGATGGTTATTGATCCTGCTTTACTCCTGCCGACACTTGGAGCCGTGCTAGCTGGTGCTGTGTTCGGAGACCATTGTTCACCGATATCGGACACAACGATTTTGTCTGCGACTGGAGCTGGAGCAAATCATATTGATCACGTTTTAACGCAGCTGCCGTATGCATTACTTGCTGCTGGTGTATCGGTATTAGGATTCCTGCTCATGGGTTTACTCGATATGGTCGTTCTGCCATTAATCGTTACATTAGGAGCAATTGTATTAATTGGCTTGATTATCCACCGCAAGAATTCAATTAGAGAAGCTTAATAAAAAGCGTATCCTTTTTCACGTGATAAAGGATACGCTTATTTGTTGTCGAGATGTCTAAAACCATAGCAATCGTAATATGTATAAGTGTATAAAATACTTTTTGACAAAGGAGATGGGACGGGAGTATAATAAAATTATAAAATATCTGAAAAAACTAAAAATATAACCGCGAAATGTTCATGATTACATTTTGCGGGGATAAGGGAGGGTAAAAAAATGGAAACACGTTCACAATGGGGAACAAGGGCTGGTTTTATTTTAGCTGCAGTTGGATCGGCGATTGGTTTGGGGAATATTTGGAGGTTTCCGGCAGTTGCATATGAAAACGGTGGTGGTGCATTTTTTATCCCTTATTTATTTGCTCTGTTAACTGCGGGTATTCCAATTCTCATTATGGAATTCACGATGGGTCATCGCTACCGTGGTTCAGCTCCGTTAACGTTCCGGAGAATGAATAAGAAAGCAGAGTTTATCGGTTGGTGGGGCGTGCTTGTTGCATTTATTATTTCAACTTATTATTCTGTCATCATCGCTTGGGCAATCTCTTACTCCTATTTCTCATTATCTCTAGCCTGGGGGGATGATACAGGAGGATTCTTATTTGGTGAATATTTAAAGCTTGCTGAAACTCCTGGTCAAATAGGGAGTATGGTTCCAAGTGTATTATTTCCGCTTCTTATTGTTTGGGCGCTTGTCTTATTCTTGTTATATCGTGGAGTCAGTAAAGGTATTGAGTTGGCGAATCGAATTTTCATTCCAGCACTTGTTATTGTATTTCTTATCATTGTTGTCCGTGCCGTCACGCTGCCAGGAGCTTTAAGCGGATTGGATGCATTTTTTAAACCTGATTTTAGTCAATTCTTTTCTCCGGATGTCTGGATCGCAGCTTACGGACAAATTTTCTTTAGTTTATCCATCGCATTTGCCATTATGATCACTTATTCTAGTTATTTGTCTAAAAGAGCTGACATCACAAATAATGCATTTATTGTTGGGTTTGGGAACTCCGGATTTGAATTATTAGCTGGGATTGGTGTATTTGGTATCCTCGGATTTATGGCTACCCAGGCTGGTGTATCGATTGACGAGGTAGTTGATGGTGGAGTTGGCCTTGCGTTTGTTGCTTTTCCAGCGATCATTAATGAATTTCCAGCCATGAACGAACTATTTGGCCTCTTGTTTTTTATTTCTTTAACTTTAGCAGGGTTAACCTCACTCTTATCGATTACCGAAACCTATGTTGCAGGAATGGTGGATAAATTTAATTTTTCACGTAAAAAAGCTGTTCTATTCGGTGGAGGGCTAGCAGCGATTATTTCACTGCTCTTCGCTTCTCAAGGCGGCTTATACTTCCTCGACGTTGTAGATTACTTCATTAATCAATTCGGTGTAGCTTTACTAGGCTTAGTGGAAGTTGTCCTGATTGCATGGATTTTGCGAAAGTTGAAAACATTGAAAGACCATGCCGACCCAATATCAGATATCCGGCTCGGTTCGTGGTGGACGATTAGTTTAACGATGATTACGCCAGTTGTAATGGGATATATGATGTATGGTTTATTTAAACAAAATCTGATGAGACTTTTTGATAACCCGAGCGGAAATTATGAAGGATATACGGATACGTTCATATTCTTTGGAGGCTGGGTTGTTGCGGCCGCAACGCTAGTAATTGGAATCCTTCTGTCTTTGGCAAAGTGGAAGGGAAACACTGAAATCAATAACGATGAGAACTACTTTGATGATAGGGAGGCAAAATAATGAGTGCTTCAGCGATTATTGTAATGATTATTGGAATTACCATCCTATGGGGAGGACTAGCAGCGAGTATCTGGAATGCATTCCGCAATAAGGAAAAAACGAATTAATTCTAAAGAGGCTGGGAGAGCATTTGCTCGTGCCCCAACCTCTTTAGTCTTTCGCCATCTGTTCCCATCTTCTTAAATAAGGATAAGGATCAAAGGACCACTCTTTATAGCCGTCGTCTTTATACATTCCGTAATGTAAATGGGGTGGGAACTTGCCGGATGTTCCGGGAGGACCGTATCCGCTAGAACCTACACTGCCAAGTATATCCCCAGGTTGGACTACCGTTCCAATTTCAATGGAGTCGTCAAACCCGCTCATGTGAGCGTAGTAATGGTAAATATTATAAATATCGCGGATCCCAATTCGCCAGCCGCCAAAGCGGTTCCAGCCTTTCATTTCCACAACACCGTATGTTGTAGACTTTATTGGTGTACCATAATCCGCGAAAATATCTGTACCTTCATGTATTCTTAGCCCACCGTACCCGCGTCTATCACCCCATGTGTTCCGGTAACTGTAATTATAATTGGTATCGACTGGAAAATCCCGATTAGCTAAATTTATTTCATTAAAGTTTTTAAAAACTTTGGCTGTATTCATGATGGATTTAACCGATAAATCACGTTCATAAAGCTTCCATAGACCAATCTTAATATCATCCCGTGTTGGTCCCTCTTGTTGCAAAAAGCTTGCCAGTGTATAAAGGAGATCTTCTGCTTGATCTTGACTTGCTAAGCCATCTCCATCCCCGTCCAATCCGATACCACCGAATAAGTGAATGATATCAGAACTTGGATTTTGGGGGTAATTTCCAATTCCATACCAAACCTCTTCATCAAATGTTATTGAAATAAGCAGTTCATCTTCACTGGCTGTTTTTTTATTCCGTTCGTAATTATCAACGGCGGCTAGATAATACCAAGGGATTTGCGTGAGTGCTTCGGTTTTTTTAAAAAGAGCCATCCGTTCTGTATAAATGGAGGTTTCTTCTGCCTGAACGAATATCGCACTCAGATAAAATAAGATGAAGCTGAAACCATATATGGCCAGTTGTTTAGAGAACAAGCATGTCACCTCCCATCTCGTTCATCGTTATCATCTTCTAGTCCTTGAATGATCTGTTCGATTACTTGGAGATCACTTTGATTATTTGTTTGTTCTAAATGCAGGCTGTGGATAACATCCATATGAGCTGGTTCATCTGTCGTATATATTTTATAGAAGCTTGGCAGTAGGGAGCGAGCAGTTTTTTTAGCAATTTCTGTAGCTTCATTTTCATTGAGATCATCATGTTTATCGTATGCGATGACAATTTCCCGGTCGGTTACTAGTGAAGCTACTTCATTGAAATTACCGGATTTAATGATGGTTCTTGTAATTATATTTGCCATTTGTTCCCGGTCCATCGTGAATTCACTGTTATCTTCATTTACGGCAAGTTCTTCTTTTGTATACCTGACGTAACCCAACTTGGCGCGCCGTTCTTCATTCACCGATTCTTCCCGATTTGTTGGATTAAGTATATCGAGTTGTTCATTTGTGTTCTCCGTCTGCCCGCAACTAGCAACATATAGTACAATCCCGAGTAGCATATGGATTAGAATGAGTTTTTTCATGGTTTCTCTCCTTATTTCCATTTGTGTTTTAGTTTGGTTTAATGGAGAGAAAACATACATACAAATATTTCACTTCTGTTAGCCATATGGTAAACTAATGGAAGGCAAATAGGGGGTGTAGCAAGTGTTTGAACTAAATGGTAAGCATTATGAACTGATAGAAAATTTTAAAGAAGGATTTCAAGAGGATGCAATTCGGGACAGGTACGCGGATATTTTAGGAAAGTATGATTATATCGTCGGAGATTGGGGATATGAACAGCTGCGGATGAAGGGATTTTATCATGACCGGAACGCAAAAGCCCCGGTTGATTCCAAATTTAGTACGGTTCAGGATTACTTATTGGAACATTGTAATTTTGGTTGTGCCTATTTTGTTTTGAAAAAGGTTACGAAATAACCGAAACACTCCTTTCTGTCACTTAGAAAGGAGTCGGCAATATACTCTTATTCCATTCATTTAATCAAATCTTCTACAACGTGTATAACCATGGAATTTCTTCTCAATAATGGAGCCGAGGCGGAAGATAGCAGCTTCGTTTCCAACCGCACTCAAGATTTGAATGCTGACAGGCATATCGTTTTCATCTTTTCCAACAGGCAATGTAAGGGATGGTAGTCCCCATACATTTGCATAAGCTACATATGGCATATATTCTAAAAAGGTTTTGCGAATGGAGAAAATCTCTTTAAATACTTGGCCATGTAGCGGTGCACCAGTATGGTAGACGGGAAAGATGAGCAGCCGGTTGGTTAAATAATCGCTTAGCCATTTGTCGCCACGGGTAATGAGTTCATTTATTTCTCGAGTCCGTTTTTTTGATGGTTTGAACATTTTCGAACCGAGTATTGCCCAAGAAAGATAAGGATGCACATTCGTCCGGTTCGTCAATCGTTCCTTTAAGTAGGAGCGGATGAGCGGGGAGCGATCATTGCTAAAGGCCTCCCTTTCAATGGCGGCACTTCCATCGATGGACATCATTTCCTGCCAAAGCTGGGCACTTTCTTCAAATAAAGGCGGCACACCTCGTTTTGTATGAATGAGCTGCAGGAGGAAATCCTCAATACCCCGAATGATGCGTTTTGTGCTTTCCGATAATGGATAGTTGATTTGTTCGAATAGGATTTCTACTTTGTATTCGTTTAAAAAGACTACTTTCGAACTTGTACCTGTAAGAATCTGATTCATCAGCTCCATATCCCTTACCGACTTGCCCATCGGCCCGATTCCAAACATTCGTTGCTGTAATGGGTGAGCAGTTTCCGGATAATGCCCATCAGAAGTGGTTTGGTGCATACCAGGTTTAAAACCGACGACACCATTGAAGTGTGATGGAAAACGAATCGATCCACCAATGTCAGAGCCTATTCCTACTGCTGCCCCACCAGCAGCAAGCAAAGCCCCCTCACCACCGCTGGAACCCCCAGCCGTCCGGTTGATATCCCAAGGGTTATTTGTTTGCCCATAGAGCTTATTATCCGTTTCTTGGCAATAAGAAAGGGCAGGGGTATTCGTTTTTCCTAAAATAATGGCACCTTCCTTGCGCAGTTTCTCAATCGCCTTCGCATCATCCCTGGCAATCAAATCTTGACGATGTTCAAGGCCGCCGGTCGTTTTCATATTGGCAACATGAAATGCTTCCTTTACACTAATTGGTACACCAGCAAGCTTTCCATTCAATCTTTTACCCTTGACTTTTGCTTCGTCAAACTGTTTTGCCTCAATTGTTGCTTCCTCGAAGCGATCTTCTACTAATGCGTTAATTGGAGGGTTTACTTTTTTGATATGATTGATGTAGGTTGTTACAACTTCCTCGCTTGTTAATGTTCCGTTTTTCAACATCTCAGCAAGTGCAGTTGCATCTAAATCCAATATCGCAGTAGATATTTTCAATTCCCCCTCTGTCAGATATGTATCACACAACTTCCGCAATTTACAATAGCTAATATATCTTTGTAAGTTCAAGTAAATTCACTTTCATTCAGCGTAAGTGTTTTGCACGTTCTCTTGGTAGAATCTCTAACCGCCGTTCAGTTGCCCGGTGGACGGATGCGCACCCTTGGGCACGGCTAGAGCTCCTCGGGCTGAGCACTAAGGGGTCTCCAGGCTCTGTTCCCGCAGGAGTCACCGTCCACCGGGCAACTGAACTGGTATAGATGATTATTTTAAATAGAAATTATTCCGCTACAATAAGGATAATATCTTTCCAGCCCATTAAACAGTGATCCAAATATGGCCTTTCCTGGTAGCAGTTCAGACACCTCGAGACTCCTGCGGGAGGCCGGCTAAGAACGGTCAGGTCCTGTGACCAACGCCGGCATTAGAACGTCCTGTTTGGAGGTAAACCTGGCGAGACCCCTTAGTGCTCATCGCGAGGAGGCTTGCCGGCCGCTTAGCAGGTGCGAAAGGTGTCTGGACTGCGGATCCTAGAAGAGAGTTTCGGGTTTGGACACTTACGCTGAATGAAAGGATTATAAGGTTGATCTGTTTTGGTTTTTAGGTACGAAAGTTTAGTGTATTACATTAACTATAGCATGTATTTTCTCCAAAATCATACTTTATGTGGTATGATTGGAGTGGAAGATGGATATTGGGGGTACATTTCATGTATTTTGTTGATCGGAGAAAGATAGAAGAAAATTTAACATATATGGAACATTTGCTTGAACTTTTAGAGAATGAAGTATTTGAATCACGAATCGAGATGCTTGGCAAAGAGCGAATTGTTCATGTTTTAATCGAATCCTTACTTGATGTTGGGAATATGATGATTGACGGGTTTATCATGCGTGATCCGGGAAGTTATGAAGACATCATTGATATCCTTATCGATGAAAAAGTAATTCCTGCAGAGCAAGAAACAGCTTATAAGGAATTTATTTCGTTGCGAAAAAATCTTGTTACGGATTATGTGAAAGTAGACGGGACGAAGATGGATGAAACGATTACGAGCAGTCTACCTGTACTTAAAGACTTCAGCTCTTATATTCAAACGTATTTGAAGAACGAACTTGGCGTCGCAAATGCTTTTTTAAAAGATAAGTAAAGGTGATGGAGATGAAAAAGACGACGAAGGAAAGGCTTATCTTGATTTTAAAAAAGAACAAAGCAGTCACGATGGATGAATTGATGGCGTTTTTTACAATCTCAGAACCTGCCGTGCGTAAACATCTTCATGAACTTGAAAGCGAAGAGCTGATTAAGAAAAGAAAGCATAAGCAAAAAATTGGCCGCCCTTTTTACACATATGAACTCACGGAAAAGGGACATGGTCAGTTTCCGAATCAATATGAACAATTACCAGTTGAATTATTGCACGATCTCGAGGAACTCCAAGGTCCAGAATTGGTAACAGCATTGTTAGATAAACGGATGGAAAGGGAAGAGGACGAGTTACTTACGAAGCTTGATGGAAAGGATTTTGATGAAAAAGTGCATCATCTCGTCGAGGCGCAGAATAACGTCGGATACATGATAGAGGTAGAAAAAACGTCGGATGGAGATTATATATTAACGAATTATAACTGCCCGATTGTTAATATCGCAAAAGCATACCAGCAAGTCTGTTCTAATGAAAAGATAATGTATAATCGGTTATTCCATGAAAGTAACGTCGTGCCGGAAGAGTATATAACAACTGGATCGCATATTTGCAGATGGGTGATAAAAGCACCAAAAAAAGATGATTGATCAAACAATCATCTTTTTTTATGAAGTAAATCAGTCCACTAAATCCTCTGGGTCGACAGTAGAATGGGCGAGTCTGCTTGATGCTGCAGCCGCGACTGCACCGACAATGTCATCGAGGAAGGTGTGGACGTTTCCAGATGATTTGTCATTCAGCTCTTTCAAAATTCCTGGTTTTTGTTTATCGATATAACCATAATTTGTAAGACCGATTGAACCATAAACGTTTACAATCGAAAGGGCAATAATTTCGTCAATGCCATATAGGCTTTCGTCTGTAACGATTGTTTCGAGTAATGGTTCGTCCAACAGTTTTTTCTCTGCTAGAACATCCAGTTGAATACCGGTAATGACAGCATTTTGCACTTCGCGTTTAGAAAGCACACGATTTACATTGAAACGGCATTCATCCATTGTTAATTCGTTATGGTAACTTGATTGTAAATAATAAACAAGTTCCGCAATATCATCAAGTTTTACCCCGCGTTCTTCAAGAAGCTGTCTTGCTTTTTTTTCCAAATCGCTTAACTTTACATGTTTACTCATTTTATCACCTTTTTCAAATAGTAGTTAAATTAAGTTCTTCTCATTCATATAGTCTTAGTATATCCATTTCTTTGAAGAGGGGGAACTTAACTTGTCTTTTCGTGACCTTTTAACTGATTATTATCAAGTACATCCGGAAGAAAAGATGGTGATTGATGGAAGAACTGGATTTCTTGCAGATGGTTTCGTTTATTTTAACATGGAATCCCGGAATCTCGAAATGATTCAGATGGAACAAGCGGTACTCGCTTACTATTTAATGGAGAATGGTTACCGGCATATTGCACTTCCTGTTAAAAATATGAAAGATGAATGGTTTACAGAATATCAAACAAATTCGTACTTAATTTACCAAGTGGCGGACCGGAATATGGAAAAAGCAAGCTTGGGCAGAAGCCTGGCATTATTTCATGAGGTAGGGTCTGATTATTATTATGAGCCTCAAACAATTTCCAGTTATGGAGAATGGAAAACGCTCTGGATAGATAAGCTGAATTTATTTGAAGAACGAACTTTTCAGCTCATGGAAGAGGAGACGGCACAGCCTCGTATTTTTGATTGTTTACCCTATATTATAGGTATGAGTGAAAATGCGATTCAATACCTGAGGGAAACAGAAGAAAATGAAACGCGTTATACAGAAGTCGATCAGGGAACGATTGCTTTTCTTCGGTTCAATAATCAAGTTGAACGTGAAGTAATTTGGCCGGATGAGCTCGGCTTTGACCATCCAGCAAGAGATATAGCTGAATTTATCCGTAATTGTTTTTTAAGCGGGCAATCAGACAGTTTTATACATGCGTTTATTAGAGATTACCAGACCATTAGACCGCTGTCTGTATTTAGCTGGAGGCTAATTTACGCACGTTTACTATTTCCAATTCATTTCTTTGATACGGTGGAGCAGTTGATGAGCGGAGGGGATATACAAAGAGGCGAAGCTGCGTTGCACCAGATGATTAGGTTGCAGGAAAGATATGAAAAGCGGTTAAACAATTTTTACAAAAAGATGGAAATCGATAAAGGAGCATTTGAGCTTGTTGAGGTAGACTGGCTTTCATGATAATATGGGAACATAAAAAGAATAGAGGCAGCTATAACTCGCTGCCTGATTAGAATACTTGTTCAATTTCTCTAACGCCTGGAACTTCAGCCATTAAAGCGCGTTCGATCCCAGCTTTTAATGTAATAGTAGAACTCGGGCAGTTGCCACAAGCACCCATTAAACGGAGCAGGACAATACCGTCCTCATCCACATCTATTAATTCAACATCTCCACCGTCACGGAGTAAAAATGGACGTAATTTGTTTAAAACTTCTTGTACTTGCTCATGCATGAATCACATCCCCCTTTCGAATTCTAGTATAAAACGGATTTGCAGGTAATTCTATTGATGAAACTAAAATTTCCTATCGGTTAATTATATTGTACCTTTGCTTTCCTATTTTGTAAAATGAAAGAAACTCTTTTATATAAATCAAAAGGAGAAGGAGGCAGGCCAATGAGGGAAAAAATTAAAATCACGATCTACGGAGCTGAACAAATTTGTGCTAGTTGTGTAGGAGCACCAGGTTCAATAGATACGTATGAGTGGCTGCAAGCTGCAATAGGCCGGAAATACGAAACGGATGCGATAACATATGAATATGTGGATATTAATGAACCACAGACAGAAAAGAAACACCAGGACTTTGTGCAGCAAATTATTGAAGAGGATTTGTTCTGGCCCATTGTATTTGTAAACGAAGACTTGGTGGCGGAAGGGATTCCACGTTTGAAAACAATTTATCAATCATTGGAAGAAAAAGGCCTAATGGGATAAACAGAACGATTGATAAACTTATTTTTCATTTGTATAATAAAGGGAAAGCGATGCCAAAGGAGGAAAAACATATGTCTATCGTATTAACGGATAGGGCAAGTGTTCAAATTAAAGAAATGATGCAGGATGAAGAGGAAGGGGTACGCCTTCGTTTTGGTGTGCAAGGTGGAGGCTGCAGTGGTCTTTCCTATTCCTTAGGCTTTGATGAAGAAATCAATGAAGAATTAGATGTTGTGAAAGAAATAAATGGAATTCCAGTCGTCTTGTTCAGCCAAGATATCCCTATTATTGAAGGAACGAAGATTGACTTCAAAGAGAATCTAATGGGTGGAGGATTCAGTATCGATAATCCGAACGCTGTGCTCTCCTGTGGCTGTGGTTCATCTTTCCGGCCGAAAGAGTATGATGGTCCAGTTGAGAAGTGTTAAGCATGGACCTTGAATGACTAAGAAGCAGGTGAAGGCAGATGACAGAAGAAAATATAGATACGAGCAGACTCTGCGTCGCGAAAGTTCCGTTCTTCAACCATTTAACGTATGATGAAATGGTAAAAATTGCCGAACGAAGTACCCATAGGAATTATCGGAAAGGGGAAATCATTATTCATGACGGTGACCCATTAGATTACTTGTACATCGTTCACCAGGGCAGAGTAAAGATTTATCAAATCTTTGAATCTGGTAAAGAGCAGTTATTACGTATCTTGGAACCTGGTGAGTTCATGGGAGAAATGGCGATTTTTACGAAGAAGGAAATGGATAGCTATGCAGAAGCAATAGAGAAATCGGAAATATGCGCCATTCACCGTGATGAAATGCAACTCTTAATGAAAGAACATCCATCGATTGCATTGAAAATATTAGAGCAGTTCAGTGAGCGTCTAGATCAGACGGAGAAGCTTATTGGAGAGTTAAGTTCGAAAGATGTTGAAATGCGAATTGCTACGTATTTAGTCGAGCTTGCAGAAAAGAACCAGCAACTGGACATCGTTCTTCCGATGAGTAAAAAGGATCTCGCATCTTATTTAGGGACTACGCAAGAAACGGTCAGCAGACGGTTATCTACCTTCCAGACAAATAAATGGATTGAGCAAGATGGCCACCGAAAAATTAAAATAATGAATCTGGAAGCACTGAAGCTAGTAATTGCACCAGCATAAAAAACGGGGCCCGCTTTGTTTAGAAATTGGGCTCCGTTATTGTTTAAAAAATGGCCATATCAGTCGAGTGTCTTGGTTGAACGCGGGCTTTTGGATCCATATAGCGCATCGCATTGTTAACAGCCGTAGGTCCTTCACCAAAACCGGTTACAATCAATTTAACTTTACCATCATAGGTCGTCACATCACCAGCTGCATATACACCAGGGATGTTTGTTTCCATTTTCGTATTGACGACAATACTATTCTTTTCGATTTCCAGTCCCCAGTCTTTAATTGGCCCAAGAGAAGAAATGAACCCATAGTTACAAATGACCTCATCCACATCCAACGTAATGTTACTTTCACCACGTACTTCCTGCAGTGTTAGTGAATCGATTCGTTCAGCGGCTGTTATCCCTTCGGCTGCATATGGTGTAATGACTTCAACAGCAGAATTTTTCAGCTGTTCCACACTTGCCTCGTGAGCACGGAATTGATCTCTGCGGTGGACAAGCGTTACACTTTTTGCAATTTTTTCTAGCATTAGGCTCCAATCGAGAGCAGAATCTCCGCCACCAAGGATAACGACATTTTTATCTTTAAAATGATTCATATCGGGAACATGGTAATGTAAATTAATACCTTCAAAGTCCTCACTATTATCGATATTTAGACGCCTCGGAGTAAATGCTCCGTTGCCAGCGGTAATAATCATCGTCTTCGTATAATGGACGTCCCCATTCTTGCTGACGAGCTTTATACTTTCATCTTCGAGCCGTTCCATCGTTTCGATTTGCTGATCGAGTACGATTGTAGGATTAAAGAACTTCGCCTGTTTTTCTAAATTATCGATGAGATCAACTGCCTTAATCTTTGGGAATCCAGCAACATCATATATATATTTCTCCGGATAAAGGGCTGCAAGCTGTCCACCGATTTGCGGTAAACTTTCAATAATCTTTACCTTCGCTTGACGCATGCCTCCGTAAAAAGCAGTGAATAACCCTGCTGGTCCGGCACCTATTATCGTTATATCATAAAGTTCTTCAGACAACAGTATTCCCTCTCTCTGTACTAAAATTATCAACATTCTTATCCTACCATAAATCGCAATCGAATCGTAACTATCTAGCTCATTATCAAGGAAAAAACGTATCACATTTAGCGGTTGATAGACGCTTTGTAACAATCGTGTAACATTATATTTTATTTTCATTACAATTATGTTATAATCTTATGATGTGATTCACATAAAGGGAAACTTCAATCAGTGGGGTTTTTTATCTCTAACTGATTGTTAGTTGAATGGAACTTAGCTGTTAGCTCACGTTTCTTCCCATCTAAACTTTCTCGAAGACCCTAAAGTTTTGAGGCGGGAGTTCTACGGACGGTTACACCGGGATAAACAAAAATAGCCAACTTAATAACGGGAAACATGCAAAATAATTGAGCAAATCTAAGGCTAATGGAGTGTTTTAAAAGATGTATAAACCACATATTGTAATTTTAGGAGCAGGCTATAGTGGTCTCACAACTGCAACTAAATTACAGAAAATATTGCACCAGAATGAAGCGAATATAACGCTCGTGAACAAACATGATTATCATTATCAAACGACATGGCTTCATGAAACGGCAGCAGGATCTCTAAAGCCGGAACGAACGATGATTCCAATCCGCGATATCATTAATCAAGAAAAAATTAACTTTGTAATCGATGAAGTGACGATGATTGATGAAAAGAATAAAAAAGTAAAACTTCTGAATCAGGAGATCTCGTATGATATCCTTGTTATTGGTCTAGGATTTGAAGCGGAAGCAATCACAAATCCGGATTTAAATGAACATGTTTTTCCAATTGGAAATTTAAATAACGCCAGAGTATTAAGAGAGCATTTGGAATATAATTTCGCTAAGTATGCAAATGAGGTAGAAAAGAATGCGGCACGAATTAATATTGTTATTGCTGGAGGAGGCTTCACTGGAATCGAATATGCAGGTGAACTTGCCGACCGAATACCTGAACTCGGTGGTGAATATGATGTGGACCGAACGCAGGTCCGTATCATTATGGTAGAATGTGAATCTACTATTCTACCAGGATGTGAACAAGAATTTGTAAACTATGCGATGAATTCTCTTGAATCCCGAGGTGTGGAATTTATTACGGACGCTAGAATTGTCGAGTCGAAGCATGATCGGGTCATGTATGAAAAAGAAGGAAAACAGATCGAAATACCGGCAAAAACAATTGTCTGGACAGCTGGCGTTCGTGGCAATTCTCTCCTTGAACATTCGAGCATCCCAACGGTAAACGGCAAAGTAGAAGTAAGCAGAGATTTACGTGTCCCAGGGTATGAGAATGTCTATGTCTTAGGAGACTGTGCCCTAATTACCAATGCGGAGACAGGAAGACCATGCCCTGCAAATGCGGAGACAGCAATTGCTTCTGCTGTAGTTGCAGCACGGAATATTAAGGCACAGATTAATGAAGAAGCATTACAGCACTTTCAATCTGAAAAAAAGGCAATCATTGCTTCGCTCGGTTCCTCGGATGGGGTGGCTGTATCATTAAATGGGAAGAAGCATTTTGGCTGGAAAGCGACTTTTATGAAGAAACTCTCGTTAAACCGATATCTGCTGCAATTAGGTGGAATCTATCTCTTGATGAAAAAGGGCAGATTTAATATCTTCCATACGTAAAGCAGAGGCTATATGTCTTTGCTTTTTCATCGTCTGGCTCCAGCGCCCAGCGACTATCAAACTTTACACTCCTCCAATCGATAAAGAAGACTTAGCCGTTTGGTCTTTGTGAGGCTTAGTCGCCCTTATACCCTTGCGGTGAAAGTTAACATCAACTCACTCTCTTCGCCTGAGTTTCCTTTATCTCCCTTCCGGTAAAAAGGAGGTTCGATTAAGTTCGCCCCTTCCTGGGGCAACATCGAACTACCTCCCATCCTGGGAGGCACAGTTTGTACGTCGCTAAACGGGCGCTTGCGCCTTTGTTTTATTTATTATAAAATAAGCGTGGGTGTTAGTTAACGAAGCGAAGGGAGTCACATCATTGATACAGCTAGTAGTTTCCATTATGTTATATTTTGTCATTTTCTTTGGTATCGCTTTTATTTTAAATATGCTTTTAAGAAGAACTTGGCTCATGTCAATTCTATATCCAATTGTTGCAATAATGATGATAGATGGCATTTCTACTTTTGATTACTTTACGAACACGGCGGAATCTTTTAAACTATTGGGAGATACGCTTGCGGCTTTGAAATTAGCTGACTATGTCATTATGGGTGCCGGTTTTCTAGGTACAATTGCTTCTGGCTTTACGATTCGTATTTTAAGAAGAAGCGGGTATCGGATGTTTTAAAAATGATACGCAACATTAAAAACCACAGTCATTTTATATTGGGCTGTGGATTTTATTTTTGCTATAATAAGGATAATAGCATTTCCAAAAAATTTACCCTTTAATTAAAACGCTTTCAAATAAAGGACTCACCCTGCATACTAGGAATGACATACAAAGGAGAAATGTACATTGGCGAACTTAACTCGAGATTTTTTCATTGCTTTATCAAACAATCAATTTCTGAATAACAATGCAAAAAGATGGGGGTTGCGGCTTGGTGCAGAGAAATTTGTAGCTGGGACGGATTTGCCCCGTGCTGCTGAAAGAGTAAAAGAATTAAACGAGCGCGGCATTTCTGTAGCACTTGATAACTTAGGGGAATTCGTATCTGACAGGTCAGAAGCTGAAGCAGCTAAAAATCAGATTCTTCAAGTCGTTGAATATATTCACGAGAAGAAGCTGGATGGTCATATAACAGTAAAGTTAACTCAAATTGGCCTTGATATCGATCAAGATTTTTGTATGGACAACATGCGGGAGATCCTTGTTAAAGCAAATGAATACAATATTTTCGTAAATGTCGATATGGAGAAGTATATTCATTACCAGCCGACACTTAATATTGTAACAGCACTTCATAAAGAGTATGAAAATATCGGAACCGTGTTACAAACCTATTTATACCGTACACTTGATGACTTGAAGGATCTTGAAAATGTTCGATTACGGATCGTAAAGGGAGCGTATAAAGAATCTGGAGATGTGGCTTATCAGTCTAAAGAAGAAATTGATGCGAATTTCATGGAAACGGTGAAAGAAAGATTGCAGGGGGAAGCATTTACATCGATTGCAACCCATGATCATCATCTAATCAATCAGGTAAAAAAATATGTAGAAGCTCATCAAATTGATAAACGCAAATTTGAATTCCAGATGCTTTATGGCTTCCGTGTCGAGATGCAATATGCATTAGCTGAAGAAGGTTATCATTTCTGTACGTATATTCCGTTTGGCGATGATTGGTATGGGTATTTCATGCGCCGGCTAGCAGAACGTCCGCAAAATATTAATCTTGTGCTTAAAGATACTCTCTATACGGAGAATAACAGATTGAAGACAGGGGCGGTCATGGCAGGGGCAGCCGGAGTTGCAGCACTTGCATTTTTTGTAGGCAGAAGGAGTCGAAAAAACAAAAAATTGAAACAATTATGAAATACTCCCGGAATCTATCTTAACAAAGATTGCTGCGATTGTAGTAAGCCGAATAATATATAAGCATGATTCTGAAGTTGAAGCGGAATTTGACGAAGTAGTAACAGTAGCTAGGCAGTTAAATGATTCATTAAAAAAAGCAGAATGGGATAGACGATGATCTTCCCGTTTTTTTTGATTATTTCTAGCTTGAATGTGCTAAACTAGTAGAAAAACGAATAAAGAGTGATTGGATGAAAAAGACGAATGTTCATCGTTTGCTTGATAAGGAAAAGGTTGCTTATCAGATTCATGAGTATGCTTGGAAGGAAGATAGCCTCGATGCGGAAACTGCTGCAAGTCAAACGAATATTCCACTCGAGAAGGTGTTTAAAACACTCGTAACAGTCGGGGATAAAACGGGCCCAGTCGTTGTCGTGATTAGCGCACAAGATGAGCTGAACTTGAAAAAACTCGCCAAAGTAAGTGGCAATAAAAAGATTGACATGTTGCCGATGAAAGATTTAGAGAAGACGACAGGGTATATCCGGGGTGGTTGCTCGCCGATTGGCATGAAGAAAAGCTATCCGACATACATTGATTCCGAAGCTAAAGGTTTGGAATATCTCGTCATTTCGGCAGGAAAACGCGGTTCTCAAGTCGAACTCTCGCCAGAAGACCTAAGAACAATGACAGAAGCAACGTATGCTGATCTACGAGCAGAGTAGCCTGGCAAAAATAAGGTCCCCAGCTGTGTGGAGGACCTTATTTTCATTTCTTGCGTTCCTTTTGTAATGCAATTTTTACAGTAGTTAAGAATTCTTCAGCTTTTTCTTCCGGTGCTTTTGTAGCTAAGCTGACACCGATGAAGATGAGAGTGGATAAGAGAATTCCCCACACACCTGAGGCGAGTCCGAGCGGCTTCCACTGAAATGCTTCTAAAAGAATGACAATGCCCCCCGTAATGCCCACACTCGCTAATACTCCAGCAGCTGTACCTCGTTTCCAGAAAAACGTTCCAAATATAGCAGGCACCGCAATGATAAGACCAGCAGAAGAAGCGACCGAGAGGAGTACGATAATACTTAGTTCCATTTCGGCAAATAGATAAGCAATAATCGCAATTACAGGAATGACAAATTTACCAATTTGCAGCTGCATCCGGTCAGATGGCCGTTCTCTGAGATTCCCATACACATCCTTCGCAAATACCGAAGCCAGGGTGAGTAAAATGGAATCAATCGTTGAGATAGCTGCTGCCATAATTCCTACCATCACAATAACCCCAAGAATCGGTGGTACAAGGTCGCTAGAGAGAATTAAAGGTGTTGCCATGTCAACGTTATCTAAGTTCGGAAACATAATGGTTGCCGAGAAGCCCCAAAAAATTGCAACAAGTGTATAAACGAGCCCGAAGACCATAAAGCCGAGTATCATAATTTTTAAGTTTTTCAAAGATGACGGCATAAATAACCGTTGGCTAACCTGTGGGTTGGAAAGGCTGAAAAACATCCATGGCAAGGTCATGCCAATAAATGTAAAAATATTAAAAAATCCATTACCAGGCACCGCTAATGAAGCTGGATGTTCTGTCTCAAGCGTCTGGAAAAAACCATTGAATCCGCCTAATCCATTGATAAGAACAAGAACGACAATGATTGATGTGATGATCATGAATACTGCCTGTAAGGAGTCTGTCCAAGCAACGGAGCGAATTCCCGCAATATAAGAAAATAAAATAGCCATAATCGTTGCAATCAACACACCGGTTGAAAACGTGATTTCATTATTCGTAAGACCGGAAAGCAGGTAGCCAACACCAGTTAGCTGGACGGCGCTATAAGGGATGAGAAAGAGACAACTCGTTATCGCGACAATGATCGCCACTCTTTTGTCCTGATAGCGGTCACCAAGCATTTCAGAGGGAGTGACGTAGCCATATTTTTTTCCGACAACCCAAAAACGCGGCCCAAAAAAGGCGATCAGCGAAACTCCCATCAGATAAATCAATTCAAACCCGAGCGCACCAACTCCGCCACTATATGTAAGCCCGGCTAATCCAACAAGCATGAAGGCACTATAAGTTGTCGCACTGTAGCTAAGTGCAGATACAATTCCGCCGAGTTTTCTATCTCCAAGAAAATAACTAACCATATTATTTTGTTTACCCGGGCGCGATAAGAAGGCGATGATTAAAGAAACAATAATATAGATGGCAACTGCCCACCAAACGTACGATGAATTCATTATTCTCCGCCCCATTCCTTAATTAATAAATAATTGATGCCAATTACAATAACAGTAAGTACCGTCCAAAATAAAAAGCTGCCATACCATCTTTCGACATTCGTAAGCAATGTGTACGGTACAACAAATGCACTTAGTATCAAGCTTGTAATTATGACGGCATAAACCTTTTCATTCCTTTTCATGAATGCTATTCCTCCTCTATTTTATGAGATTAGCTCGAAGTAAACGAACCATATTATTGTGAAAGAAATCACATGTCTTAACGAGAATTCCATATTTTCAATGTAAAATTACAAAATCTATCATACCAGATTGTAATTAAGAAGGCTACATAAAAAATCTTTCAATTAAGAAACTTTCGTCCGCGATTGACGTCCAATGCAGTAAGAAGGATTAAAAGGGGGTCAAGTTCAAGTGAGTAAGTATTTAATTATATTGATGTTCAGTTTTTTACTGGCAGCTTGTACGAGTAATGGGGCAGATAATTCCGCCGAGGAAATGGCCGATATTGCGAACGAGACAGAAAGTTATGGAATGGAAGAGAGCGAGCAACAATTTTCTGAAGCGAATAAGGAGGAGGCTCAAGATGTAGAAACGGAGAGCGCAGGAAATGATGATGGACTGGCTACGGTTGAAGCAAATCGCAAGGTCATTTATACAGCAGATATAAGTGTGGAAACAGATGATTTTGAAGTCTTTTCCAATGTAATTCAAAAGGAAGCTAAAAAGATTGGCGGTTATGTGCTTGAGTCGACGCTTTATAACGAACAGGTGGAAGATTTGAAGGGCGGTCAGATGACAGTTCGGATACCGCAAGAAGATTTTCATACATTTCTCGATGTGATTGAAGAGGGGAGTACAAAGGTGCTGGATCACTATGTTTCCGGTGAAGATGTTACCGAGGAATTCGTCGATTTGGAGTCCCGCTTGAAATCGAAAGAACAAGTCGAGGAAAGATTACTGGAATTTTTAGATGGTGCAGAGAAAACAGAGGACTTATTAAAAATATCGAATGATTTAGCAATAGTACAAGAGGAGGTTGAAATGATTGTCGGCAGGATGAATTATCTTCAAGACAAAACGGACTTTTCAACAGTAACCATTTCAATCCAGGAACGCCATGTAACCCTTTCAAGTGTCAATGACGGTGATTTGAACACATGGGGTGAGACGAAGCAACAATTTATGAAAAGCATTAATTTTCTTATCAGCGCCTTTTCTGCATTAACCATAT
This sequence comes from Oceanobacillus alkalisoli, assembly GCF_022213125.1. Classification (NCBI taxonomy): domain Bacteria; kingdom Bacillati; phylum Bacillota; class Bacilli; order Caryophanales; family Bacillaceae; genus Oceanobacillus; species Oceanobacillus alkalisoli. The sequence continues at coordinate 71,451 of NZ_JAKNRA010000006.1, read as the reverse complement.
TTCTCATCGGCAACCTCCCAATATTAATCACTGTTGGTGCACTTATGCTGATCAGTTTCTTTATCTGGAGAAAGCAAAAGAAAAACAAGTCATCGGGACCTGGTGTCTGACCCCAATGTCCCAACATTTTGCTTCCCTCATGTTGAGAGGAGGGGTATTACAGACCGTTAATGCGTGATAAACTATTAGCAAGTGAGTTAAAGAGGAGGAAGAAGATGGAGAAATTACAAATTGGCAGGGCGGCATTGACTTGGTTACGTGGTGGTGTCAATCATTTGGATGGTGGCGCCATGTTTGGTGTTGTGCCGAAAGCTTTATGGTCAAGGAAATATCCGACAGATGAGAAGAACTTAATTGAACTCCGGACAGACCCAATTTTACTTCAGTTAGATGGCAAAAATTATCTGATTGATTCAGGAATCGGTACAGATAAACTAACAGCAAAACAAATTCGTAACTTTGGTGCAAAGGAGCTTTCTTTTCTCGAGGAATCATTACATGAATTAGGATTGAAACCAACTGAAATTGATGCAGTATTAATGACACATTTACATTTTGACCATGCGAGCGGCTTGTCAAAACAAGGGAAAGAAGGCTATGAAACGATTTTTTCCAATGCGGTTATTTACACGACTGCAATCGAGTGGGAAGAAATGCGCCATCCTAATATTCGTTCCGTCAATACGTATTGGGAAATAAACTGGCGATCGATAGAACATCAAGTTGAAACCTTCGCAGATGAACTGGAAATAGCAGAAGGATTACGGATGATTCATACTGGCGGCCATAGTGAAGGGCATGCCATTATTGTATTTGAAGACGGAGAAGATTGTTTTATTCATATGGCAGATTTGATGCCGACGAATGCCCATGAAAACAAGCTTTGGGCACTTGCTTATGATGATTATCCAGTCACATCTGTCCATGAGAAACAGGAGTGGATGGAATATGGTTATAATAGGCAGGCGTGGTTCACATTTTATCATGATGCCTATTACCGTGCGATTCGTTTTAATAAAGAAGGCGAACGGATTCAGGAGGTTAAGAGGATAAGAGAATGACAAAGATAAGCGCTTCAGTTGAGAAGCGCTTATCTTTTAAGCGGTTTCAGTTGATGCGATAATTCCGCCCGTCTCCAAGTCAACATAAAATTCATACTGTTTACTTTCCCCATCAATATTTCTCGTAATTCCTCCACGGTAAGCTTCGTACACCAGACCATTTTTCTCCACTTCTTCAGGTTTCATGTAAATCCATGAACCACTAATTGGCCCGTTTCGTTTAAAAGCTTCTTTTGCATTGCTCAAAGCTTTCTCCGGTGTTATTTTCTGCTTTGTGTCCAATTGGCTCTTCAGCAGATAACCTACCGCGATACCGAGACTTGCTGCGAGTATAAGGTTTCTTTTTTTCAATTTGTTCCACCTCTCATTTAAATGAAATAACAATAATTCTACTATAAAGTATATCTTACTTACTTGGAAATTTCATCTCGCGACTGAAGTCATGACTATTCTTAGTTTATTTACCCCAGTGTAATCGTCCGTAAAAAACTCTAACCTCAAAACTTTAGGGTCTTCGAGAAAGCTTAGGTGGGAAGAAATGTGAGTTAACACCTAAGGTTCGTTCCCCTAACATGCAGCGGGGGAGATAAGAATCCTTCCTCTTAATGAAGTTTCACTTTATAAAACTCCATCTTAACAACGGGATAGTGGAAAGTAGCTTCCATTATCCGTTATACTAACAAGAGCATAGAGAAAATAGAATATATAAAGGGGTTTTAACATGAATCAGGAAACCTTAGATCTTTTTAAAAATTTGACCGAACTCCAGGGAGCGCCTGGGAATGAACATGCTGTCCGGGCTTTTATGAAGAAAGAATTAGAGAAATATTCGGATGAAGTTGTCCAAGATAACCTCGGCAGTGTCTTCGGTGTGAAAAAAGGAAACGGGCCCCGCATTATGATTGCAGGGCATATGGATGAGGTTGGCTTCATGGTTACACAAATTACGGACAATGGAATGATCCGTTTTCAGCCGCTAGGTGGTTGGTGGAATCAAGTGATGCTCGCTCAGCGCGTTCAAGTGATGACGGAAAATGGTCCAGTCATCGGTGTGATTTCATCCATTCCTCCCCATTTATTAACGGAAGCACAGCGGAAGAAACCGATGGAAATTAAAAATATGCTCATTGACATCGGGGCAGATGACCGGGAAGATGCGTTCGGAATCGGTGTGAAACCAGGAGACTCGATTGTTCCAGTTACACCATTCCAACCGATGGCGAATGAGAAGAAAATTCTTGCTAAAGCTTGGGATAACCGTTATGGCTGCGGTCTATCCATTGAATTGTTAAAAGAATTAAAGGATGAGTCATTGCCGAATACATTATATTCTGGAGCAACTGTCCAGGAAGAAGTTGGGCTTCGCGGGGCGCAAGTTGCAGCGAATATGATTCAGCCAGATATCGCTTATGTCCTTGACGCGTCACCAGCTAATGATGCATCAGGCGATAAAAAAGCCTTTGGCCAGCTTGGAAAAGGTGCATTAGTGCGGATATTTGATCGTACGATGGTGACGCATCGCGGTATGCGGGAGTTTGTACTTGATATCGCAGAATCGAATAATATTCCGTATCAATACTTTGTTTCTCAAGGCGGAACAGATGCCGGAAGAATCCATCTATCGAATAATGGGGTGCCAAGTGCGGTCATTGGAATATGCTCACGATATATTCATACGTCAGCATCCATTGTCCATATAGATGATTATGCAGCAGCGAAAGAACTGCTCATTAAACTTGTAAAATCAAGTGATCAGACGACCATTGATACGATTAAAAACAACAGTTGAGGGATGTAATGAAAGTAAGAATTGGTTCTAAAAATCCAACGAAAATCCATGCCTGTGAAGCTGTGTTTAAGGAATATACTGTCGAGGGAATCAGTGTTCCTTCCGGTGTTTCACCGCAGCCAAAAACAGATGAGGAAACAAGACGAGGTGCAATCAATCGGGCAATCGCCGCGTTTAACTTAAGAGAAACAGATATTGGGGTCGGACTGGAAGGTGGCGTTATGCTTCTTAACGGTTCGCTCTACCTGACGAACTGGGGAGCGCTTGCCGTTTCACATGATGAGATTTACACCGCAGCTGGCGCCCGGATCGCATTACCGAGTGCTTTTTTACCAGAGTTGAAGCAAGGGAAAGAATTAGGGGACATCATGGAAGAGTATGCACAAAAAGAAAACATCCGATCAAATGAAGGTGCAATCGGTATTTTTACGAACGATCAAATTGACAGGAGCACCATGTTCACCCACGTTACTCAAATTCTCCGCGGGCAACTGGAGTACTGGTCTAAAATATAAAAACGAAGGAGTGCTTAGCTTGGCACTCCTTCGTTTTTATTCATAAATATACGCTAAAACTTCTAAAGCTTGATCAATTGTTTCAACGGTGATAGTTGCTTTGTTGGATAATTCTTTCAGCGGGTGAATAAATTCTTCCGGCCGAACTAAGATTGTTGGTTTGTTCAATGTAATCGCAGCTGAGGCGTCCATTGCGGTATTCCACTGCCTGTATTTCTCACCGAATAAGGCAATAACAACATCCGCCTTTTGCATGAGTACCTGCGTTCTCAAATTATTCACGGCAGAAGCGGCATCATCCCTGTAGTAATTATCTGGTTGCTTTCCGAGAATTTTTTCGCCAATATCATCTGAAAGATCATGATTCGTCTGTGGCCCGACAAAGTTTAAAGGCAAATTCTTTTCCTCTGCTTTTGTCTTTAATTGCTCCCGCCAGTCTGAGTGAATCTCACCAGCTAAATAAACTGTAAGTTCCATTTCAGCACCTCCAAAAAATACGATTCTACTTTTATACTAACGAATAGAATAATAATTGCAAATAATTCATCTCGGTGCAACCGTCCGTCCGAGAAAGTTTAAGTGGAGCTAACGGACGCTGACACCCTGATTCATTCAACTAACAGTCAGTGGGGGGATGAAAAAAACCTCTACTGATTGAAGTTTCACTTTATCGTGAAAGGGTTTAATTTCACTCACTCAGGGCGTGTGAATTGAAACAGATAGAAAGGAAAGCTATGATAGAAAAAAAGGAGATGATGGAAGATGAGAGCATTACAATCTGTAAAAGAATATAACGAACTTAAAAATAACGAAAAAACAATTTTTCTTTTTACGGCAGGATGGTGTCCGGACTGTCGCGTCATTGAACCAATCCTACCCGAAATAGAAGATAAATATCCAGAGTATACTTTTGTTGAAATTAATCGAGACGAATTTATGGAACTTGCTGGAGAAAATGATATTTACGGCATCCCTAGCTTTTTGGCCTTTAATAAAGGGGTAGAAGTAGGTCGTTTTGTCAGTAAAGACCGGAAGACAAAAGAAGAAATTATTTCGTTTATCGATGGCTTTGCGAAAGTTTGACAATAAGTTTGTAAGGAGGAACCATCGATGAAAATGACAAGTACCCGTATGCGGGATATATTGAAAGAACGACTCACAAATGAAAATTATCAGGTTAGATTCAACCGGAAAGAAGACACACTTCGAATCGAGTGGAAGGACACAAAGCAAGGCTTAACCTTGACGCTTCCTAATATCATTGTAAAATATAATACGCGTGGTGAATCGGTAATCGATGAAGTGGTCGAGCATATCGAGGAGGCGCTCCGGATGATGCGGGAAGAAGTCGAATTGACTGGAATGGAAAAGCATATTTATCCCGTAATCCGTTCGACATCCTTCCCAACTGAAACAAAAGCCGAAAAAAAGCTGATGTTTAAAGATCATACCGCGGAAACGAGAATATTTTATGCACTTGATGAAGGGAAATCATACCGGCTGATTGATGAGGATCTTATTCACGGGGCAGACTGGACGCGGCAGCATTTAGAAGAAATCGCGATGTTTAATGCTCGTTCGCTCTCAACCGACTATAAGGCTGATAACGTAGCAGGCAATGATTTCTATTTCATTGCGACCCAAGATGGCTATGATGCCACCAGAATATTGAATGAAGCATTCTTAGAAGAGATGAAGATTAATGTGAAAGGTGATATGGCCGTTGCAACTCCACATCAGGATGTATTAATTGTTGCGGATATTCAGAATAAGACCGGGTATGATATTTTAGCCCAGCTTACAATGAAATACTTCTCAGAAGGACGTATCCCAATTACATCGTTACCATTTATTTACGAAGATAAAAAATTAGAACCAATCTTTATCCTCGCGAAGAATCGCCCGGAGAAATAGAGAAAGGACGAAGAGAATGAACGTATTTTATAATCCAAACGGAATCGGTGATGTGCTCCTTATTCCAGTTAAAGATGGTAATCGCTATGAATGGACGTATGAAACAAAGGGAGACATTGTTCGAGTGCTTGGAGAAAACCAGGAAGTGCTCGGTTACAACATATTCGATGCTTCGAATAAATTTGATCTTGCCGAAACAGGTGCAATCAAGCTGACGGAAGCATTACTTGCGGAAATCAAAAATCTATTCAAAGACAATAATTTGGATGATGAACTTGATTTTGATCTAAGCCCGAAATTTGTCGTCGGTTATGTCGAGGAAAAGGGACCACATGAAAATGCTGATAAGCTGAGTGTTTGTAAAGTTAATGTTGGGGAAGAAGTACTGCAAATTGTTTGCGGTGCACCAAATGTCGATGCAGGCCAAAAGGTAGTAGTTGCCAAAGTGGGAGCAACAATGCCAAGCGGCCTCCGTATCAAACCATCTGAACTGCGCGGTGTCCCGTCGAATGGCATGATTTGTTCCAAGAAAGAATTGGGACTTCCAAACGCACCAGATGAAAAAGGAATTTATGTACTTGATGACAGTTATCAAATTGGCGAAGAATTTAACTTTTAAAATAGAAGCACACACTATTTTTCAATAGGGTGTGTTTTTTATTTAACCAAATTTTTATTATAAAACGAGATGACGCACCGCTTTTATTTAGCGCAAGTGTCCGAAACTCACTTTTGGAGGTCCGCAGTCCAGACACCCCTCGCACCTGCTGAGCGGCCGGCAAGCCTCCTCGCGCTAACGCGCTGCGGGGTCTCGCCAGGCTTACCTCCGAACAGGAAGTTCTAATGTCGGCGTTGGTCACAGGACATGACCGTTCTTAGCCGGCCTCCCGCAGGAGTCTCGAGGTGTCTGGACTGCTACCAGGAAAGGTCAAATTTAGATCACTGTTTATTATTCCAAAGATATAATTTTTTTCGTGATATAGCACTGGAATATATGCTATTAATAATAATCATCCCTACTAGTTCAGTTGCCCGGTGGACGGTGACTCCTGCGGGAATAGCGCGAGTCTGGAGATCCCACAGGGCGGTAGCCCGAGGAGCTCTAGCAGTGCCCAAGGATGCGCATCCGGCCACCGGGCAACTGAACGGGGGTTAGAACTCCAGTCTAGAGAATGCGCAAAATACTTACGCTGAATGAAAGTAATACACACTTACGCTTAATAAAGCTCAGCTAAGCTGTTACAAGCTAAGGAAACGGGGGGATTAAATATTAATTTTAATAAAACTACATCAATACTTAAAAAACTGGTAAAATAGAGAAGCAATATGGATTGAAAAGGAAATGAGTGAATGAAATGTTAAAGCATTGGTTAGATAAAATGAAAAACTTTTTCGTAACTGAAGTAGAAGAAGAAATCGAAATAGAAGACCCTGATCAGCCAAATCAAAATCGTCAGCAATTAAAAGCTAGAATGACTTATCAGTATCCAGAAAACAGACCTTTCCGTTTTCCGGTAATTCCAGACCAAAGGGAAGCTCGGAAAAAAGATGAAGATAAACAAAAACCAGCTTATACCCGCAGGAAGCAAGAGCCGGTCCGTAAACCGGAAAAAAGCAGGAATACAACGGCATCCACTGCCCCTAGGAAAGTATATAAAGATGAAAATGCACCACCATTTCAGGCGTCAGAAGTACCGTCTCCAATCTATGGTTTTCAAAAAAGGACGGATGAAGTAGAGAACATACCAGCTTATGCTCGGAAGAAGATAGAGAAAGAAGAACAATTAGAAGTACAGGAAGAAGAGCGCAAACCAATTGAATCCGCCATTAGGGAAATTGCACCAGAACAGAAAACTGCATTACAAGAAACAGCGGTAACAGTAGAAGCAGAGGAACCCCAACAGAAGGAAGAAAAAACTAAAACAGAAGAAATTAAAACAATTCAGCAGCTGGCGCAGGAAGAAACAACAGATAAATTGGTACATAAAAAAGCGCCCCAACCTGAAAAAAATAAAACAAGCAATGAAAGAAAACAAGGAAATAAACGAGAAGTACCATTTAACGTTATGATGACCCCGCTCGATAAAGCAAAAATGGAACGAAATGAAAGGGTGCGGGAACGAGGGTTGCGCCGTCCTGAGAAACGTTTAGAAAGGGAAAGGGAGAGACAGCCGGAAAACGAGACTGTCCAACCAGTGATGGAGCAAGTTGAGGTGGAAGAAACGCCAAAGGATATTCACATTCCGTTACATCTCTTAAATGATCCGCAAGAAGAAGATTATGCAAATGACCCTTGGATTCAGGATCAGCAAAATTTGCTTGAACAGACACTGAAACATTTTAATGTTGCAGCTAAAGTTGTACTCGCCACACAAGGACCGTCTGTAACAAGGTTTGAAGTACAGCCGGAACTTGGTGTGAAGGTTAGTAAAATTAGAAATTTAAGTGATGACTTAAAATTAAATATGTCTGCAAGAGATATTCGGATTGAAGCACCAATTCCGGGGAAAAATACAGTTGGTATCGAAGTGCCGAATCCAACAGCACAAATGGTTGGATTGCAGGAGATTGTAGAGACCGACGAGTTTAAAGAGAGTAAATCACCGCTGACTGCTGCACTAGGTCTAACGATTGAAGGGAAGCCGAAAATAACAAATATCCAAAAAATGCCCCATGGCCTGATTGCTGGTGCAACTGGATCCGGAAAAAGTGTGTGCATCAACACAATTCTTATCAGTGTTTTATACAAAGCGAGCCACGAAGATGTGAAGCTGCTCTTGATTGATCCGAAAATGGTGGAGCTTGCACCGTATAATGGTGTTCCGCATCTCGTTTCTCCTGTTATAACCGATGTAAAAGCTGCGACACAGAGCTTAAAATGGGCGGTTAATGAAATGGAAGAACGTTATGAACGTTTCGTGGAAGAAGGCGTCAGAGACATTGAACGCTTCAACCGGAAAGTGAATAGTGAAAACAGAAGCGAAGAAAAAATGCCTTACATTCTCATCGTTATTGATGAGTTGGCTGATTTAATGATGATGTCTCCGCAAGATGTGGAAAATTCCATCAGTAGAATCGCACAAAAAGCACGAGCTTGCGGGATTCATCTCTTATTAGCTACCCAGAGACCGTCTGTTGATGTCATTACTGGACTCATTAAAGCAAATATCCCAACGCGGATCGCCTTTAGTGTTTCTTCTCAAGTGGACTCCCGTACAATTCTTGACGTGAGCGGAGCGGAGAAGCTTTTAGGAAAAGGTGATATGCTATTTATGGAAAACGGAACAGGCAAAAGCGTTCGACTCCAGGGCCCGTTTGTGTCTGATGAAGAAATTGAGAGAGTTACGGCTTATGCAAGAGAGATCGCTGAACCGGAATATTTATTCGAACAGGAACAGCTGCTGGAACAAATCCATTTGGAAGAAGATGAGGACGAGCTACTTGAAGAAGCAATCCAATTTGTTATCCACCAACAGTCAGCGAGCACGTCCATGCTGCAGCGTCATTTTAAAATCGGTTATAACCGGGCCGCAAGACTCATTGATACGTTGGAGGCCCGTGGTATTATTTCCGGACAAAACGGAAGTAAGCCAAGGGATGTCCTCGTAACAGAAACTGCTGCCCAAATAAGTGAATAAATTTGTTTCAATTGCGATAGTTATATATGATATTGAAAACAGGATAAATAATAAGGAGAAGAATGATGAAAGAAATTGATCAAAAGCTCGCAGGTGAAATTGACCGTTTAACAAATAAAACATTTAAATTCGATGAACGTATCCGGGAAGGCTGGTTCTCAGCTGTATATTTTTTGAAAACGAAAAAGATTGCTGAGGAAAAAAATCCTAATAATCATGTAACGATGCAGTTTTTTCAAAAAGATGATGCTGTACTTTGCGGTACGGATGAGGTAATTGCTTTACTTCATACATTCGCTGACAATCCAGAGACATTGGAAATCAAATCACTGAAAGATGGAGACCGCATCAGTCCATATGAGACGGTCCTGACGATATCAGGTGCTTATCAGCAATTCGGTTATTTAGAAGGAATGATTGACGGAATACTTGCAAGAAGAACATCTGTCGCAACGAATGTATACAATGTGGTAAAAGCAGCGAGCATAACTGATAAACAAAAACCTGTCATCTTCATGGGGGACAGGGACGACCATTATACAACCCAGGCAGGGGATGGATATGCAGCATTTATTGGTGGTTCTACTGCTCAGGCAACTCATGCGATGAATGAGTGGTGGGGGAAAGCAGGCATGGGAACAATGCCACACGCACTCATCCAGATGTACCGCGGTGATGTCGTTGCAGCGGCTGAAAGCTATCATGAAGTATTCCCTGGAGATGAACTATCCGCTCTTGTCGACTATAACAATGATGTCATTACAGATTCTTTGAAGGTAGCAAAGCGTTTTGGTGAACAATTGAGCTCTGTTCGTCTTGATACTTCCCGTACATTGGTGGATAAATACTTCTTAAGAAATCATCATTTACTTGGAACATTCGACCCACGCGGAGTTAATCCCGAGTTATTATTTGCTTTACGGAAGGCGCTTGATGATGAAGGATTCCAGCATGTGAAAATCATGGTTTCCGGCGGATTTACCGAAGAACGCATTAAAGACTTTGAAGAAGCAGGTGTACCAGTTGATATGTATGGTGTAGGAAGAAGCTTATTACGGCTTAATATCGGATTCACAGGGGACCTCGTCCTATTGAATGGTTCACCGGAAGCAAAGGAAGGACGTAGATTTCGTCCGAATCCACGGCTTGAAGTGGTGGAATATAAAATCGTATAGAAGAGTATGTTCAAAAAGTACGGTAAAAATGACACTTCGTGAATGGGAGGTTCTACTAAGACCGTCCACGTCCTGTGGACAACGTAGAACTCACCACTTCCTGTGGAAGCTCGTTGGCTCGCTTTTCCGCTCCTCCTGTACCTGAAAACGTACATTCCGGTGCGGGGAGCTCTCGCCGCCTCGAACTTCGACGTACAGGACGTGTTCGTGTCGGCGGCGCAACAGAACGTTGCGTTTTTAGCCGACCTCGGTTCTTTTTATCCTCCTTTTTGAACGTTCTGTAGAAACAAGTTGGGATGAAAGAATTATGTTCATGTCCTTGATTGTTTGCTATAATAAGCTATTGTGTGATAATCTATCACAAACAGTAAGTCAAATCCTTTTTTGAACATGTGGAGGTTCTTTTTATGACAACTTACCATCTCATTGGTATAAAGGGAACTGGAATGAGTGCACTTGCACAAATTCTCTACGACTCCGGTGAGACCGTTCAAGGTTCGGATGTGGAAAAGCATTTTTTCACTGAAGAAGCTTTACTTGAAAAAAACATTCCAATTCTCCCCTTTTCTAAAGATAATATTAAAGCGGAATATACAATTATTGCGGGAAATGCATTCCCCGATAACCATGAAGAAATAGAAGAAGCGAAACGTTTAGGCTGCGAATTTTACCGATATCATGATTTCCTCGGGCGTTGGCTGAAAAAGTTCCGGAGTATCGCAATTACAGGCTCCCATGGGAAAACTTCAACGACTGGTTTGCTTGCCCATGTGCTGAATGAAGCCTTTCCGATCTCCCATTTAATCGGGGACGGAACGGGTAAAGGCCACGTGGACAGTGAATATTTTGTTTTTGAAGCATGTGAATACCGCAGACACTTTCTGAGTTATGAACCAGATTATGCAATTATGACGAACATCGATTTCGATCATCCGGATTACTTTACAAGTGTAGATGATGTCTTCTCTGCCTTCCAAGATATGGCAGATCGGGTGAAGAAGGGTATTATTGCTTGTGGTGATGATGAATACTTGCAGCGAATTACCGCTAATGTTCCCGTCCTGTATTATGGACTGGAGCCAGGCAATGATTTCCAAGCAAGAAACATTAAAACATCAGAAGAAGGCACTGTTTTTGATGTTTTTATCAGAAGCAATTATTATGATACGTTTACGATTCCAATGTACGGAGACCATCATATTTTAAATGCGCTCTCTGTCATTACATTGTGTCATTATGAAGGTATCCCTGCTAAAGAAATAAAGAGTTTGAGTTCATTCCGTGGAGTGAAACGGCGCTTTACAGAAAAGCATGTGGGTGATCAAATTATTATTGATGATTACGCTCATCACCCAAGAGAAATTAAAGCAACGATTGAATCAGCGCAGAAAAAATATCCGGATAAAGAAATTGTAGCTATATTCCAGCCGCATACTTTTACACGGACAAAGACATTTCTGCAGGAGTTTGCCGATAGTCTTGAAGGTGCTGACTCTGTCTATTTATGTGAAATCTTTGGCTCTGCCAGAGAAGAGGCCGGTAAATTAACAATCCATGATCTTCAAACGTTAATTGATGGTTGTGAAATTTTGGATATTGACCATACAGAGGTTCTAAATAAACATAAGGGCAGTGTGCTCATCTTTATGGGTGCTGGAGACATCCAAAAGTTTATCGAAGCTTATAAGCCTGGAACCCATCCAGAAGTATTGAATAAGTAGAGAATGGAAAGTCTGTCCAGGCAACCTTAGGTAGGAGGCCGTTTGGGCAGACTTTTTTTACATATCTTCTTATTAGAAGAGCTGGAGGGAATTATATGGTCCATTATCTTCCCATTTAAAGCGCTATAGCACAGTCCTAGGAAAATAACCACCTATTTTGGAGTGCTTTTGCGCTTCTCTGTCCCGCCGTATCATTCGAAATTTCATTCACTACGTTATATACTGTTTCTATAAGTTGATGTTTAATGAGGGATAGTTAGGGTATAAAGTAATTAAGTACCGCTAATCTATCTAACAAAAGCAATTATTTGTTAAAAGGAGCTGAAAATATGGAAGTCATGCTTTACATTGCTATAATCATCGCAGTTATAGCTCTTGTGGTACTAACGATTTACATTATCCATACCGTAAAGGTAACAAAAGGATTTTTGAATGAAACAAAGACAACATTACAAGGACTAGAAACACAATTAAAAGGAATAACGGATGAAACGACCGAGCTCCTGAATAAGACGAATCGGCTGGCTGCTGATGTCGAACTCAAATCCAGCAAAATTGACGGTTTAGTTGATGGCGCACAAGGTGTTGGTGAGACGATGAAGGAGTTTGATCATTCGTTAAAACAACTAACGAATAGTATTTCTCGTGCATCGCAGGAAGATCAAGAAAAGACGAACCAAGCGGTGAAATGGGGAGCATCTATTTTAGAATATGTCCTGAAGAGAAAAGAAAGTAAGTATTAATTAATTTTCAACTTTATGGAGGGAATAACAATGGCAGAAAACAATAATACGAGAGATTTTGCAATTGGCGTTGCACTAGGGGCAGTAATTGGTGCATCAACCGCTTTACTGTTTGCACCTAAATCTGGAAGAGAAACTCGACACGATTTGAATAGGGGTGCTCAGCAAGTAAGAAACCGTGCTGGAGAATTTAAAGATATTGCAGCCCAAAAGGGGTCGAACTGGAAAGATAAAGCCTACACAACTGGCGCAGAATTCAAGCAAAAAGCAATGGATACAGGCACAGAATTAACGAAGAAATCTAAAGAGTTAACGAAAACTGCTGCAAATAAAGCCCAAGATGTAACGAAAGCAGTTACAGAGAAGACAAAGGATGCAACAGAGAAAGTGGCTGACCAAGCGGAGAAAACGGTAGCTGAGGCAGATGAAAAGTTAAACGAAGCAAAAGAAACAGTTAAACAAGCTGCTGCAAAGACAGACAAAAAGGTTGAGCAGGCTGCTAATAAAGCTGATAAAAAAGTAGAAAAAACAGCTAAAGATGTCAGTAAGAAAATAGAAGAAGATGCAGATAAAGCAGCCGAGGCAGTTAAAACTGGTGATAAAGAATTGAAAAGCAATAAAAACAGCAGTGGTACAACGAGATAAATATAAAAAGGCTACAGACTAAAATAAGCGTCTGTAGCCTTTTTATGTAAATAAACCGAGAACAATCGTAATTATAATCATGAGGGGCGAATTTAATCAATCATCCCACACAATTCCTAAGGCGTCCCCGTCGTTAATAGGCGTATCAAATCCAGCTTTTTCGTTATTACAACAGAGGGTGAAGTTTCCAGTCGCATTTGTTAAATCTAACGCAACATAGCGAAATATGTCCTGAAAAACAAAGGTGGAAACTTCTTTTTCTTGTATGGTCAGACGGATATGCGGATGTAGTTCACTTTCTTTATGTAATGTCTGTCCTTTATTTGAAACTGTATAGGCAGATTTATAAAGAGTGACAGGTTCTTTATTGAAAAATACTTGAATCGAATAGGAATCCGATTTTTCGAGAGCTTCAAAGATATCTCTTACAATTGGTGTTCTAGCTGGAATAAGTTTCAGTTCATCATCATCGTGTAATATCGTTTCCATGGATGCTTCCTTATCATTAACAAGAATTGTTGTTTTTCCAATTGGTAAATCCAGCCTCTTTCGGTTGACGTAGATTGGAAACGCTAATTTAATATCTTTATCGTAACTGGAATGTTCTAGCAGGTCTTTTACACGCTCTCGTTTCGTCCACTGGATTTCGTCTTTATCTAGAATGCGATAACTAGCAGTTTTAAGCTGGCCATTTACAGTAAATGTTGTACCGAGCGTGTGATATTCTTCATTGAATTTTACGCTTATCGTTTTTGTTTCCCCAATTAATTCCTCAAGTGTAATTGTCGCACGTTCTCCGTCTTGTCCTTTTCTTAGTTCCATTATGTCATCCTGCTTGATACAGGTGTCTACTGTAGCCGGTCTGCCATTTAAGAGGATGCTTGGAGGCTCACCGAACCCGCCGGGAATCGTAACATCCTTCCCGTTCACCTTGATAATCGCAGCAATGCCAGGCTTTCCATAATAGCGATGGATCTCAATGCCTGCCTGTACAAAGGCGTCACCAACCGTCAATTCATTCACTTCAAAGAGCCGGACTATACTATCGTTAATCGTAACTTCTGTATATTGCACTGGACGCTCTTTTGCAGTGATTGCAATTCCGATAGGTGTGACAAAAATTGGTCCTTCAAATAATGTATCATCCACTTGGAGCTGCTGGATTGCTTCCACCCCTCGGATTGCTACTCGGTTGTCAGGTAAATCAAGATGTGTTGCTATATTCTCGGCGATCGTCGGCGTAAGACTTCCGCCGCCAACTAACATGACAGCATGAGGAGCTTTTCCGTTCAAACTTTTAATTTCATTAGCAATTACAGTTGCAAGCCGGTCAATTTCACTTTTTATATTTTCAACGAAAGCATCATAAGTAAGAGTGGAAGTGAACCCGAGAATATCTTCTATTTCGGCTTCGTTTTCCAAGACGATTTTTCTTTTTACTTTTTCCGCTTCTGGAAAGTCGAGTAAATAATAGTCACTGAGCGCTTCAGTTATCTCATCCCCAGCAATCGGCACCATTCCATAGCTGACTACTGTTCCTTGTTCGGTTATTGCAATGTCACTTGTACCGGCACCAATATCTACTAGGACAACATTTAAGCGGCGCATGGACTCCGGGATGAGGACATGAAGGGCGGCAATCGGTTCAAGCGTCATCGCTTCTACTTCCAGATTTGCCATTCGAACTGCCTGAAGTAAAGATTCAACAACTACTTTAGGTAAGAAAGTAGCAATTACTTCTGCGCTAGCTTCATTACCGGTTTGTTCGATAAGCGAGCCGATCCGTTCTTTGTCTAATTTATAATAGAGTAAGGAGTACCCAACACAATGATAGCTTTGATAGCTGTCTGCATGCTTTTCTGACCCCAATTTTTCTTGGGCAGCTTGGAGAGCAGCGAGTTCAAGATGCTTCACATCCTCATTGTTTTTAATCGGAAATTTCCTTAAATCAATCGTTGCACTTGCTTCCATCGTTTTTAACGACCGACCGGCAGCTGCGACACATACTTTATGTAAAGGGGCACCATAGTTTGTCTCGAGTGTAGCTTTTACTTTTTTTATCGTTGCGGCAACTGCGGGGACATCATGGATCTGTCCGTCCCGCATGGAGCGTGCTTCGTGTTCTATCATGCAATGATCAATCAGCCGGATGGAATTCTTATCTCTATCGATTAATACACCGGTAACTGACCTTGTACCTATGTCTAATGCGAAAATTATGTTTTCCACGATGCTCACCTCTTTCAATCTCTATCTACTAATCTACCACACATTAACGGGCTGTAGTACCCCGACCTCTTAGCGGGATAAAATAAAGAAGTGGAGGTCTTGGGTAAAACTGCCCTAACGAAATAAAGTTTTATACCACGGAAATCTGACATTGTCCGACATAATATTATTTTTATTAAATTAATAGTGACAAATAACAGATTCTTAGCTATAATTGTGTCTAATTATTAAAAACTGTGCAGGGGGCTTACGAATGAGTAATCAAATGGAACAGCTGAGAGAGCAATTAGATGAAGTGAACTTAGAGATTTTGGACTTAATTAACCGTCGGGCTGAATTAGTTCAGGAAATCGGCAAGGTGAAATCGAAACAAAGTACACATACATTTGATCCGGTCCGTGAAAGAGAAATGCTTGATAATATTAAAAAGCATAATACCGGCCCGTTTGAAAATGCAACAATCGAACATATTTTCAAAGAAATATTTAAAGCAGGTCTAGAGCTTCAACAAGATGACAATCAAAAAGCCTTACTCGTATCCCGGAAAAACCAACCCGAAAATACAATCGTTGAAATTAATGGGGCGAAAATTGGGAATGGCTCTGCAAATTATGTATTTGGACCATGTGCAGTTGAAAGTTATGAACAAGTAGCGCAAGTAGCTGAAGCAGTTAAAGCGAAGGGCTTGAAGTTACTCCGCGGTGGAGCATTCAAACCACGTACTTCCCCATATGATTTCCAAGGACTTGGAGTTGAGGGGCTGCAAATCCTAAAACGTGTCGCGGACGAATATGATTTAGCAGTGATTAGCGAAATTGTTAATCCGGCTCATATTGAAGAAGCGGTGGAATATATCGATGTTATTCAAATCGGTGCTAGAAACATGCAGAACTTTGAATTATTAAAAGCGGCAGGGGAAGTGGACAAGCCAGTTCTCTTAAAGCGTGGCTTATCCGCAACAATCCAGGAATTCATTAATGCTGCAGAATACATTATCTCTCGCGGGAATACCAATATCATCCTATGTGAACGCGGAATTAGAACATATGAAACAGCGACACGAAATACGCTCGACATTTCGGCTGTACCTGTTCTGAAAAAGGAAACACACTTACCAATTCTTGTTGACGTTACACACTCAACAGGTAGAAGAGATTTATTATTGCCAACTGCAAAAGCAGCACTTGCAATCGGAGCAGATGGAATTATGGCAGAAGTCCATCCAGACCCTGCAGTAGCATTATCTGACTCTGCACAACAAATGGACATTCCAACATTCGATAAATTCTTTGAAGAAATTACAGATTTGGAAAATCGTTTGAAATAAAACATAAAGGCGCAGGTGTTAGGCGGAATAATCACTATCGAACACATCTTTACTCAATCATTTCGCAAGTAATGAGTTAATTAGGACATAACTGTTTATCTTTGAGATATAATAGTTATGTCTTATTTTTTAGGGTAAAATTAATGAATTTCATAATACGTATTTAATGCTTCACCATCACCATATGTAGTTGAGTTGATTCGTTCCCAACTACATATGGTGATGGAATAGCCGACTTTGGTAATGATGAAATTCATTCAAATAGGTATAATATAAGTTTTCATGAAAATTTTCATGTTATTTTTGAAAAATATTTCATGGTAGAGTATGATAGAAAAAAGAGAACGAATATACTGGAGGTATATGTGATGACTGTAACGATTTATGATGTCGCAAGAGAAGCGAACGTATCTATGGCGACTGTCTCCCGTGTTGTAAACGGAAACCCGAATGTTAAACCTACCACAAGGAAAAAAGTACTTGCTACAATTGAACGCTTAGGCTATAGGCCAAATGCGGTAGCCCGCGGCCTTGCAAGTAAGAAAACGACGACGGTAGGTGCGATTATTCCGGATATATCCAATATTTTCTTTTCGGAACTTGCAAGAGGAATTGAGGATATCGCAACGATGTACAAGTATAATATTATTTTAAGTAACTCTGATTCTAAGAAAGAAAATGAATTACTACTCATTAATACAATGCTTGAAAAACAAGTGGATGGAATTTTATTTATGGGCGGTAATATTACCGACGAACATATCCAACAATTTAAAACATCTTCCGCTCCTGTTGTACTGGCGGCGACGTATGATTCGTCCAACGAAATCCCGTCTGTTAACATCGATTACGAATTAGCAGCTTACGAAGCAACGAAAGAGCTGACCAATAACAATAATAACGAACAGCCTGCGTTTGTGGGCAGCTTACGTGATACGGTTGTCAACGATTTGAAGTACGAAGGCTACGTTCGTGCAGTGAAAGAGGCAAACATCGAATTCAATGAAGATCTTGTATTCACGATCGATGCATCCTATGATGAAGGACTTGCTGTAGCAGAGAAGCTCCTCGAACTGGAAAGCAAGCCTTCCAGTGTTTTTGTCACAAGTGATGACGTGGCAATCGGTGTCATTCATGGTTTCCAAGACCGTGGACATAAGGTTCCGGAAGACATTCAAGTATTTGGATTTGATAATACGAAACTTGCGAAGATGGTTCGTCCGACTTTAACAACAGTTGTTCAACCAATGTATGATATTGGAGCTGTTGCAATGCGTCTATTAACGAAATATATGAATAAAGAAGAAGTAACGGATAAAAATGTTGTTCTTCCGCATCGACTTGAAAAAAGAGATTCAACATTATCCAACTAATGCCGATATAAGAAGAGAAGCTATCGGTCAAAGTTGCTGCTGACTTCAAATTCAATCCACTATTGAAAATGTCAGTAGCATCGGTATAAGGGCCAGTATTGCTTTCAATTCACGTATATATTTGAAGTTTGGAGAGATTACGATGACAAAAAAAGACATACTGACTCCAATCGGCATTACAGTTGGATTTATGATGATTATTTTCGCAATCAGTACGAATGGGGAAACTGGGAATATTTTAATTTTTCTAGATGTCCCTTCTATTTTCATTGTACTAGGCGGGGTGGTCGGATCCCTTTTAATCAGTTTTAAGCTAGAGCAGATTAAATTGACTGGTAGGGTGATTAAAGAGTCATTCGTCAAAACGGAAGATCGCTTGCCAGAAATGATCGAGCTGTTCATTCGTTTATCCGAGCGGGCCAGGAGAGAAGGTATTCTGGCATTGGAGAATGAATTGGATGAGGTAGAGGATCCTTTTATTAAAAAAGGTATTATGCTTGCTGTTGATGGAATTGAACCGGAAGTAATTACTGACATTTTGAATGCAGAAATTACGGCAATGGAAGAAAGGCATTATAAAGGGCGTACAATCATTGAAAAAGCAGGGGAGTATTCACCGGCCTGGGGAATGATTGGAACGCTTGTCGGGCTTGTATTGATGCTGAATCAGCTATCTGATCCAGCTACATTAGGTCCAGCGATGGCGATTGCCTTAATTACGACTTTATATGGTACAGTTCTCGCCAACCTCGTGTTCATCCCGATGGCAAGTAAGTTGGAAGCAAAAACAGAAGAAGAAGCTTTCTTAAAACAAATTATCATCGAAGGAATTATTGGTGTCCAGTCTGGTCAAAATCCACGAATATTAGAAGAGAAGCTAAGTGCCTTTATCTCTAATACAGATAAGCAGAAGTATCAAGAAGCGAAAGAAAAAGAAGAGGAAGCAGCGCGTTCTGGGTTTGTGGAGGATCGGGTAAATGAAGCGTAGACAAAGAAAACCGGATAAGGGTGCGGCAAAATGGCTCGTTACCTATTCGGATATGATAACGTTGATTCTTGTGTTTTTCATTCTATTATTTTCAATGTCCCGAATTGATCAGATTAAATTTGAAGCAGTGGCGGAATCATTTCAAAACCGGGAAGTGCTTGATTTCCTGCCATCCGTTGTCCCGAACAGTTACCCGCAGGAAGGTAATAACACTGCGGAAAGTGGTAAGGACGAATCGGACGACCCGATTGATGTGAACGTCAGCCGGGATGCCTATATAAGCAAGCAACAGGAAGAAGAGTCTTTAAATGAACTTGTGGAAAGTGTTGAAGCATATTTGGATGAGCATGCGTTAAATGATGAAATTACAGCTGCAATTACAGAACGTGGTGTCCTGCTCGTGCTGCAAGATAGCATCTTTTTCAATATGGGAGAAGCGGTTATCTTGGATGAGGGGAAACCGTTCCTTGAAGAAATTGGGAGCTTATTTTCACAAATGCCGAATGATATTAAAGTGGAAGGTCATACAGACACGAGACCAATTAATACATACCGGTATCCGTCCAATTGGGAATTATCCGGTGCGAGAGCAAGCAGTGTAGTCCGGTATTTGATTGAGGAATTTAATTTAGAAGAATCGCGTTTTTCGATTGCTGGCTATGGTGATACAAGACAAGTTGCTCCGAATGATTCCGAAGAGAATATGAGTCTGAACCGGCGAGTGGAGATTACAATTTTAAATACGGACTATGAAGATGAATAACCGATTTTCATAATCAAAAAAGCAGAAAGAAAATCTCTCTCTGCTTTTTTTTATTGCTTTGAATGAATTTCATAATTACCAAAGTCGGCTTCACCATCACCGTATGTAGTTGAGAACGAACCAACTCAACTACATACGGTGATGGTGAAGCATTAAATACGCATTATGAAATTCATTAGCTTTATTTAAATATTTTATTTTTCATTGCTTCCTGGACAATTTCTTTTTCCGAGAAGTAAATCTCTTGATCGCCAATAACTTGTGTTGTTTCATGTCCTTTGCCGGCAAGGAGAATGCAGTCCTCTGGATTACTCGATTCAATCGCATGCTGTATTGCTTCAGCTCGGTCTTCGATTGCAATATAATTTCCTTTATTCCGGTCAAGTGCATCGGTTGTTTCCTTCATAATCGTTGCGATATCATGCTTTTTCGGATTATCCAATGTGACAATGGAATAATCGGCGTATTCGGCAGCGACACGCCCCATGCCATAACGTTTATCTCTTCCATTCTCACTCATATCAGCATAAACCCCGAAGACGAGGATGAGTTTCCCTTTTACAAATGGTCTAAGAACAGTGATCGCTTTCTGTAAGGCATCCTCTGTATGGGCAAAATCAACAACGACTCGAAAATCTCCTTGTTTATATACCGTCTCAAGTCTGCCTGAAATATGTTTCACCGTATCCAGGCCAGTTTGAATCGCCTCTATGCTTATTCCGTTACAGTAAGCTGCTGCAATGGCTGCTAAGCTATTGGATACATATATTTCACCGGGCAGATGAATCGTAATACGTGCTGACTCATTCGGCGTATGCACGGTAAAAGACGTTTGTTCAAAGGAATAATCAATATCTGTCGCATAAAAATCAGCTTTTTCATGGATGCCATAGGTAATTGTTTTCACTTCTGGATTATTTAATAGTTGTACCAATTTTTGTCCATAAAAATCATCGACATTGACGATATTAAAGTCATGTGTCATTGTAAATAGTTCGGCTTTTGCTTGGAAATAGTCATCCATTGTTTTATGTAATTCCAGATGATCTGGGCTTAGGTTTGTAAAAATCCCCGTCGTAAAGGAAGTATAAGCAGAACGTTTCAGTTGCAGGGAGTGAGAAGAAACTTCTATTAAACAATAATCATGTTCTGTCCGTTTCATATCGTCTAGAAATCGCTGAAGGTCAATCGCTTCAGGAGTTGTGTTATTCGTTGGTATGATTTCTTCATTCATCAGCGTTCCCAGCGTTCCGATCACTCCGGTTTTCTTATTCGCTTTATCAAGAATCGCTTTCAGAAAATGGGTGATGGAGGTTTTCCCGTTCGTTCCGGTAATTCCAATTACGTTTAATGTTTCGGATGGATGCCGGTAGAAATTAACGGAGGCTTTTGCCATCCCATCTCTCGTATTTGGTACTTTTATTACGGTAACATCAGAAGAAACAGGAATTTCCCTTTCTACGAGAATTGCACGCGCTCCATTCTTAACAGCCTCTTGTGCTTTATCATGGCCATCTAATGTGAAGCCTTTTATACAAATAAAAAGGCTATCAACTTGGTTTTCGCGAGAATCATATGTAAGAATAGAAATTTCTTGATTTATATCTCCTTGAATGACTTCATAATCCATATTTTCCATAATGTCTTTTAGTAACAATCCGTCCATCTCCTTCTTAGAAAGACAAGGTAAATCACTTGTTAAAAATGTTTGCCTGTTTATTATAGCTCTTCTAAAAAAGAATGTCTATGCAGGAAGGCTAATGAGAGACATTAAAAAAGCTCGTGTATATCCAGTGAATCCACCACATATACACGAGAAATTTTTAATTTCATCCTTGTAAATTTTGTTTGGGAAGGGTTGCGTATTTCAACATGGCTTCCAGCAGCTTTAAATTTTTTTCTTCAATTTCAAGCTTTCTCAGAATTTCAGGAAAAGCCTCTTTACTGTCATGCCATGTCGTTGGCAAGGGAACAGGAGACTCTTTTTCCCATTTCTTTAACCAGCTTGAAGGAAGATCCCCATTCATTACTTTGCCTCGCTTCATCACACTCCAAATCTGTGCCCACGCTCGTGGGACGGTACGCCAAATGTCATAGCCGCCCCCACCAGTTGCAATCCACTTGCCACTACAATATTCGTGGGCGAGCTCATGGGCGAGTAACGGAATTTTTTCATAAACTGCCATGGATGTACATAAATGGGTGAGTGGATCAAATGTATGAGCGTCTGCACCATTTTGCGTAAGAATGACGTCCGGTTTAAAATAATCAACTATTTCTTTGAAAGCAGTTTCATAAAGCTGCAGGAAAGATTCATCCTGGGTATATGCATCGATCGGCAAATTAAATGAATACCCATGTCCTGCTTTAATGCCACGTTCGCGTACGTCACCAGTTCCTGGGAATAAATAACGGCCAGTCTCATGAATTGAAAACGTACAGACATACGGATCGTCGTAAAAAGCCCACTGGACCCCGTCCCCGTGATGTGCATCTGTATCGACGTATAGCACCTTCAGATTATATTTTTCCCGAATATATTTAATCGCAACTGCACCATCATTATAGATACAAAATCCAGATGCTTGTCGCTCAAAACCATGATGGAGCCCTCCACCAAGATTCAATGCGTGAATAGCTTCCCCGGACAATACTGCGTCAACTGCCGTGAGTGTCCCTCCAACAAGATAACTCGATGCGTCATGCATATCGGTAAACATCGGAGTATCCTCGGTACCGAGTCCGAAAACCATTCCTTGTTCTTTTGTGAGTTTATCTTTTCCAGCTCTTTTAACCGCATCAATATATTCACGGCTATGAAACAAAGCCAGTTCCTCCTCGGTCGCTTTACGCGGTGCAATAATATCCTCCGCTTGAATCAATTCAACCGCGTCCAGCAGTTCCTTCGTTAGCAACACTCGCTTTTGATTGAATGGATGCTCTGGATTAAAATGATACGTTAAAAGATCATCGGAAAATATGAATTTAACTTGTTCACTCATACTTTTGGCTCCATAATATTATTTGGCCAGAGTAATTTAAAGCCAGCCTCCCTGATTCCCCGGATAATCGGCATTGGATTCATCGTCTGAACCCGGAAGACGAGCACTTTATATTCCGGATCATCCCCGTAAGGATAAATAAGAATGGAAACGATATTCACATTATGGTCACCGATGATTTGCGCAACTTCAGGAAGGATGCCTGGTCGATGCGGTACTTTGACTTCTATTTGGGAACTTTGTACATGGGTTCCAGTAAGTTGAATAAAGGTATGCAGCATGTGCTTTTCAGTTACCATTCCAACAAGCTCGTCATTTTGTACGACAGGAACACAAGCAAATTCTTTTTCATAAAAAATCCGGGCGATTTCCTCCACAAAATCCAGTGGATGAACGGTCACAACCGGGTAAGTCATAATCGTTTGAATTTCATTTTGTAATTCTTGCCGGTCGGCATCTTTAAGGAAGCTTGAAGGCATGGCGTCACGGACATCCCGGTCAGAAACGATTCCAATTACCTGGTTCGCTTTATCAACAATTGGTATATGTCTTATTTTATTTTCTTTTAATAAACGGAGTGCTTCCTCAATTGTTGCAGTAGGCGGGAGCGTAATAACTTCGGTGTTCATGATGCTTTCTACTAACATGATTCATCCCTCACTTTTTATTCGTTGATTGTATCTTGATAGAAAACGTAAATTGTCAAACACTTCAACGGTGGTTTCCGGGACATTTTTTCCGACACGGACCATTAAAGTGTTGGCCGGGTGGGAAATAATTTCCGGGTCATCGGTTGGTGCAGGGGTCAGCCCGCCGGAAGCCATCATTTTCTCCATTACTTTCCGGTAGTCCCAGATGCTTAATTTCGTACCTTCAAGATCCCAGTGCCAATAATACTCGGTAGAAATTACAATATAATTTTCCATGTAATCATCTAACATGGATAGTTTCAATAAGTTAGAAGCTACTCGTTGTCCGCGATAGTCTGGTATGATTTCGATTGCTCCTAATACGATTAATTCTTTCATTTTAAAGGTTGACCAACGTTCAAGTGGATCAGGGTAAAGATAGGTTACATAACCGACGATCATTTCTTCTGTTCGGGCGACGATAATTCTTGCTTCTTCAAATGAAGCAATTTCAAGAAGAGCCTCAAATTGCTTTTTTGCAGGTCGAAAGGCGACTAATTTGTCGTGAAAATTATACTTTTTTAACTCGTCGGATGAGAGGGGACCCTCGATTGTAATCGGCCCGTTGGACGTTTCATAAGTTATGGAATGAAAGGTTTTTATATGTTCCATGGCTTCACCACCTAATAATTAATGCGCTTACATTTAGTATACAACACTTTTCGGTTATTTTTTAGTATTTTGTGAATATTTATTTTGAATTAAATAGAAAGCACAAAGGCGGAAGCGCCCGTTTAGCAACGTACAAACTGTGCCTCCCAGGATGGGAGGTAGTTCGATGTTGCCCCAGGAAGGGGTGAACTTAATCGAACCTCCTTTTTACCGGAAGGGAGATAAAGGAAACATGCCCCTTTAGGGGTAGACGTAAGTTGGGCTTTAGCCCGAATTTAAACGGCCCTCCTTTAGTTATGAGCCGATGTTGACTTTCACCACAAGGGTATAAGTGCAACTAAGCCTCACAAAGACCGAGCGGATAAGTCTTCTTTATCGATTGGAGGAGTGTGAAGTTTGAGACTGCGCACTGCTCGTTCCACCAAAAAATTTGCTAGTTGCTCGTCGTGTTGCAAGATTACTCGGTGAAGACACACTCCTCGCAGACGCATGAAGCATACTCGTAGAAGTTTATTCAAGATGTAATTCATTTGGGGCTTTGCTGGGCGCAGAGCGGACGTGGCTAGTGCTAGCAATTTTAGTTATGCATAACAATTTCATTTTATAGTTTTGTGTAAAAGAAAAAATCAGGGGTTTGCTAGCTCCTGATTTTAAGTCTTGCTTATATTGCTTGTTATTCGTCTTTAGTTTCCTTGTCGTCTTCATTCTCTTCTTTCTTTTCTTTCTCTTCATTATCCTCTTTTTGTTTGTCTTCTTCCGCTTCATCTTTGTCTTTAGCTTTTTCTTCTTTTTCATCGGTTTCTCTAGATTCTTCTTCTGAGGTTTCTTCGTTTTCTTTATCCTTCTCTTTATCCTTTTCTTTATCATCCTCGACTTTACCGATGGTTACGGTAGTCGAAGCTTTGGATTCTAGGCCGAAGTAGTCGACTGCCCGAATGTGGTAGATCCCATCTCCGCTTCCGGATTTAAAGCTCGTAGAAGTCGTACTGCCAATTCGTGAGAAGCTGTCACCTTCTTTTGCAGCCCGGTAAATCCGGTAGCCAACAACATCATTGCTCGGTGAAGCGTTCCATGTAATCTGGTTACCGGAATTCTTGATTGATGTCGGTGGTTCAGGTGCTTTCCCGTCATCACTAATGCTGTTCGTTGAAGTATTTGTGTTGGGAAAACCAATTTTTTCCCATTTACTTCGGTCTTCATATAATGGAATAAGCTGTGTGATATCCGGGATTTTATCATAACCTTTTTCTTTTAGAAACTCTGGATTAAACATGAGGCCGCCGCCTTTTGCAAATTCACCAGGTGTATCTGGTCCAGGTGAAACAGCCTTTCCATTCACGATAATTTGATCCCCGGTTATTAAACTATTATCCACTTCCGTTGGGACAAATTTTGCATTGAATAAGTCTGTCTTGACGAGTCCAGCTTTTTCACATAAGTCACTTGGAAGCAAGCCTGAAATCGCACAATAGCTTCTTTGGACAATGCCATCAGGCTGCTGGAAAGCGTGATCAGGAGCGACAAGTTCCGGATTAACATCACTTGCAGCATTAATGAATTCGGTCCAGTAATCACGATTCCGCTCACTGTGGGTTAAATGCTCCAGTCCATCGGGGATTCGGTACCCCATCCATGTTGCAAAAGTGATGTTCGGATTACTCGCAACAAAGTGGACGTTCTCCGTATTTTGGGATGTTCCCGTTTTCCCTGCCCAGTCGACATTACTATATTTAAGCTTGGAACGTAAGCCGGCTGCTGTACCATCTGAAATAACATCCCGCATCATATCAATTAATAAGTAACTCGTTTGCGGTGAGAATACTTCTTTGGTTTTCACTTCATGTTCATAGATCGTATCGCCGTCTTTTGTCGTTATTTTTTCAATCATATATGCGTTGGCAAATTGTCCG
Source organism: Oceanobacillus alkalisoli (assembly GCF_022213125.1). Classification (NCBI taxonomy): domain Bacteria; kingdom Bacillati; phylum Bacillota; class Bacilli; order Caryophanales; family Bacillaceae; genus Oceanobacillus; species Oceanobacillus alkalisoli. The sequence goes on along the minus strand of NZ_JAKNRA010000006.1, from coordinate 45,357 downwards.
TTATTGGCAAATGTTGCGAAAGCGTTCGTGTTCTCTTCAATTGAGATCCCGTGTTGTAAGCCTCCAAGTGCGAATGAGGCGTTGGCATATTCTTCATCTTCAATCGTTGTAATACCCATGTTTCTTAAGTATTTATCGACAGGATTCAGATCAATCAATGGAAGATAAGCTTTTACGGCCGGTATATTATACGACTTAGCCAAGTTTGTCCGTGCTGAGAGCAATCCATGATGTCTCAGGTCGATGTTTTTGATTTCCTTCCTTCTCCCGCCATCGGGAACCGTCAAGTAAACATCGGCGATTGGTGTTCCAGGTTGGAGTTGTCCTTCTTCCATTGCTGAACCATAGATGAAGGGTTTCATTGCACTCCCATTCGAGCGTATTGCTTGCGTTGAATAATTATAATGATTCTCGATACTTGGGTTCCGGTTCCCGAAGAAGCTGATAATCCGTCCTGTAGAGTTTTCAATCATGATTGCTGCACCTTGCACAGCTTGTTCAATCCACTCATCAGATTCTTTTGGATACTCTGTCCACTTATTATTACCGTAGCGGTTGAAGTTTTGTCCGATTTCTTGAAACACATCATACAATTCTTTATCAATCGTCGAGTGAATTTCATACCCATTCATTTGCAATGCTCGGGCTGCACGCTCTTTATATTCTACCCTTAAGTCGGGGTCTTCTTGCAAATCTTCTTTTGTAACTCCGTCTTCTTCCAGGAATACATTGTACAGTATGTCTGTTGCATCTTTTTCAATTTGCGCTGTTAAGACAGGATACTCTTCAAATGATGACTTTTGATTTTCTTTAAAATCCGCCACCAGATCATAATTGATTGCTGCGTCATATTCTTCTTGTGTAATGTATTCCATATCAAGCATTCTGTTTAAAACGGTCTTCATTCGGTTCAACCCATACTGGATTCCTTCTTCATCTTTCAATCCTCCGCCACTTACAAACGGGGTGTAAGCAGAGGGACTTTGTGGCAAACCGGCGAGATAGGCTGCTTGTGCGAGGTTTACATCTTTCGCATCAAGACCAAAAATACCTTGAGCGGCTGTTTGGACGCCAGCAATATTTCTTCCAGATGAATCCCGGCCATATGGAACGATATTTAAGTAGGCTTCGAGAATCTCATCTTTTTCAAAGAACCGTTCCAATCTTAAAGCTAACAGAATTTCTTTCGCCTTTCTTTCAAAGGACACTTCATTTGTTAAGATTTGGTTCTTAATCAATTGCTGGGTTAATGTACTACCACCTGTTTGAGTGGAAGAATTCATTACTTCCTGTAAAACTGCTCGTAAGATAGCTTTCGGAACAACACCTTGATGTTCATTAAAATATTCATCTTCAGTTGCGATGACAGCGCTGATGAGTTCGGGGGCTATTGTTTCCAGTGTTGTTTCATCCCGGTGGAGGTCAGAATTGACTTCCCCTAAAAAGACATTATCAGCAAAATACATCTCCGTTGTTTCGGCATAATCGTAAATATCCTGAGCCATTGTTTCATAATCAAGGATTTTTTCATCTTTTACGAGGGAAGCGAAGTAGCCTGCACCAATTCCTCCAACGAAAAACATGCCGATAAAGCTAATAATTAAAAAGAATAAAATGACATTCCACATCACACCATATGTAATTCGGCTTGTCTTTTGGATTTTTCCTATTTTCCAGGATTCTTTAATTGTATGTAAAAATTGTTGGATGCTTTTTTTAAAATCCATTTGAAACCCTCCTAAAATTCGTTTATAATTATACCATATATCGATTTTTTCATGAATGCTTTTTTGGAAAAGGTTGCTAAGGAACTATTTTTGTGGTTATAATATAATCTAAATAAACTTGTTATGCTAGGAAGGAATCAGTAGTCTAGTAAATCCCTATTAAAGAGAGTTGGCGGTCGGTGCAAGCCAATATATATTTACAGGCGAATTACACTCCGGAGCATTTCTTTTGGTGAGCAGCCTTAAGAACGGTGGAGACATCGTTAACAATCCCAAGTGGCACAGTTGTGCAACAAGGGTGGTACCGCGTGATTAAGCTCGTCCCTTTTTTTATAGGGATCGGGCTTTTTTTGTTTTTATTTTTCATAAAAAGGAGATAGAAGAATGAATATCTTAGAAGAGTTGGAATGGCGGGGTTTAATCAATCAAGTCACAGACCGGGAAGGTTTGGAAGAGTTATTAAATAAGCAAGCAGTTACATTATATTGCGGGTTTGACCCGACGGCAGACAGTCTGCATATCGGTCACCTTGTACCGATTGTCATGCTGAAGAGATTCCAGAAGGCCGGGCATAAGCCGATTGCACTAGTCGGTGGCGGCACAGGAATGATTGGCGACCCAAGTGGACGTTCAGCAGAGCGCTCCTTGAACACAGCAGACGTCGTGATGGGGTATGCGAACAGTATCCAGGAGCAAATCGGTCGGCTTGTAAAATTCGGGGAAGGAGAGAACCCTGTCGTATCGCGAAATAACCATGATTGGTTAAGCAAAATAACATTTATTGACGTATTACGCGACGCAGGAAAGCATTTCAGCATAAACTACATGCTTGCCAAAGAATCTGTTTCCTCTCGGATTGAGTCAGGTATTACCTACACGGAATTCAGTTACATGCTGCTTCAGTCGATTGACTACATGAAATTGTATGAAGAAGAGAATTGTCAGCTGCAAATTGGCGGAAGTGACCAGTGGGGGAATATTACAGCGGGAATGGAAATGATCCGCCGGACAAGAGAGAATCCAGAAGAAGAGGAAGTTAACGTATTCGGTCTAACTGTCCCATTAATTACGAAAGCAGACGGAACGAAATTCGGGAAAACTGCTGGTAATGCAATCTGGCTTGATCCGGAAAAAACGACACCATATGAATTTTACCAGTTCTGGCTCAACACAGATGATCGTGATGTTGTGAAATTCCTACAATACTTCACGTTCCTCTCCAAGGAAGAAATTGAAGCGCTAGAGAAAGAAGTAGAAACGCAACCGGAAAAGCGAGTCGCCCAAAGAAGGCTTGCTGAAGAAATGACAAAAATGGTTCATAGTGAGGAAGCACTTGAGCAGGCAATCCGCATTTCAGAAGCCTTGTTCAGCGGGAATATTAAAGAACTATCGGTTACGGAAATTGAGCAAGGATTCAAAGATGTGCCGACACATAATCTGGATAAGGAAGATATCGAACTAGTCGACTTGCTCGTTCAAGCTAAAATTTCCCCATCGAAACGTCAGGCAAGAGAAGATATTTCAAACGGTGCGATCTATATTAATGGTGAACGCCAACAGGAAGTTGGCTACACACTTACTGCAGATGATCGTATTGAAGATGTGTTTACCATTATTCGTAGGGGGAAAAAGAAATACACATTGATTGATTTTAGTTAAATAACTGATAAGGGCTTAACAGGGACTAACCTGCTTAGCCCTTTTTTTGATTCAGGGACAGAAGGGTCAGAGCACTTGTCCCGATTTTTTCACAGATTGTTCATGAATAGTCATTGAAAGCGGTTTGTTTCATTGGTAAAGTTGTGTTAGAAATTGTTAGAGATTGTTTAAGTCTGTTTTGAACGAATCAAGAAAGGAGGGATGAGGTTTGCTGCCGCTAGAACGTAAACAAAAGATTGAAGAGCTAATCATTGAACGTAAAACAATAAAAATTTCGCAATTAAGCGAGGAAATGGGCGTCTCTGAAATGACGATTCATCGCGATATCAAACCATTAATTGCGGAGGGGATGATTACGAAAACATTCGGTGGAATTACACTTGCTGCAGAACAGGGGAAGAAGTCAGAAGAAACGGATACATGTGATTTCTGTGCAGGAGAACTCACGGAACGTCTTATCTATCGTATCTTCCTGAAAGGAAATAAAACCATGACGGCTTGCTGTGCTCACTGTGGTGTACTGAAACATCGAGAGCTGAAATCAGATGTCACCCAAGCTATTTGCCGAGACTTCCTACTGCAGACGACAATCAGTGCGAATCAAGCTTGGTATGTTATCGATTCATCACTTCCAGTCGGTTGCTGCAAGCCTCAAGTGCTGACTTTTGAGGCAGAAGAATATGCAAATCGGTTTGTAACTGGTTTTGGAGGAAAAGTGTATCGCTTTGAAGACACACTTGATATCATTTATGAACGAATGCAACAAAGCTAGAGTATGTATAAATACTAATAACAAAAAATGATATGGAGGCTATTCACATGAAGAAAATTATTACACCATTTATCATCGTCTTATTCATTTTACTTTCAGCTTGTGGAAGTGGGGAAGAGACGAACGAAACAGCGGAAACAGATGAGCTAGTCGCGCTCGAAGTAGAGTTCAATGTTCCAGAAACCGCAGAGCCCGGAGAAACCGTCGAACTTGAAGCAGTTGTCAGCTACGGAGATGAGCTTGTCGAAGATGCAGATGAAGTGAAATTTGAGTATTGGTTAAAAGGAAATGAAGATGATAGCACTAATATAGATGGTATACATACAGAAGATGGAAAATATACAGCAGAAGTAACGTTTCCGGAAGATGGCACGTATGAAATGTACGCCCATACGACTGCCCGCGGCTTGCATACGATGCCACTTAAATCTATTATCGTCGGGGATGGCGGAGAAGCGGGTGATGCTGGTGAAGAAGAGGATCATGACCATCACGCACAGACACAGACAGAAGGTTTCCACATGCATTTCATGGAACCGGAGTCTGTTCAAATTGATGAAGAAATTAATTTAACTGTTCATCTCCATCTAGACGGAGACGAAATGGAAGGTGCAAACGTTCGTTATGAAATTATTCCAGAAGGAGAAGAAGGGGATGCGGCTTGGGTTGACGCAGAAGAAACAGTAGCTGGAGAATACACCACAGCTCACGAATTTACAGAGCCAGGAACGTATAAACTTGTCATTCATGTAGAGGATGACGCGGAATTACATGAACACGATGAATATATAATTGAAGTAGAATAATATTTATCCCGGTGTAAACGTCCGTAAAATTCCCACCTCAAAATTTCAGGTCAAGTCAAGAAAGTTTAGATGGGAAGAAACGTGAGCTAACAGCCTTATTCGTTCAACTAACAATCCGTGGTGGATGAAGCCCCCCCTGATTGAAGATTCACTTTATAAATGTAGTGCTGACTTTAAAAAATACGCACTACATTTTTTGTTTTATGGGTTATTAATTTTATGTTAATCTACTAGAAAGCGATTACCCGGATGTAGCTTTACATTTTAATAAGTAGTTAATCAAAATATAATATTTTATTAGATTAATGGCAAAATAAGTTGCATTTCAAAATTAAGCACATTATAATACTATTTAGGAAAGCGCTTAATCTAATTGGGTTATATTTATTAATACACGTATGCAGTGCAAAGAGGGGGAGGAATGTTAGAACTTACGTACTCGATAGAAACAATCGCTATATTGATTGTAATCGCATTATTAGTAGGCTTTAATAAAACAGCATTGCCGTCATTGGGGTTATTCATTTTAACCATGCTTATGCTGCTGTTTCCGCCAAGATTTGCTATTGGTTTTATGTTGCCATTACTTATGGTCGCAGATCTCTATGCGATCATTGCTTATCGTAAATCGGTAGATTGGAAGAGATTAATAAAGCTCTTTCCTTGGGTGATTGTCGGCTTGACAATAGGCTATGTCACATTGCTGTTAATTGATGAAAAACATTTAAAAATGATGATTGGATCGATTATCTTATTATTCATTAGCATGATGTTCTTTAGAAGAAAAACGAATGACAACTTGTTAGCGGGCAATCATCAAGCTTTACTAACAACAGGATTTGGAATTTTCGGGGGCTTTTCTACGACCGTAGGCAATGCTGGTGGAGAGGTGATGTCGGTATATTTATTGCTTCAACGTTTACCAAAGGCTGTATTTGTCGGTACAGTCGCCTATTTCTTCTTCGTTGTGAACTGGGTCAAATTACCACTTTATTGGAGCATAGGATTGATTAACAGAGAAATGCTGCAACTTACACTTTACTTGTCGTTGTTTATCTTATTGGGTGCATATATCGGAAAACGAGTCCTGCCCCATATGAAACAGGAAAGATTTAATCAACTTATTTTATTTCTAACGTTATTAGGTGCAATTAATTTATTTTTTTAACCATTAAAGAAAGCGCTTAACAAAATGGTTTTATTTTTAGTTTTTATTGACACCGCTTTCAAGTTATGGAAGGAGGAACGCTTTCGATTGTAGAAGGTTGTCGGTAATAACGTTTTTTGGAAAAAGAATATATAAAGGGGATATGAATCATGGAAAAGGACAAGGTGCAGAGTCTGAACAAGAATTATTATAGGCGTAATCTGATGTTAATTACGGTTATTTCCACATTCGGTGGACTTTTATTCGGTTATGATACTGGTGTAATTAACGGAGCTTTACCATTTATGAGTCAAGCAGACCAGTTGAACCTGACACCATTTACAGAAGGAGTAGTGGCGAGTAGCCTATTACTTGGGGCAGCGATTGGCGCTGTAGTTGGAGGAGCGTTATCGGATAAAATAGGAAGAAGAAAGTATATCTTGCAATTAGCACTTCTCTTTTTTATCACTGCTTTAGGTTGTGCATTTGCAATTAACTTTTCGATGATGGTAGGATTCCGCTTCTTCTTAGGATTTGCTGTTGGTGGTGCATCTGTAACCGTACCATCTTTTCTAGCTGAAATGGCACCGACAGAACGTCGTGGTCGTATCGTTACACAAAACGAATTAATGATTGTATCTGGACAGCTACTTTCTTTTACAATGAACGCAATTATTGGAAACGTACTTGCTGACAGTGGATTTGCATGGAGATACATGCTCGTCCTAGCGGCTTTTCCAGCTGTAGTCCTTGGTATAGGAATGTTAAAAGTTCCGGAAAGCCCAAGATGGTTAATTTCAAAAGGCAGAACAGATGAAGCTATGAAAGTATTAAAACAAATTCGCCCAGCCGACGAGGTGCAGTCAGAATTTGATTTCATACAAGAAACAGTTAAGAAAGAACAATCGAAAGAAAAGGTTCAAGTGAGCGAGTTGATGGTTCCGTGGGTAAGAAGACTTCTACTTATCGGAATCGGCATTGCCGTTATCCAGCAGCTTACTGGTATTAACTCTATCATGTACTACGGGACAGAAATATTGATTGATGCCGGATTTGAAACAGGTGCAGCGTTGATTGCAAATATCGCGAACGGTGTCATCTCGGTTACAGCGGTAATTGTAGGTATTTGGCTATTAGGTAAAGTCGGACGTAAACCAATGCTTCTTGTTGGACAAATTGGTGCTGTTATTGCCCTATTTGCTATTGGATATTTCTCGAATGCATTTGCAGGATCTGATTATTTACCGTTTATTGTAATGGCATTTATCATTATGTTCCTAGCATTTATGCAAGGGGCGATTGCGCCAGTTACGTGGCTCATGCTTTCAGAGATATTCCCTACAAGAATTCGTGGCGTCGGAATGGGAATTAGTGTATTCTTTTTATGGATTGTCAACTTCTTCATTGGATTAACATTCCCATCTTTATTAAGTTCACTCGGGCTGTCATCGACATTCTATACGTTCGGAATCTTAAACATTCTAGCTATTCTATTCGTAGTTAAATTCTTGCCTGAAACGAAGGGAGTAAGCCTAGAAAAACTAGAAGAAATGTTCAGGAACTATAAAAAGAAATCATCAAAAAAAATAGATAGGGAAATTATATAGGAAACACTTTAAAGGGACTAGGAGAGGATGTATCAAATGATGAAAAAGAAAGATATCAACATTGGACTAATTGGATATAGCATGATGGGGAAAGCACATAGTAATGCTTACCGAGCGGCTCCATTCTACTTTGATCTTGATGTGAACCCAGTATTAAATACCATTGTGGGAAGAGATCCGGAAAAAATTAAAAAGTCAGCAGCCAAGATGGGCTGGAAGAATCATTCGACAGATTGGCAAGATTTAATTGATGATCCAAGCATTGACGTGATTGATATTTCTTCACCGAACAATACACATAAAGAAATTGCGATTCGTGCAGCTGAGGCTGGGAAGCACGTATTTTGTGAAAAACCTTTATCCCTGACATTGCAGGAATCCAAGGAGATGCTTGATGCAGTGAACAAACATAATGTCCTGCATATGGTTTGTCATAATTATCGTTTTGCCCCAGCGGTTCAATATGCGAAAAAGCTGATTGCTGAAGGTCGTTTGGGAAAAATCTACCATTTTCGAGCAACGTTTTTACAAGATTGGTTGATGAACCCGGAAGCACCGCTAACATGGCGTTTGCAAAAAGATATTTCTGGATCAGGAACATTAGGTGACTTAGGTATTCATATCATTGACTTGGCCCGTTTCTTAATCGGTGAATTCAGTGAAGTGACAGGTATGATGGATACATTCATTAAACAGCGCCCACTTGGAACAATGACTGACACACTTCAATACGAAACGACGAGCAATGAATACGGAGAAGTAACGGTAGATGACGCAGCAGCATTTTTAGCGAGATTTGAAAACGGTGCCATGGGAACGTTTGAAGTTTCCCGCTTCTCGGCAGGTAATCGAGCAGGAAACCGTTTTGAAATTAATGGCGAATTTGGTTCAATCCGTTGGGATATGGAGAATATGAATAACTTGGAAGTGTACTTTACAAATGATGAAGAGGGGTTGCAAGGATTCCGTACGATTAACTGTACAGAGCATGTCCATCCATTTGCCGGTAACTACTGGCCAGCAGCACATATTCTCGGTTATGAGCACACATTCGTAAATATTATAAAAACATTCTTGGACGGGGTAGCGAAAGGGGAGTCACCTGAGCCTAATTTTAAAGATGGGGTGATGAACCAAGCAATTGTAGAAGCAGTAGAGCGCTCCAGTGAAACCAAATCCTGGGTATCTGTGAACGATGTTTTACAAGAAAATAATATTGAAAAACAAGATTTGATCCATCAATTGTAAGGAGGAAAGACAATGAGACAATTAAATTATGAATTTAATGTTGGCATTGCAGCAATTAGTTGGGTAAACGATGATATCCCTGGCCTGGGAGACGAAACATCCATCGATGAGATCCTGAAAGAAATGAACGAACTGGGCTATATTGCAACAGAAAAGGGTCGGACATTCCCGGACGATGAACAAGAATTGAAAGCATTATTAAATAAACATAATATGACACTAGCAAGCCAATTTGTCAGTGTCCTGTTCTCAGACCCAGCCCTTCACGATGAACAAATCGCCAACTTCCGCAAGCAAGCTGAATTTTTAAAAGCAATGGGTTGTGATTATGTAATCGTTTGTGAAATGGCTGGCTCCACACATTGGGACGCAAGAAATCCAGAACGGAGGACTCCGAAGGATCTATCGGAAGAAGAGTGGGATTCTCTAGCGAAAGGATTAAATAAAGCTGGTGAAATTGCTAGGGAATATGGGATGCAACTAGTTTATCATGCGCATGCTGGAACGGTGATTGAGCAAAAAGAAGATGTGGATAAGTTAATGAAAATAACAGATGCACGCTACGTGAACTTATTGTTTGATAGTGGTCATGCTTTATATGGAAATTACGATCCCTATGAATTTTTAATAAACCACCTCGATCGCATTAAATATGTACATTATAAAGATGTGCGTCCAGAAGTATTGAAAGCTTGCCGTGCAGCAGGAAAGACATTCCGCGAAGAAGTAGTTGATGGTATCTTTACTGTTCCAGGTGATGGTGTGATTGATTTCCAACCAATTATGAGAAAACTGATGGAGACAAATTATCATGGCTGGATCATAGTCGAGGCAGAACAAGATCCAGCGAAGGCTAATCCTTATGAATATGCAAAAAAAGCAATCGAATACTTACAACAAATAGAAGAGGAACTTGTACAAGAATTAACAAAGGGAAAAGGGGAATTCGCAAATGGCTAAAGTAAAAGTAGGAATTTTAGGAGCAGGTTTTGCAGCGGGTTTACATGCAGATATTTTACAGGATGATGAGCGGGTAGAGATTGTAGCAATTGCAGATCTTTATATTGATAAAGCGAAACAATTGGCAGATACGATTAAATATGATGTACAAGCAGTTGATTCACTCGATAAACTAATTGAATTAGGTGTTGATGCTGTTTATGTTACGACACCGAACACACTACACGTTGAAGCTGTTATTACTTGTCTGGAAAATAATATTCACGTATTCTCGGAAAAACCGATGGCAACAACAATTGAAGGGGCACGTAAGATTCTCGATGCAACGAAAAAGTCAGAAGGAATATACAACTTAGGAATGAACCGTCGCTATGCCTACGTTCATAAAGATATTAAAGAAAAAATTGAGAATAAAGAGCTTGCACCATATTCCGCACATATTAAGTTGAACCGAGGAGAATTACTGAATCCAGCTTGGACAGCGAATCCGGATGTTACCGGTGGGTTCTTGTATGAAACGACAATCCATCAGCTTGACTTGCTCTCCTACTTCTTTGGAAAAATCAAGACGGTCAAATGTGAAGCGAGAAAGAGCTTGTCTGATACGCAATATGATGATTTTGTGATGATGTTCACGTTCGAATCGGGAACAATAGCAACGCTTATTTCTTCTGCCCATTCTGGCTGGAGTTTCCCATTTGAATCTGTTGAAATCTACGGGGAATATTCTACCGTTGCGACGGAAGAGATTGAAACGATCCGTTATAGTAAAGGGCTTAACAAGGAAGTGGAGAAACTAGATTACACGCAAGTAGCTTTTAAAGAAAAGTGCGGTTATGTAGAAGAAGATCGACTATTTATCGATGCAATCTTAAACGGTGAGGAACCACCAGTTAATGCGCAAGAGGCTTTTGAACTTACTTACCTGATTGAAAAGATTTATGAAAGTGCAGATACAGGAGAGACGATTCACTTTAATCAAGAGGAGGTAAGTCAGTGAAGTTTTCACTCTGCAGTTGGGTCTTTGGTGACTTAGCAATAGAAGATGTCATTCGCTTTGCTGCGAAGACGGGGTATGATGAGGTTGAGGTAGGTACAGCAGTTGATGCGCACGACTGGACATCGATTAAACAGACAGCTAAGAAAGAGAATATAAATATTAGAGGAATTAATGCGGATGCAAGCTTCTTAAAGCCGGAAACCGATCTGGCAAATCCGGATGTGGCATTAAGGAATGAAGCAATCGCTTATTTTAAAAGGCAACTAGAAATTGGAGGGTATCTGGAGGCTGAGTATATGGTACTTGCCCCAGCTGCTCCAGGCCGTTCCATCCCTGCTTTATCACGTGAAGAAGATTGGTCAAATGGAGTAGATTCTATTAAGCAACTCGCCCCTTTTGCAAATGAGTTAGGAATCCAAATCGTAATCGAGCCGTTGAACCGATACGAGAACTGCCTCGTATATAATGCAGATACTGCCTCTTATTTTTTGCAAGCAGTAGAAGAACCAAATGTGAAAACGATGCTCGACACGTTCCATATGAATATTGATGAAGCGAACTTGATCGATCCATTTACGAAATTAAAAGGTTGGCTTGAAACGATCCACGTAGCAGATTCGAACCGTAGAGGTTTAGGCAAAGGCCACCTTCCTTTTGAGGAAGTGGTAAAAGCCATCAAACAGATTGATTATGATAAAACAATTACCGTTGAAAGTCTTGCTCCAGGCGGTCACCCGTTTGAAGCGACATCAAAGCAACAATTGAATATATTGTTTAAAGATATGGAAGAATCGTTAACATTTTTAAAAAACTATTTTTAGTATCGGAGTGATCCAGGAATGAAATTAGGTTTGAACGGTTCAACGACAGACCAATGCAATTTAATTGAAGATATTGAGGTGGCAAAAACCTCTGGCTTTGATCTTTTAGAGTTGCGGACATATAAAATAGATGCTTATTTAGAGGAGGGCGGAACATTACCTGACTTAAAAGCGGCTTTTGAAGAAAATGGTGTCCATCCTTATGCAATCAATGCATTGGAATTTTTCACGCTAAAAGAAACAGAAGCGGAAGAAAAACAAATGCTCGAGGAAGCGGAAAAATGGTGTACGATAGCTGCAGCAATTAACTGCCCATATATTGTTGCTGTCCCAAGTTTGCTCAAAGGTCAGGAAACAAGGGAGGAAATAATTGATGATGCAGTAGAGGGTTTACATAAGTTGGCGACAATTGGAAAGAAACATGGAGTATCTATCGCCTTTGAGTTCATTGGCGTTACTGGATTCTCTGTAAGTACATTGGCGCTTGCGAATGAAATCGTGAACCGGGTTCATGATGAATATGTCGGATTAGTTGTAGACACGTATCATTTTCATTTAGGTGGTTCGACCATCGAATCTGTTCAAGCGGTAGATAAAGAAAAGATTTTTATCTTCCATGTTAATGACGCAGAAGCAGGGTTTAATAAACATGAACTAAATGATAGTCACCGGATATTTCCAGGTCTCGGCACTATCCAGTTAGAAAGTATCGGCAAAGCATTTAAAGAGATTGGCTATAATGAAATGATCAGCCTTGAGTTGTTCCGGGCAGACTACTGGAAAATGGATAAGAACGAATTGGGGAAAGAAGCCTATAAATATATGAAAAAAATTGCCGAAAGAATGTTCAATTAATATATTGTACAAAGCTATTGCTTTTTCAGAAAAACTATATTAGAATAATAGTCGGGAAAGCGCTTTCCATGCGAAGAGTTTTCCTTGCTATTATTCATTGTAGTTAAGCGCTTAACCTCAAGGCGCATCAAATATACCGAGGAGGGATTAGATGGGAAAGGTAAAAGTAGGTATCATCGGTGCAGGTAATATCGGGCGATTACATGCAAATAATATACTTCATTCCGAAAAATTAGAGCTCACGATGATTGCCGATGTATACACGGATCATTTAAAAGGGACACGTTTTGAGGAACAAGTACCAAAAATAACAAAAGACCCTCAAGAATTAATCAATGATAAAGAGATTCAGCTTGTACTTATCTGTTCATTAACAAATACACATGCTGAATACATTAAAGCAGCAGCTAGAGCAGGTAAGCATGTATTCTGTGAAAAGCCAATTAGTTTCAATATAGAGGAAACGAAGGAAGTACGGAAAATAATTCAAGAAACCGGAGTGAAGTTCCAAGTCGGCTTCAATCGACGGTTTGATAAACATTTCCGGAAAGTATATGAAACAGTCCGGACTGGAACGGTTGGTGACCCGCACATCATCAAAGTAACTTCCCGCGATCCGGCACCGCCTCCTGAAAACTATATTCCAAAATCAGGCGGTATGTTCATGGACATGACGATTCATGACTTTGACATAATACGCTATCTCTCCGGAAGTGAAGTGACAGAGGTTACGGTAAATGCGGCGAATCTCGTTGATCCCATGTTTGAAAGACACGGGGACGTCGATACAGCCATTATTACACTCCAATTTGAAAACGGTTCTCTAGGTGTAATCGATAACAGCAGACAGGCAGTATACGGTTATGATCAGCGAATCGAGGTTTTCGGTAATAAGGGCGCTGTTTCAGCTGAGAATGAATCGAAGACAAATATTCGTGTTGCAACAGAAGAAGCGGTAACTTTAGATGTGCCGAAGCATTTTTACCTGGATCGTTATCAGGAGGCATATGTTGAAGAAATCCACCAGTTAGCAGATGCAATCTTAGAAGATAAACCGACATCTTGCTCGGTGGAAGATGGCTACCAGGCAGAACTCATGGCATTTGCAGCGAATATATCCCATAAAGAAAAACGCACCGTCCGGATTGCAGAGTTGCAGGAAGGGAGTTTGGTTTAACATGGAGGAAATAAGCTGGGGTATTCTAGGCACAGCTGAAATCGCAGAAGAACAGGTCATTCCTGCAATTCAAAAGTCTGTAAATGGTAAAGTCGCAGCAATCGCAAGCAGAAACCCGGCTCGTAAGGCAACTAAGTTAGCAGAACAATTCGATATACCGACTATTTATTCTTCGTATGAGGAACTATTGGCCGACGAAACAATCGATGCTGTGTATGTACCGCTTCCGAATGAGCTTCATGCTGAATGGACGAAAAAGGCTGCAGCTTACGGTAAAAACGTCCTTTGTGAAAAGCCAGCGGGACTCACGGCATTACAAGTGGAAGAAATGGTTGCAGCTTGCAAGTCTGCAAATATCACTTTCATGGAATCGATGATGTATCAATTTCATCCACAGCACAAAAGAGTGAAGGAAATCATTGCGGAAGGAGCAATTGGGGAAGTGAAGCAGATGCGTGCTTCGTTTAGCTTCCCGCTTGAAAAACCGGGTAATTTCCGTCTTAAATCACAAGTGGATGGTGGAGGCAGTATTTTTGATATCGGCTGCTACACAATCCATGCGATTAGAAGTTTTTTAGGAGAACCAACTGATGTGTTGTTCGTAGAGGAGACGTTAACTGCAGATGGTAATACGGATATTGCAGCAATAGGCATATTCGAACATAAGAATGGTAAAAAATCATATTTTGATTGTGGAATGAACATGTCCACGAGAAATGAATATGAAATCGTCGGTACAAAAGGAACGATTCGAGTGCCGAAAGCATTTATTCCGCAAGCAGACGGTGAGGGGATTATTGAACTCATCCCAAATGAAGGTCCCGTCAAACAGGAACAAATTATTTCGGATTACTATGTAGAAGGAGTGGAGTTCTTTACTCGTCAAATCATTGATGGAAAAGATCTTACACATCTGGCGGAGGACACATTAAATAATTTAAAAGCAATGGATGCAGTCCGTAATTGGAAAAAGCAAACAGAAACAATCCGTCGATGTACGGAAAAATTATAAAAGGGTGATATAAAATGAAAGAATCTATTCGAATTGCAGTACTTGGTTTAGGAAGGTTAGGATTTTGGCATGCCGAGAATCTCGCACAAAAAGTAAAAGGCGCAGAACTTGTTGCAGTAGCAGACCAAATGCCAGGGCGTGCGGAAGAAGTTGCCAGACAAATTGGTGTAGCAAAATGGACGGATAATCCAGATGATATTTTTGAGGATCCAAATATTGATGCAGTTGCTATTATTACACCGACTAGCACGCACCATGAAATGATTCAAAAGGCTGCAGCAAACGGTAAACATATTTTCACAGAGAAACCGATCACGGAAACTTTAGAGCAAGCAGATGAAGTGATTGAAGTGATTCAAACTAATAATATATTTTGCCAAGTTGGCTTTATGAGACGATTTGACCCAGCTTATGCAGAAGCAAAACGCCGGATTGAAGCCGGAGATATCGGTAAACCGCTTTACTTCAAGGGACTTTCAAGAGACGGAAATACTCCACCACCAGAATTCATTCAAAATAGTGGCGGACTTTATCTCGACTTCTCCATTCATGAATATGATACGGCTAGATTCTTCCTCGGTCAAGAAGTGAAGGAGGTCATTGCTCATGGCAGTGTTGTTCAGCATGAGTATGTGGCAGAACATGGAGACGTTGACCAAGCATTAACATACTTGACGTTTGACGGCGGAGCTGCAGCAGACGTAGAAGCAAGCAGAAATGCACATTACGGCTATGATATCCGTGCAGAAATCATTGGTACAGAAGGGGCAATCCAGCTTGGTTCTATGCGCAATCTAGATATGTATGTTCTAAAAAACAAGGGCAGAACACATGATATTTTACCAGACTTTGCAACTCAATTCTCAGATGCCTATTTGTTGGAGATGGTATCCTTTATCGAGCAGCTTAGAAAAGGGGAATCCCCACTTGTTAATGAAGTAGACGGTAAAATTGCACTTGAAATCGCTGTAGCTGCAACAGAATCCTATAAGACCGGGAAGAAGATTAACCTGCTGGATAAGCAACTTATAGGCAAATAATAGAATAATTAATTTTTTGAAACACTTCACTTGCAATAATATTAAGAGTATTATAGACTATGGTCAGATTAGGTTAAGCGCTTAACTTAAGCGTTTCCAAAAAGATTATGGAGGGATTATGTGTCTAAGTTACTGGTTAAGCCCGAGGAAGTTGATCAAGACGGGAAGATCATTGATGTTACTCCTGAATCAGCAGGTTGGGAATATGTCGGTTTTCAAGTCTATTCATTAAAAGAGGGAGCTTCTTTGAAAAAGGAAACAGGAACAGATGAAGTTTGCCTCGTACTTCTATCAGGAAAAGCAAATGTTAAAACAAATGAAAAGGTATTTAACGAAATCGGAGAACGAATGAGTGTATTTGAGAAAATACCCCCATATTCCGTATATATTCCAAATGACGATTATTATGAAGTAGAAGCATTATCCGATTTAGAGTTAGCTGTATGTGCGGCACCTGGTAAAGGAACATACGAAGCTCGTCTGATTGCTCCAGAAGATGTGGAACAGTCTGATCGCGGTTCTGGAAAAATGAGCAGGAAGATTCACGATATCTTACCAGAAGGAAAAGATGCAGACAGTCTGCTTGTAGTGGAAGTGTATACACCAGATGGAAATACATCAAGCTACCCACCGCATAAGCACGATAAAGATAACTTACCACATGAATCTTATTTGGAAGAAACGTATTATCACGAAGTCAACCCAAGTCAAGGGTTTGCGTTCCAGCGGGTATACAACGATGATCGCAGTCTCGACGAAGCAATGACAGTAGAACATAGAAATGTCGTATTAGTTCCGGAAGGGTATCATCCATTTACTGCGGTACCAGGTTATGAATGTTATTACTTGAACGTCATGGCAGGGCCAAAGCGTACATGGAAATTCAATAATGAAAAAGATCATGAATGGTTATTCGAAGGGGTAAAACGCTAAGGAAGGTGCAGACCTCTAGCAGATGCAATATAGAAACATAAGGGAGGAGAAGGCTTTGTATAACTTGAATTTTAAAGAAGGCCGTCTATTAGATTTAGTTGGAATTGGTCGGCTCTGTATCGATTTAAATGCTGATCAAATCAACCGTCCAATGGAAGAGACAAGGTCATTTACGAAATATGTCGGTGGCTCTCCAGCTAACATTACGATCGGTGCAGCAAGACTTGGAAAAAAAACCGGCTTCATCGGAAAGGTATCCGATGACCAAATGGGTCGCTACATTGTAACTTATTTAGAAGAAAATGATATTGATATATCAAATGTATCTGTTGATGATACCGGTGCTGTTACCGGCCTCGCTTTTACAGAGATTAAGAGTCCCGAAGATTGCAGTATTCTCATGTACCGCGATAATGTTGCTGACTTGAAGTTAGATACATCAAACGTATCGGAAGACTATATCAAACAGTCGAAGTCACTTCTCGTTTCTGGGACAGCGCTTGCAGCGAGTCCATCAAGGGAAGCGGTATTTCTAGCTCTTGACTATGCTCGTAAACATGATGTAGTCGTCATCTTTGATCTTGATTATCGTCCGTATACTTGGAACGACGATAAAGAGACGGCAACATATTACAACTTGGCGGCAGAGAAATGTGATGTCATTATTGGAACTCGCGATGAATTCGACATGATGGAACAATTCCAAAAGGAAAAGAGCACAGACGAAGAAACAGCTGGGAAATGGTTCAGCCACCATGCAGAAATCGTCATCATCAAGCATGGAGCAGAAGGTTCGATTGCTTATACGAAACAAGGTGAGTCATTTACAAGCGCTACATTCAAAACAAGAGTGCTTAAAACATTCGGTGCAGGAGACTCCTACGCTTCAGCCTTTATTTATGGCCTTATGCATGGCTGGGATATACCAAAAGCGATGGAATACGGTAGTGCATCAGCAGCAATTGTGATTTCTAGACATAGCTGTTCCGAGGCGATGCCTACTGTTGAAGAATTGAACGAATTTATCAATACAGCTGAAAAAGTCGGCGTATAACTAGTTGCTGGAAAAGGAAGTGCGATAGATGTTAGCAATGCTCCGAGACGTGCTAAAAGACACAACGAAGAAGAAATATGCTATCCCGGCCTTCAATATATTCGGGTTTGAAGATGCGAAAGCTTGTATTGATGCTGCGGAACACTTGGGGGCACCAGTCATTCTAGCGACAAACAAAGTGGCACTCGAGCATATTCCTGTAGCTGTATTTGGCAGGATGCTCGTTACCATGGCGGAACAAGCGACAGTTCCGGTCGTCATTCATCTAGATCACGGTGCTGATTATGAAACAGTGGCAAAAGCAATTCATGCGGGGTATAGTTCCGTCATGTATGATGGTTCCCAATTACCAATTGAAGAGAATATCCGAAAGACGAAAGAAATTGTGAAGCTTGCCCATGCATTCGATATTCCGGTTGAGGCAGAAGTTGGCTCAGTTGCTTATCGGGATAAATACAGGCATATCAAACAAGAACATACAAGTCCGTACGACGCCCAGCGCTTTGCTGTGGAAACTGGTGTTGACTGCCTTGCTGTGTCTGTTGGTTCTTTACACCGAATGGAAGAACAGACTGCTGAGATTGATTTTGAATTGATTAAAGCGATTGAAGCAGTAGTTGATATCCCGCTTGTGATGCACGGTGCAACAGGTATATCCGATGAGAATTTAAGAAAGCTTGCGGCAACTAGCTTTGGTAAGGTGAATATCGGAACCGCGCTTCGGATGGCTTTCGGGAGATCTCTCCGCAAACAAGTGGAGGCAGACCCGGTTGTCTATGACCGGCTGGAATTGTTCCCAGACGCGATGGAAAAAGTGAAACAAGCTGCAATAAATAAAATGCTTTTGTTGAATTCAACTAGAGCGAATACTTTAGAGGAGGAAATGAGTAATGGAGAAAGTACAGACTGAAGTATTAAAGAACTATATAAATGGGGAATGGGTGGAGTCCAAATCTGATAAAAAGGAAGAGGTCTTTAACCCGGCTACTGGTGAAGTTCTTGCTCACGTACCAGTTTCTACAGTAGAAGAAGTGGACGAAGCGGTTCGTGCTGCTCATGAAGCATTTCAAACGTGGAAAGATCTAGCTGTTCCAAGACGTGCGCGAATTCTATTCAAATACCAGCAGCTACTTGTTGAACATTGGGATGAAATCGCTGAGATTATTACAAAAGAGAACGGTAAAAACTTGGCGGAAGCAAAAGGGGAAGTACAACGTGGAATTGAAAACGTGGAATTCGCAGCAGGCGCACCAACATTAATGATGGGTGACAGCCTTGCGTCCATTGCTACTGGACTTGAAGCAAGCACGTACCGTTATCCAATCGGAGTAATCGGTGGAATTACACCATTCAACTTCCCAATGATGGTTCCAGCTTGGATGTTTCCAATGGCGTTAGCTACTGGTAACACGTTCGTATTGAAGCCATCTGAGCGTACGCCTTTAACAGCAATCCGCCTCGTTGAATTATTAGAAGAAGCAGGAGTTCCAAAAGGGGTAATGAACATTGTTCATGGCGCGCATGACGTCGTAAACGGATTGCTTGATCATAAGCAAGTTGCCGGAATTTCTTTCGTTGGTTCTCAGCCGGTTGCTGAGTATGTGTACAAACGCGGGACAGATAACTTGAAGCGAGTACAAGCACTGGCAGGAGCGAAAAACCATTCGATTGTACTGAAAGATGCGAATATGGATAATGCGACAACACAAGTAATCAATGCTGCGTTTGGTTCAGCAGGGGAGCGTTGCATGGCAGCTGCTGTCGTTACAGTTGAAGATGAAGTAGCAGATGAATTCATTGAACAGCTTGTCCAGAAAGCAAATGAATTAAATATTGGTAATGGACTTGACGATAGTGTGTTCTTGGGTCCAGTAATCCGTGAACAGCATAAAGAGCGCACGGTAGGCTATATCGAAAAAGGTATCGAAGAAGGTGCAGACCTTATTCGTGATGGTCGTAAAGATGCTGCTGTGGATAAAGAGGGCTACTTCGTAGGTCCAACTATCTTTGATAATGTAACGAAAGATATGACAATCTGGCAGGATGAGATTTTTGCACCGGTACTATCCATCATACGTGTGAAGGACTTGGATGAAGCTGTTGCAACTGCAAATGCTTCAGAATTCGCAAACGGCGCGTGTATCTTTACAAAAGATGGCGGCTCTGTACGTCAATTCCGTGAAACGATCGATGCAGGAATGCTCGGCGTGAACATCGGGGTACCCGCACCAATGGCAATGTTCCCGTTCTCTGGTTGGAAGCATTCCTTCTATGGTGACTTACATGCAAACGGTAAAGATGGTTTGAACTTCTATACTCGTCAAAAAGTTGTAACGGGCCGTTGGGCTTAATGATAAGAAAGCAAACAGTGTGCTCGTTTAGTTGAATGAGCACACTGCTCTTTCATGAAAAGTAAGTTTTCACAAAAATATTTTTACTGAGGTGGGCATATGAGACAAACAACTGCTCAAGCATTAGTACGATTTCTAAATCAGCAATATGTTAATACTGATGGGAAAGAACATAAGCTGTTTAAAGGGATATTTACAATTTTTGGGCACGGAAATGTCCTTGGTATCGGTCAGGCATTAGAAGAGAATCCAGGGGACTTGGAAGTGTATCAAGGACGAAATGAACAAGGAATGGCCCATGCAGCTACAGCATTTGCGAAACAAAATCACCGGAAACAACTGATTGCTTGCACGTCTTCTGTAGGTCCGGGCTCTGCTAATATGATAACGGCAGCGGCGACCGCTACAGCCAATAATATCCCATTACTGCTTCTGCCAGGAGATACCTTCGCAACGCGTCAGCCGGATCCGGTACTGCAACAGGTTGAACAGCCTTGGGATGCGAGCTTGACGACGAATGATACATTCCGTGCGGTCAGTAAGTATTGGGACAGGGTCAATCGTCCGGAACAGTTGATGAGTGCGCTGCTTAACGCAATGCGTGTGTTAACAGATGAGGCGAATACAGGAGCTGTAACTGTTGCACTTCCCCAAGATGTGCAAGGAGAAGCGTATGATTTTCCAGAGTCGTTCTTTAAAAAACGCGTTTACCATCTGAATCGCAGAAAACCGCAAAGCTATGAACTGGAACAAGCAGTTGCATTGATGAAAGCGAAAAAGAAACCACTGATCATTTCTGGCGGTGGCGTACGCTATTCGGAAGCAGCCGAAACACTCGGGGCATTTGCAGAGAAATTCCAGATTCCGTTTGCGGAAACACAAGCAGGAAAGAGTGCACTTCCAAGTACACATGAATTTAATCTTGGTGGAATTGGTGTTACTGGTAATAGTGCGGCAAACTCGATTGCTAAAGAAGCGGATCTAATTATTGGTATCGGCACGCGCTTCACTGACTTTACAACCGCATCGAAACGATTGTTTGATCATGAAGATGTGGAATTTTTAACGATAAATATTTCTGATTTTGATGCTGCAAAACTTGATGCCGTTCAGATAATCGCGGATGCAAAAGCAGGAATAGAGACGCTTGAATCTGAACTTGAAGCGATTGGATACAAATCTTCTTATGACGGAGAAATTGCTGCTGCCCGAAAGGCTTGGCAAGATGAACTAAACCGTTTATATGAGACGAATTTCCATGCTAGTGATTTTAAGCCCGAGATAGACGATGGCCTAATAGAACAGTTAGCTGCATATGAAAAAGCATTAGATACAAGCCTCACACAGACTGCTGTCTTAGGAAGGGTTAACCAATTGCTTGATGAGGATGCCATTGTTGTCGGTGCGGCAGGAAGCCTTCCAGGTGATATGCAGCGAATGTGGGTTAGTAAGCAGCCAAACACCTATCATATGGAGTACGGGTATTCTTGTATGGGATATGAAATATCTGGTGCCTTAGGTGTGAAAATGGCGGAACCGGATAAAGAAGTATATGCGATGGTTGGAGACGGGAGCTTTATGATGCTTCATTCCGAGCTGATTACAAGCCTTCAGGAAGGCAAAAAGATTAACGTCATTTTATTTGATAACTCTGGATTCGGCTGTATCAATAATTTACAGATGGAGAACGGAATGGGAAGCTTCTCAACTGAATTCCGTGCGAATAATGATAAATCAGGTAATATCTTGACGACAGACTTTGCGAAAGTAGTCGAAGGTTATGGCGTTAAGACATATCGTGTCAGGACTTTCGAAGAACTGGAACAAGCAATTGAAGACTCGAAGAAGCAGACCATTTCCACACTGATAGATATTAAAGTCCTTCCGAAAACAATGACTGACGGCTATGGTGGCTGGTGGAACGTGGGTATTGCGGAAGTATCAGAGAAAGAGTCAATCCAAGCTGCTCACAAGAACCGTCTGGATCAATTGGATAAAGCGCGAAAATATTAATAGAAGTTAAAGCGAAGGGCATATCCATGATGGATCCCTTCGTTTTTCATAAATGTGCAATATAGAAATAGATTTGATAAGATTGAAGTAAATAAAAGCTTGAAATGAGGCTGCAATATGAAAGTAACGATTTATGATGTTGCAAAAGAAGCCGGTGTTTCCATTGCTACGGTTTCAAAAGTAATTAATAATACGGGAAATATGCGCGAATCGACTCGTAAACGGGTGCTGGAGACAATGAAAGAGATGAATTATACGCCGAGTATTATGGCTTCTGCTCTCACGGGAAAAAGCACGCAAACATTAGGTCTTCTCGTGCCTGATATATCGAACCCGTTTTTTGCTGAAATGGCAAAAACAATTGAAGATCGGGCGCATGAAGAAGGATTGAGCGTGATCATTTGCAGTACGGATGCGAATCCGGAGAAAGAACGTAAATATTTGGAAGTACTGCAGCAAAAGCAAGCTGATGGAATTCTTATTGCCTCGAAATTTCAAGATGACACGTTGCTCGATGATTTGATTGAACGAAATGTACCGCTTGTCATGTTGACGATTGATGATCCGACAATGAATGTATCAAAAGTATCAATCGATGACTTTAAAGGTGGTTTTATTGCAACAAATCATCTGCTGAATCAGGGGCATGAGAATATCGTCATGATAGCGGAACATGCAT
Source organism: Oceanobacillus alkalisoli (assembly GCF_022213125.1). Classification (NCBI taxonomy): domain Bacteria; kingdom Bacillati; phylum Bacillota; class Bacilli; order Caryophanales; family Bacillaceae; genus Oceanobacillus; species Oceanobacillus alkalisoli. Next base: position 22,496 of record NZ_JAKNRA010000006.1, on the reverse strand, counting down.
ATAGTAGTCGCATGCGGGTGTATGGTTATCGGGAAGCGCATGAACTAATGAGCAGGAAAGTGCAGGAAGATAATATTATGTATGCTGAGGCAACGATTGAAGGTGGAAAGCATTGTTTTGAAGAAATTTTCAAAAGAAACGATGCAAAACTTCCGTCTGCAATATTTGCTTGTAACGACTTGCTTGCTATTGGAATTATCCATGCTGCAAAGGAGTATGGGATAAGCATACCTGAAGATTTATCTGTCATTGGATTTGATAATACCATTTTAGCAACCACAAGTGTACCGGCTCTAACTTCGGTCTCCCAACCAGTAGAGGACATGGGGAAAATGAGCGTCGATTTATTACTGAAAGAAATTAAGGCAGGCGGCCAATTGAAGGATAGGCAACTATTTAATCCTGAATTAATCATTAGAGGAACGACACAAGCAGTGAAGAAATCATCAAAGGCATGAAGAAGTTTTTGAAAAGGTACGATAGGGATGAGGGGGATTCAGGATATGGCTTTCGTATCGATGAAAGAAATGCTGAAAACGGCCAAAGAGAATGGTTATGCTGTTGGCCAGTTCAATTTGAACACATTATTATGGGCAAGACCGGTTCTTGAAGCTGCCGAGGAATTAAAGGCACCGGTTATCGTTGCCTCGTCTGAGCGATTAGTCGATTATTTGGGCGGTTTCCGCATCATTGCTTCGACTGTGAAGATGTTTATCAAAGAATTGGGGATTACGGTACCCGTCGCCTTACACCTCGATCATGGAATCGAGGTTGAACGGTGTAAAGCGGCAATTGATGCCGGATATTCATCTGTCATGATTGATGGCTCGCATTATTCAATTGAAGAGAATATCCGGATGACAAAAGAAGTTGTTGAATATGCGCAGCTGCATGGTGTATCTGTAGAAGCTGAAGTCGGGACGGTTGGTGGTACGGAAGATGGACTGACTGGAGGCATTCAATATGCCGATCCCGAACATTGTGAGCGAATTGTTGAAGAGACAGGGATTGATGCACTGGCAGCAGCGCTTGGTTCTGTTCATGGTCCGTATCAGGGTGAACCGAAATTAGGTTTTGCAGAAATGAAAGAGATTTCGGAACTCATCGATATTCCACTGGTATTGCATGGTGGAACAGGAATTCCTCGGGAACAGATTCGTAAAGCAATTCATTACGGCCATGCAAAAATAAATGTGAACACAGAAACTGCTCAAGCCTGGACGCAAACCGTAAGAGAAATTGTAACAGCGGATCAGGATATTTATGAAGTAAGGAAAATCCTTGATCCAGCCCATGGAGCAATTAAACAGACGGTTAAATCTAAAATTAAAGAATTTGGTTTTAAATAAAACTTGGACCTCTCCTATATATGAATAGAGAGGTTTTTTTACTCGATAGAATTTGAACTTAGTATTTGATACAGTTATGTATAGTTAGACTGCTAACGATAAAAGAATGGGGGAGTGAATTGCGGTAGAACTACAAATTGGAGATATTATTCGTTTTTACTGTACATTCACGAAAGAAGATGTCGCAATATTTACTACAGTTAATGAATTTCATAATACGTATTTAATGCTTCACCATCACCATATGTAGTTGAGTTGGTTCGTTCCCAACTACATATGGTAATGGAAAAGCCGACTTTGGTAATTATGAAATTCATTCCAGTATCTAAAGATGAAGGAAAGCATCATACAACCCCAGATGAACTTGGAAGATTAGTTGTTCAAGGACTGCTGACTGCCACATTACCGACGAAGGTTGGGGGAGATTATAATGTGTTAGCTCGTACGATGAAATTTGAATTCTTCAGACCCGTTTTCACTGGAGATACAATCAGTTGTACGGTAACAATCAAGGAAGTAGAAGAGAAAAAGAATAATCGATTCTCTATCATCGCGACGTTTACATGCAGAAATAAACATGAAAAGAAGTGCTAAGCGGATACTTCGCAGGAGTCATCTTGACGGATTGACTTATTTGACGCCTACCCGGGTTGTTGGTACGCTAAGAATGGAAGCTGGATACATTATGATTACGTATAGAATAGGGGAGAATCGTTTTGAATAAGGAAGTCAAGTTCCCAATTGGTGAATTAGAAGTGCCGGAAAAGGTAACATTAGAAAATGTTCAAGAATGGTTAAAGCAAATAGAGTCATATACGGCTCGATTAAGAGAAACCGTCGACTCGTTGAATGATGAGGAATTAAGCAAAACGTATCGGGATGGTAGCTGGAACGTTCGTCAGCTCGTACACCATATTGCAGACTCTCAGTTGAACATGTTTCAACGGTTAAAACTCGCTTTGACAGATGATAATCCAACCGTACCAAACTTCATTCAAGATGAATGGGCAGTTCAACCCGATACAGAACTACCTGTAGAACCTTCTATTAAATTATTGGAAGGAATCAATGAGCGAATTGTCGTTTTAGGTAATAGCTTAACCGAAGAACAATTAGAGCGAACCTTTACGCACGAAATTAACGGTAAAATAACGGTAGCAACAAAAGTGGCTAAATTAGCCTGGCATGAAGAACATCATTTAGCTCATATTAAACTTGCATTAGCAAAATAATATAGTTAGGTTAAATCAAAAAAGATATGTCTCTCAAAGGGAAGGCGTATCTTTTTTGTATTCATCTAGAATAAAAAATTCGACCTTGAATTACGTTGCATGTAATATTACAATGAAATGGAAATTTACAATAACTGTTAACAAACAAAAAGCTGTAAAATGTGCGGATGTATTAGAAAGTTGCTAGGGGGAATATGGTTCTGAATATTACATTGGTTGTCCTGCTATCCTACTGTATGGGAAGTTTGATTGGCGCTTATTATATAACGAAATGGATGACTGGGCAAGATATTAGAAGACTAGGAAGCGGTAATGCGGGAGCAAGAAATGCAGGGAGAGAACTAGGTAAGAAAGGGTTTTTATATACCGTCTTTATTGATGTTGCCAAGGTTATGATTGCGCTCTCTTTAACTAGTCTTCTTTTTCCGGAAAATAAAATAATGCTATTGGTAAGTGCATTTTTTCTATTAGTTGGACACATTTGGCCGGTCCACCTTGGAGGGCGAGGCGGAAAAGGGGTTGTCGTTTATTTAGCATCGACGTTATTCTTAGTTCCAATGGCTATCGTTGTCTTAGGAATAATCGCTGGAATTGGCTATTTACTTATACGAAACTTTACGGTTTCCGGGCTGATTGCGATGCTATCGATTCCCGTAACAGCATGGATCATGGGAGAATACTGTATTGGAAACGGTCTATTCATCTTATTAATTATTGTTCTTATTCCCCATCTTAGAACAAAGGCGGAAGCGTCCGTTTAGCAACGTACAAACTGTGCCTCCCAGGATGGGGGGTAGTTCGATGTTGACCCAGGATGGGGTGAACTTAATCGAACTTCCATTCTTCTCTTTGAGATAAAGGAAACTCAGGCGACGGACGATAGTGAGTTGATGTGGACTTTCACCACAAGGGTATAAGTGCGACTAAGCCTCACAAAGACCAAACGGCTAAGTCTTTATCGATTGGAAGAGTGTGAAGTTTGGCAATGCGCACTGCTCGTCCCACTAAAAGATCTGCTAGTTGCTGGGCGCTGGAGGCCAGACATAGCTAGCCCTAGACACTAAGTTATCTACAACATTTTTATTTTATAGTTTGCTATGCGAATGAATTTCATAATTACCAAAGTCGGCTTTTCCATTACCATATGTAGTTGGGAACGAACTAACTCAACTACATATGGTGATGGTGAAGCATTAAATACGTATTATGAAATTCATTAATGCAACAAGAAAATAATCTTTTCTACTCGTTAGAGGAGGCAAAAAATGGAACCACATACTTTAACATATAAGATAGCATCAGATCCAGACGAAATGGATCAGATTTATCAATTAAATTATGAAACATTTGTAGAAGAAATTCCACAGCATGAGCAAAATCAGAGTCAGCGATTAATTGATAAATTTGATGAGGAAAATATTTATTTCATTGCTAAGGATGGAGAAGAAGTTATCGGGATGATTACCGTACGGGCAAATCGTCCATTTTCCCTTGACCAGAAGTTAGCTGATTTAGATGAATATTTGCCGAATGACGCGAACCCTTGTGAGGTGCGGTTGCTTTCCGTAAAAAGAAGTTACCGAAAGAGTCGGGTATTTTATCAATTGGTTAAACTTCTTGTACGTTATTGTTTGGAGAAGGATTATAATATGGCTTTGATTTCAGGTACGGATCGTCAAACCAGGTTATATAAAAGGATTGGTTTTGAACCCTTTGGTCCAATGGTCGGAACAAGGGAAGCGATGTTTCAACCAATGTACTTAACACAAGAAAGATTTGAAACGTCATCCAAAGCCTTTCGTAAAATGATGATGGGGAAGACCCAAAAACAGTTAAACTTTTTGCCTGGGCCAGTGGCAATAAAGAGGGAAGTAGAACAGGCATTTTTTAATCCGCCTATCTCTCATCGTTCCAGTGACTTTATAGAAAATATCAAAGTAGTACGTGAAAGACTTTGCGGACTTGTGAATGCTGAACATGCGCAAATTGTTGTTGGTACTGGAACATTAGCAAATGATCTAGTAGCTGCTCAACTAAAAAAACTTCCAGGAAAAGGCCTTATACTAGCTAATGGGGAATTTGGATATCGGTTAATCGATCATGCAGAACGGATGAATTTACCGCACGAAAAGGTAGAAAAGGAATGGAATGAAAAAATAACGATAGAAGAAATCGAATTCATTCTGGAATCACATCCTGATGTCAACTGGCTATGGACGGTACATTGCGAGACATCGACAGGCTATCTTTACGATTTGGATCGTTTGAAAGAATTAACAAATAAGCATCAGGTAAAATTATGTGTAGATGCTTGCAGTTCGGTTGGGATTGTACCAATTGATTTAATGGATACCTATCTTGCCAGTACAGTAAGTGGAAAAGGACTTGGTTCTTATCCGGGATTAGCGATTGTTTTCCACCAGGAGGAAATAGGGCCTAGTAAGGAAATACCGAGATATTTGGATCTAGGTCAATACGCTAAAATGGACAGTGTTCCATATACGCATTCCTCTAATCTCATTGCTGCTTTAAAGGAAGCAGCAAAAAGGCTTGATATGAACAAAAAAACTGTAATGGCAAATGCAATTAAAAGAATGCTGGCAGATGCTGATATATCCTTTTTGGGGGATAAACATTATTCTCCCGGCATCCTAACCATTCCACTTCCTCATTCCGTTTCTTCAAAAGAAATTGGAGATGAATTAAAAGCGAAAGGAATTATCATTAGTTACGAGAGTGACTACCTGCTAGAACGAAACTGGATTCAATTTGCATTCATGGGGGATGTAACACTAGCGGAGTTTGAGACTGCATGTATTGCTCTTGAAGCCATTTTAAAACACAGGATGAAGAAGGTTTAATATGAGAAACCTTTACAAACTATTTGAAAAGCTAACGGGTATACAACTAACTTTATTAGTTGCGAGTATTCTTTGGGGAAAGACGGTAATCGTCTCCTTCGTCGGTTTTAATCTTAGCAATCATTCCATTTTTGATAGTTTTTTAATTTTGACAGGTTCCATTGGCTCTCTTTTACTCGCGATGGGTTTCAGTTTTTATTTTGGACAAAAGGTAAATAAATTTATTTTGTTCGGACTATTATTAGTAGGTACAGGAGTGCTTTACGGGGATCTGCTGTATTATCGATTTTATAATGATTTTGTTACATTACCGGTTCTTTTTCAGTTCGATAATGTTGGTGGTTTGAGTGCCAGTACGTTAGAACTGATGAGCTGGTGGGATATTTTATTATTCGTTGATTTATTTATAATTGGTTCGTTCCTATTTAGAAAGAAATCTGATATAACCGTACCGAAACAGAGAAAAAGAAAGTATGTGATGGTCAGTACTTCTTTTATTATGATAACTATTTGTTTCGCTCTAATAAAATCGGTACATATTTTTTCCGAGTCTTATGACCGGGAACAGATGGTTAAATCAATCGGTTTATTAAATTACCATTTATATGATATAGCGTTAAGCATTAAAGCACCCTTACAACCGCTTATTGTTACAGAAGCAGATGCTGATGTACTTGAAGATTACACGCAACCAAAAAGTTCGGAACGAATGGATTTATTCGGAGTAGCGGAAGGGAGAAATATTATCCTCATAACCTTGGAATCTATGCAAAACTTTGTGATTGATCATAAAGTGAACGGAGAAGAAGTTACGCCATTTCTAAATGAATTAATTAAAGATAGCTTTTATTTCCCTCAAATTTATGACCAAACAGCACAGGGAAAGACATCTGATGCAGAATTGATGATTGATACGAGTCTTTATCCATTGGCAAGTGGATCTGTTTTTGTAAGAAAACCTGAAAATACTTTTAATAGTCTGCCGCATCTGTTAAAAGAAAACAAGGATTATTATTCAGCAGTTTTTCATGGAAATGATCGAACGTTTTGGAATCGTGATGTCATGTATGAATCCCTTGGATACGATAAATTTTACTCTAAAGAGGATTATACGGTGACAGAGGCAACTTCTATTAACTATGGAATAAAAGATATACCGTTCTTTAAGCAATCGATTCCTTATTTAGAGGATCTACCCAAACCGTATTATGCCAAATTGATTACCTTGACGAATCACTTTCCTTTCTTGTTGGATGAGGAGGATATTTTTATCGATGAAGCAGACACAGGGGAAGATGTCGTGAATCGCTATATTACGACAGTTCGTTATTTGGATCAATCGATTGAACTGTTTTTTGATAAATTAAAGGAAGCAGGTATGTACGAAAATGCAGTGTTTGTTCTAGTAGGTGATCACTATGGCATTTCTGAAAAATATGAGAAAGGTTTAAGTGAATTATTAGATGAGGAAATAAATATAGCGAATCATATGAAACAGCAACAAGTTCCTTTAATCATCCATATACCTGGTCAAGCGGGAGAAACGATTACGGCACAAGGAGGGATAATCGATATACGTCCAACACTTCTCCATCTATTAGGAATTAGTGCTGATCATCATTATTCATTTGGGCATAATCTATTCACAAGGGATCGTAGCCATCCGGTTATTTTTCGAGATGGAAGTTTTTTGTCAGAGGATTATATTTATAAAAATAATATTTGTTACCGCAAAGAAGATGGAGAGGTTGTAAATACGAAGAATTGTGAAGTGTATGCGGATGTGGCAAGACAAGAGTTGTCTTTATCCGATCATATTATCTTTGGGGATTTGTTACGGTTCACATATGATTAATGATGTATTAAGTTGCAATGCAAAGAAAAACCCCCTGAAATAGTGATTTCAAGGGGGTTGATACTTTTAATTTGATAAGATAGATATTAACGAGAGTAGAACTCAACGATAAGAGATTCGTTAATCTCTGCTGGAAGTTCAGAACGCTCTGGGTAACGAGTGTATGAACCTTCTACGTTGTCTGCGTTGAAAGTTGTGTACTCTGGTACGAAGCTGTTCACTTCGATTGCTTCTTTCACGATGTCAAGCTCTCTTGAACGCTCGCGTAAGCCGATTGTTTGACCAGGAGTAACCGTGTAAGATGGAATATCTACACGACGGCCATCAACTAGAACGTGACCATGGTTTACAAGCTGACGAGCTTGTTTGCGTGTACGAGCAAGACCTAAACGGTAAACAAGGTTATCAAGACGAGATTCAAGTAAGATCATGAAGTTCTCACCATGGATCCCTTTCATTTTACCTGCTTTGTTGAATAGGTTACGGAATTGACGCTCGTTTAATCCGTACATATAACGTAATTTTTGCTTCTCTTGAAGCTGAAGACCATATTCAGATAGCTTTTTTCTTTGGTTCGGACCATGTTGTCCAGGAGCGTAAGGGCGCTTATCTAATTCCTTACCTGTTCCAGTTAATGAAATGCCAAAACGACGTGATTTCTTCCATACAGGACCTGTATAGCGTGCCATAGACATTTCCTCCTTTGATTTTATTTTTGCATAAAAATAAATCACCACGTCAACCACACTGGCTAGTTTGTTTTCTTGTACCATCGCTCCAGCAGCAGAGAGTTACACGATACGCCCTTATATCTGTATAAGGAACAAACTAGTTGCAATGCATTGAACGCAAAGGCTACCTTAAATTTACACAAAGTATATTATATTATTTAATAGTGAAAAAGTCAACGAAAAATATAATTTTTTTAAGAATAACGAACTTTCATCGTCAATTAATTTAAAAGACCTACTTCAAGGTGATGTTATTGTAAAATTTGACTGTCATACATAGGAAGACAGAACTATTTCGCGTATAATATAGTTGAAAGGCAGCATTACATCTTAATGAAATAAATATAGGTGATATAAATGAAAGAAAATCACGAATTACAGCTTCTATACTATGATATTATTACGATATGCTCAAACAGGAAAGATTGGATAATGAGCTTATAGAAAAAATGCTCCGAAGACTAAGCGAATACCTCGAAACGGATTATCTTGCACTTTACCTTCACTTTGAAACGACTAATTCTTTGCGGTTACTTGCTTCTGTTTCTCATTTGAAGCAGTATGAGCCAGAGGAGTTTATTTCAAATAAGGACCTCATTGCAGATCATTTCTTCAAAGGGAAGAAGCCGGAATACGTTCGCTTTATTCCGATACAACTGGAAAAGTCTTCCGTATTATTTCTTCTCTATGATAAGCCTGTATCCCTCACGGAACAAGTCCTCCTTCAATTACGGGAAAAAACTGAAAAAGCTTTTTCCATCGTTGAGCGCATATGGAACAAGATGCTTCAACAAAAATATAATACACTATTACTCGATACAAGTATGAAAATGTTAATGGCACATGATAAAAGCGAAGTCTTACATCAGATGGTCGAGGCTTTGGAAAGTGTCTATCAAGATTATTCATTCCATCTTATTTTAACACTGGAATATGGAGCGACTTCAACTCTACCAATTAAAATATTAAAATACTCAGACACATTGCCGATGCCAGTTAGCACCGAAGTATTTATGACAGGAAAGTTTCAAATAGAAGTGGAGTCAGAGCAAGGGATAAAAACCGTCTATGCACCAATTGCGGGAGAGCAAAGTGTGTATGGTGTGCTTGAACTCATCGTGCCGATCACTGATTATTTTCCATTACAGGAACAGCAGTTTATCGAGGAGTTTGCATTTTTATCCGGGAAAGCATTGGAAAAAACGATGCTGTATGAGGACTCTCTTAGTCAGGTTTCCGAGCTTACTTTATTAAATAATACGATCCATGATTTAAATGCTGCGTTGAAATTAGAGGAGTTAACGGAGCTAATTCGGAAGCAAATTATGAAAATAACGGGCGCTACAGAAGTTGGTTTTATTTATTTTGATGAAAAGTCAGACAAAGACTTTGATATCTTAACCGGCAGTACCGCTTTATTTCAAGGAATTCAAGGTCAGCAATTGGCAAATGAATATAAAGTTAAAATTATGAAGACAAGAGAAGCGATTTTTACCGGTAATGCAACGGAATTAGAAAAATACGGCTATCAATCGGTTATGGTAATTCCGATGGTTTATTCTGGATTAAGTATGGGTTTTGCAATTGTTTTACATAAAAACGCTTATTATTTCGGTTTTGAGAATTTTAAGCTGATTGTGTCGTTGATGCAACATTCTGCTTTAGCCATTTCGAATACGATTTTAAAAGAAAGATTGCAAACAACCGTTATTACGGATTACCTGACTCAAGTTTATACACGGCGTTATTTAGAAGAGACAATCAACGATCACGAAGAGAATGGGGCAACTGGGGTACTGCTGCTTTTTGACATTGATAACTTTAAGTCAGTGAATGATACATATGGTCATCATGTCGGCGATAGAGTATTGAAACAAACTGCATCAGTAATGGAAAAAGCAATTGGTAACGACGGGGTTGTAGCAAGATGGGGCGGGGAGGAGTTTGCTGTATACTTGCCGGAACTAGCATTAAGAGATGCTCAGCGATCTGCTGGTAAAATTCGAGAGCAAATCCCTTTAGGAACCGACCCTTCTATTACGGTTTCTTGTGGTATTTCCAGTTGGTATAGGGGGGAGCATGTCACGCAGGAAAGCTTATTCAAACGAGCAGATCAAGCTTTATACCAAGCAAAATCAAAAGGGAAAAATCGCATACTAACACTTTGATCCACTCTCTGCTGAAGACACAAATGTTTTGGTTTATTCACAAAAAAACAAGCAGCTTCCAATAAAGCTGCTCGTTTTTTTGCCTATAAATACGTTATTAGTGCTTCGACATATTTTTCCAGATAGTGTTGATCGGTTTCATCGAAGCGATTTTTGATTGGGCTATCGATATCTAAAACACCATAAATTTCACCGTTCCGTATAATAGGTACAACGATTTCGGAATTACTTGCAGCATCGCAAGCAATATGCCCAGGGAATGCATGGACGTCTGGAACGAGTTGGGTTTCCTTATCTTTAATTGCTGTGCCACAAACACCTTTTCCATATGGTATTCGTATACAAGCCGGTAATCCTTGGAATGGGCCGAGGACTAGTTCATCATTTTTCCAAAGATAGAATCCGACCCAGTTTACTTGATCAAGAAACTGGTTCAATAAGCTTGACGCATTAGCAAGTAAAGCAGTCTCGTCTTTTTCCCCCTCTGAAAGTGCATGCAATTGCTTAATTAATAATTCATATGCTTCGGTTCGTTCTGTTGAATAACTGAGTTGTTGAAACATCATATTCCTCCTCATTTTTCGTTATACTAAATGCCTGATTGAATAGACTTGAGCTTTCTGCTTCGTTTCCAGTAAGATAGAGATATATGTTTTTTCGGCGCAGTTCGACATGCGTAAAATTTCTGTCGAACGAAAGTTACAGGATTTCAAGCAAATTTGTCGTAATGGATAGGTAAGGAGCTGATTATAGTGAAGAAAAATCTGTCCAAACAAAAAGTAATCCATGCTGCTTCCTCTTTATTTTTCCAAAAAGGTTTCCACGGCACGTCCGTTCGGGACATCGCTCAAAGGGCCAAAGTGAATGTATCTTCCGTTAGTTATTATTTTAACGGGAAACAAGGTCTGCTCGAATATGCCGTAACTAAATATTATGAAGAATACTTGGAAACAATAGAAGCCATTTTGAAAGCAACAGAGAATTGGTCTGCGATTGATCGGCTAAACGAATTGATTTTCACAATTATACAATACAAGCAATCAAAACTTCAATTGACTTGTTTCATTCAGCGCGAACTAACTCTTGATTCGATATTTGTCCGTGAAATGACCATCACCTATCTTGCTAAAGAGAATTTTCATATCCGTACGGCGTTTTTCAATGTGTTAGCAGGAAAGAAACTGCCTGGGGATGAAAGGGATTATTTACTCATGCAGCTAAAGGGGATGTTGATTACACCATATATTTTACATAACGAATGGAAAGATAGGGTGATTGGTGATTACTCGCATGAGGTTTTTGTGAAAAAATATGTGGCAACTATCCAAAATTGGCTGAAATTTATTGTCGAAAATGAAGATGTTTCCGACAAATTTCAGGGAAAGTAATAAAAATTAGACAAAATTTTCTTTTTCTTAGCCAAAGTAACTGATTACATGCTATATTAATACTATATCATAACAGATTTGAATGAAATGTAATTTAAATACATGTTAGAGGTTGTTCAAAAAGTCCGGTAAAAATGAGACTTCGAACTTCTGTGTAGGCTCGCCTTTCCGCTCCTCATGTACCCATCGATGTACATTCCGGTGCGAGGAGCTTTCGCCGCCTGGAATTTCGACGCACAGGACGTGTTAGTGTCAGCGTTGCAACAGGACGTTGCGTACTTAGCCGCCCTCGGTCCTTTTTATCATCCTTTTTGAACACATACTGTTAATTGTATAAATCCTCTTGTTGAAATGGGGCTAGGAGGTACGCTATGGAAATATTCATTGGAATTATTTTGGCAATCATTGTATTAATCGTCATCGGTTTAATATTACGGAAGCGCGTGTACGACCAAGTAGATCGTCTGGAAGCGTGGAAGTTGGATATAATGGGGAGAAACGTAGCCGGTGAACTTAGTAAAATTAAAAATCTCACCCTATCTGGTGAAACACAAGTGAAATTTGAAGCGTGGAAGGAACGCTGGGACTATATCGTAAGTAAAGAGCTTGCTGATATTGAAGAGCATTTACTTGATGCAGAGGATGCAGCAGATAAGTTTCGGATTTCTAAAGCGAAGAAAGTATTGAAGGAGACAGAGGGTATTCTTCAATCGATTGAAGGAAGTATCGATAGTATCTTATCTGAGCTTGAGGAATTACTCGAATCCGAAAAATCGAGCAGAATGGAAGTAGAAGAGGTAGAACCGGCAATTAGAGAGCTGCGCAGGCAAATATCGCAAAATCGTTACCAGTATGCGAAAGCAGATCGTTATTTCGATGAACAGCTTGATAAGCTGGAAGAAGAGTTAGAGAACTACCATGAAGAAAGTGCTGCTGGAAATTATATGGAAGCCAAAAAAATTGTTGATGAGTTGAAGGACGAGCTAGAGGAACTGGATGAGAAGGTTCATGCTTTCCCTGAAGTTTATAAGAAAGCGAAACATGAACTCTCTACTCAACTGGATCAACTGCTTTCCGGAATGAAAGAAATGAAGGAAGGTGGCTTTTATATCGAGCACCTTGATTTTGAAAACGAAGTTCGTACATATCAGGAAAGAATTACGGATGTAATGACTTTGCTTGAGGAAGGTAATTTAGAGGAAGGCAAGAAGAATCTGGATGAAATGGAAGAAAGAATTACCGAAATGTATGAGTTGCTCGAAGAAGAAGCATTAGCGAAGAATTATCTGGATCAAAATGTCCCATCCTACAAAGAAGCGGTAACTGCATTACATACATCCTTTATCGAAACAAAGGAAGAAGTTGAGGAGTTAAGGAAGGCTTATTATGTAAAAGATGAAGAGCTGGAAAAGTTCCTTGCAGTTGATAGAAAAGCTCAAGCATTGAACAATGAATTGACGGAAGTACTTGCGAGCTTTGAAGAAAATGACGCTGCGCATAGTGAGTTACGCAGAAGAGTTGAAATCAGCCTGGAACAAATCGATGACTTGAAAGAAAAGCATGATACGTTTAAAGAAGCAATTCAAACATTAAGAAAAGATGAATTGCTTGCAAAAGATAAATTGTCTGAGATGCATCATCAAATTAAAGAGTTGCATCGTCGCTTGCGTAAAAGCAATATCCCTGGAGTACCGACCTTTATATGGACAAGTCTGGAAGAGACACAGCAAAGAAATAAAAAAGTATTAGAAACGCTTGACCAGCACCCATTGGACACAGGGGCCGTTCACCGGTCATTGCTAGAGGCAGAAAATGCGATTGAACAAGCTGAGGAACAAATCGATATGATGCTTGACCAGGCATACTTAACGGAACGAGTCATTCAATATGCCAACCGCTACCGAAGTAAAAATCCATTACTTGCCGCTGAACTTGTGGAAGCAGAACGATTATTCCGGTCGTATGAATATGAACTATCTTTAGAAAAAGCTGCAAAAGCAATTGAACAAGTCGAACCAGGTGCCTTAAAACGCATCGAAGAAACCCAACTTGTCATGAATGATTAATTACAAAGCAGGCTGTATAAAAAGGTTTTCCTTTTATACAGCCTTTCATTATGTGAAAAAGTCCCCTGCTATGCTTCATAGACCACGTATATGTCCCCATCTTGAACCTGAAAGAACTGCTCATCGTTTTCATTCAGCGTAAGTGCCCGAAACTCACTTCTGGAGGTCCGGCAAGCCTCCTCGCGCTATCGCGCTGCGGGGTCTCGCCAGGCCTATCCTCCCGCAGGAGTCTCGAGGTGTTTGGACTGCTACCAGGAAAAACCTAATTTGGAACATTATTTATTATTCCAAAGATATGATTTTATCGTGACAAGACACTGGAATAAATGCTATTAATAATAATTATCTCAACCAGTTCAGTTGCCCGGTGGACGGTGACTCCTGCGGGAACAGCACGAGCCTTGAGACCCCACAGGGCGGTAGCCCGAGGAGCTCTAGCAGTGCCTAAGGATGCGCATCCGTCCACTGGGAACTGAACGGCGGTTAGAGAGCGAACCATGAGAACGTGCAAGACACTTACGCTGAATGAAAGTAAATAGCTGCTATAAGTAGAATGAACTCCGGGGATTCTATAAAATCAGTAAAGGTATCCCTTTTTGTTTCTGCTGCGAAACGGAGAAGTTTCTTTGAATAATTAAGCAAAGGGCTTGTTTTTTATAGCTGGATGCAGTACGATTCTTAAGGAATTATTTGGCGTAAATCAAAATCAATATAGAATAAACAATAAGAAAGGAGGAATTTGATGATTTATTTGGATAATAGTGCAACGACGATTCCAGATCCATCCGTCATCGAAAGTTTCCAAAAAACAACAGAGAAGTTTTTTGCAAATCCGTCATCGATCCACCAACTTGGCGGTGCGACAGAGAAGCTTCTACATGCTGCTAAACAGCAAGCAGCATCGCTCCTGCAAGTTGAGCCAAATGAAATCATATTTACTTCAGGTGGTACGGAAGGGAATAACATTGCAATTAAAGGGATTGCGTTAGAACATCAAAATCGCGGCAAACATATTATTACAACAGCAACGGAACATCCTTCTGTTGATGAGGCTTGTCATAGTCTTGAAAGCTTAGGATTTGAAGTGACGGTTCTTCCAGTAGATGAAGAAGGACGGGTTCATGTGAATGATGTGAAAGAGGCGATTCGAAATGATACGATATTAGTTAGTGTCATGCATGTGAACAATGAACTTGGCACTATTCAACCGATTGAGGAAATTGGAAAATTATTAAGCAATTATCCGAAATTATATTTTCATGTAGATGCAGTTCAAAGTCTTGGTAAGGTTCCGCTCGATATTCAAAGGTCACGGATCGATTTATGCAGCTTTTCCGGACATAAAATCCATGGCTTAAAAGGAACCGGAATTTTATATGTCAATAAACAAACCTCGCTTTTCCCGCTATTTCACGGAGGTGGACAGGAAAATGGCCTTCGTTCTGGTACAGAGAATGTTGCTGGGGCTGTTTCGATGGGGCGTGCATTACGCTTAATAAAAGAAAAACAGCAAAACGAAACGAGTCATTTACAGCTGATGCATGATTTTTTATGGGAAAAGTTAGAAAATATGGACGGTGTTCAGATCAATAGTCCGAAAAACGGAGCCCCGCATATTCTTAACTTGTCCGTGCCACGCATCAAGCCGGAAGTGATGATTCATATGCTCGGGGAGAAGGGGATTTATATCTCTACGAAGTCCGCTTGTTCTTCAAAAGAGAAAGATGAGAGCAAAGTCCTCGCTGCCTGTGGATTACCAAGGGAGATCGCAGTTTCTGGATTAAGAATTAGCTTGTCTTATAACAATACACAAGAAGAAATGGAACGTTTTGTCGTTTCATTAGAAGAGGCAATACATGAATTTAAGGAAGTTTTGAGGTAGATAACCATGCAATATGATCATATATTAATACGTTACGGAGAAATGGCATTAAAAGGAAAGAACATTCGGAGCTTTATCCAAGCCCTCCAGGAGAACCTTCAAGTTAAACTAAAAGATTTCCAAAATGCAAAAGTAAAGCGAACGCAAGGCAGAATGTTCGTGCTCTTAAACGGACATGAGCCAGAACCGATTATCGAGATTTGCAGAAAAGTATTTGGAATTCATAGTCTATCCCTTGCATTTAAAGTGGAAAATGATATTGAAAAAATAAAGGAAGCGACACTGGAAGCATTGAAAAAAGCAAATGCTCGGACATTTAAAGTGGCAGCAAAACGAGTGGATAAAAATTTCTCTTATGGTTCACAAGAAATGAACCAGATACTAGGAGAACATCTCTTAGTGAATACGGAAGACTATACCGTTGACGTTCATGAACCGGATGTAGAAATAAAGGTGGAAGTGCGTCTTGAGGCAACATATATTACATCGGAAAATATTTCGGGAGCTGGTGGATTGCCTGTCGGAACTGCTGGTAAATCTCTTTTGCTGCTTTCTGGTGGGATTGATAGTCCAGTTGCAGGGTATCTCGCCATGAAGCGTGGTGTTCAGCTCGAAGCCATCCATTTCCATTCACCGCCATATACGAGTGAACGAGCAAGACAGAAGGTGCTTGATCTTACAAAGAAATTAGTCGGTTACGGAAAGTCGATTAAAGTTCATATCGTACCATTTACGAAATTACAACAGGAAATATTCCGCGAAATCCCAGATAGCTATGCGATGACGAGCATGCGCCGAATGATGTTCAAAATAGCTGAAGCAGTCTGTAAACAAGAAAATATTCTATCTCTCACGACAGGAGAGAATCTTGGACAAGTTGCAAGTCAAACAATGGAGAGCATGCACACAATTAATGAAGTGACAAACTATCCGGTTATTCGTCCGCTTGTAGCGATGGATAAGGCAGAGGTCGTGGATATATCAAAAGAGATTGATACCTATGATATTTCTATCCTGCCATATGAAGATTGCTGTACAATTTTTGTACCGAAGTCACCAAAGACGAAACCTCGCCGTGATAAAATCAATGCGATGGAAGCACGACATGATTTCAGGCCGTCCATTGAAGAAGCAATTGCAGGAATTGAAACAATCCATGTTACCGCTAAAAGGAAAGAAACCGAGTTTGAAGATTTATTATAAGAACACATGGTACACTTAGGAAGATTACCAGGAACTGTTAAGTTTAGTTGTGTATGATATTCCTCCAAGTAACACAATCTATAGTTACCAAGGAGGTGAGCTAACATGGCTAACAATAATTCTTCAAATCAATTAGTAGTCCCTGGTGCACAACAAGCGTTAGATCAAATGAAATATGAAATTGCTCAAGAGTTTGGTGTTTCACTTGGTGCTGACACAACTTCCCGTGCGAACGGTTCAGTTGGTGGCGAGATTACAAAACGTCTCGTAACAATGGCACAGCAACAGTTTAGCGGTCAATAAACAGTATAAGTGAATAACAAAAGCCTGCAATCAGGCAAAAAACAGGACGCAGATTTACGCTGCGTCCTGTTTTTATTCAGGTTAGATGATTACAAGAATGTCCGCCTCACCCGGTCCCAGAAAGAATTATTTTTTAATTTCACCGTTTTAATGGCCGTATCATTCATCTCAACTTGAAGAGAGGAGATTTTTCTTATTGGATGTGCTTCATTATCCAGACTAATAATCGGATGGTCATTACCTGTTGGCTGAACATTCAAGGTTAGCTGCCTGTCTTTACTTAAAACAAAAGAAGAGCCTAATGTCCGATATTGATTATTATTTAACGAAGCAACTTCTGAAACCTGATAGCTTGATATGAGTGGATCGATCACTGCACCAAATGCAGATTTGCTATATCCTGTACTTCCTGTTGGAGTGGAAACGATTAGGCCATCGCCACGGAATGTTTCGAAATAAACATCATCAATTAAAACGTCAATGACAATCGTTTTAACTATTGTAGAACGGATACTTACTTCATTTAAACAATGATATTCTGTTCCGTCGTTGATTCGAGCTTTAATTACAGGAAATCTACGCACTTCCAATTCTTCATGCATCAGACTGTGAAGCATTTCATCGAAATTATCAAGGTCAAAATCACAATACAGACCTGATTCACCGTCGCGCGTAATCCCGACATAAATGGCGTCCTGTCGGAAACCGCTTTTTCTTACTGCTTGTAGAAAAGCACCATCACCGCCAATACTTACAATAATACTTGCCTTATCCGGATGGTCGACAATCGCAAAGCCGTTATCTACAGCAATCGCTCCCAACGCGTCCACTTTTGCATCTGTTTCGTCATCTTTTAAATAATGGAAAAACAATTGATTTCGCTGCACCAATGTATGCGCCTCCCGTTGAAGTTCATAATTTTATCATATCATCCCATAATCGTATAATCCAATTATATTCATAATGATGATTAAAAAAATAATAATCGAACAAGCTAAAGAATAATCACTGGAAAAAGAAAAAGGAAGCATCCTTATGGTCTGGATTATATTTTTCTCCCTGCTATTGTTTCTATTTACCCTTTTTTTAATCCTTATCACTACTTTAAAGGTAAATATTGCATTTTCTTATCGATTCGAATTGACAGTCGTTCACAAACTCGACATTTTTCTGTCCGTCATGAACATTCTCCTATGGAAAAAATCGATTGATTTACCACGTTTAGAAGGCACAACAGAGTCAGGTAAGAACCATGCCTTACCTGAAGTCGATTGGAAGAAAATCATTCCGTTTATAAAAAAGATAGAGGTAAGAGAGCTTGAATGGGAGACAGGAATTGGCACTGGGGAAGCACATATTACTGGAATGATTTCCGGTTGGTTATGGGCATGTCAAGAGCTTGCGGTAAAAGTGGTGGAACAATATTGCACGGTTCTATCTAAACCAATCGTCGCTGTCGAGTCCTATTATCAAGGGGAAGGGTTATATTCACGACTGGACTGTATCTTTCGGTTACGTATACACACGTTTTTAAAAATCTATCGGATAATCAATGATCAAAAGTAAAGGATACGGAGGGAATTGTAATGGAAGATCATCCAATTCAAGGTTTAATGACAACGGCAATGGAGAGTCTGCAGTCTTTAGTAGAGACAAATACAATCATCGGGGATTCAATTGAAACTCCTGACGGAAGTACAATCATACCTGTATCAAAAGTAGGTTTTGGTTTCGCTGCAGGAGGAAGTGAGTTTAGCCCTCAGTCAACGGAAGGAGATGCTACTTTACCTTTTGGTGGCGGAAGTGGTGGCGGGGTTTCATTAACGCCAATTGCATTTCTCGTCGTCAAAAATGACGAGGTGAAGATGGTGCGCCTTGATCAGCATACACAGCTTTATGAAAAGTTTCTCGAAATGACCCCGCAAGTTTTCGATAGAGTAGAGAAGATGATGAAAGAAAAAGGATCTAACAAAGAAAAAAATGAAAAGGTGAAAAAGACAAATCCGCTAAATTTTGATATATAGAACGGATTTTCATTTGTGTGAGTTGCTCTTGTTATCCTCAATATGTTAACTAAAAGGGGATGAATACGGTAACACTAATTTTTCTCCCTTATTTCAAGTGAAAGATTGGACAACTGAATGAGGATTCTTCATAATAGAGACAAGAGAACTAAATTGGGAGGAAGGATAATAATGAAGCAAATTACATTCCATAATGATCCAGTCACTTTATTAGGAACTGAAGTGAAAGTTGGGGACGAGGCACCAAACTTTACTGTCCTATCAAATGATTTGAAGGAAGTTTCTTTAGATGATTATAAAGGAAAAGTCAAATTGATAAGTGTCGTGCCTTCCATTGATACCGGAGTATGCTCTGATCAGACGAAACGATTCAATGAAGAAGCGTCTAAGCTTGATAATGTCCACGTGTTAACGATTAGCATGGACTTGCCTTTCGCTCAAACGCGTTGGTGTGCAGCTGAAGGAGTTAAGAACTTGGACACATTATCCGACCATCGGGATGCTGATTTCGGTGAAAAATACGGTGTCTTGATTAAAGAGTTGCGCTTACTGACGAGGTCGATCTTCGTTGTTGATTCAAATGACAAAGTGACTTATGTAGAATATGTCGATGAAGTTTCAAGCCACCCTGACTATGACGCTGCTTTAGAAGCTGTGAAACAAGCGAAATAATCGAGATCTCTCTCTGGCGGGAGCCCGGGAGAGATTTTTCGTGGCGAAGGAAATTTTAAGATAAATGTAGTGAATAACTTATATTCTTAGCAATAGCCATGTCTGGCTCCAGCGCCCAGCAGCTATCAAACTTCACACTCCTTCAATCGATAAAGAAGACTTAGCCGTTTGGTCTTTGTGAGGCTTTGTCGCACTTATACCCTTGTAGTGAAAGTCAACATCAACTCACTGTCGTCGCCTGAGTTTCCTTTATCTCAAAAAGAAGAGTGGAAGTTCGATGTTGTTAAACGGGCGCTTGCGCCTTTGCTCTGTGAAATATATGCATGTTTGGAGGAAAGGAATGGAAAAGTCAACCGTAGAAGAACTTTTTAAATGGTTCGACGAGACAACTGAAATCATTCAAGCTCATGTGGATGAACCGTATTTAAACAGTCTTTCGGAAACAATGGACACTGTTTTTTACGAAACACCACATGAGAATTTTGATGATATTTTACGTAAAAAGTTAGACAACCAAATAGATAAATTCAAGAATATCAATCATTCCAAGCAAGATTTGAAAAAAGCAATTCAACTTGCTGCTTTAAACGGAATGAAAGGATCGGTTCAGGAACAACATGTGATGACTCCGGAATCTGTTGGTATGATTGTCGCTTATTTGGCAAATCAGTTGATGAGAAACAATAAACAGATCCGGCTTTTTGATCCGGCTGGTGGCACAGGGAATCTACTCTTTACCGTCATGGAACAGCTCGAGCAGGAGCTAAAAACTTATGCCAGTGAAGTCGACCCGACACTTATCCAGCTTGCAGTGAGCAGTGCCAATCTCCTAAAGCAGGAAATTGAATTTTTCCATCAGGACAGTCTTGCACCATTATTACTTGATCCAGTTGATTTGGTTGTAGCCGATCTTCCGGTAGGTTTTTATCCAGATGATATCCGGGCAGGGGACTATGAATTAAAAGCAGAAGAAGGACATTCCTATGCGCACCATTTATTCATTGAACAGAGCATGACCTACACAAAGGAAGCGGGGTACCTTATTTTTGTTGTGCCTGATTTTTTATTTGAGAGCGATCAGTCCGACCAATTGAACCGCTATCTGAAAGAGCATGCGCATATTGTCGGTGTCCTCCGTTTACCGGAATCAAGCTTCAAATCATCAAGGAATGTAAAAAGCATTTTAGTTCTTCAGAAAAAAGGGGTAAACACTAATAGTCCGAAGCAGCCGTTGCTGGTACAGCTGCCATCTTTAACGAGTCATAATGCGATGGCGGACATACTTGGACAAATGAATCGTTGGTTTCAAACTTATGAAAACTAAAATATTGATGGTGGAGTGATAGTATGAAAAACGTATTGGCTATTAACGCCGGAAGCTCATCTCTAAAGTTTCAATTAATTGAGATGCCTGAAGAAAAAGTATCTGCAATTGGATTAGTAGAACGAATTGGGTTAGCTGACTCGATCTTCCAAATCGAAGTAGATGGAAAAGAAGATAAGATAGTACAAGATATTCCAGATCATGAAGTAGCTGTCAAAATGCTTTTAGAAGCACTTATCAACACAGGAGTCATCCAGTCGTTTGATGAAATTGATGCAGTTGGTCACCGGGTTGTGCATGGTGGAGAACATTTCAGTGATTCCGTACGGATTACAGATGAAGTGATTGAGACAATTGAAAAAGTATCCGAATTGGCACCACTTCATAATCCAGCTAACTTAACTGGAATCCGTGCCTTCAAAGAAATTTTACCGGATGTACCGATGGTTGCTGTTTTTGATACAGCGTTCCATCAAACGATGCCAAAATCATCCTATGTATATAGCTTACCGAAGAATTATTATACAGACTACGGCATTCGTAAATATGGCTTCCATGGTACATCTCATAAATATGTATCCGAACGGGCAGCAGAATTAATCGGAGCACCGCTTGAAAGCCTAAGATTAATTACGTGCCATATTGGTAATGGAGCAAGTGTAACTGCTGTTCAAGGCGGAGAATCCATTGATACATCCATGGGCTTCACACCACTGGCAGGTGTAACAATGGGGACACGCTCAGGAGATATTGATCCGGCATTAATCCCATATATTATGGAAAAAACCGGAAAGTCAGCGGATGAAGTAATCAACGTACTGAATAAAGAAAGTGGAATGCTTGCTTTATCTGGTTTTTCCAGTGATTTACGTGATATTGAGGAACAATCTGAAACAAATGAGCGAGCAGAACTTGCACTAACCGTTTTTGCAGAGCGAATCCACAAATACCTTGGTTCTTATGCTGCGAAAATGTCAGGTGTTGACGCAATCATCTTTACAGCAGGAGTCGGCGAAAATAGTATTACAATGAGAGAGAAAATTTTAACAGGACTTGAGTTCATGGGTGTATATTGGGATCCGAAGCGGAATGATGTCCGTGGGAAAGAACAGTTCATCAACTACCCGCATTCCCCAGTAAAAGTCATTGTCATTCCGACGAATGAAGAAGTAATGATTGCTCGCGATACAATCAGATTAAGCGGTAATTAAAAAATAATGGGACAAGAGGATGTGTGATATGCTCCCTTTATAGTAGACAGAGAAATAATAAAAGATCTCTACTACTATAAAGGGAGTTTTTATTATGTCTGAGAAAGTAATGAAACACACATTGGATGAAAGGGTTCAAGCTGTATTGTGCGTGCTAGAGGGGGAGCTGCCTGATAGTATTGTTGCAAGAAAATACAATGTTAGCGACACTACCATTCATGCTTGGA